>JBCKZS010000056.1:0-17895 GCA_038918905.1 Vicinamibacterales bacterium
AGCTCGGCCGCTCCGAGCAGGCGATCGAGGTCTACGACGACGTGGTCGCGCGTTTCGGCGATGCCGTGGAGCCGGCCTTGCGTGCGCAGGTCGCCGGGGCGCTGGTCAACAAGGGCTTCAGGCTCGGCGAGCTCGGCCGCTCCGAGCAAGAGATCGAGGTCTACGACGACGTGGTCGCGCGTTTCGGCGATGCCGCGGAGCCGGCCTTGCGTGCGCAGGTCGCCAGGGCGCTGGTCAACAAGGGCATCACGTGCGGTCAGCTCGGCCGCTCCGAGCAAGAGATCGAGGTCTACGACGACGTGGTCGCGCGTTTCGGCGATGCCGCGGAGCCGGCCTTGCGTGAACGGGTCGCCGGGGCGCTGGTCAACAAGGGCATCACGTGCGGTCAGCTCGGCCGCTCCCTCGAGGCAGAGGCCGCCTACCGCCGGGCCATCGCTCTCGACCCGCAAAGGGTTCAGCCGTGGAACGACCTTGGCAACCTGCTCCTGGACGACACAGGAGACCCGGTCGGGGCGTTCGCCGCCTACGAAGAGGGGTTGGCCACCGCTTCCGAAGGCGCCGCCCAGGCGATTTTGCATGCGAACTGCGCGTATGCGCTGGCGCTGCACGGCGGCGACGCAGCACTGGCTCGCGAACACCTGCAACGGGCATTGGCGGCTGGCACAGGCATCTCAGCCGCCGGTCGCTTGCTGCTGGAGGCATTGCCGTGCTGGGGTGACCCTCCGGACGCGAGTTGGCCAAGGATATTCGAGCAGATCGGCAAAGCGGTTGTGAGTGGTGACCCGGCGCTCTGGTCTGACTACCTCGGCGACCTGCAACGGCTGTTGTGTTACGTGGTGGCCCATGGCGAGGGCGCCTCGTTACGGCGCTGGATGGATGAGGCGCAGTACCCGATGCGCTACGCGCCGCTGTATCACGCGATCGTCGCCGCCATCGACGGCGAAGACCATCTGCTGCGGATCAATCCCGAGACACGGCAACCGGCCGCGCGAATCTACGAAGGCATCGCGCGCAGATCGAGGCTCTACGCCCGCGGAGGGATCAATTGGAGGGCGGGCCACCGCACGACGTAACGCCGACCAAACAGCTCGACTGCGGCAGCGAAGCGGTGCGGGCGCCGATGCGCCCGTCAAGCGTGAAATTCGCAAACGTTTGCCGGTTCTGCAAGCGCGCAAGGCGAAGCTCTGAACGGTCGGCGAGCTTCTGCGCTGACCTACGCCACCTGGCGCCGGGATGAAGGTGGCCGATCGGACCCGCGTGCCGGAAAGAACGCGCTGACGAAATGACGTCGAGTGTCTTGTCCGATGTCATTTCGTAGATGGCCGCGATGTTCGGGTGATTCAGCGCGGCCAGCGCCTGCGCTTCACGCGTGACGCGGGCGAACCGTTCCGCGTCGGTTGCAAACTCCTCGGGGATGATCTTGATGGCGACGTCGCGGTTGAGCGTGCCGTCGCGCGCGCGATACACCTCACCCATGCCGCCCGCGCCCAGCGGCGACACGATCAGGCAGGGACCGATCCGGCGGCCTTGGGCAAGTGACATGAAAGAGGAAGAGTATCAGACCGGTCAGCGACGATAAGCCGCGTTAGGGGCCTGCGGAATCGACATAACCCCGCTTCTCAGACCCAGGGCCCGGCTTGCGCCCGGACACCGCCAAGCGGTAGAACTCCCCCGAGCCATGCGCCGCCACTACCTGAAGATTCCGTCCACCATCCAGATGTACTACCCCGGCGGCGCGCCGTCGGACTGGCGGGTCCGGGCCTTCGAAGACGCCACCGAGAATGGCACCCGGCTGGTCATCTCAGACCTTCCGCCAGGTGACCAGGGCGTGCGCGCGGCGCTCTTCGGCGACGCCTTCTACTTCGAGGTCGGCAAGGACCGGGGCCGCGAAGACACACTGTTCCTCACGCGAATCGAGCCAGCCAGGTCTCCCAGTCGCGTGCCACGCGCCATCGATTGTGAAGTCCGCCTGTGGCCCGGCGGCGTGCCGCCCACTCTGGACGCGCTTGGCGACGTGATTGACGCCGGCCAGGCGGGCACGGTCGCGCCACCCACGGTCGAATCCGCGGAGCCGGCCCCCCAACCGGCCCCGGCGCTGCTGGAGTTCCTGTCGCAAACGTCACCAGAGCTTCGCCGCCAATTCCACCCGGCGCTGCGTGACGCACCGCTCAACGAGTGGTTGGCGGCGCTGCGTACGACTTGGGCACGCCATCGCATCGACCGCCTGGTCGAGCCCACACTCCGACAGGCGGCCATTCTCCGAAGCGTCCAGCCCTCGGAGTTGTCGATAGCGGAACGTTGCGGGCTCCGCGACCTCATTGGTGTTCGCGCCCTGAACCGCCTGGCCAGTGAGGGCGCCGCGGGCCACGCGAAACTCGAACGGCTGCTGCGTGGACTGGCCGACTTTCCCGACACGTCACTGCGCCTCAGCCTCTGGGCTCCCATGCTGGCCGGCCTCGGTGACAAGGAACTGCGCAGGGCCCTCCATGAGACCGCGGACGCCCTGATGAGCCACGACGCCGGGGCGTTGGTCGCCGAGGTCTCCAGGGATCTCGTCATGCCACTGCTGATGAACGCCGCACGACAAGAAGGGGACCTCGAGCTGGTTGAGGTGCTCGAGTCCTCGGAACCCGCCGCTCCCGTGCTTCGGAGTCTCGGCCGGTGGGCCGGTGGCCTCACGTTCGAAACAGACACCGTGGCGGCTCCCCAGCCTGAAGGATCCGACATCCCACCCGGCCCGGTCGCTGGCATTGCGGACGCCCGTGCAACGGTCCTCGACGAATGGGTGCTTCGACTTCGAGGACTGGGACGCTCCCAATTGTCCGGGGAAACCGCGAAGATCGGGACGATCGTCAGCGCAACCGCCGGCGCCATCGGCTCGACTGACACGGTCTCTGGCTTCTCAACCTTGATCCAGGCGATCACGCAGTTGAGCACCGAGACGACAGAGTGGCTCGGCCGCCTTCCAAACGCGGCCGATCTGGTGAAAGACCGCGTCGGCCGTCATCGGCGACGAAGCGGTCGAGGTGGTCGCGTCGCTGGACACGGTGACGCCCGAGAAACTGCAGGCCGCCGTCACCTTGATGCACGCGCCGCACGTGATCGCGCGCGTGCCCGCCTGGATGTAGGATCGCGACGTCGCCCCCGCCACTCGCGCCGATCGGGTCCGCGCGCTTCTGGACAGCCGCACGCGATCGGCGGTGCGGCAATTCACGGACCTGCTCGATCGCCTGGGTCAGCCGGTGGCCGCGCGCCGGCTGCCGCCGCTTCCGCCGGGGCGTCCCGTGGAGGAACACCTCAACGAGTGGTTCAACAAGGCCAAAGAGTTCTTCCTCGAAGTTCCCCTGGATCTTCAACAGGTCCTTCGACGCGACGGAGATGACGACACGGATATCAGCGTCCTGCTGAGCAACGCGGCGCTGGTCGATCAACTCAGAAACGCCCTCAGCGGAGGATCAAGATTCCCGACGGCGCCCAGCGCATCGCCCTCGGCGGTGAGGCGGAGATCGTCCGGCACCAGAACCGGGTCTTTCGGGTGCGGCCGCTCCGTACGCCGGAAGACCGGCAGCGGTACCTCGAGACCAAGGGTGTCATTGAGACACTGAAGGAAGTGATTGCCGACAATGCGCCGGGTGCCGACCATCTCTTCGAGCCCGTCGACATCGGATTGTCCTCACGCAACGCCCTCGAGGCGGTGCAGGTCTACAAGTGGATTGAGGGTCGGGATCTGTCGGACAGGCACGCGGCACTTTCCCCTGAGTCGGTCATCGACATCGGTATCAAGCTGAGCCGCACGCTGGCGTTGTTGCACAAGCACAACGTGCTCCATCGCGACATCTGTCCCCGCAACATCATTCTCGCGGACACCGATGCGGAAACGCTCAGGCCGGTACTGATCGACTTCGGCTTCGCCCGGATTTCCGAAGGCCACAGCGCGACGGTGTTCGCCGGTGAGCACGTCGCTCCGGAGGTTCGCACGACGCCGGCAGCGTGGTCGAAGGCGGCCGATGTGTACGCGCTTGGCTGGACCCTTCGGTGGCTGGTGGCTGCCAACAGTGACGCCGCTGAGCTGGCCGACTGCCTCGATCGAACGCTCGTATCGGAGCCTGCGCGCCGGATTACGGCGGAAGCCTTGATGGCCGAACTCGCGGCCCTCGGCGAACAGGCCAGCGTTGAGCAACGGCAGCAGGATGCGCTCAGGACGATCAAGCACTCCCTGACGCCAGAAGATCGCCACTCGCCGTGGATCGCCAAGCTCATCCGCGAGAATCAATCAAGTCTCGTCGGTCTCGAGATGGGATTCAGCCGCGACCAGTTCGATCGCTGCCGGTCGATTACCGACTTCCTGAACAAAGTGACTGAAACGTGTCCGACCGCTCGAAACGCCAGGCTCAGGGACATCCAAACCCGCCTGTCGGGCGAGGATGGACTCGCCGTCGGGTACGTCTGGGCGCTGCGTAACGATCGATCGCACGCGCGAGACGCCCAGAACGAATGGAATAAACGTCAGGTCGAGGCCTTCCGCGGCCTGAAGAGCGCGCAACAGCGGGAACTGGTCACGCGCGCCGCCGCCCACGTGGGCAAGGCGTGCAGATTTTTATCGTTGGAGGCCATGGTCCATCGCTTCCTCCAGAAATAGGCCGGCTAAATGTGCTCTTCCATCGACGCCAGCGCGCCTTCGATCTCCGCGCGGTCGCGCGCGAAGCAGAAGCGGATGTGGCCTTCGCCGCTGGCGCCGAAGTCGACGCCGGGTACGCACCCGAGACGCGCGCGTGTGATGAGGAACTCGGTCATCGCCCACGACTGGGACGCTGACGCGTTCGGCAGCGGGGACGTCCACGCCGGGTCGATCTTCACGAACGCATAAAACGCCCCGGCCGGACGCGCGCCGGTCAGCAGACCCCTGGACGCTTTGGGCAACTTCTCATAGAAGATGTCGCGCCGCGCCGCCAGCTCGCGGCGGAACTCCTCCACCACGTCCTGCGGACCCTCCAGCGCGCCCACGGCCCCGTACTGAATCAACGACGACACATTGGCCGTCGTGCAGAAGATCACCTTGCGCGCCCGCTCACGGATCTTCGGATCCTTGATGGCGAGGTAGCCCAGGCGCAGGCCCGTCATCGCGTAGGTCTTGCTCAGCGTGTAGAGCGGAATGGTGCGCTCGTACAGCCCCGGCCACGACGCGATGCTGAAGTGCTCGCGCCCGTCGAACAGGACGTCTTCGTACGCCTCATCCGAGAACACCCACAGGTCGCGCTCCACCACCAGCGCGGCCAGCGCGTTGATGTCCTCGCGCGTAAACACCCCGCCGGTCGGGTTGCCCGGCGTGTTGATGACGATGGCTTTGGTTCTGGGGGTGATGAGACGCGCGACTTCCTCCAGGTCGGGACGCCAGCCGAGCGACTCGTGCGCCGGATACGGCACGGCCACCGCCTGCGCCGCCATGATGTTGCTCACCGTGGGCGGCCAGGCGGGGTCCGGCACCAGCACCTCGTCGCCGGGCTCAAGGAGCGCCAGGCAGGCGATGTACTGCGCGTGGATGCCGCCATTGGTCACCATGACCTCATCGGCACCCCCGATCGGAATGCCGTTTTTCGTCCGCATCTTCTCCACGAGCAGATCGAGCAGCGGCGGGATGCCGGTGGTCTGCACGTAGTGCGTGCGGTTGTCGGCGATCCCCTTGCGGAGCGCGTTCTTGACCGAGTCGGGCGCGTCGAAGCTGACGTCGCCCTGGTCGAGCCGGAACGGCCGGTCGACCGAATACATCATGTCGCGGATGCGGATAATGCCAGAGAAGGGGACAGCGTCGAGGAACCGGGCCATTCGAGAGATGATACAGAGTCAGGGACACATGACGCACCCGAAACACGCGCACGTTGACCACGACATTCTCGATCTCATCCGCGAACGGTGGAGCCCGCGCGCGTTTGACGCCTCGCGCCCCGTGCCCCGCGCCGATCTCTGGCGCCTCTTCGAGGCCGCCCGCTGGGCGCCGTCGTCGGGCAACGAACAACCGTGGCGGTTCGTGGTCGCCGAACGGGACGTCACCCCAGCGGCGCACGAGGCGCTGCTTGGTGCGCTGATCCCGATCAATCGCCTGTGGGCGGCGCGGGCGCCCGTGCTGATCCTGGTGGCGGTCCGGCTCACGGTGGAGCTGACTGGCGATGCCAACCGCCACGCGTACTACGACACGGGGCAGGCGGTGGCGATGTTGACGCTGCAGGCGCAGGCGCAAGGGTTGGCGTTGCGACAGATGGAGGGGTTCGATCAGGCCGCGGCGAGAGAGGTCTGCGCCGTGCCCGGGGAGTTCGAACCCGCGGTCGTCATCGCCATCGGCTACCGCGCCGAACCCGCCACGTTGACACACGAGAAACACCGGGCACTCGAAGTCGTCCCGCGCCGCCGCCGCAGCGCGACTGAGTTCGTGTTCGGCGGCGTCTGGGATCTGAAGTTCTGAGTACACATGGAGGATTGTCCAACCTTCCGGTTCTCCATGTTGGACCCTTATACAAGCGCCAGGATCCGCTCCAGCACCTGGTAGGTCCCGCGCACGGGCAGGTTCGACAGGTAGATGTGGCGGACGCCGGCGCGGCGCAGCTCGCGGATCGAACGCGCGCAGATGGCTTCGGCCGAATCTCCCCGATCGAACTCGGTAGTGAGGCCTTCGGCGGGTACGGGCAGGAACTGCTGCAGGATCGAGAGCGTCTTCGGGTTCGCACTGCGGTAGAAGAACACGCCGAAGATGCCTGGCGTGGTCGCGCCGGCCTGCTGCTCGGTGGTGAGGAACGCCTCGATCTTCGGCAGGTCGTGATGCGACACCACCTGTGTCAGATACAGCTCGCCGGTGAAGCGCGGGTCGCGCAGGTAGCCCGCCTGCGTGGCCGGGTGCTGGTGCGGATTGGCCCAGCCACCCAGGGCCAGTTCGGGCACGTGCGCGCGGATGTCCTCGCGCAGTTGCCACGCGTGCTCGACGCACCGGGCCGGGCCGACCGACTTGTCGCCGCCAAGCACCACCAGCGTCGGAAAACCCGAGTGCAGCGCCCGTTCGGCGTACGACAGGCAGTACTCACGTGTGTGTTTGGTCGTCAGAAACGGGATGACGTGACTGCGTGGCACGTCGGTGCCGAGGTTGATGACCAGGTGCCGCAGGTTGTTCTCTTCCTTCGCGCCGACCGCGCTGTCGGTGAGAAACACGAACATGCCGTTGCGCACCAGGCCGCGCACGGCATGGTAGGTGTCAATCCACGCGTCCATCCCGGCCGCCGAGTCCAGCTCGGCCCGAGGCGGACGCAACTCGACCGACAACACAGCCGGCGTCTGCTTCAGGGCTTCAACAAGGGGGTTATCCATACCACGTCGCACGTCGCACGTCGCACGTCGCACGCCGCACGTCGCACGCGAGCAAGTATAGACTGCTGACCATGGCCACCGCGCTGGCGTCCCTGCGCGCACTTCCCCTCGTGTCTCTCGCTCCGCACCCTACGCCGGTCGACCGGGTCGATCGGCTGCGCGCCGCGCTCGGGCCGTCGTGCCCTGCGCTCTACATGAAGCGCGACGATCTCCTGTCGTTCGGCATGGGTGGCAACAAGGTGCGCAAGCTCCAAACTGTGCTGGCCGAGGCGAACGCCGCTGGCGCCGACACGCTCATCACCTGCGGCGGGGTGCAATCGAATCACTGCCGGGTGACAGCGGCCGCCGGCGCGGCGCTTGGCTTCCGGGTCGTACTGGTGGTGAACGGCACCGCACAGGCACAGCCCACCGGCAACGCCTTGCTCGACCGGCTGTTCGGCGCGGACGTGCGCCACGTGTCAAGTCGCGACGAACGCGCGGCGACAATGGACGCGGTCGCGGACGAGGTCCTGGCAGCCGGCCGCACACCATTTGTGATCCCGCTCGGCGCGTCAACGCCCACCGGCGCCGCCGGATTCGCGCGCGGGGTCGAAGAGCTTCTGGCCAGCGGACTTCGCCCCGATGTCATCGTGCACGCCTCGTCATCGGGCGGCACCCAGGCGGGACTCATCGCCGGGTGTGCCCTCTTTGGTCTCACACCCCGGATCGTCGGCATCAGCGCCGACGAGCCTGCCGCCTCCCTGGCGGCCACGGTGCGTGGCCTGGTCGAAGCGTTGGGGCGGCAACTGGGCGGGTCGCCGAAGGTGATGGGTCTTGAGCGCGATGTTGAAGTGAACGATCGCTTTGTCGGTGATGGGTACGGCATCCCAACCGCAGCCTCCACCGAAGCGCTTGAGTTGACTGCACGGTCAGAGGGCATCGTGCTGGACCCGGTCTACACCGCGAAAGCGATGGCCGGATTGATCGGACTCATCAGGGAAGACGCGTTCACCGCGGACCAGCACATCCTGTTCTGGCACACTGGTGGGCAGGCAGGATTATTCGCATGACACTGACGTTTCTCGGCGCGGCACGCACGGTCACGGGTTCCAAGCACCTTCTGCGGGTGGGGCACACACGTGTGCTCGTCGACTGCGGACTGTTTCAGGGATTGAAGTCGCTGCGCGAGAAGAACTGGGAGCCGTTTCCCGTGCCGGCCTCGTCAATCGACGTGGTCGTGCTGACCCACGCCCATCTTGACCATTGCGGGTATCTTCCACGCCTTGTGGCACAGGGGTTCAGCGGTCGCGTGTTCTGCACCGGCGGCACGCAGGAACTGGCGCGCATCGTGATGACCGACGCCGCCCGTATCCAGGAAGAAGATGCCGAGCGTGCCAACCGTAAGGGATACACGAAACATCGCCCCGCCCTCGCGCTGTTCACCGAAGCCGACGCGGCGCGGGCGATCCTGCAATTGCAGCCGATCGGCTACGAACGGCCGATGCCCATCGCGCCGGGGATTGAACTCGAGTTCCTGAACGCCGGCCACCTGCTCGGCTCGGCGTATGCGCGGATCACGGTGGCGGCTGAAGGCAGGACGATTCTGTTCGGCGGCGACCTCGGCCGGTCCGGGCGGCCCGTGCTGCCTGATCCGGCCCCGGTGCCCGACGCCGACGTGGTGCTGATGGAGTCCACCTACGGCGATCGCGTGCACGAAGCTGATGACGAAGGCGCGCACCTGGCGCGCATTGTGAACGAGACGGTCGCGAGAAAAGGCAAGATCGTGATTCCGTCCTTCGCGCTGGGCCGCGTGGAAGAACTGCTGTATTGGGTCCGGTTTCTCGAAGAGAAGAAGGCGATTCCGGAGCTGCCGGTCTACGTGGATAGTCCGATGGCGGTGGAGGTGCTGGCCGAGTACCGCGACCGGTTACACGAACTGGACGAGGGCGTTCGGAACTTCTGCACCGCGCGTCTCCGGGTCATCGCCTCCATTCCAGAATCGCGCAAGGTCCAGGAGGACCCCTCACCCAGCATCGTCATCTCCTCGAGCGGGATGGCCACGGGCGGACGCGTGCTGCACCACCTGAAGCGGGTGCTGCCGGACGAGCGGAACACGGTCTTGTTCGCGGGGTACCAGGCCGAAGGCACCCGTGGCCGCAACCTGAAGAACGGCGCAAAGACCACCCGCATCCACGGCGAAGAGGTGGCGGTTCGCGCACGGATTGAATCGCTGGATTCCCTGTCCGCGCACGCCGACAGCAACGAGCTGCTGCGGTGGCTGAAGGGATTCACGCGCAAGCCCTCGCTGCTGTGCCTCGTCCACGGGGAACCGGGTCCGATGGACACTCTGAAGGCCCGGATCGAATCGGAACTGCGGTGGACCGTCAACACCCCGGCTCACAGAGAGAAAATCGATATTTAGATGGAACGCCAGTACCTCCTTGAACAGATTGACGATGCGGCGGTGGTGCAATTGTATGCGGACGGGTTTTGCGCGCTGCCGGCCAGCGACAAGATCCTGATCTGGCACCTGACGCAGGCCGCGATCGCCGGTCGCGACATCTATTACGACCAGCGCCATCGCCACAGCCTTGAGATGCGCGGGATTCTGGAAGGCATTCTTCGCGCCGCCCGGCAGGAGCCGTCCGCGTTCGACGCCGACACGTTGGCCGAAGTCCGCCGGTACACGAAGCTGTTCTGGATCAACTCGGGTCCGTACAACAACCTGACCGCGCGCAAGTTCGTGCTCACGTGCTCGTTCGACGCGTTCGTGGGCGCGGCAGAGACAGTAGGAACCCGGGGGCTTCAGCCCCCGGGACCGAACGCCGAGCCCGTTCGCGCGCGACTCGAGCGGCTGCGCGCGGCGTTCTTCGACGCGGCGTTTGAACCGATGGTGACGAACAAGACGCCGGGTGAGGGCCGCGACCTTCTTCAGGACAGCGCGAACAACCTGTATCGGGGGGTGTCGACGAAGGACCTTGAAAGCTTCGTGGAGCGGTACGGCCTCAACTCCCGCCTGGTGAAGACCGAGACAGGGCTGGTTGAAGAAGTCGCGCGTCTGGGTGGGAAGTACGGGAACGAGATTGCCCGGATCTGTGGTCACCTTGAAGCCGCGCTGCCATACGCCACCGCGGAAATGCGCAAGGCGCTTGAGGCGCTGATCCGGTTCTATCAGACCGGTGAAGATGCCGACCGCGTGGCGTACGACATGGCCTGGGTGGAAGACAGGCACTCGCCCGTCGACACCATCAACGGGTTCATCGAGAACTACATGGACGCCCGCGGCGTGAAGGGCGCGTGGGAGGCGCTGGTGTTCTACGTGAACCCGGAGAAGACCAGGGGGATTCACGGCCTCGCCGAGGAAGCGCAGTGGTTCGAAGACCGCATGCCCTGGGATCCGAAGTGGCGCCGCACGGATGTCGTGGGCGTGACCGCGCGGGCGATTGACGTGGTGATGGAGACCGGCGACTCGGGGCCCGTCTCGCCGATCGGCATCAACCTGCCGAACGACCAGATCATCCGCGAACGGCACGGCAGCAAGTCGGTGTCGATCGCGAACGTGAACGAGGCGTACGACAAGTCGTTGCCGCGGTCGTACCGCGAGGAGTTCTGCTGGTCGCCGGAGGAAGTCGAGCGCGCCGAACGCTGGGGCGCACTGGCCAGTGAAGTGACCACGGGCATCCACGAGGTGCTCGGGCATGGAAGTGGCGTGGTGGAACCGCACCTCGAAGGCCGGCCAGAACTGGCGCTCAAGGAACAGTACTCGGCGCTTGAAGAATCCCGCGCGGATCTCGTCGCGTTGTACTTCGTTGGCGAGCCGAAGATCGCCGACGTCGGAATGTTGCCGTCGGAACACCAGCAGGAAATCGTTCAGACCGAGTACGAGGCGTACGCGCGCAACGCCCTGGTGCAGCTCCGGCGCATACGCGAGGGGACGCAGATCGAAGAAGACCACATGCGCAATCGCCAGACGATCGTGCACTGGCTGATGGCGCACACGCCGGCCATCGAGGTGCGGACACGTGACGGCAAGACCTTCTACGTCATGGTGGACACCGCCGCGTTCCACGAAGGCGTGGGGCGGCTGCTGGGCGAGGTGCAGCGCATCAAGTCCACCGGCGACTACGCGGCCGCGAAAGCCTTGTTTGAGACCTACGGCATACACTTCGATCCCGCCTTGCGCGACGAAGTCGTGGCGCGTGTGGATCATCTGAAACTGCCGTCGTACACCGGGTTCGTCCAGCCCGAGTTGTCACTGGTGCGCGACGAGGCCGGTGCGATCGTGGACGTCACGATCTCGTATCCGATGAGTCTGGAAGACCAGATGTTGGGGTGGAGTGCGACATGACAGACGTGCGACGTGCGGGGTGCGCCGGTGCTCTCGTGCTCGGGTGCTTTCCTCCGTACGTAGCGACTGTCCTGGCGTGTCAAGGCTCACACCAACGCGCGCTGCGCGCGGCCCTCTTCGCTGGGTGCGAGGGCCGTGCTCGGGCGCGTCGGCGTGAGCGTCCACGGGGTCTGCTGTTTGAGCATCGCATGGAGGATGATGAGCAACTTGCGCATCGCCGCGACGAGGGCGACCTTCGCGGGCTTGCCGGCGCCACGGAGGCGTTGGGAGTAGGCCCGGATCACCGGGTTGTGGCGGGTCGCGACCAGGGTGGCCATGTAGAGCGCCTGGCGCACGACCGTTTGTGGCGTGACGACGTAATCGCGCAGCGTCTCGGCTGGCTTCTGGATGCCCTCGGTCAGGCGCAGCACAAAATCGCCGCGGTGCACCTGTTCGGGGAGGTCAATCAGGTCTCGAATCAGCGTTGGCATCTGTCCTACTCCACAATCAGCGCGAACCCGTAGGCATCGAGCACGTCGCCCAATTCGGCGCGGCCGGGGTCCGTCACGCCGCCCCGTGTTCGCCGAGCGCGCGTGCCACCGGCAGGACCCGATCGATCTCGCCTCTCCCGAGGAGTGTCAGCGGGCCTTCGTCGTTCAGGTCCGAACGGCGATTGACGAAAAACGCGAGTTGCGTCCAGGCGTCCTGGTCCTTCAATGCGTCGAGCACCCGCTCGAGTCCGGGCACGGTCCGGCCGTCGACGAACTGGCATGCCGGGTATCGATATCCGCGTTTGCCAAACGAGAGCGCCAGAAGCCGGCCGGCGCCGCGCCGCCTCTCGATGGCCTGCCGCTTCAGCCCCAGGGTCTTGGCCGTCTCCTCCCTCGACAGCGTGCCGCCGGCCAAGTCGAGCAGTTGCTGCCTGGCGGTCACCCCGCGGAGGCGCGCGGGCGCCAGCGGATCGGATGCGCGGATTCGTTCGAGTAGGTCAGGAGTCATCGAGGAGCCTCCCGCGAAAGTTTACGAAGTTCCACGATTGTACGGCACTCATGACTTTCGACAATCAGCGCCAGGTACGGTGGCTGGCCTGATGCACTTGGGAGCGAGGTCTCTACAGCCTGAATCGAGCGAGTCAAAAGTGTGTGACAGAGAGCCCAGACGAAGAGCGTGGTCGAGAAGGGACTCGCTCGACGCTATTGAACAGCGGCCAGATTGGCGCGATCCTGAATCTCCCGGCACGACGTAAGCAGGGCGTCAAATCCAGGCGGTTCGGCGAACAGTAGGCCATCCTCGATCAGCGCGGCATAGTCTCGCGCAAGTAAATCCACTGGCTCGCCGGCTGGAACGAGTTCCAGGCTGCCACCGACGGCGGTCTCGTAACTGATGACCTGTCCATCTGCTGTCTGTTCTCGGAAGAACACTGCCTTGTGCCGTGCAACTTGTCTGGCCAGTTCGCGATCGGCAATCGCCATATTGGCAAAGCCCGTTTGATCGAGGCCGACCAAGTCATACCAATGACGCGAGAATCGTTCGTGGCCTCGAAATCGGCCTCCCCGACAGAAAACGTGGATGGCCGTGGCCTTCTCCCAAAAGGTTCGCTCAGCACGCATGACCTTCGGCTCCGCCTCGGGAAACTCCAAGTGGGGAAGGTGAACTGCGGCGTCGCAACTGATCGATTTCGTTTCGCACGGCTCGCCAGTCGAGCGTGCTCCGAATTCGAGCAATACGATGGGAGTGACGTAGCCCGTCCCCGCAACGAGCGACTCGTAACGCAGCGTGGTCACGTCCTCAGCGCTCGTGACCTGGGCGTTCAGTCGCTGCTCTGAGAGTTGCGACGACAGGAGCGGTGATACGTGGCCTTGAATCCACTCCGGCAGCCGCTCTCTGATGACGTCGGTCCAGCGATCCTGCTGGCTGCGACTGTGCGGAATCGCGTCATCTGATCCGGCCACGAGGTCCGGCGCAATCGCGCGAATGTCGTATGTGAGGTCGACGTCTTCGGAGAATCTCGCGATCGCGTGATACGCCTTGGACAGCGACGTCCCTCCATTGAAAACGAGATGCTGCGCAAAGTCCGAATCGAACAAGGCGCGAAGAACCCAGACAACCCAAATATCCTTCTCGAGTAAATGGGCACTCCGTCCGGAGCGAGAGGCCGCCACGAGCAGCGCATCGAGCTGCTCGCGGCGGGAGAGGCCGAAGAAGGAATCAGCCATGGGCGGCGAGTGTGCTCACTTCCGCGGCCAGCCAGTTCGGCAAGCGACCGCGAGCGCTCAGCAGTTCGCTCACGGTCGTCGGTGGCAACGTGTTGCCGAGTTGGGTGATTGCAGCAGCGCCGTTCTGCGGGCCGATCCAGTTCAGCGCGCGAATCACTTCACCGACAGGCTGTCCGGCAAATGAGAGCTGCCAGCGTGGTGCTTGGCGAAGCTCGACAATTTGTGCACCGAACTTCAGTCGCCGGGTTGGCCCTGAGGTGAGATACACCTCACGCGTCGGCACCTGGGTTGTCAGGCCGAGGGCGTTCGCGGCGGTGGCGCCATGGGGCACGATGATCTCGCCTGTCGTTTCTGCCAAATAAGACAAAACGGTCGACACGGCCGGAGGACGCGTACCGAATCGGGTCTGAATGGGTCGCAGGTAGAGTCCGCGTCCTGCCCGCAGAAGCTTTCCGCGACGGCACAGACGAGACAGTGCCTGGTCAACAGCCTCCCGCGTACCGAGGTGCAGCAGTCCCTTTGCGGAAATGGGGGTTCCCTCAGGAAGACCGGTAACGGTCTCCAGAATACGAGGCGCAAGTGGGTTTGCCGTTCGCATGTCAGTATAATAGCTCAATTTCTGACAAAGACAGAAAGACTTGTGAATAACGCTGTTCTTGTGTATGCTTATCGGCGTACATGGCCGAAGAAAAGCCTTTGGGAGACGTCATTCGGGGGGCTCGGGTCGCCGCAGGCATGAGCCTGCGAGATTTCGCGAAGGCTCTCGACAAGACGCCGTCGTACCTCAGCGACATCGAGAACAATCGGCGAGTTCCCGCTGAGCCGGTCTTACGCGACATCGTCCGCGTGCTTCCGCTCGACTATGACGACCTCATGGCCCGCGCCGGACGATTTGGAGAGCAGGCCACTCGGTACATGATGCGAACTCCCGGCGCCGGAGTGCTCATGCGAAAACTCTCTGATGCGAATGCTTCTTCCGAGTTCTTGGAGAAACTTACCAAGCTCACGGAGGAAGCCGCCGATCAGGAAAAGAAGGAGTCGGGCCAGTGACGCGCGGAGTGCAGTAATCGAAGCCATGATGGAGGACGAACTCCATAAGGCGAACCTTCTCCCCACGCCAGAGACACCCGTCGTCGACTTGGAAGCGTTCATTGAACGGGTTTCTGCTCGTCGTGGTTGGTCAGATCGATCCGCCCGAAGGGCTCCACGTGGCCATCCACGACGGCAGTCGCGGATACACTTTGGTCGGAGCGACCTTCAAGCAGGAACGTTAGAACCAGCGACGACCTTGTCCCCACTGCACGACGTAGAAGGCGGGTTTGGCCGTCGTCGCCGCTGAGTACAACGGTTGATCCAAAGTGTGCGCCCTTTGGTCACGATCTCCTCAAGTCGATGTGCAGTCAAGCCAACGCGAGTCGAACCGAGTCTTACGCGCGACGTATAAAACGGCCAAGAACATTCAGTAGACCAGAAGACCGATCAACATTTAGGAGATCGTCCGGCAACGCCCTGCCCTCCTCCAAGTACGACACGATCTGATCGTCGCTCGGAACCTGTCACCGTCTCGTGTTCTGGCATCGCTTCCGGGTCGACTATATGTCAGGTCGTTGTTCGCTTCGCTGGCCTTGGCCGATTTGCCATGGCCGCAGCGGGCACCCAACCTCGAACGTCCTCGACGGTCACCCCCAGCGCGCGCGTCTCCTCCTCAACGAACCCCTCGAAGTAGTCGCCCATCCCGACGCCGTACTCGGGATCGATCTCGTTGTGCCACTGCTTGAGCCAGGGCAGCAACTCGAGCAGTCCGGCGAGGAGCGGCGTGAGGCGCTCGGACGTCCAGCCTTCGGACTCCTTCATCTGGACGTAGTACGTCGCGAGTGCGCGGGCCTGCTGGAGGTGGTCCCAGCCGGCCCAGCCGATCACCATCGTCGGATCCGCCTCGCGCTCGCAGAATGGGTAGCTGATGAACCGCTCTTTCGGAACGTCCAGCTTGCCGCGGAGGCGCCAGTAGGTGCTGTTGGCAAAGTCAGCCGTCGCGTACTTCGGGGGCACCGGGATCGTCCCGAGGTCGGCCTGCTTGATTCGCGCCGCGTCCTCGGGCGAAATTCGATGCGAGTCGCCCTCCGGAAGTGAGACCAGCGCATCAACCGCGTCCTCACGCCGCTGCAAGTCCCACGTGCGCTCCCAGGCCTCACGCTTCCGGAGACCGGACGGTTTGTACCGCAGCACGGGAAGGAACGGGACCGTCTCGCCGTTCACCAACACGGCGACCAGGGCCGACAGGTCGAACGCTTCCTGGCCTCGATAGAGCGCCGCGACCTGCATGAATTCCTCGTCCCGACGTGCGCGGTCGGCGAGACGCCCGACACTCGTCAGGGCGACCTCCTGCCAGTAATCGCTCGATTCAAGGCGATCCAGGAGCCAGTGACGAAGGGCCCGCTCGACTTGCTCCTTCCACGGCTCGACGTTCCACCGGCGCTTGTACTCGGGCTGTTCGATGAGGGCGATCTGGGGATTCGACTCGATCTCCTCGATCCGGCGCTCCACGACGCGCCGATACGATTCCGGCCAATGCGCTGGGGTCTCTGTGATCGGCGTCGATCCGTGACGTTCGAACCACGCGGTATCGAGCTCACCGGCCGCCATGCCACGCGCCATGACCATCTCGAAGGCCCGCTCGCCGAGTCGAACCTGTGGAGGATCCCGGGCGAGCAACGAGCCATCGCCACCGACCAGACCGTAGAGCTCGTAGCACCTCCAGTCGAGTTCCTCTTGACGTGCGATCATTTCTTCCAGCGTCTGGCGCTGACGCAACTGCCGGTCGGCGATCGAGAGAAACTCCCCGATCTCAGAAGGCAACTGGTCGACCAGGCGTCGAGCAGAACCGTCGAGCGACGCAGCCACATCAAAGCAGTCTCCGTTCGGGACCGGGAAACTCTGGAGCGCTGTTCCGGTGAACTCGTAGAAGTCCTCAAACGGCATCGTTCGTTGTCGGGCACCCCTCTCGTCAACCGTGCTCCCCTTGTTGTGAAACACCTGCTTCATCCAGAAACACGCGGTCGAACTGTTCAGCAGCCCGAGCAGCGCGAGATGGTCGTCCTCCGTCGCCTCGGGCGACAACTTGATCACTGGCGCGGAACGATTGAACACCTTGCCGCCGCGGTCGAGCACGAAGTGGTTGTGTGTCGCGACGAAGGCGAAGGCGATGGAAAGGGGCGTGCGGAGCTTGTCCGTATAAAGCTCCTGCCATTCGTACCAGGTGAGGCCTCGATCAACCATCGGTGTGCCAAAGCGTTTCCGCTTGTTGATCACCGCGCGTGCTGCCCACAGCAGTCGGAACGATCGCGGCGCGTCCCCGGGAGATAAGAGTCGGAACTCGTCACCATAGATCCAGAGCCCGACGGGAGTTTGTGCGACGTGCCAGTCACGAACCAGCTCACCGATTACTAGTGGCCGAGTCCGCTCCACACCGAGCCGACGAGCCGTGGACAAGTCAGGAAGCACGTACACGTCGTCTTCGCCGGTCACTGCGGTAATGCCGATCGCGGCGGCCATATCGCCAAGCTTTCCGTCGGCCGCCGCGTCCAAGGTGTCCTTCAGTTCCGCGGCGCCACCGCCTCCGATGCTCCACGGATGCTTGTGGAATGTCTCTCGCGGAGCGTCCGTCACGCTGACGAACTCGCTGGTGGAACCTGGCTGATCGACCTGGTCGAGGATCGCGCTCCAGACTTTTCCGACCGCGGGATCCTCAGGCGTGCTGGGCTCGCCGCGGATCCCTAGGACCAATGCCTTTCGGAAATTCGGTGTTCGTGTCATCAGACGACTTTGAATTGCCACGGCCCCTCGACCGACTGCGTCTCCAACAGCCGCGGCCACTTTCTGATGGGCTGGCGCACGGCTCGGGGATTGGTGCGGGCGCGCCGTGTGGCGGTCACGCAACGGCGCATGAGGGCTTGGCCCCGTTGCACGATCTGGGCTTTCTGGCGTTCGGTCAGCAAGTCCTCGCACGGGCCGAGGAAGAACCAC
>JBCKZS010000057.1:0-17502 GCA_038918905.1 Vicinamibacterales bacterium
CCGAGCGTGATGGACTGCGGGACACGCCGCGGCGGGTGGCGAAGTCGTTCGAGTTCCTGACGAGCGGGTACCGCGCGGACCTCGACGCCGTCATCAACGACGCGCTGTTCGACGTCGAGTACAGCGAGATGGTGATCGTGCGCGACATTGATTTCTACAGCCTGTGCGAGCACCACCTGCTGCCGTTTTTTGGCAAGTGTCACGTCGCCTACCTGCCAGCGAAGAAGGTTATCGGCCTCAGCAAATTGCCGCGCATCGTCGAGATCTTCGCGCGCCGGCTGCAGGTGCAGGAACGTCTGACGTCACAGATCGCCAACGCGATCACCGGGAAGGTTCAGCCGCTGGGCGTGGCGGTCGTCATGGAGGCCACCCACCTCTGCATGGCGATGCGCGGCGTGGAAAAGCAGAACTCGGTCACCGTGACGAGCGCCATGGAGGGTGTCTTCCGCGAAGACGCCCGCACCCGCAACGAGTTCCTCGCACTCATCCGGCACCGCGGCAAGCTTACGTCCGAGTAGGTGACGCCGGCCGCCCCGGCTCATTCCCCGCTATACTCACACCATGCTTCGATCATTGGCCGCCTCTGTGCTGATCGCGGCGGTGACCTGGGTGCCGGCGCCGGATGTGACGACGGAGTTCACGTGCGGGGCCGAGTTGGGCACGGGGATGAAGAGTCGGCGGAAGTTCTGCGACGTGATCATCAGCACCGACCCGAAGGACGGCGTGATGATGACGATCCCCGCCCACACCGGTCCCACGACCCTGCGCTTCGACCTGCACAATCGCTACACGCTGCCGGCGCCAGGCGCCACCTCCGCGCAGACGTACGCCAAACACACCGCGGTTGTCGCCGTGCTCGATCAGAACGGCACGCTGGTCTCCCGGGCGGCGGTCTCGCGCGAACGGCGGGCCGACGTGGATATTTTCGACCGCGTCGGCGGAGGCGCGGGGCCAGGCGGCGCCATTGCCGTCGCCCCCGGTCGCGCCGAATCCGTGACGGTGGAATTGCCCCAGGCGGTGGCCGCCGTCTCCGTCGTTGGGATCAGCCTCGAAGCCGTGTCACTGTCGGAGCAGGGCACGTTTGTCACACCGGGCCGCCCGGTCGCCGTTGGGAGCAATTTCCGTATTGAGTACACCCGTCGATAATTGTGCCACCACCAGCACGGACGTCATCATCATCGGGGCCGGCCCGGTGGGTCTCGCCACCGCCATCGCTGCCCGGCAACGCGGACTATCGGCGCTTGTCATTGAGAAGGGCGCGCTCGTGAATTCCCTGGTGCACTATCGGCCGGACATGGTCTTTTTCACGACGCCGGAACTGATGGAGATCGGCGGCCTGCCGTTTGTCAGCCCCAACGACAAACCCACCCGGCGTGAGGCGCTGCGGTACTACCGGCGCGCGACCGACACGTACGCGCTCGACGTGTGTTTCGACGAACCGGTGACGGCCGTGGCGCGGCGCGACGACGGACAGTTTGTGGTGGCGTCGGCGCCCCGCCGTGGCGACGCCACCACACGCGTGGCGCGCAGCGTGGTTCTGGCGACCGGGGCCTATGACATTCCCAATCCGATCGGGGTGCCGGGTGAAGGCCTGCCGCACGTCTCCCACTTCTTCCGCGAACCACACACCAGTTACCGGCACTCGGTCGTCGTGGTCGGCGGCCGGAACTCCGCGGCAGAAGCGGCGCTTGAGTTGTTTCGCGCCGGGGCGAAGGTGACGCTCGTCCACCGTGACGAAAGCCTCAGTGATTCCATCAAATACTGGGTGAAACCAGACGTCGAGAACCGCATCAGGGACGGCAGCATCACCGCGCACTTCTCGACCCGCGTGGTCGAGATTACGCGCGATGCGGTCATCGTCGAGAGCCTGGCCGGCCGCCAGACGATCGCGGCCGAGGCGGTCTACCTGATGACCGGGTACCGCGCCGATACGACGCTGCTCAAAGGCGTTGGGGCTGGTGTTGACGACGGGTTGCATGCGCCGATCCATGACGAGACGACCTTTGAGACCACCGTGCCCAACCTGTTCGTCGTCGGCGCGTGCACCGCCGGAAAACAGAGCGGCCGGATCTTCATCGAGAACGGCCGCTTCCACGGCGAGGTCGCAATTCGCGTCATCGCCGAGCGCCTGCGCGTGTCACAAAGCGGATGAAACATGGAGGGGTGGAGAAGGGCAGTGGCTGCCGCGTCGCGGCAGCCGGCGGGCTTCGCCCGCCAGCGCCACGCCGCAGCGTACACCAGACCGCCGCGCGCGCCAAGCCTTCATGCCTCGTGTGAAATCCCTTGGCTGAACTTCCTCCGTGCCTCCCGGTGAGCTTGTGACAGGGTCGTCAGTGCACGTTGCGGGTTTTTTTCGTCATGTAGTCCTGCAGGACGTACCGGCCAAGGGTGTAGGGCGTCGTGAAGTAGGCCTTGCCGTGGCAGATGCGGGCCACGCGACGGACGAAGGCGACCAGGTCGTAGTCGCGCGCCAGCATGAAGGTGTTGATCAGGATGCCCGCGCGGCGGCAGGCCGCCACCTCCGCGAATGTCTCCCGCAGCACGTAGGGGTCCAGGCCGAACGCGTTCTTGTAGATGCGGCCGTCAGGCAGACTGATCGCTGAAGGTTTTCCGTCGGTGATCATGATGATCTGCCGCATGTCCTTGCGCTGCCGTTCGAGGATGCGGCGGGCCAGCCGAAGGCCCTCTCGTGTGTTCGTGTAGTACGGCCCCACGCGCACGCGGCCCAGATGGGCGAGGGGCACTTCTTCCGCGGAGTCGTGGAACAGCACGACGTTGAGCGCGTCGCCAGGGTATTGGTGCTTGATGAGGGTGGTGAGCGCCAGCGCCACCCGTTTGGCCGGCGTGAACCGGTCTTCGCCGTACAACACCATGCTGTGACTGCAGTCGAGGAGCAGCACCGTCGCGCAGGAGCTCTGATAGTCGCCCTGCGCCACCATCAGATCCTCGTAGTCCACGTCGAGCCCGGCGCCGCGCCGCGCCGCCTTCAGGATCGTCGCGGTCGCGTCGAGATTGAGAATGTCGCCGAACGCATAGGGGCGCGGTGGGCCGCTGGCGTCGATGCCGGTTGCCAGTTCGCGGGTGTCGTGCCGGCCCACGCTGCCGCGGCCAAGTGAGCCCAGCAGGTCGCGCAGCGCTCGATACCCGAGGAAGTCGAGCGCCTTGTCGGTCACTTCGAAACGGGTCCCGCCTGCCGCGCCGCTGGTGGCACCCGCGGCCGTCTGCGTGGAGCCGGGTGTGCCGGTTGTTGTGACAAACCCCTGTTCGGTCAGTTGTTCGATCACGCGCTGCACGAGTGCTTCGAGCCGTTCACGCGCGGTGTCGTCGGTCCGATCCTTCAACAACTCCTGGATCATCTCGTCCGACATCACACCGCCGTTGAGGAGGGCATCGAGTACCGCGTCGTGCAGCGCCTGCATCGACTGGTCGGCGGCATCCCGCGGATCCCACGGGTTGTTGAATCCGCTCGACAGGAGCAGGTCGGACAGCCGTGACACCAGGGCCTCCATGTCGAGGCCATCGAGCAGCTCCGCGATGTACTTCGTGTACCGGTAGCGCATCAGTTGTAGTACTTCTTCTTCCCCTTTGACCGCCCGCCCTCCTCCTCCTCGTCGTCCAGCACGGCGGGGAGGTCGTCGGGCGTCGCGCGATCGCGTGTGCGAGGTGTGGGTGCCTGCGGCGAGCCTTCCATCCGCCCGGCGTCGGTGCGGCTGATCTTTTTCGTGGCACAGAGGCCCTCGAGGACGAAGTCGGCGCGCGCGGCGCGGGCGCCTTCCGATGCGCCCGTGGGGAGGCGCATGTGCTGCAGCAGGTCGTCGAGGCCTTCGATGGCGGAGACCGCTTCGAGCAGCGCGTCGGCGCTGGTGGTGTCCGAGAGATCCACCGTGCCGCCGTTGTCGAACCAGGCGATGAGCGGTCGCATGTTCGCGCGGGCCGAGTAGCCGTCGAACACCGTTGCCACCGAGGCGCGCACCAGTTCGCGCGCGACCGCGTCGGCGCCCTTCAGTTCGCCTTCGTATTCCAGCTCGATCTTGCCCGTGAGCGCCGGCAGCGAAGCGTAGACGTCGCTGACGCGCGGCACGGCGACGGTTTCGGCACAGTGCGCGGCCCGTCGCTCGGCGTTGGAGACGACGTGTTCGAGGGCGGTGATGGGGAGGCGCTGGCTCACGCCGGAGCGGCGGTCGACCTTGGAATCCTGGCGCGCCTGGAACGCGATCTCCTCGACGATTTCGCGGATGAAGACCGGAATCTCCACCGGAATCGCGCCCGGGCCGCGGTCGCGGTCGGTCCACGCTTCCTGGGACGTGATGGCGATGGCCTCGTCTCGGGTGCGTGGATAGTGCGTGCGGATTTCCGAGCCGATGCGGTCCTTGAGCGGCGTGATGATCTTGCCGCGTGCCGTGTAGTCTTCCGGGTTCGCGCTGAAGACGAGCAGCACGTCGAGCGGCAGGCGGACCGGGTAGCCCTTGATTTGAACGTCGCCCTCCTGCAGGATGTTGAAGAGGCCGACCTGGACTTTGCTCGCCAGGTCCGGCAACTCGTTGATCGCGAAGATGCCGCGATTGGCGCGCGGCAGCAGTCCGTAGTGCATCGTGCGCGCGTCACCCAGTGCGAGGCCCGACTTCGCGGCTTTGATGGGATCGATGTCGCCGATCAGGTCGGCAATGGTGACATCGGGTGTCGCGAGTTTCTCCACATACCGGCGAGCGCGCGGCCGCCAGGCGATCGCCAGCGCGTCGCCGTCGAGGTCCACGCGGGCCTGGCACTCGCCGCAGATGGGGGAGAGGGGATGGTCGTGAATCTCGCAGCCGGGGATGACCGGCACTTCAGGATCGAGCAGTGACGTCAGCGCGCGCAGCAGCCGTGTCTTGGCCTGGCCGCGCAGTCCCAGCAGGATGAAATTGTGTTTCGACAGAATCGCGTTGACGATCTGCGGCACCACCGTGTCGTCGAACCCGATGACGCCAGGAAAGAGCGCGTCGCCCGCGCGCAGCCGCGCGAGCAGGTTGGCGCGCAGTTCATCTTTCACGGACACGTGAGCCCGTGCGCCGGTCGCCACCGCGTGTCGCAGCGCGCCGAGCGTGGCCGGGAGGGTCGCAGACGAAGTCATGCCTTTGACTATACAACGGCGTGCGGCGTGTGGGGTGCGCGGAGCCAGCGGGGGTGCAGGGGACCCCAGCGATCAAGAAAGCGCGGAGGGCGCCGGAGCGTCCTCGCGGAGGTGCGCGGAGCCAGCGGGGGTGCAGGGGACCCCAGCGATCAAGAAATGGAGCGGGAAACGGGATTCGAACCCGCGACTTCGACCTTGGCAAGGTCGCACTCTACCACTGAGTTATTCCCGCGTCAGGGCCGCCCTCAGAGTTTACACAAAGCGTACGAGCCTGAGCAAGGCACGGCGGGACCCGGCGCAGGCAACGACATGGTTGGGGTTTTGGAGCGCGGTTTGATACACTGCCGTCTGCGATGATCGTCCGCACCGCTCTCGCGTCGTGTTGTTGTTGTCGGGCCTAGTGCCTGACGGCCGAGAGTTTCTCCGCACTCCCCGTCAGTGGTTTCCAGAGGGCGCCGTCGCCAAGCGGTAAGGCAGAGGTCTGCAAAACCTCCATCCCCGGTTCGATTCCGGGCGGCGCCTCCAATTTATTCTATATCGGCGGGGCCCCCTGCACCCCGCCTGGCTTCCGCGTCCTCCGCGCGGACGCTCCGGTCGCGCCAGCCCGTATTTTGATCGGCGGGGGCATCGGCCCCGCCTGGCTCCGCCCACCTCCGCCGAAGGCCCTGCCTGCTCTGAGCTCGCCGAAGGGAGCTTGTCGAAGACCCTGAGCCAAGTCGAAGGGCCGGAGGGTCGAAGGGCGAAGGCGTGCGGTGCGCTCCGCTTTCGTGTGCGGCAGCGCAGGGGGGGCCACGTCCTCCACGCTTGGGCGAGAACCCCGTGCGGCACAGCGTCACGCAGTGCGGCAGCGCGGGGGGGGGGGCCACGTCCTCCACGCCGCGTCGCTTCGGGTCACTGCCACCCCCATGGCATCACTGTCCCTGGAATGGTCCCTGTCGCGGCAAACGTGAAGCGGGCCGTTGCGGTCACTTGCGGTGGCCTTGGCGTGCGGAGCCCGGCCGATCGGCGGTGATCCCGTTGGCCTTGTGCAGCGAAGGCGACGGCCAGAAAGGCAGCGAGCGTCGGCCGTGATTGTCCAGCACCGCCGCCTGCCATCAGCCGTGCTAAGATGCCGCCGTACAACAAGTTCGAGTTGCTTTGGCCTCGTGGCGGGTCCGCCTTACGCTGCAAGATTTTGCAGAAATATTGCCGAGCCGCGACATCGTGATCGCCGGGCATTACTGATTACTGAAGCCGGCGGCGCGGCAGAAGACCGTTAAGACCCGGCGGCCCAGGGCGCTGCAGCCGACGAGCCGCGCGGGGAAGACTGGTGTTCAGTCGAAGGTACCGACACGCGCAGCTCGCGGCTGAGCGCCAACGCGGTTCGGTCAGCGAGATGAAATATGGCGGAATACGGCGAGTGGAATCGTAAAGGAGCAACCCTCAGCGACGTAACGGCCAAGAAGGAATATGGAGTGAGCCCGGATTTCATTATGAAGGGCATTCGAGCCGGCAAACTTGAATACCGAGAAGGGGTGATATGGGGAAATCCATATCTCAGGGTCTTGAGGAGCCAGCTTGAGCAGTACATCGCCGAGGAGCTTGGCGCGGATCGTTTGTCGAGCGGCAAGCACCAGACAGAGCTGCGCAAAATCAAAAAGGAAATGGCCGACCTGAAAAAGAGACTGGCTGAGCTTCAGGCTCGAAGCACGGAGCTCGAGAAGGCCATGAGGAAGTAGCCGACCGAACAAGGGGATGGAGCGGACGAGCGACGCCCGGGCTTGAGTGGCGGCGCCGTCTCCTCTCGGACACGGCTCGAAACAGCTCACAGGCCGGTGGTATAGTCCGGGGCCTGTCACATTCGCTGCCGTTGCCGCCGCCAGGATTCGATGCAATGCCCGTCGACGAGCAGATCGAGTACGTGCAATCGCTGTGGGACCGCATCGCGGCCAGCGTGGATCAAGTGCCGCTTCGACACTGGCAACAAGCCATCTTGGAAGAGCGGCTTGCGGCGCATCGCCGAGCCCCAGAAGACGCCCAGCCCCGGGAAGACGTGATCGTCCGACTTCAGCGCCGTCTCGGTGCCGGTCGGTAGATGCCTCGTCTGAAGGTCAGGCCGGAGGCGAAGGTCGATGCTCTTGATGCGGCATTCTGGTACGAGGGCGAACGGGCTGGTCTCGGGCTCGAGTTCATCGACGCACTTCGCGCCACGTTCGCACGGATCGAAGAAGGGCCGTTGCGGTTTCACTCGTTTCCCGGGAATTTCGACGGGCGATTGTCCACCGCTTTCCGTTTGGCGTGTTCTTCATTGTCGAAGATGAGCTCGTCACGGTGGGCGCTATCACGCATCTGCATCGCCACCCAAGCTCGTGGCAAGAGCGGGAATGAGCGGCGGCCCAACATGGCGCTGCACCAGGCGGTCGCCGGTGTGATGGTGAGCGGCCGCGGGTGAGCGCCGATTGGGCTGCACTGCACATCCCGGGATGAGCGGCACGATTCCTGATCGGTGATTGGAGAGACCGTGGCGGGCAAAGGGCCAGGCTCGGTGACGACGTTCGATACGCTCGCGCTCGGTCTCTCGTGGGCCGGCTGGATAAGGTCAGCAAGCGCCGGATCAAACGGCTGCGGGGCTTGACCCAACCGCAGTTCCGCTTGAGGGTCGGCGACATCAGGGTGTTCTATGACGTTACAGAAGCAGCAGTCGAGGTCCTCGCCATTGTCGGGAAGGACGAAGCGCAAGCGTGGCTCGACGAAGAAGGCACACCAACGTCGGGTGGTGGCTCTCGCTGAAATCAAGGATGACCTGTCGAAGTATCTCCGCCTGGCGGAAGAGGAAGAGATCGTGATCACTCGTCATGGTCGTGCGGCAGGCGTGTTGATCGGGTTTGGGTCCGAAGAAGACTGGTTCGATTATCGCTTGGAGCATCATCCCGAGTTCTTGCGTCGCATTGCCGAGGCACGGGCGGCACTGCGTGAAGGTCATGGCGTCCGACTCGAAGATGCATAGAGCGGCCGCTAATACGGCTTATCGTCCCTCGATCCGCTGAACGGCAACGTTGGGCGTCGAGAGGAGCGGTAGCCGAAGTGGTGTAACCGAGAAAGGAGGCAGCATATGAAGCGCGAAGTCATCGAACAATCGAGAAGGTTCTGTCGTTCGGCCACGGTGGTTCTTCATCGAGTCGTACCGGCTCACTCCACCCCGGCGAGGCGAACGCGCTGCCTTCGAAACGATCACGACCGCGTCGCTCCGGCTCACAGACGCGAGGCGGTGAGACAGAGACTGTGGGACTCGGCGATTGGGCGCATTAGCGAGGAAAGCGCGCGTACTCGGCGCACACCGCGCGCCACGCGGCGTCGGCGCGGGCGGCGCGACGCGCGTCGCGATCGCCCTCCTCGAATTGACGCAGGTCACACTCGGCGCCCACCGAGAGGTGGATCGGACTGCGGCGGATGGGACGCGCCTCGCCCAACTCCACCTGCACCGTTTCTGGCGGCGGCAGGAAGTCGTAGGTGGCCAGCGCCATCGGGTAGAAGTGCGTCGGGCGGCCCGCGCGCCGGGCCATCAGGTGAAACATCTCCACGCTCTGCGGATCGAACGGCGCCACCTCCACCACACCCTGCGCATTGCGCCGGTCGCGCCCGCCGCTGGGCGCCACGTAGATGCAATGCCCCCCTTCTGCCAACAGCTCCGCCATCCGCGCCATCGTCTTTCGATTGTGATGGACCTTGGCCGCCTTCTGCTCGGGCGGATGGTCGATGTGCCGCCTGGAATGGATGCACAGCAGGTTGCGGCCCTTGCTGAACGGCACCGCGAGCGGGTCCGTGGTGACGCGTTCACCAGCGACGAAGATCATGGCCTTGCCGACGGACGCGAAGCCGTCTTCGAGCAGAACGCTGATCGCCTGCGGATCCCCTTCGGTCTGATGGTTCGCCAGGAAGATCACATTGTCGCCGGCCGCAAGTTGCGCGACCAGGCGCGTCAGGTGCTCGCGCCCACCAAGCGTGGACGTCCCCCTGTCCATCAGCGGCCGAAAGAACTCCACGCCAAACGTGTAGTAGTCAAACGGTTCCGTGATCTGCTGATGGAACGGCTCGAATTGAAACGGCGACCTGAGCTGCTCGGTCACGCACGCAACGAATGCGGCCAACAACCGGTCGGCCGTGGCAGGGGAGTGCCCGCCATCGGTCAGTGCCGCTTTGTAGGAGACGGAAAACTCCTCGAAGAATTGCTGGTATTTCGCAGGCACGCCTGGTTGTTTCATACCTTTCATCCTCACCGTACGCGACAGGCAAGACCATGGCTGTCGGGCAGCCCTGGGATGCTCTAAAATGTCACATGCCCAGAGCCCCGTCGATCCCCGTCGCCCTCGTATTGTCCCTCTGTCTGACGTTGGTCTGGCCCGTCGCGGCGCAGGTGGACTTTGCGTCGATCGACAAGGTCGTCCGGCAGGAACTGCAGCAGACCCAGGCGCCGGGGGCGGCGATTGCCGTCGTCCAGGGCGACCGCGTCGTCTACACGCGCGGGTTTGGCGTGGCCAACGTCGAGACCGGCGAAGTGATGCGGCCTGAGATGGTGTTTCGGCTGGGGTCCACCACGAAGATGTTCACGGCCGCGGCCGTGGTGCTGCTGGCCGAGCAGGGCAAGCTGAACCTTCAGGAACCGATCGGGCGCCACATTCCGGGCCTCACGCCGAAGCTGGCCGCGCACACCGCGCACCAACTGCTGTCGCACACCTCGGGCATCCTCGACGAAGCCCCGATGTTCGGCAGCCATGACGACGAGGCGATGAGGAAGGAAGTGGCCTCGTGGACCGATACCCGGTTCTTCACCGAGCCCGGGCAGGTCTACTCCTACTCGAATCCCGGCTACTGGCTGGCCGGGCTGCTCGCCGAGCAGGTGGGCGGCCAGCCGTTCGCCGATCAGGTCGCCGACACGATCTTCGCGCCGCTCGGCATGTCGCGCTCGACGTTTCGCCCGACGATGGCGATGACGTTTCCGCTGGCGCAGGGGCACGACGTCGTGAACGGGCAGGCGCGGATCATCCGCCCGGCCGCCAACAACTCGGCGTCGTGGCCGGCCGGATCGATCTACTCCAATGTGATCGACCTGTCGCGCTGGTTGAGCGCGTTCGTGAACGGCGGGCGCCTGAACGGCGAGCAGGTGCTGCCGGCGTCCCTGTTCACCACGTTGTCAACGCCGCAGGTCGCGATTCCCGGAAGTCCGAACCGTTATGGGTACGGTGTGCAGGTGGGCACGTGGCGCGGTCTGCCGATGGTGGAGCACAACGGATCGCGCAGCGGCTACGGCTCGGTGATTCGCATGGTGCCGTCGCGACAGTTCGCCGTGGTCGTGCTGGCGAATCGCACGGGTGTCAGTCTGACGCGCACCGCAAACGCCGCCATCGAGGCCGCGCTCACGCCTGACCCCGCGCCAGTGGCCACGCCAGGGACGCCGATGCCGATGACGGCCGAAGCTCGCGCGCGCTTCGTGGGCACGTACTCGCAGGGACCTCGCCAGATGGAGATCGTCGCCAAAGGCGACGTGCTGGTCCTGCGCCAGGGCACGCGCGAGACGCCGCTCGAACAGGTCGCCGACCTCGAACTGATGGCCGGCACGACGCGCTACGTCTTCGTCTCCAACGCCTCCGGCGTCGTCGAGTACCTGCACTCGGGCGGACGTTCGTGGCGCAAGCTGCTGCAGCCCTGATCAATAATCCCCCCCACCATGTTCAGAATCCTTCATCGTGTGCCGGCCCTCGCGCTGGCGGCTGTCGTTGCGTGGGGCGTGTGGGGGCAGGCCACGCAGCCCGCGAAGCCCGTCTTCGAGAACGGACAGGCGCAGATCGTGCCGGCGTTCGAAGACCAGACCCAGTGGATTCAGCATCGGTTGTGGGTGGAGACCGACTTCGACTCCGACGGGGACGACACGCCCGATCGGATGCACGCGGATGTCACGCGGCCGCGGCAGACCGGGACCGAAGGGCTCAAGGTGCCGGTGATCTACGAGTCGTCGCCCTACTTCGCGGGCACGTCGGGCGACCGGAAGTTTCTGTGGAACGTGAACCAGGAATTGGGTACCGAGCCGCCGCCGCGCGAGTCTCAACCCGCGATCGAATACCGTCCCGACCGCACGAGCATCTCCAACTCACAGGTGAACACGTGGGTGCCACGCGGGTTCGCCGTCGTGCACTCGGAGGCGCCGGGCACGGGCCTCTCCACCGGATGCCCGACCGTCGGCGGCGCGCCGGAGGCACGCGCGCCGAAAGCCGTCATCGACTGGCTCAACGGACGCGCGACGGGCTTCACCACCGTGGACGGCACCGAGGAGGTCGTGGCGACCTGGTCGACCGGCAAAGTGGGCATGATCGGCACGTCGTACAACGGCACGATTCCGCTCGCCGCCGCCGTGACGGGGGTTGAGGGCCTGGAAGCGATCATCCCCATCGCGCCGAACACGTCGTATTACCACTACTACCGATCGAACGGTCTCATCCGTCACCCGGGCGGCTGGCTCGGCGAGGACATCGACTTCCTCTACGACTTCGTCAACAGCGGCGAACCCGCGCGCCGAGAGGTCTGCAATCGCCTCTACCGCGACGGCCAGTACGTGGAAGGCCGCGACCGCGTCACCGGCGACTACAACACGTTCTGGGCCGAGCGCGATCTGCTCAACAACGTCCAGAACATCAAGGCCGCCGTGCTGATGGCCCACGCCTTCAACGACTGGAACGTCGTGCCGGAACACTCCGTGCGGATCAGCGAAGCGCTCAAGGGACGCGTGCCGCTGCAGCAGTACTTCCATCAGGGCGGTCACGGCGGCGCGCCGCCGCTCGACCTCATGAACCGCTGGTTCACACGCTATCTCTACGGTGTCGAGAACGGCGTCGAGAAAGACCCGAAGGCGTGGATCGTGCGCGAGACGCCGCCCGCCCCGCCCGCGCCGGCAGGCGAAGCGGCCAGCACCGGCCGTGGGCGCGGACGAGGGGCCACGCCGGCACCCACGCCGTACGCCGACTACCCGCATCCAGAGGCCGCGAGGGTCACGTTCCGGCCGCTGGCTGGCGGCGCCCGACGAGGCGGACTCGCGCTCGCCACGACGCCGGGGCAGCCCACGCCGATACGCCAGGGCACCGAGCGCCTCACCGACAACGTCGAGTTCGCCGCACCCGCGCTGGCGCTCGCCGACACGTCCCCGCACCGGTTGCTCTACGCCACGCCGGAATTAACGACGCCGGTGCACATTTCCGGCACGGCGCGGATCACGATTCGTCTGGCGTCCAGCACACCCGCGGCGAACCTGTCGGTGTACCTCGTGCAACTGCCCTGGACCGAAGGCCCCGTCGGCACGGCCAACCTGATCACGCGCGGCTGGGCCGATCCACAGAATCACCGCGCGCTCACGCGCGGCGGCAACTTCAACGACATGCGTCGAGGCGAGCCGCTCACGCCTGGTGAGTTCTACACGCTGACGTTCGATCTGCAGCCCGACGACCAAGTCATCCCGCCGGGCAAACGCATCGGTCTGATGATTTTCTCGAGCGATCGCGATTTCACGCTCTGGCCAAAGCCCGGCACGGTCCTCACGATTGACCTCGACGGCACGTCCCTCCAACTCCCCGTCGTCGGCGGCGCGGCGGCATTGGGAACACCCGGAGTCCCGCTTGATATGCGGTGGTATCCGGGCGCGTCCTCCTTCACACCGGCGACCCACCACGGCATGTCAAGTGGGATCCGGTATTAGAATTGACGCATGCGTCGACGCACCTGGGTGGTCGGGCTGCTGCTGGCCCTCGCCGTGTTGCCACTGGCGGCGCAGCGGGGCGGCGGCCGTGGCTTCGGGGGTCGCGCGTGGGTGCCGCCTCCCGCGGCCTCGCCCTACGACGGTAAATTCGCCATCGTCCGTCTCTGGTACCCACATTACGGCGGGTGGGCGTACGACTATCCGGAGATGGAGCAGCACCTCAACCTGATCCTGCCTGAGATTACGGCGATTCAGCCAAGTCCGAACGGCGGCAACGTGCTGCGCATGGACGATCCCGAGCTGATGAAGTTTCCCATCGCGTATCTGTCCGAGCCCGGGTACTGGTTCCCGTCCGAGTCCGAGGTGCAGGGCCTGCGCACGTACATCGACAAGGGCGGCTTCCTGATCGTCGACGACTTTCACTTCCAGAACGAGTGGTCGGTGTTTGAGGTGGCGATGATGCGCGTGCGTCCGCAGGCGCGAATCGTGCGACTCGACGTCTCGCATCCCATCTTCAACACGTTCTTCGCGATCAAGACCCTGGATGTGCCGTACCCGGGACGCCTCGGGCAGCAGGGGCTGATGGGTGAGTTCTACGGCATCCACGAAGACAACGACCCGACGAAGCGGTTGTCGGTCGTCATCAACTACAACATGGACATCGGCGACTACATGGAGCACTCAGCGTCGGGACGGTACGCCGTCGATCCCACCAACGAAGCCTACAAGTTCGGGATCAACTACCTCATGTACGGGATGACGCGATAACCGGTGCTCGGGTGCTCCGGTGCTCGGGTGCTCGGGTGCTCCGGTGCTCGGGGGCTCCGGTGCTCTGGTGCTCTGGTGCGCGAGTGCTTTGGTGCGCGAGTGCCGTTGCTGCTCCGGTGCACCCGAGCACCGGAGCACCCGCGCACCTATTTGATCGCAAAGAGATGCTGCTCGCCGCGAATGTAGATCGTCCCGTTTGCCAGCGCGGGTGACGCCCAGACGGGCTCGTCGAGCGAGTTGGTGCGGAGCACCTCGTGTGTGGGCCCCGCGCGCACGACGAACGTCTCGCCGTCTTCGCTGGTCATGAGGATCTTGCCGCCGAACGACACCGCCGACGCGCGGAACGTGGCGGGCACCGGCGGACGGCCCCCTTCGTAGACGACCGCGCCCGTGCGCGCGTCGAGGCAGGTCGTGATGCCCGAGTCGGTGAAGATGTACACGTAGTCGCCCACGGCAATCGGCGACGTTATATAGGCCGTGCCCTTGTTGTAGCGCCACGCGATGCGCGCGGCGTCATCTGTCGCATCGGGCCGCAGTGCGAGCAACACCTTCGAGGAGCTGCCCGCCGACGCAAAGACCAGCCCGTGCGACATGACGAAACTGGGAATCGGGTGGCTGCGCGTGCCGTCGGTGCGCCAGCGTTCCCTGCCCGTGTCGGGGTCGTAGGCGATCACGGCCTCAGCGCCGGAAGCGACGAGGTCGATCCGTGAGCCGCTGTTCACCAGCACCGGTGTCGCCCAACTGCGGCGGTTCTCACGCTCGGCGCGCCACACTTCCTTGCCGCTGGTCCGGTCGAACGCGAGGATGCGCGAGTTGGCACCCATCTCCTGATCCACCTGCAGGATGACCAGGTTCCCGTAGAGGACCGGCGACGTGCCCGGGCCGAGTCCCGCCTTGGCAACATTGCCGAGGTCCGCCGTCCACTTCAGCTCGCCGTCCACGGTGTACGCGTGGAATCCGTGCGCTTCAAACGACGCAAACACCATCTCGCCGTCGGTCACCACTGACGACGACGCGTAGGTGTTCTGGCGGTGGCGGTTGTCGTACATCGCGCCGTCGTAGGCGGTCTTCTGCCAGACAATCCTGCCCGTCTTCGCGTCGACGGCCAGCACGATCAGCGTGTGGTCGTAGTCCACCGCCGTGCTGTCGGGATGGAGATACCCGGGCTTCATGTCGAAGCCCAGGTGATCGGGCGCCAGACGTCCGGGCACCTGTTTGCCCTGAATCGACGTCGTCAGGAAAATGCGGTCGCCCCAGACGATGGGGGACGAGTGGCCGCGGCCGGGGATCGCCGACTTCCAGACGATGTGTTCGGTGGGGGACCAGGTGTCCTGATAGTCGCCGGTGGCGATGCCCTGGCCGTGGGGACCGCGCCACTGCGCCCAGTGGGGGTTGTGTTCTTCGACGGTGGCCGTCCGACTGGCAGAAGCTGATGGCAAGGCGACGGCCAACCCGATTACCAGGAAGGCTCCAACCACAGGGAGGGTAAGGGTGCGGAGAGTCATCAGGTTCGAGGTTCCTTTGTCTCGAACACCTTGTCGTCGCCGGCCTTCAGGCCCTCGATCACCGCGGGATCATTCATGGGATGAGGAAGCGTAACACAACACGGTCGCGCGGCTCGCGGTGCTCGGGTGCACCCGAGCACGAGAGCACCTCTCATCCCCTCTTGCCCTTCGCAAACAGGATCCGGGCCCCGAGGACTCGCGGCGGGAAGCCGGCGGCGGCGCCCAGGGCTTCCAGCAATGGCGGCAACGCGACGTCAAACTTCTCTTCGAGGGCCCGGGCCCCAAGCGGCGCCAACTGCTCGCACCATTCGGTCCACCAAGGCGCGACGCCGCGCGCGAGGGGTTCGATGAGCAGTACGCTCGCGCCCCGCTCGATCACCTCTCCCATCGTCGTCAACAGCGCCGCGCGTGTGGTGGCGTCCACTTCGTTCACCGCCCAGCCGGCGATGATCCCGGTGCCCGCCAGGGAGTGGCCTTTGCGATCGCGCACCAGTCGTCGAGCCGCGGTGAGCAGGTCGCCTCGCACCGCGCGTCCCCGCAGGCCCAATGTGCGCCAGTTCCAGCGCGCTTCATCGAGCGCCCATGGGTGCAGATCGAGGCCTTCGATCGTCGGCACTGTGGGCGCGCACGCGAGTGCCCACGCGGCGGAGCAGACACCCGTGCCGCAGCCCAGGTCCACCACGCGGGCGGGCGCGGGCGTGGCGGCGTCGAGCGCCTGCACGATCGCCTGGACGGTCAGGAAGTGGAGCGGCGCATAAAAAAGGCCGAACGCCGCGCGTTTGCCGGCCGAATCGAGCGGGGACCGCGTGGTCAGTTGCTGCCGTTGTTCGACGTAACGGACCGAGAGGGCCCGGATCGCGCGCGTCAACTCCGGCCGCGTCAGATCGGCAAGGTGCCTGGCCTCGAGTGCGTCGAGCCAGCCGTAAATGAGCTCGTAGCTCATTACCGCGAAATCAGCTACGAGCTCATTTGAGACCGGCTGTTTCATGCGCGGCGGGCCTGGGTATACCGTGCGGGCAGGGGATGACCCAGGTGCGGCGCGATCGCGCGCGCGGCGTCGGACACGACGTCGATGTGCGCCCCGGTGTCGATCCCGAGGCCGTGCAACAGGTACAGCAGGTCTTCAGTTGCGAGGTTGCCGGAGGCGCCGGGCGCGTACGGGCAGCCGCCGAGGCCACCGGCCGAGGCGTCGAACGTCCCGATGCCGAAGTCGAGCGCCGCCAGCACATTCGCCAGCGCCATGCCGCGCGTGTCGTGAAAGTGCAACGCAAGCCGGGAGGTGGGGACGATGGCGAGCAGGTGCGGCAACATGGCGCGCACCTGGCCGGGATGGGCGACGCCAATCGTGTCGCTCACCGCCACCTCGTACACGCCCAGTTCCAGCAACTGCGTTGTCAAATCAACCACGCGCGCCACGGGCACGTGTCCTTCGAACGGACAGCCAAACGCCGTCGAGAGATAGCCGCGCACACGAAGCCCCGCGGTGATGGCGGCGGTCGTCACCTCGCGGTACACCTCGAACGACTCAGCGATCGATCGGTTGGTGTTGCGCCGGCTGAAGGTGTCCGAGGCCGCGGCAAAGATGGCGATGTCGGTGACGCCGGCGGCGATCGCCCGTTCCAGTCCCGCCAGGTTCGGCACGAGCGCCGAGTAGCGCGTGCCCGAGCGTCGCGTGATTCCGGCGAAGACCTCGGCGGCATCGGCCAGTTGCGGAGCCCACTTCGGGCTGACGAACGCCGACACTTCGATAACAGGCAGTTCCGCCGCGCTCAGCCGATCGATGAACGCGATCTTGTCAGCCGTGGCGATGTGCGCGGCTTCGTTCTGCAGCCCGTCTCTCGGGCCGACTTCGACAACTGTGACAACAGGAGGCAGCGTGGCCATCGCGATCGGCTACTCCAGTTCAATCAGGACGGTGGAAGGTTGCACCAGTTCACCTTCCCGGCAGTGTACCGCCTTGACCACACCGGCGTGGGGCGCGCGAATCGGCAGCTCCATCTTCATCGCCTCGAGCACCACGAGTGTGTCGCCCTCCTCGATGGTGGCGCCGACCGCCACGTTGACTCGGACAACGGCGGCTGACATCGGCGGCCGCAGCGCGTCGAGGGCGGAGGCCGCCGATGTCAGCCGCGCACTGGCCGCCTCGACCCGGGCCTCGGCCGTGGCACCGCCGATGCTGACCCAGGTCGCGCCCCGGGTCTGTGCGGCGACGCCGCGTTGAGGCTCCCCAGCGTGGCTGACGGTCCAGCGACCGTCGGCCCGCGCGGTCACGGTCCATGGGCCTTCCACGCCTTCGATCGTCACCTGGGTCCGGTCGACGGTCGCCAGGAACGCGCGCTGACCGATGGTGACGCGGAGCTTGGTCGCCATGGTCAGAAGTCGACGCGGCCCAAGGCTGT
>JBCKZS010000058.1:0-17191 GCA_038918905.1 Vicinamibacterales bacterium
TAGACCCGGCAGATCGCTCGCCCGGTGCAGACTCGTCGGGCTCCGGCTCGGTGAGGGTCTCGATGGACACCACGCGATCGCCGTCGGCGAGGTCGATGAGGCGCACGCCCTGTGTGTCGCGCCCGATCGGGCGCATGCCGCTGGCCGGCATCCGGATGATCTGCCCCTGCTCGGTGACCAACAGAAGGTCGTCCTGATCGGTCACGCACGCAATGCCGGCCACCAGACCGTTGCGATCGGTGGTCTGAACGTTCTTGAGGCCGATGCCGCCGCGGGTCTGTTTGCGATACTCGGTGACGACCGTGCGTTTGCCGTAGCCGTTCTCACACACGGTGAGCAGCGTGGCATCTTTGCTCACCACCACCATCGCCACCACATCGTCGCCCTCCCGCAGATTGATGCCGCGCACGCCAAAGGCTGTGCGGCCCATCGGGCGCGCGTCGTCTTCGCTGAAGCGAATGGCCATGCCGTTTCTGGTGCCGATCACCAGGTCTTTCCTGCCATCGGTTTCCGCGACCGCGATCACCCGGTCGTTGTCGTCCACCTGGATGGCGATAATGCCGGCCGAGCGCGGATTCGAGAACGCCTTGAGGTCCGTCTTCTTGATGGTGCCCTGCTGGGTGCCCATCACGATGAACCGTTCACCCTCGGCCTCCGGGAAGGTCTGCACACGCAGCAGCGCCGCGATTTTCTCGCCCTCGGCCATCTGGACCAGATTCGCGATGGACTTCCCTTTGCTGTTCCGGCTCACTTCGGGAATGTCGTAGACGCGCAGCCAGTAACACTTGCCGCGATCGGAGAAGATCAGGATGTAGGCGTGGGTGTTTGCGATGAAGAGGTGTCGCACGACGTCTTCCTCGCGCGTCTGCATGCCGATGAGGCCCTTGCCGCCCCTGCGCTGTGTGCGGTACTCGTCGAGGGCGCTGCGTTTGATATAGCCGGTCTGTGTCGACGTGATGACGACATCTTCATCGGCGATCAGGTCTTCGACGCGGAAGTCGCCGCTGTCTTCGATGATCTCCGTGCGCCGATCGTCACCGTACTTGGCCCGAATGGCCTTCAGTTCTTCGACGATGATGCCGACGATCAGGTCGTCGTTCGACAGGATCCCGCGGAGCCGCGTGATGAGCGCCACGAGTTCGGTCAGCTCGTCCACGATCTTCTGCCGTTCCAGTCCCGTCAGGCGCTGGAGCTGCATGTCGAGGATGGCCTGCGACTGCAGTTCCGACAGACCGAATGAGGTCATCAATCCGACGCGGGCCTCGGCGGGATTCTTCGAGCCGCGGATCAGCGTGATGACGGCATCCAGGTGCTCGAGCGCGATCTTCAGGCCTTCGAGGATGTGCGCGCGCGCCTCGGCTTTTCGCAGCTCGAATTCGATCCGGCGCCGCACCACTTCCCGGCGGAACTCGACGAACAACTCGAGGATCTGCAGGATGTTGAGCACGCGCGGCCGGCCGCCCGAGATGGCGAGCAGCGTGATGCCGTAGCCCATCTGCAGCTTGGTGTGTTTGTAGAGGTTGTTGAGCACCACATCCGGCAGCTCGCCGCGTTTGAGCTCGATGACGATCCGCATGCCGTCTCGATCTGACTCGTCACGCAGATCGGAGATGCCTTCAATTTTCTTGTCGCGCACCAGTGCCGCGGTGTCCGCAATCAGTGTGGCTTTGTTGACCTGATACGGTATCTCGGTGATGACGATCGACACGCGATCGCCCTTCTTGCTCTCCTCGAAGGTGGCTTTGCCGCGGACCACGACGCCGCCGCGACCCTCGCGGTAGGCCCGCGCGATGCCCGCGCGGCCGACGATGGTGCCGCCTGACGGAAAGTCCGGCGCCGGGATGGCCTGCAGCACGGCCCGGAGGCGTTCGTCTTCCGGCGCCTGGCGAAGCGCGATGACCTGCAGCACGCCGTCGATCACCTCGCGCATGTTGTGCGGAGGAATGCTCGTCGCCATGCCGACGGCGATGCCGGTCGAGCCGTTGACCAGCAGGTTCGGATACGGCGCCGGGAACACCGTGGGTTCCTCGGTGGTTTCGTCGAAGTTCGGCCGATGGTCGACGGTGTCTTTGTCGAGGTCCGCCATCATGGCTTCGGCGAGCGACTCCAGGCGGGCTTCAGTGTAGCGATACGCGGCGGGCGGGTCGCCGTCGATGGAGCCGAAGTTGCCCTGGCCGTCGACCAGGGTGTAGCGCATGCTGAAGTCCTGCGCGAGGCGCACAAGCGTGTCGTACGCCGGCGCGTCACCGTGCGGGTGATAGTTGCCGATGACTTCGCCGACGATTTTCGCGCACTTGCGATACGCCCGATTGGACGCCAGGCCCATCTGCCGCATCGCGTACAACACACGGCGATTGGCGGGTTTCAGGCCGTCACGCACGTCGGGCAACGCGCGCCCGATGATCACGCTCATCGCGTAATCCATGTACGAGCGCTTCATCTCGTCTTCGATATTGACGGGAATCTGCAACGAGGGAGTCTGATTGATGGCGTCGGACACTCAGATATCCAGATTCTTCACGTCGAGGGCGTTATCTTCGATGAACTTCCGGCGCGGCTCGACCTGGTCGCCCATCAAGGTGGTGAACATCAGATCGGCTTCCGTGTGGTCCTCGGCCCGCACCTGCAGGAGGGTGCGTTTGGCCGGATCCATCGTGGTTTCCCACAGGGTGTCGGGGTTCATCTCGCCGAGACCCTTGTAGCGGTTGATCGTCAACCCCCGGCGGCCGGCGGTCACGAAGTAATCGACCAGCGCGTCGATCGTCTCCACGCGGCGGTCGGCGTCCTTCTCTTTCGGCGCCTTCGTGGCGGTCGCGGCAACGGCGTCAGCCGGGGTCTCGCTGTCGGCGGCAGGCTCGGCGTCGCTGGCATCCTCCGGCGTCTCAGTGCTGCCCGTCGTGCGAATCACCACGGGACCCATCATCAGGTCGCGCACGTCGACATAGGCGTGGGAAAGCGTCCGGAATTCTCCAGTGGTCACAAAGTCCAGGTCGAGCCGATGATGCCGGTCGTACCCGAACGAACGGTCGATGAGCGCCACAGCGAACGCCTGATGTTCGGTGTCGTCCACCACCGTCGCGGCGACCTGCGGCTCCTGCAGGTGTTGGGCGAGCCGCTCGACCTGCGCGCGGTCGGCCCAGAACGTCCTGTCGCGGGCGTGTCCCTCAAGCAGCGCCGTGACCGCCCGGCGCGACGGTCCGCGTCGCTCGACGACGTGCAGGACCTTCCTGAAGGCCATGAGTTTCTCGAGCCGGCGCTCCAGGGCTTCACCGCTCAACTCCAGGCCGGTCGACAACACCACGGTGCGTGACTCGGTCGCCCGGCGAATGAGGAATAACTCCAGGTCACGCTCGTCCTTGATGAACGACTCATGACGCGAACGTTTCGCGCGGAACAACGGAGGCTGCGCGATGTAGATGTACCCGCGGTCCACAAGATCGCGCATCTGGCGGTAGAAGAACGTGAGCAGCAGCGTGCGGATGTGCGAGCCGTCAACGTCGGCGTCCGTCATGATGATGATGCGGTGATACCGCACCTTCGCGGCGTCAAATTCATCCGGCCCGATCCCGCACCCGAGCGCCGCAATCAGCGTGCGGATTTCCTCGTGGCCCAGCATCTTGTCGAAGCGGGCCTTCTCGACGTTGAGTATCTTGCCCTTGATGGGCAGCACCGCCTGGAACCGTCGATCGCGACCCTGCTTGGCCGACCCGCCTGCCGACTCGCCTTCGACGATGTAGATTTCCGCCTGGCTGGGGTCGCGTTCCTGACAGTCGGCCAGTTTGCCTGGAAGGGCGGAGTTGTCGAGCGCGCCCTTCCGGCGCACCAGGTCGCGGGCCTTGCGCGCGGCCTCACGCGCCAAGGCCGCGTCGATCGCCTTGGCCACCACTTTCTTCGCCACGGCGGGGTTCTCCTCCAGGAACGCGCCCAACCGATCGTTGACGACGCCCTCGACGATGCCCTTGACTTCGGTGTTGCCGAGCTTGGTCTTCGTCTGGCCCTCGAACTGCGGCTGTGGAAGTTTCACCGAGAGCACCGCCGTCATGCCTTCGCGAATGTCGTCGCCGCCGATGCTGTCGCTGAGTTTGTCCGCGAGGTTGTTCTTGGCCGCGTAAACGTTGATCGTGCGCGTCAACGCCGCGCGGAAGCCGGACATGTGGGTCCCGCCTTCGACGGTGTTGATATTGTTCGCAAAACTGAACGTCGTCTCGGTGTAACTGTCGTTCCACTGGAGCGCGATTTCCACCATCGTGCCGTCGCGCTCGCCGAGCATGAAGATCGGTTTGTCGTTCACCACCACGCGATTCGTGTTCAGATATTCGACAAACTCGCGGATGCCGCCCTCGTAGAAAAACTCGTGGTGTTTTCCGTCGCGCTCGTCTTCGATCGTGATGTTCACGCCGGCGTTCAGGAACGCGAGTTCGCGCAGCCGTTGTGAAAGGGTTTCGAACGTCAGGTCGAGCGTTTCGAAGATCTGGGAATCGGGCTTGAACGTGATCTTGGTGCCGCGTTTCTCGGTGGTGCCGGTGACATAGAGGTCGCCGGTCGGCACGCCGCGGTGATACCGCTGCTGGTGCACGTGCCCGTTGCGCCAGATCTCGAGTTCGAGCCATTCCGACAGCGCGTTGACCACCGACACGCCCACGCCGTGCAACCCTCCAGAAACCTTGTAGGCCGAATTCTCGAACTTGGCGCCCGCGTGGAGCACCGTGAGCACCACTTCCGCGGCTGACTTGCCGCTCTCGTGCATATCCACCGGAATGCCGCGCCCGTCGTCAATCACCGTGACCGAGCCGTCGATGTGGATCGTGACGTTGACGTTCTTGCAGTAGCCGGCCAGTGCCTCGTCGACGGAGTTGTCGACGACTTCGTAGACGAGGTGGTGCAGGCCCAGCGGCCCGGTGGAGCCGATGTACATGGCCGGGCGCTTGCGCACCGCGTCCAGTCCCTCGAGGACTTTGATCTGGTCGGCGCCGTAGTCGTTGGGATTACCGGATGTGCCAGGCTCGGTCCTGGGAAGCTCAGTGTTGTTCATCAGAGACGCATGGGCATGATGACGTAGGTGTAGTCGTAGCCGTCGGCGCCAATCGGCTTCATCACGGCCTGGCTCATCTCGTCCTTGAACTCAAGCAGGACGTTTTCGGTTTCCACGACGTTCAGGAAGTTCTCGACGTAGTCGGCATTAAAACAAATCTGCACGGCGGGACCGGAGTATTCCACCAGCAACACTTCATGCGCCTCTCCCAGTTCCGGGGTGCTCGACGTGATTTCAACCTGGTCGGTGGCGATGTTGAATTTGATCGCTTTCGACCGTTCGTTGGACAAGAGGCGGACGCGGCGCAGCGCCGACGCCAGGCGATCTCGATCGAATTCGATCTGTTTGTCGTTGGTCTTCGGAATCACGCGCTCGTAGGCGGGAAAATTCGCGTCTATTTTTCGCGAGATCAACAGGCGTCCTTCGGCCTTGAAGAAAATATGGTTTTCGCCCTGCGAGAATTCAATCGACGCCCCGCCATCGATAAGCCGTGCTACTTCGTTCAGCGTCTTCCTTGGGATCAACACTTCCGTGTGCGCGGAGGCGCCTGATGGCTCGTTGACCTTCACAAACGCCAGCCGATGCCCATCGGTCGCCACCATGCTCAGCGAGTCGGCGCGCAGGACCAGTTGGGCTCCGTTCAGAAAATACCGGGTGTCTTCGCTCGTGATCGCAAACCTGGTGTGCGAGATCATGCGCTTCAAAGCTGGACCAGGCAGCGAGGCTTCCACCGCGCTGGCTTCCTGAGGCGGCGTGGGAAACTCGCTCGCAGGCAAGGTCTGCAATTTCGATTCAAACCGATCGGCCGCCACGGTGACGCTCTTGCCGCTTTTGTCCGATTCGATCCGGACATCGGTGTCGGGAAGCGCATTCACAATCTCGAAAAGTTTTTTGGCAGGCAAGGTCAACGTGCCTGGTTTGGCCACGGTCGCCTCACAACGGCTGCGCAGGGCCACGTCGAGATCGGTCGCCAACAACGACATCGCGCCATCGGCGGCTTCAATCAGCACGTTGGCAAGAATCGGGATCGTGTTCTTGCGTTCGACGATGCCTTGCACGAGGGAAAGTTCTTTGAGCAGATCGTTTTTGCGAACCACTAACTCCATGGGCTGGGCGACCTCTCTCGACCGCTCAGCATGTTCGTCATGCAGGATCGATCGAACGTTCTACGGAAAATCAAAGAGACAAAGGATTATAACAGGAATAAAGGGCTGTTGAAAACCCAAAGTCCGGCGATTACCTGTGCGGAATCAATAAGTTAGGCTGTGGAATATCCTGCGGGTAACGGGACGCAAAATCTGACGCGAACCTGTCGATAACTCCCAAGCCGGGGTTTTCCGCAGGTTATACACAGCCGTGCACAGGCCCCTCCTGTGGAAAACCTCACCGCAGAGACTGGAGAAGGGTGGTGATTTGGTTGTTGAAAACCGAATCCGACTGCCGGAGGTCTTCGACCTTCCGGATGGAATGAATCACAGTGGAATGGTGTTTTCCACCAAAGCTCTTCCCGATTTCTGGAAGGGACGCTTTTGTCAGGGTCTTGCACAGATACATGGCCACCTGCCGCGGCATCGCGACCGACTTGGAGTTGTTGCGCGACTTCAGGTCGACCATTTTCATCTGGTAATACTCGGCCACGAACTTCTGGATCCCGTCGATCGTGATGGCGCGTTCGTCCTGCCGGAGGATGTCGCGCAGAACTTCCTGGGTGAGGGCCATCGACACCTCGCGGCCGGTCAGCGACGCATACGCCAGGAGACGAATCAATGAACCCTCCAACTCCCGGATGTTCGACTTGATCCGCCCGGCAATATACAGCGCCACATCGTCGGGCAATGAGACCCCTTCGCTGTCGGCTTTCCCTTTAAGGATCGCAATTTTCGTCTCAAGATCGGGGGCCTGAATGTCGGCGGTCAGACCCCATTCAAATCGCGACCGCAGCCGTTCTTCGAGTTCGGCGATCTGGTGCGGCGGACAGTCGCTGCTGATGACGATCTGTTTCTGGGCGTCGTACAGCGCGTTGAACGTGTGGAAGAACTCTGTCTGCGTCCGTTCCTTGCCGGCGATGAACTGGATGTCGTCAACGAGCAGCACGTCCACGCTGCGGTAGCGTTCGCGGAACTCAAGAATGCGGTCGTACCGCAGCGCATTGATCACCTCGTTCATGAACCGTTCGGACGAGATGTAGGTGAGCTTCAGGCCGGGGTGATGCTGCAGGACGTAGTCGCCAATCGCGTGCATCAGATGGGTTTTGCCGAGTCCCACGCCGCCGTAGATGAACAACGGGTTGTACGAGCGCGACGGCGCCTCCGCGACAGCGCGGCACGCCGCATCGGCGAACTGGTTCGAGGCGCCAACGATGAACGTGTCGAAGGTGTAGCGCGGGCTGAGGCCCGAAGCGTGCTCGTTCACGACGGCGACGTCTGGCGCGACACTGGTGTCGCGTTCAACGACCGGCTCTGGAGCGGGGGCCGACGCGTCATACGCGAGCGTGACGCCGGGACGGCCGACCTCCGAAAGCGCCTCTTCAATCACCGCGCCGTAGTGTTTGGTGAGCCATTCAGCCGCCATGGGGGTGGGGACGTGCACGGTCATCTCGGTGCCCGTGTCCCGAATGAGCGAGGTGCGGTGGAACCAGGAGAAGAAGCTGTGGCGGTTGACCTTGGTCTCAATCCGCCCAAGCACCGCGTCCCAAATCGTGTTCGTCATGTCCCCGTCCCGTGCCGCCTCTTGCCGCCCGTGCCGCCTTGTACTGCCGCTGTTTTCGGACTTTCGCCTTTCGAGAACCCTTGTACCGTCTGGCTTCAGGCGTTCCAGGCCCGCGAAAACGCCCATCTGCCAAGCTCTGAGCGACTTTCGCCCATGTGAAGGCCTTTGAAAACGGGCATTTTCAGGCCTTAGATTGCAAAAAACCCTTGTTTTCCACAGGTTTTTCCACAGGTGTGGAAAACTATCGCCGTCGCAGGGTTCCGTTCACCTGCGGGCAGCGAATCTAGCATACGCTTGGGGAGCCCCAAACGGCCGTACATTGACACGCTTTTTGCTGGTCCAGTAGCATTTGGGTTTCTCCTGAGCGTTCGAAGCCCTCTGGATGGGAGTTTCATGAAGCGTACTTTTCAGCCCAATAACCGGCGCCGGCGGCGCACCCACGGGTTTATGGTGCGCATGCGCACCAAGAACGGCCGCCTGGTCCTGAAGCGGCGTCGCGCCAAAGGCCGCACGCGGCTGTCGGTTTCAAGTTCAACGACGCGATAGGCCGCGGCCACGCGGCCCTGGAGACGGCAGGCCCCATGTCCGCGCGGTTCGGAGCAGACGTTCGACTCAAGACGCGCCATGAGTTTGAAGCCGTGCAGACACAAGGCCGCCGAGTGGCCACGCGATTTGTCACAGTGTTGGCCCTGCCGAACCAGAAGCCGGTCGACCGGCTTGGGTTAATCGCCTCTCGAAAGTTCGGAAATGCCGTTGCCCGCAATCGCGCGAAGCGGCGTCTTCGAGAGGTCTTCAGACAGATGGAGCCTGACACTGTGGGGGCGCGAGGCCTGCAAGGACTTGATGTGGTAGCGATTCCCCGGCGAGCTCTGCTTGAGGCCTCTTTTCCCGCGGTCGTCGCCGATCTGCACGCCGCCTTCCGTCAACTTCGAGGCGGTGCCTGACCCGATGTCATGGTCCCGCCGCTTCGGCGTGCTTCTTGTGCACTCCTACCAGGTGCTGGTCTCCCCGTTCATGGGGGGCGCCTGTCGCTTTGAACCGTCCTGCTCGGCGTATGCCATCACGGCGCTCGAGCAACACGGCCTCTGGCGCGGCGCTCGCCTGGCGTTGAGGCGAGTGACGAAGTGCCATCCGTTTGGTTCCCACGGCGTGGACCCCGTGCCGCCGGCCCACTGATATCCCATGGAAAAGCGCGTTTTCTTAGCCATCTTCCTGTCGTTCGCCATTCTGGCGATTTACCAGGCCTACATCGTGCCGCCACCGGCACCTGTGCCCATCAGTGTGCCGGGCGAGGTGCCGCCTCAGGCAGGCGCACCGGTGCCGGTTTCAGACGCGCCTCTTCGGCCTGCACTCGAGGTGCCCGCGCCAGTTATTGGCGAAAGCACGGCCCGTGAGATCGTCGTGGAGACCGACCACATCAAGGCGGTGTTCACCACGGAAGGCGCCACACTCAAGAGCTGGCGGCTGAAAAAGTATTTCACGCTTGGCGAGCCGCTTGAATTTGTGCCCGAAGGGTTACCCGCGACATCCCCCAGGCCATTTACATTGGCGACCGATCAGGACGCGCTCTCGGCCGTGCTGGCCACCGCGAAGTTTCGCGCGGACACCGAAGACACGCTGTCCTTGGGTTCCTCGCCGGGTACGCTGGGGTTTGTGTACCAGGACGTGTCGGGGCTGATCGCGCGAAAGACGTTTCATTTCCAGCCCGATGGTCACCCCTACGTGGTGACCGTGGACGCGTCAGTGGACGTGCAAGGGGTGGCCCGGCCCGTGACGCTGAAGATGGGCCCGTCGCTGAACCTCGGCTACAGCACGGGCAGCAGCCTGATGCCAAGTTATCCGCCTGCCGCCCTCTTTCATCGTGAGGGCAGCGTCGATCGGCTGAGCGAATCAGCGATCACCTCGCAGCCCACGTACGAGGGCGCGCTCCGGTTTGTCGGCGTCGGCGACCACTACTTCCTCTCGGCGGCGTTGCCAGGCACCAGGAGCGTTCGTGTCGACTACCGGGCGGTAACCCTGCCGGTGCCCGAACCACACGCCACGGAAATCGGGGTGACGCAGCGGACGTTTGTGGACTACGCCATCACCACCTCTGGCGCGGTCTCGTTGCCCTTCTTCCTTGGGCCCAAGGACTTCGACGTGCTCCGCTCGGTTGATACGCAACTGGTCCGCGCGATCGACTTCGGCATCTTCGCGTGGCTGGTGGTGCCGCTGCTCCAGTCGCTCAAGTGGATCAATGGCTACATCGGCAACTTCGGCTGGTCGATCGTGGCCCTCACGGTCATGCTGAACATCCTGATGTTCCCCCTGCGCCATCGCAGCATGGTGTCGATGCGGAAGATGCAGGAAGTGCAACCGGAAGTGAAGGCGATCCAGAAGCGGTTCGAGAAGTACAAGATCACCGACCCCGAGCGCCAGAAGATGAACACGGAGATGGCGGCGCTCTACAAGCAGAAGGGCGTCAACCCGGTGAGCGGCTGCGTGCCGATGCTGCTGACGATGCCGGTGCTGTTCTCGTTCTACGCCATGTTGTCGGTCGCGATCGAACTGCGCGGAGCGCCGTTCCTTGGCTGGATCACGGACTTGTCCGTGAAGGATCCCTTTTTTATTACGCCGCTGCTGATGGGCGCCACGATGTTCTGGCAACAGAAGCTGACGCCCACCACGGCTGACCCGATTCAGCAGAAGATGTTTCTGTTCATGCCGGTGATCTTCACCGTCATGTTTCTGTGGGCGCCCTCCGGCCTGGTGATCTACTGGCTGATGAGCAACGTGATGACGATCGGCCAGCAGTACCTGACCAACCATCTTATCGGTCCGCCGCCGAAGCCGGCCACTGGAGGCACCAGCGCGGAACGCCGCGCGAAGTCGGCCGGCAGCGCCTCGACGGCCAAAGCGCAAGGGAAGAAATAGACCGATGACCGCCACTCTGGATGCCCGCGTGCTCGACTTCGTGACCGATGTGCTCGGGGCCATGGGCCTGACACCCAACGTCACCCTGGAAGAAACTCCCGACGCCGTTCGCGTCAACATCACGGGCGACGGCGCCGACACCCTGCTCCGTCGTCAAGGCGAAACGCTCGACGCGCTGCAGGTGATTGTGAATACGGCGATTCGCCGGGAGGAACGCGGCGACCGCCACTACATCGTGGACGCGATGGGGTTCCGTCGCGACAAGGATGCGGAACTCCGCGAGAGGGTTCGCCTGCTCATGGAGAAGGCCCGCGCCACCAGTCAACCGCAGGAGCTCGGGCCGCTCAATCCGTACGCCAGGCGGATTGTTCACCTGACCGTCACTGACGAACCAGGGATGACGTCGGAGAGCGTCGGCGACGCGTTTCTCAAGACCGTCATCATCTCTGCGCAGTCCTGAGGACTTTGTTGCGGAAAGGCCCCGCACGGTGACCACCGACACGATCGTCGCGGTTGCCACGCCTCACGGCCGGGGCGGGATCGGTGTCGTGCGGCTCTCCGGGCCCGAGGCGCTCTCGATCGCCGAGGCACTCATCAACACATCCAGCCTCACGCCACGACACGCCACCTTTGCGCGCGTGAAGCACGACAAGGTTGCCGGGTCTAAAGACCCGGCCGCCTACGGTGCCGACCCGGCCGCCGGTGCGACTGTCGATCAGGTCGTCGTCACCTGGTTCCCCGCACCCAGGTCGTATACGGGCGACGATGTGGTGGAAGTGAGTGCGCACGGCAGTCCCCTGGTGCTGCGGGAGATCGTCGAGTTGGCGTGCCAGCGGGGTGCGCGGCTGGCACAACCGGGTGAGTTCACTCTTCGCGCCTATCTCAACGGACGGATGGACCTCGTGCAGGCTGAGGCCGTTGCGGACTTGATCGAGGCCGTCACGCCGCTGCAGGCGCGCGTGGCTGTGGATCAGCTCGAGGGGACACTCACCCGCCGCGTCGCCGGGATTGAGGCCGGGTTGTTCGACCTCGTCGCGAAACTTGAAGCCTCGCTGGACTTTCCCGACGAGGGCTTTCACTTCATCACGCGAGACGACGCGCGGATCGCATTGGACCGGACCATTCAGGCGCTCGAGCAGTTGCGCGCGGACGGCCGGCGCGGGCGGCTGATTCGCGAGGGGCGCCTCGTGGTGATCACCGGCCGGCCCAATGTGGGCAAGTCGAGTCTGTTCAACGCGCTGGCTGGTGCCAACCGCGCGATCGTGACCGCAATCGCGGGCACCACCCGCGACACGTTGACGGAAACGATCGACATGGAGGGAATTCCAATCACCCTGGTGGACACCGCTGGCGTGCGCGAAGCTGGCGACGAGATCGAAGCGGAAGGCGTGCGCCGCGCGCGCGAGGCGCTGCAGGTGGCGGCGCTGATCTTGATCGTGCTCGACGGCTCGTCCCCCCTGACGCCCGAGGACCACGACGTGCTCCGTGCGGCTCCAGCGACATCACTCATCATTGTGAACAAGGCCGATCAACCGCGGGTGTGGGCGGAGGTTCCGGTTGGCAGCATTCCCTCAGTCGAGGTCTCTGCCAAAACCGGGGCTGGGCTCGACGCGCTGCGCGCGGCGGTGATGGCAACGCTGGCCGGCACCGACGAGTGGCGCGACCCGCCGCTGGTCTCGAACCAGCGTCACCTGCTGCAGGTAGAAGCCGCGCTTGAGGCGTTGGAGCGGGCCGCGGATTCGCTGGCGGCTGGTGCCACGGAAGAACTGGTACTGGCGGAGTTGAACGATGCGCGCGCGGCCCTTGAGGTGCTGACCGGCCGGCGGACGGCCGACGATCTGCTGCAGCACATCTTCAGCCGATTCTGTGTTGGCAAGTAATGGCTGACCACTTCGACGTCATCGTCATTGGCGCGGGCCACGCCGGGTGTGAGGCGGCATGGGCCGCCGCGCGGATGGGCTGCCGCGTGGGTTTGTGCACGCTGTCGCCAGAGACGGTGGCGCTGATGCCCTGCAACCCGGCGATTGGCGGTACGGCGAAGGGCCATCTGGTGCGCGAGATCGACGCGCTGGGCGGCCTGATGGGACTCGCGATCGACGCCACGGGCATTCAGTTCAAGATGCTCAATCGCAGCCGCGGTCCGGCGGTGTGGTCCCCGCGGGCGCAGGCGGACAAGCGCCGGTACGGCGCGTGGGTGCGCGAGACGTTGTCCGCGCAGCCGAACATCACCTGGCTGTTCCGGCGCGCCGGGCAGGTGCTTGTGGAGCACGGCGAGGTGACAGGCCTCGCGTTCGAAGAGGGTGACGCCGTGCGCTGCGGTGCGCTGGTGGTCACGACCGGCACGTTCCTGAATGGACTCGTGCACATCGGTGACATCCAGCGGCCGGCCGGTCGCGCGGGGGAACCGCCGACCCATCACCTCGCCGAATCGCTGCGGACGCTCGGGTTCACGATGGGCCGGCTCAAGACCGGCACGCCGCCGCGGCTGGACCGCCACAGCATAGATTTCTCGCGGTTCGCGGAAGACCGTGGCGACTCTCCTGCTGTCCCGTTTTCGTTTGTCACCGAGGCGATCACGGGTCCACAAATCGTGTGTCACGTGGTGTACACCACGCCCGCGGTCCACGGACTCGTGCGCGACCATATTGCGCAGTCGCCGCTCTACAACGGCCGAATCACCGGCGTGGGGCCGCGGTATTGTCCATCGCTCGAGGACAAGGTCATGCGGTTCCCCGACAAGGAGCGGCACCAGATCTTCCTTGAACGCGAAGGGCTCGACGTTGACGAGATCTACGTCAACGGGATGTCGATGAGTCTGCCTGCGCAGGTGCAGGAAGCGGTCGTGCACGCGATGCCAGGGCTTGAAGACGCGGTCGTGCTCAGGCACGCCTACGCGGTCGAGTACGACTTCATCCAGCCGACGGAGCTGTCGCTGTCCCTTGAAGCGAAGCGCGTGCCCGGATTGTTCCTCGCGGGACAAATGAACGGCACGTCAGGGTACGAGGAGGCTGCGGCGCAAGGCATCATGGCCGGCATGAACGCGGCGCGGCGTGTGCGGCGCGAGGCGCCTGTGGTGTTGCGGCGCGATGAGGCGTACATCGGGATTCTGATCGACGACCTTGTGACGCAGGGGTGTCTCGAGCCGTACCGGATGTTCACCTCGCGCGCAGAACATCGGCTCTCGTTGCGCATCGACAACGCGGACCTCCGTCTGACGCCGCGTGGGCGCGAGGTCGGATTGGTGGACGACGCGCGGTGGGAGCGGTTCGATGCGCGACGCGAACGGCTGGTGCGGAACCGCGCGACGGCCGCCACGACACGCGTGACGATCGACGGTCTGCGGACGACCGGCGCGGAAGCCCTCGGCCGGCCCCTTGTGAGCATTGACGACCTCGCGCGCGCCGGCTGCGTGTTCGAGCAGGACGACACACGCGAAATCGACCGCGCCACGCTGGAGGCCGAGTGCAAATATCGCGGGTATCTGCAGCGCCACGCGCTGCAACGCGCGCGCGTCGAAGCACAAAGCGAGAAGGCCATTCCGCCCGCGTTCGAGTACGAAGGCATCCCAGGCCTGTCACGCGAGGTGGTCGAGCGCCTGTCGTCCGTCCGCCCCGCCACCCTCGGCCAGGCAGGCCGCGTCCCTGGCGTCACCCCCGCTGCCGTCGCCATCGTCGCCTCCCGTATTTCGCGGTAGTCCACCCGTCACTGGCGTCCGCCACCTGTTCAGCCAACAATGTGAGTCGTGACTGAGCGGGACACGCCGACGCGGATTTCCAGGCGCTTGAAGAAGGCAGGCGCGGCCGTGTCGCCCGGGCAGTTGTCGGACCTTGCCGCATACGTGGATCTGCTCGCCCGCTGGAACAGGAAGATCAACCTGACGGCTCTGTCCGTGGATCCGCTGAGCGACGATGCGGTGGATCGGCTGATTGTGGAGCCCGTGCTGGCAGCGCGACGGGTTGAACCGGGCGATACGCTCGTGATCGATGTCGGCACCGGCGGCGGGTCGCCGGCGATCCCGTTTGCGATTATTGCCGAGGGCCTTCGGCTGGTGATGGTCGAAGTGAAAGTGCGCAAGGGCGCCTTTCTCCGTGAGGTCACACGGGAGTTGGGCCTGAGGCGCGCGACCGTCGAGAACTGTCGGCTTGAGGAGCTGTTGGCTCGTGCCGAGCTTCACGAAGCGGCGAGCCTGGTGACGGTCCGGGCCGTTCGGCCGGACCGGAAACTCCTGAACGCCATCCAGGCGTTCCTCAAACCGGGCGGGCGCTTGTTCCTGTTCGGGGCCAAGGCTTCGACCAGACCAGAGTTCGCGCCACCGTTCACATCCGGCTACACGGAGCTGCTCCTGGCATCGCTTGGGAGTCAGCTTCTCGTTTTGACAAAGAACGCTAAGTTGTTCTAAATAAAGAACTTAATTGTGCTCTGGTGCTCTGGTGCTCTGCTGCTATGGTTCCGGGAGGTCCAGGAACCTCGGGCGTGGCTTCTAATCGCGTCGAAGGCAGCCGCGTCGCGCATGGCCTGGGTCCAACAATGGGGCTTGGCTTTGGCCGCGCCGTCTCAGGAGTTCCGAAGGCGCTGCGATCATGACGGCGAGTTCAGCCGTTCAACGCCAATGTTCCACGTGGAACACATAATGCGGTGCGGCCGCCCTCGACAATGCTCCTTCGACAGCGCCCAAGGGGTCCCAAGCATCGTCGAGGGGCCACGACGCCACGCCCTACACTGGGCTCGCACCTCTCGACCCTTGGATCTCTGAACCCCTGGCCCTCTGGACCCTTGGACTTCTTGGACCCCCGCACCTTCGCACACCTATTGCTTTTGACACTGAGCCGCCAGACAATAGGTTCCGTCAGTCAGGCAGCTGAGTTTTATTTAATCTGTTATATGACCAAACAAGCAAGGGTGATCGCGGTCGCAAACCAGAAGGGTGGCGTGGCCAAGACGACCACGGCGATCAACCTGTCGGCGTCGCTGGCGATGGCGAATCAGCGCGTCCTGCTGATCGACCTCGACCCGCAGGCGAATCTGACCTCCGGTGTGGGACTCAAGGGCCAATCCTCTCCAGCGGGCACCATCTACGACGCGCTGACCGCCGAGGGGCAGCCGGCGCAGGACTTCGTGCTGGCCACCGGTGTGGATCATTTGTTCCTGGTGCCCGCGGACAGACAGCTCACCGGCGCGGAAATCGAACTGGTGCTGTTGCCCGAGCGCGATCAGCGGCTCAAACGGTTCGTCGAGGCGCTGCGGGGAGAGTTCGACTACATCTTCATCGACACACCGCCGTCGCTAGGCCTGCTCACTCTCAACGCGTTGGTCGCGGCCGACACGGTGCTGATTCCCCTCACCTGCGAGTACTTCGCGCTGGAGGGCATCGCGGATCTGATGGCCACGCTCGACCGCGTGCGCGAGTCGCTGAACCCAGGCCTGGCGATTGAAGGCGTGTTGCTCACGATGTACGACGACCGCACGAACCTGGGGCAGCAGGTCTGTGGCAACATCCGCGAGTTCTTCGGCGACCAGGTGTTCCGCACGGTGATCCCGCGCAACGTGCGTCTGGGTGAGGCACCCAGCCACGGCGTGCCGGTCATCCTGTACGACGCACGGTCACGCGGGGCCGAAGCCTACGTGGCCCTCGCGCGTGAATTCCTCGCGCGCGACTATCCCGGTGCCAGCGCCGCGCCCGACGTTTCCGACGTCCCCGACGTTTCCAGCGAGCAGGATTTCTGATGGCGACCAAACGTCCCGCGCTCGGTCGAGGCCTGAGCGCCCTGATTCCCCATACCGCGCCGCCGCCCCCGCGGGAAGTCCCTGCACAGCTCTCCACGCCGTCCGAGCTGGACATCGATCGGCTCGTGCCCAATCCGCGGCAGCCTCGTCTGCGGATGGACGACGCCCGGCTCGATGAGCTGGCGCAGTCGATTCGCGCCAACGGCGTCATCCAGCCGATCGTTGTGCGCAAGGCGGGGGACCACTACGAAATCGTTGCGGGTGAACGCCGCTGGCGCGCCGCACAACGTGCCGGTCTGCTGAAAGTGCCCGTCGCCGTGCGTGACGTGCCGGACGACAAACTCCTCGAGGTTGCGCTCATCGAGAACATCCAGCGCGAAGACCTCACCCCGATCGAAGAGGCGCAGGCCTACAAGCGCCTGACCGAAGAACTGCAACTTTCACAGGAGGCGATCGCCACCCAGGTCGGCAAGGATCGCGCGACCATCTCCAACTACATGCGCCTGTTGCGGCTGCCCGCCGAAGTGCGCAACGCGCTCTCTGCCGGCGAGTTGACGATGGGCCATGCGCGGGCGTTGTTGACGCTCACCGATGAGGGCGCACAGCGGCGGGTGGGGCGCGACATCATCGCGCGGGGGCTCTCGGTGCGCGAGACGGAAGCGCTGGTGCGTCTTGAGGTGGCGCCTAAAGCCGACCCGCCACCACCGGTCCGCGTCGATCCCAACACGCGCGCGGCAGAGGAGCAATTGAAGCTCGCGCTTGGCACCCGCGTCCGCATCCTTCGCAAGGGCAAGGGCGGCCGCATCGAGGTGG
>JBCKZS010000059.1:0-16418 GCA_038918905.1 Vicinamibacterales bacterium
ACTGACGGTGCTGATCATCTTCGGGCTGCCCTTCCTCACGTTCCGCAACGCGAGGGATGCGGCGCTGGTGCTGACGAGCCTCCCGCTCGCCGCGGTCGGGGCGGTCGTCGCCCGTGCAGAAGCTCCTGTATCTCGGCGACAACAGATCGAAGATGGTCGGCACCGAGCCGTTGTGCAGGAACGGCGCCGTGGCCCACAGGCCCGCCAGCGGCCGGGGCTTGTAGGCATACAGGATCTGCGGCATGTCGAGAATGCCGAAGCCGTCCAGGGCCTCCTGTTCTGCGGCCGTGTAGCGGCCGTCCTTGTACGCCTGTTCGCGAATCATCGTACCCAGATACGAGAGGGCCACGCCCACGGGCAGCGCTCCGGGATCGATCTGCGATAGCGTGTCCTCCATGCTGTCGGCCAGTCCGGCCAGCTCCCGTTCGTAGGCCTCGCGTTGCGCGGTCGCCTGCGCGTCCACCGTGAGACGGAGCCGGTCGATTTCTCCCTTCAGGTACGTGGCCTGGCGCTGGTTCCAGGTCTCCAGGGCGCGGCGCGCGACGGTGCGCAGATCGACGGCCGTCAGGCCGGTGCTGCGGATGTCGACGGTCGCGTTGACGAAGTTCAACGCCGTGTTGGGATCGGTGCCGGCACAGTCCGTGGTTCCAGGCCAGCACGAATCGCACGCGAGGCGGCAGGGTTATGACGGACCGGCACCGCAGTGAGTCCCACGGCCCACCCCATCGCAAGGCCCATGCCCCAGACCCCGATTGTTTGGAATCCACGGGATACCGTCGGGTCACGTTCCGATGGGTGTGATTCCTGCGTACTCGGCAGCCTGGGGGCCGTGCAATTCCTGCAATGGCGGACGCTCGTCGGGCTCTTGACCACTTGCGTGTCTGTATGACACTGTCGTGCACATGGAAGAAGTGCTGACCGTCCGGGTGCCCAAGGGGACCCGCCGCAGGCTGGAGCGACGCGCCAAAGCCCAGAACCTCACCCTGAGTCAGTACGTGCGGCGCGCGCTTGAGATGGAGCAACTGCTGGGCACCTTCGAGGCTGCGCGGGCCGACTTGGTCCCCCAGGCGAGGGCCCGAGGCGTCTACACGGACGACGACGTCTTCACGATCGTGTCGTGACCGTCGTGCTGGACACCAACGTGATGGTGGCGGCGCTCGTCGCCAATGGACTCTGCCACGAACTGCTGCAACGGACGATCCGGCTCAGGGCTCTGGCGACCTCCGACGTCCTCCTGTCCGAACTCAGAGCCACTCTCACACGAAAGTTCACGATCAGTCCTCCGGTCGAGCTGTTTCTCACGTCCTTCCGCGACTCGGTTCGGCTGGTCGAGCCCGCGACGCTGCCCGCACCGGTCTGCCGCGATGCCGATGACGATATCGTCCTGGCCACAGCGGTGGCCGCAGACGCCGATGTGATCGCGACCGGCGATAACGATCTGCTCGTGCTGGAGGGGTACGAGGGTATCCGGATCGTGTCTCCCCGAACCCTGCTTCAGCAACTTGATCGGCTGTAAGCAGCCGATCTACTTCTTCTCTGGAACGCCTGCTCGACGAAACGCGGTAGCCCCTGCCCGCCCGCGACGCACATTCTTCTCACGCCATCGTCTGTCTCCGCTCTGCGAGCGCCGCCTGGATCGACTTGGCGGTCGATGACGGCACCTCCGCGCCGTCAGGCACCCCGTGCCGGGCCAGCACCCGCGCGACCCGCCGCGCCACCGTGGCCAGCAATGGCCCCAGATCCGGGGGACGCGGATGCCGGGCCGCGGAGACCCTCACCCGTCCGTCGTCGTCCCTGCTGAATACGCCGTCCATCACCATCGCGTGGATTCAGGAAGTACTGGAACGCCTGCTCGACGAAACACGGCAACCCCTGGCCCTCACGCCGGCCGGCCGCCTGGGCGCGGAAGGTCTCGTAGTGATCGCGGACCAGTTGTTGCAAGGCGCCCTGCTCGGGCTGCCGGGACCGATACGCGACAGCCGTGAGTCCCACGGCCCACCCCATCGCAAGGCCCGTGCCTCAACCCCCGACTGTTTGGCAGTCAACGGGTTACCGTCGTGACACGTTCGGGTGCGTGTGATTCCTGCGTACTCGGGAACCTTTCCGCCGGGCAGTTTCTGCAATGGCGGACGGCTTCGCCAGCTCCCTCGAACATGATCAGACAGCAAACGTGCTCGGATCCCCCTGAATGCCGAGCTCCTCCGGCCCGGCGTCACCATCGGATACGGCAGTTCGGTGATGCCTTTCGCGCGATACCACTCCGCCCTGGTCTCGTCCGGCGCAAAGCTGCGGTAGGCCGCGTGCCGGAGTCCTTGTCGTCAACGCGGCTTGACCGAGCGGGTCATGTCTTCGTAGATGGTCGTTCGCGGGCCGAACGCGACGATTTCCGCCCCGTCGTCATCCGGGCGATAGATGAGCCGATGCCGGCCGATGCGGAGGCTCCAGTACCCTTCGAGTTCGCGCTGGATCGGTGTCCCACAGCCTGGGTCCATCAGGATGTCGGTCAACGCATCCCGCACTTTTCGCTTCAGCAGCGGATGCAGTTGGCGGATGACGTCACGAAGCGCGTGGGGGACCTTGAGTGTGCGCACGGACATCGCGGAGGCTACTTGCCCAGGAGTTCGTCCACCGTATAGCGCTTCCGGGTTCGGGCGAGGCCACGGATGCCTTGCCGGATCTCACGGAGAAGTTCAGCATCGCGCATGATTTCCGAAGTCTCATGCCACCCCTCGTACTCATGCGCACTCACGATCATGGCGACCGCCGTGCCGTTGCGCGTGATCGTGATCGACTCGTGCCGCCGATCGATGACATCGACCAGTCTGCTGAGCTTCGACTTCACTTCGGACAGGGGGAGTACCTTCATGGACGAGATCCTCAAGGTTAGGCTGAATTCAGACTAATAGTAGCACGCCCGCGACGCAGCTCCTCCGCCCACGGGTCCTCAGGGTCGAACCCTTCGGTCCCGTCAGAGACCCCGTGCCGGGCCAGCACCCGCAAAGACGCACATTCTTCTCACGCCATCGTCTGTCTCCGCTCTGCGAGCGCCGCCTGGATCGACTTGACGGTTGATGACGGCCCCTCCGCCTCCCCGGCAAATCGCGGCCACTGGTCGATGGCCGCGTCGATGCGGTCCAGGATCGGGGCCGCGTCGATGCCGAAGCGGTTGGCCACGTCGGCCAGATCCCGTCGAGTGATCCCGCTGCGTTTGCCGGCCAGCGTCATCTGGTGAACACGTGTCCATCCTTCGCCGCGGGCGCAGGTGTTGTCGTACGCCGGCGACAGGCGCCACTCGCCGTGCCGTCCCATCAGAAACGACAGGTTCTTCACGTGGTCGTCCTGATTGATCGCGGCGATGTTGAATGCCGCGCGTCGAAAGGCCTCATCCAGTGATGGCCGATCGAGACGCAGGCGCAGCACGGTTCGAAAGTACTCCTCGTACGACAACATCCCGGGCTCGTTGTAATCGATGTGCCGCATGCCGCCCAGCGTGTGCTGGTGCATCCGGCCATCGTCATTCCGATCGAACCGGCGGACGAGCAGGTGGCGATACGACCGATCGGCGAGGAGCCGCGTCTCGACGACGTGGAGACCGGCGTGACGGGCCATCAGCGTGTACGCGTGTTCGACGCGCATGCAGGGCATCGGTGCGCGAGCGGCGCCTGGTTCCGAGCCCTGGCTGTTGACCGCGCCGACCCCGTCCAGTCTGACGATCCAGGGCTCGTCGCCCGGCTCCGGTGCCGCGTGTCCGGACCGGACCTTCGCGGTCGCGGGATTCCACCAGACCAGCGCCTTCGGTCGCATGCCTCCGGCGGAGCTGCCGGCATGGATGATGTCTGACACGGCGACGTCAGGATTTCCCTCGACGATGGCGCGTGCTTCCTTGACGAGGGCCGAAAGCTGTAGCGGCGCGTCCTGCTCAGGCATGGAGCGGTCGAGCGCGGGATGAAACGTGAGCGCGCCCATCGCACGATCGCCGAGATACAAGAGCTTCTGCACCGGCGACAACGCGCGGTCCGGCGTGCCGCGTTGTTCGAAGTAGCGTCGAATCACGGCGTTGCCGAAGCGATCGGGAAGCGCGTCAGCGAGCACGCCGGGCAGACCGAGGAACGCTTCGAGGCGCCGGAGTTCGGGAAACTGGCGCGGCCCGGTTGTGCTGAGCGGCAACGTGATCGGCGAGACTTCGAGGCCAGTTGACTGGAACGACGGGCTGAACTCAAACGTGATGGTGCCGCCCGCGTCTTCGGCCACGGCGCCGACGCGCTGGTCCCACAACCGGACCTCCGCGAGCGCGACGATGTCAGCCATGGGAGGCAGTTGGCGTTCTGCGGCGATACGCACGCGTGCGAGTGCGGGGTGGTGCCGCATCGAGCAGGGCCAGGGGCGAGACCATCGGCGCCGGCAGGAACGTGTCGAGCGCGTCAAGCCGCCCGAGCGCGCGCAACATTCGAACGAGGGTGGTGAGCGTGGGATTCTTGCCGGCCTCGGCTTTGAGGATCGTCAGTCGCGAGAGGGGGACTGACGGCCGAGGGTGCACGATCGGGTCTGACCGCGATACACTGGCGGTTCGGTCGGGGCGTAGCGCAGCCTGGTAGCGCACCTGCCTTGGGCGCAGGGGGTCGCTGGTTCGAATCCAGTCGCCCCGACCAAATTTTTGCTTTCGGTTTGCAAAGGACGTGCAACCGCTGGTCCGAACAAGGCCACAGGACTGCTGCGTCTTCCGAGTTCCATCCTCGCCCCCTCCAGGTCGTCGTCAAACGTGGTTCACCGACCAGTTCCCGAGCAGCTACCGCCGGCTCCGTCTGTTCGACGAACGACCCACCAAGTTGTTGCGCGTGTCACGCTTTCAACGCCATGCGCTTGCCCTCCACGTCGACCCGCTCAATGACTTGACCAAGCGCGTTTCCTGCGCCAAAAAAACGGCGGGCGAACTGGCTCGATACAACGTGATGCCCAGCACCTCCAGGCGGCGCGCTGCGGCAGCCGCCTCAGGCAGGCCGGTCAGCTATTTTCGATAACACAGGCCAATTAACAACATATTTCGACGCATGGCAGTAGATTTCGACGGTCGAATCATCTACACTTGTTTCGACACCAAGACATAATAACGGCATGTTTTCGACGCGTGTCAGGAGTTTTCGACGATGAGGCTTGAAAAACCACACACGGGACACTTTCAGGAGCAGGCGATTCCAGAGGGAACCAGACTGGTCGGCTCATCGGCGCTTGGGCACGAGCTGTCCATTGCCGCTCCGGTGCGCCGCCCCAGCTGCGTTTCGGAGCAGCATGTCAGCGGGAGCCGCAGGCAGGAGGGGGCGTGGATCGTCTTCGATAAGCGGTACTGGCCGGGCGACAGCTTCGCCGATCACCTGACGTTCATCCTGCGCCACGAGCAGACGGATCTCTTGATTCTCAGGCGGATTCTTGAAGCCGTGCCGCAAGCCGAGGTCGAGGCCCTTGTTCGTAAAGCGCCGACGGCCCTTCCCGTCCGCCGCGCCTGGTATCTGTACGAAACGCTCATGGGCCGCACCCTTGACGTTGAGGATGCGCCTCGCGCGGAGGCGATCGATCTTCTCGACCCGAAGGCCTACTTCACGGGCAAACCGCGGCTCTCGAGGCGCCACCGCGTTCGCGACAATCTTCTGGGCACAGGCCGGTTTAGTCCTGTCATCAGGCGGACCGAGGCCTTGGAGAAGATTCTCAAGCTCGACCTTGCCGCCAAGGCCCGCGAAATTGTCGGCGATACCGGCGGCCATCTGGTCGCGCGCGCGGCCAGCTTCATGCTGCTGGCCGACAACCTGGCAAGCTTCCAGATCGAGGGCGAACGGCCGCCGCGCACCAGGCTGGAACGGTGGGGCCGCGCCGTCTTGCAGGCCGGGAAGAACCGGCTCACGATCGACGAGATCTTTCGCCTCCACGGCGTCCTCATCGAGGACACGCGGTTCGTGCGCGCGGGGCTGCGAGCTGACGACGTGTTCCTGGGCGAACGTGATCACAACGGCGATCCCCTGCCCGAGTTCATCGGCTCGCGCGCCACGGACCTGAACGATCTCATGACGGGCATGCTGGAGGCGAACGACCGCATGCGCGACGATGGCCTGGACCCGGTGCTACAAGCGGCGGCCACCGCTTTCGGATTTGTCTACGTGCATCCGTTCGAGGATGGCAACGGCCGCCTTCACCGCTGCCTGATCCATCACGTCCTTGCCGAGCGGAAGTTCACGCCGCCAGGCATGGTGTTTCCCGTTTCCTCCGTCATGCTCGACCGCATCGACGATTACCGCACCACTCTGCAGGCCCACTCGGCTCCGCTCGTGCCTTTCATCGACTGGCGGCCGACGCCCGAGCGCAACGTCGAGGTGTTGAACGACACGGCCGACCTGTACCGATACTTTGATTGCACGGAAGCGGCTGAATTCCTGTACGCGTGTGTCACGCGCACGGTCGAGAGCGACCTGCCGCGAGAGATTGATTATCTTCGCCGCCACGACGAAGCGATCCGTCGCATCATGGACGCTGTCGAAATGCCGGACCGACTTGCCGAGAATCTCGTGAGGTTCATCCGACAGAACAAGGGCAAGCTGCCACGGAAACGGCGCGAGGGCGAGTTCAACACACTTCGCGATGAAGAGGTTCTTCGCATCGAGCGGATCGTCGGCGATGCCTTTGAAGGCTCTTTGCGCCCGCCTCTGGCTTAGCAACATATGCTTGATTCGGCGCATCTGCATTTGCTTGCAACCGCACGAACAACTCGCGGAATCACTCACCACCCTTCAAGCCCTGCAACAGTGCGGGCGCAGGGGCATCCGGTCAAACGACCTGAGCCGTGTTCAGCACGCCCTGGTATGCGTCGTTCTGGGAATTCTGCGCGCGGTACTGCGACGAGCGCTTCGGCGACCAGTGGCACCTGTCGCCTGAGCAGTCGTTGCTCCTCCTCACGAAGAACACGGTCATTCCCAGACAGGTCGTCGTCTACAGCCCACAGAGCACCAACCACAAGACGGATCTCCTCTTCGGTACCTCCCTGTACGACCTCAAGCAGGCAGCGATGCCGGACCCGTCGGCGTTAATCGTGAGACACGGACTACGGCTGTTTTCTCCGACTGCGGCAGTGGTGAAAGTGCCGGAGTCGTTCTTCGGCCGGCAGCCGATTGAGACGCAGGTCGGGCTCGCAGGTCTACGCGACGGGTCTGATGTACTGCGGTTCCTTCTTAACGGCGGAAACTCAGTCAAGGCCGGAGTGATCGCCGGAGCGCTCCGTCGCACCGGTCGGTCCGAGCTTGCCGACGAGCTCATCAATGTGATGAAGGCCGCGGGATATGACGCACGCGAGAGCGACCCGTTCCAACCCGCGCAGACGTTCGGCACGCTGACCCCTCAGGTGTCGCCTAGCGTGGGCCGCCTGCAGGCCATGTGGACGTCAACCCTCTGACCTCTGCCCTCTGACCTCTGCCCTTCTTAACGGATGTACCCCAGCGATCGGAGTCGCTCGAGCTGCTCGGATGTGAGGGCGACCTTCGGCCCTGGCTTGAACTGTTTCGCCAGCGCCTGATGATCCTTCCAGGTGTCGTCGAGAAACGTCGTGTACTTCTTCACCAGATCTGGCCGCTGCTCGTTGATGGGATGAAGCGCCCACGGGTCGGCCCAGACGTCATAGAGCAGAAGGGGCCACGGCCGTCGTCTCGCCGGATCCACGGGCGGCGGGCCGATGTGCATCGACGCTCCCCACCGGCCATCCACCACTTCCAGTTGTCCGCGCAACGCGCCCGTCGCCGAATCAGCCCTAAAATAGTCGAGGATGACGGGGCGCGGCGTCCAGCCGGGCTCACCGCGCAATAGCGGCGCGAGCGACTGCCCTTGCATCACGTCCGGCTTTGGCAGGCCCGTGAGGTCGAGCACGGTCGGCAGCACGTCGATCATCGACACGGCCGCGTTGAAGCGCTGGCCTCCCTTGATATGACCGGGCCACACCACGATCAACGGCACGCGCGTGATGCTGCCGCGCAACATGGGCTCGTTCCAGCGCGGCGGCACCGTGGGCTGCATCAATGCGCCCAGGTCAAAGAGTGCGGCCTCGATGGCGTGATCGGCGGCGACGATGAGCAGGGTGTGCTCCCATTCACCTCGTTCCTGGAGGCGCTCCACGAGGCGGCCGATCTGATAGTCCTGGTGCGCCAGCGATTCGTCGTAGAGGCCGCGCATCGTTTCGAAGAAGGCGCCGCGGTCGAGGCCCGCCGCCTCCAGGCCGCCGCTATAGAAGCCCCCGGACGCCCCTCCTCTGGCGCTGCCCCGATGCGTGTTGAAGCGAGCCCAGTCGTCAAAAAACTCACGACGTCTCTGTGTGGTGACGAACAGGCCGGAGAACGGCACGACCGGAGTGGGCTGGTAGGCGTGCACGTCGGTCGGCTGAAAGTGCACCCAGTAGGGTTCCGGACTGTTTTCTCGCCAGCTCCAGTATCCGTCGTGCAGTTTCACGGACGAGGTCATCTCGTTCGTGAAATCGGTGGAATCCCTCAGCACGTCCGCCCCGCGTTGGAGGCCGCTCACCGTGCCCGCATTGGGGTTCGAGGTAAACACCGCCGTCTGATAGCCGGCGCGATGGAATCGCTCGGCCATCGTCATGGCGTCAGGGGGCAGCGGATCGACCGGATTCGATGAGGTGTTCCCGAGCACGCTGTTGTGCAGCGACGTCATGAAGGAGGCCGTGGACGGTTTCGTGTGGCTGGAATTGCTGTACGCGTGCTCGAAGACCGCGCCTTCCGCGGCCAGCCGCTCGAGGTTCGGCGTCGTGCGGCGGTTGTAGCCATACACGCTCATGTCGTCGGCCCAGCCGCCGTCGATGATGTAGAGGATGACGTTCGGCTTGTCGGTGCGCCGCGCGCGGCTGAGCGTGGGCGATCCCCAGAAGGCGACGGTGCCGGCCGTGTTCGCGTGTACTTCGAGCGCCAGCGTGATGGTCTGCCCTGCGAAGCGTGAGAGATCGACCGAGCGCTCGGCCCAGTGGTCGGGATCGGCGTACGTTTCGTTCAGCAGGCTGGTCGCTTCGCCCTTTGCCGAACGTGCACTGATCCTGAACTCAACAGGGACGTGCGCGCCCAGGACACCGAGCGCAGTCTGAAGGCGGCCGCCGTCAGGCACTCGCACCCGATACTCAAGACGCCCGGGCGCGTGCGTAAAGAGGCTGCGCCGGTACACGCCGGCCACGTCAATCGATCGAAGCCCCGCCTGGTCCTGCGCGTAGAGCGCGGCGATCGGCACCACGCTGACCGACAGGAGGTCGATGCTGCCTGGCTCGCCGCCATCCGAGTTGAACGCAAGCACGAGCTGCCGCCATGGGCCTCGGAACGCCGGGGCTCCGACGTTGACGCGCAGCCGGTACGTCTGCACCGTGCCGTCCCGCACGACGGGGCTCCGGGCCGCTGTGAACAGAAACGGGAAACTGAAAGGAGTCGCCGCCCCTCGGCCCTCCCGCAGGTTGAACCCGAGCCGCATGGTATTCACCGAGCTGGCGCTGTCGGCGCGGGCGCGGATGACCACCTCGGCCCAGTCGGCCCGGCTCCAGTCCGGGACGTCCACGTGGATCACCCCTGCCAGCGCGCCAGGCGGCTGCGAGATTCGGACCCGGTCGGTGAGCGTGATGCGCAGCGCATCGGCGGTGCGCGACAGCGTGGGGGCGCCGTACGGCGGATTCCACAGCGGCGTCGCCTTCCAGTCCGGCTGCGGCTGATCGAAGCGCCACTCGACAGTCGCGGGAATCGTCTTCGGCAGTTCCGACCCCACGACCGTTGCCGCGTCAAGATGGTCTTCGAGGTGCAGTGGCATGTCGGCGGTCAGGACCGCGGCGCGCGAGCCACCGCAGGCCGATATGCTAATGATCACCGCTACGCCCATGACGAATCGGACGAGCACCGATCCAAGAATCAGTTGACGAACGTCAGTTCGTTCCATATCTCTGCCCTCTGACGCAGCCCCGCCGCTGAAAGTTCGGAACTGCATGTAAATGGTGGCCATTATATGGAGTCCGTCGAGGCTGTCAAGGCGACTGGGCCCCGATGTCGACTGGGCCCCGATCGTAGCGCGGTGTGGGTCTCAACACCGCGAATTCCTGGCGGCACTTTGAGCAGGGAAGCGGATGCGTGACGTAACGCAGATTCCGTGTCACCATATGAGCTAGTGATCGTCAGCTATCGAGACAGGCGCACGGCTGATTCCGCCGCAGGCAAACGCGTCAAAGCGCTCTCTGGCATTGAACGGCCCGCCCGTCTCAAGCTGGACCGGCTCGAGGCGGCCCACACGCTGAAGGATCTCGCCGCATTGCCCGGCAACCGCTTCGAAGCCCTCAAGGGGGACCGAAAGGGCCAGTACAGCATCCGGATCAACGACCAATGGCGGATTTGCTTTGAGTGGCCGGAGAAATCGCCGGGACCGATGAACGTGGAGATCGTGGATTACCACTAGGGAGAACACCATGGCAAGGATCGCAATTCACCCAGGGGAGCACCTGGCCGAAGAGCTTGACGCCCTGAAGATGAGTGCGGCGGAACTGGCACGGCGCCTCAAGGTGCCCACGAATCGCGTGACGGAGATCCTGAACGGCCAGCGCGCCGTCACTGGAGACACGGCGTTGCGCCTGGCTCATTTCTTCGGAACGAGCGCCGAGTTCTGGCTCAACCTGCAGAGCTTGTATGACCTGCGCACGGCCGAAGCGAAAGCCGGAAAGGCCATCAAGAAACTGCCGACCCTGAAACATCTCGAAGAGGCCCACGCCTGAGGCACTGCCCTGCTGGCGACTCCTCGGCGTCAACGCGGCTTCGGGCGCCGGCGCCCTGCCCGCGTCGGCGATCGGAGTTGCGGCGCGCTCCTGAGCGCCTTTCGAACGTGTTTCTGTTGCTCGGCGTACGACTTGCCCGCCAGTTCCTCGTTCAAGTCGTCGCGGGGGGAGCAACCGAAATCTTCACCGGAGGCGCCCGTGTCGAACGCAGCGACGATAGCACACGCGGTGCGGTTTCCTGATCTGTTCGATCGGCCCCTCGCGGTGGCGTTCGATCAGCCGCACGCGAGCTCGGATGGCGGCGCGGTGTTGGTCAAGGCGGTGGACCGCCGCTTCGGCGGATTGACGGCCCGCCTGGCGCAGTGGTGCCCGGATCGACGCGAGGCCGGTCGCGTCACGCACACGATGGCCGATCTCGTGGCCCAGCGGATCTTCGGACTGGCCTGCGGGTACGCCGATGGCAACGACGCGACCCGGCTCGCCGACGATCCGATGCAGAAGCTTCTGCTCGATCGGGATCCGATCACCGGCCGGCCCCTGGCCTCGCAGCCGACGCTCTCGCGCTTTGAGAATGGCGTCGGCGGCAAGGCGTTGTATCAGATGGGGCGCGAATTGGCGGCCAGCGTGATCGATCATCATCGGGCGCGGCTGCGCGGCCGGGCGCGACGGATCACGATCGATCTCGATGTGACCGATGATCCGACCCACGGTGCCCAACAGCTGTCGTTCTTCCACGGCCACTACGACACGTGGTGTTATCTGCCGCTGCTCGGCTTCGTCACGTTTAACGACGAGCCGGATCAATATCTGTGTGCGGCGCTCCTGCGACCGGGCAACGCGCCGACCGTGACCGGCGCGGTCGGCGTGCTGCAGGCGCTGGTCACCCTCCTGCGGGAGGCGTTTCCCCACACGACGATTCGGGTCCGGCTCGATGGCGGCTTTGCCCATCCCCGGCTGCTCGACTGGCTCGACCGCGCCCGCGCCGAATACGTCGTCGCGATGGCGGAGAATGCCGTCCTCGCCAGGCAGGCGGAACCGTGGATGCGCGAGATGCGGGTCCGCGCGGCGGCGACGCTGACGACCACGCATCAGTACACCGACACCTGGTATGCCGCGCGGTCCTGGTCGCGTCGGCGGCGCGTCATCATCAAGGCGGAAGTCGTGACGCATCCGGGACGCGATCCGCGCGACAATGCGCGTTACGTCGTCACCAATCTCGATCAGACCGCCCGCTGGATCTACGAAGCGGTCTACTGTCAGCGCGGCGAGATCGAAAATCGGATCAAGGAATTGCATCACGGCTTAGACATCGATCGGACGAGTTGCTCTCGCTTCTGGGCCAACCAACTCCGCGTGCTGCTGACCGCCGCGGCCTACGTGCTGTTGCAGGAACTGCGCCGGGTCGCGGCGCACACGGCGTATGCCCGCGCCCAGATCACCACGTTGCGTGATCGGCTCCTGAAGATCGGCGCCTCCGTCTGCGCCTCCACGCGGCGGATGGTCCTGCATTTCCCGCAGGCGTATGCCGACGCGGACGCTTGGCAGCGCATCGCGCGTCGACTCGGCGCCACCTGAGGCGCGCCCGCGTCATCCACAGTCCTCGGCAGGCCATGACGGGAGCGGTGTCGGTGAGCACCCGCCACACTGGCGCCGGAACGCCCGTCGGCCCGTCCGCACCGCCTCCCGCAGGGCCACCGCACCCTGATCGACCCAGACCGGACCCATTTCCCTCTCCACAATCACCCGACCAGGTCACGTCATGAATAGTCCGGGCTAGCCATAATGCCTTTCGGAAATTCGCTGAGGTGAGATTCCCCTTGTACATTTCGCGTGAAGTCGGTATTTACCGTGGGGATGCGTACACATTCCACGGCCCGAACCCGACCCTCGCGTCGCCGCCGTCCGTCCAAAGTGCCCACGTCGGAGGCGCCCACCGGCTTTCTCGGCGCGTGGGCGACCCTGGTGAGCCCGCACTGGGCTCCGCCGCTACTCCGCCGCCGCGGGCGCAAACCCCGCGTCCCGGTCACCCAACTGCTGCAGGCGCTGACATTTCATGTGATGCAGGGCGCCGGCACGCTGGCCGAGCACTTTTTCGAGTTGTTCCAGGAGCCCCTGGCCAACAGTTCCTGGTCCGATCGGCGGATCCGCCTGCCGTGGGAGATCGTTGCCGACGTGATGCGGCGGGCGCTGCGCCCCGTGGCGACGCGCCGCCACCATCGCGAGGCGTTCTGGCGCGGCTGGCGCCTCACCGCGCTCGACGGCACGCAATACAGTGTGACCAACACGCCGCAGATCACCGCGACGACCACCAAAGCGAAATCGCGGCGCGGGCGTGCCGCGTTCGCCAAGATCACGGTCAACGTCCTCCTGGAACTCGGGATGCACAATCCCCTGGCCGCCGGCATCGGGCGGCAGGGCGAGTCGGAATGGGAACTGGCGCACCGGCTGTTGGCCCAGCTGCCCACGCGCGTCTTGTTGCTGGGCGATCGCTTATATGGCGTGCCGGCCTTCATCGTCCACGCGTGGGCCGCATGCCAGCGGGTCGACAGTCATTTCTTGTTCCGCGTCCCTCGCCACCTCACCGCGCAGGTCCTCAAACGGCTCCCCGATGGGAGCCGGCGGATCCGCGTGGCCGTCCGGGAAAAGGGCCGGCCGTCGCGCATTCAGCAGTGGCTGGACCTTCGCGAGATTCGCGTGCACGTCGGACGCCGGGGCTTTCGTCCGCAGGCGCTGCGCTTGTGGACCAGTCTGTTGAGTCATCGCACGGCCCCCGCCCTGGAACTCGCCCAACTGTACGCCACCCGCTGGGAACACGAGTTGTACTTCCGAGAAGCGAAACGCGTGCTGCGCCAGACGGACGTGTTGCACAGCCACACGGTCGAGACGGCGGCGCAGGAAATCGCGGCCATCGTGCTGGCGACCGCCCTGTTAGCGCGGGAACGCGTCCGGGCCGCCGACGGGCAGGTCCCCGTCTTGCGGCTGAAATTCGGCGTCGTCCTCGCCATCGTGCGGTCCCTGTGGTTCTTCCTGGGCCCGTGCGAGGACCTGCTGACGGAGCGGCAGAAGGATCAGATTGTCCAGCGCGGCGAGGCGCTCATGCGCCGCTGCGTCACCGCCAAACGACGGTCGCGCACCTGTCCGCGCGCCGTACGCCAGCCCGTGAGAAAGTGGCCACGGCTCATGGAGACGCACTCGGTCGAAGGGCCGATGCAGTTCCACATCAGGTGACAACGTGAACACCGAATTTCCGAAAGGCATTAACACTAGCCACCACCGGCTGCCTTGCGGCGCTGGTGCCCGCGATGCGCGCGGCGAAGGTCGATCCGGCGTCGAGTCTGCGCGCAGAGTGAGGGAGGCCGGCCGAGTTCCATGGCCCGGAGGCGCGTCTCGAGTCGAAGTCGCACCTGGTTCACCGCACAACGCCCACACTCACGCCAAGGCGCCAATGCGGCTCCCAGCCAATCCGGCCCTCCGGCGCGATGAACCATCGCTCGCTCACCATGATTCGGGTGCCGAGGCCAAGAGTGACGGCGCCTGCACGGACTGAAAACGCGCGCGTTCCATAGACGTTGCTGTGGCGCATCACGCCGCCACCGGCGACCACGTACGGAATAACGCGACGCCCGTGACGCGAGCGCAGGTCGATCGATGCGTGCGCCATAAGAAACCAGTCGCGATCCTGCCCAGGCCCTCGCATATAGGTCACCTCGGGCCCGATCGCCAGTCGCGGCAGGACGAAGACGCGCGCGCCTCCGCCCGCCACGCCGTGCTCGCTGGGTGAATCATCCAGGAAAGCCGCACCTCCGGCGTGGCCTTCGACAATAGTCCGCTGCGCACGTGCGGCCTGTGGCGCGCACAGCAGCGCCGCGGCCGTCAGCATCATGATGTGGAAACGCATCCTGCCCTCCTGATCAGGAATGCGTCAACACTCGGAAAGGCAGCTCAGAGTGCCAGCCGCGCCCGCACCATCGGCGCCACCTCCCTGCCGAACAGCTCGATGCTCGTATGGACGGAACTTCATGGCCACAAATCGACCAAGCGCAAGAGATCGTGGATCTTCCCCAGCATGTACTCGTAGAGGTCGCCTTTGGTGTCGCGGTCCTCCATCGGCACGTTGTCGAGCAGGTCCACCACCTTGGCCAACAGCGCTGGCGTGGGGATCGTGAAGCGCGCGTCCTTCATGCGGACCGGAAGGCGTCCCAGATACGGTCGATTTGGCTCTTGATGGCGCCGGTGATCATGGGTTCACAGTCATGTCTGCAGCCAGTGCTCAACCGGCTTGGTCAAGAACTCTTCGAGCGAGATGCCATCGCCTCCCACCAGCAGCGTTCGCTTTGGCTTGAAGGCCTCCGCGAAGGCGCCAAGGCCTGGAAACGCATCCGGCGCGCGGCCGCTCTTCACTTCGATGGCGATGACGGTGCGGCCGGCGCGGACCACGAAGTCCACCTCGCGGTTGCGTTCGCGCCAGTAGAACAGCTCGCAGACGCCGCCCGCAGCCGCGTTGGCGAGATGCGCGCCCACGGCCGACTCGACGAGGCGCCCGCGAAACTCCCGGTCGGCTCGCGCTTCGTCGGGTGAGAGGCCCGATTGCGCGGTCATGAGCGCGGTGTTCAGTACCTGCAGCTTGGGACTTGAGCCGCGCTGGCGCACAGCCTTGCCGGCGTACTTCTGAAGGCCCGTGAGCATCCCCGCGCCGCCGAGCAGATCGAGGTAGTGCGCCAGCGTGGTGGCGTTCCCCGCGTCCTGAAGCTGTCCGAGCATCTTTGTATACGAGAGCACCTGGCCGGAATAGCGGCAACCCAGCTCGAACAGCCGTCGCAGGAGAGCCGGCTTGTCCACGCGCGTCATCAAGAGGACATCCCGGGCGATGGTGGTCTCGATCAGCGCATCGAGCAGGTAGCGCCGCCAGCGTTGCGGGTCCTTGATGAGTGGCGCGGCTCCCGGATAACCGCCGAAGTACAGGTACTGCTCCAGAGAAAACCCGAAGGCCACACGCATCTCGTCATACGACCAATGCGGCAGGTGCACGACCTCGAACCGGCCCGCCAGGCTTTCGGTGAGCCCCTGTTGCATCAAGAGGGGCGCCGAGCCGAGTAGGACTCCTTTGAGCGGACGGCGAGCGCGCGAGTCCTCGTCCCAGAGGCGCTTCACGGTCTCCGACCATCCCGGGATTTTCTGCACCTCGTCGAGAGCCAGCACCACTCCGGCCTTGCCGGCGTCCGCGGCCGCGATACGCGCCCGGTCCCACTGCGCGGCGAGCCAGGCGGCGTCGCCGAGGGTCGGCTCGTCGGCGGAGACGAAGACACTCGGGACATCCAGGCGGTCCAGCACCTGCTGGACCAGAGTGGTCTTGCCGACCTGGCGCGCACCCGCAACGACCTGCAGGAACCGGCGCGGCTCGCCCAGCCTGGCCGCGAGAGTGTCCGCCTAGCGCCGTTCGAACGGCTGGTTCCTAGTGCTCATTGTGATGAGTAAATTTACTCAACATCATGAGGCGCGTCAAGCACCCGACGAGACCTCGCCAGCCACAACCGCACCCTTCATGAAGTTCTCTTCCCGGTGCCGAAAGACATTCGCCTCGCCTACGAGGGGTCGTTCATGGGCATGACGACGGAGCCGGTGACGATGGAGGCGTTGATCGAGACGC
>JBCKZS010000060.1:0-15938 GCA_038918905.1 Vicinamibacterales bacterium
CCGTCAGGATCGTCAGGCATTCAGGCGCGAAAGCGGCAATTTCGTCGATAACCCTGAAGCAGTCCTCGGTGCCGAGCTCGCTCCGATCGGCGAAGTTCTCCGTGCCGACCAGAGGCGTGCCGCCGGCGTCGAGATATGCAGTGCTCGCAGGCGAGGTTGCAGCGGTAGGTGAGGTTCCAGGAGATGACGTAGGGCCGGGCGAAGGGGGTCGTATCCATCGGGCTCGGGACTTACATGCCGAAGAAGTCTTTGGCCGCGTCGAGGATCTTCTCGTCCACCTCGAGGGCCCCTTTGTCTCGGGCGAATTTCTCGATGCCCGTTTTTGCCATCGGGCGCACGAAGGCGGGGATGTTAGCGAGCCGCGCTTCGGCGGCGGCAGTCCACCGGACGGGGATCGGCTCGCCGGCCGCGCTGGGTTGCACCTCCCCGTTTCCCGGTATCATCGCGGTGAACGGACAGCCGGTGCCGGACGTGCTCGACGCTCCCTCGGCGATTGCAGGGCCGATCCGTACGCCGAGTGACTGGACGACCTGTGTTTCGTACGCGTTGGTGAGCATCGCCATCTCGTAGCCGCACTCAGGACACGAGTAGACGACCGACAGCGAGCCGCGCTCGGGCGGACCGACGGTCTGGAGCTTCATCGGGCTGTCGCAAGGGACGCAAAGAAACTTCATCGAGGGGCTCCGTGGTTCGATTCGAGGCTGTCCACAAGTCGCTGCGCGGTTTGCTCCAAGGCTCGTCCCACGGGGGTTTCGTGCAATGCCGCGAAAGGAATCCCCAGATCGCAGTGCCGTGCAAGCTCGGGATCGAAGGGGACGGTCCCGAGGCAGGGGATCTCCAGGCCCGATGGCCTGCCCTGAGCCGCGTCGAAGGGTTCGGGTGAGACGAAGAGCGGCTTGATGGCGTTGCAGTCGCGGCAGTAGTAGCCGCTCATGTTCTCGACGTAACCGAGGAGGCGATTGGGTCCCTTCGACAGCGCTGCCACCGAGCGCGCGACCACGCCCCGTGCCACCTCGGAAGGGATCGTCACGAGCACGAACGAGGTCCGCGGCCCAAGAAAATCGGCGTACTGGACGGTCCGCTCGACTCCCGGCGGTAGATCGAACATCAGCAGATCGAGCGCTCCCCACTCGAAGGCCCCGAGGATCTCGCCGAGCAGAGCGAACTCCCTCGTGGCGCGCCAGGTATGGGACTCTCCGTGCGCGACGCTCTCGAACTCGAGCGCCTCCGACTCCGGGACGAGCGAGCCCATCGAGAAGACCGCGATCCCGTTCCTGGTGCGCGGGAGCGCCACCTTGTCTCTGCCAGGCACGAACACTGCCCCCTGGACACCTGCCATGCGCGCCTGTGACGGGCCGTTGAAGTCCGCGTCCAGGATCGCAATCCGAAGCCCCCGGGCGCGCAGAGCGCCCGCGAGATGCAGCGTCAAGGTGCTCTTGCCGACCCCCCCCCTTGCCGGAGCCCACGGCCACGAGATGGCGCACCCCGGCGAGCCCGTCGGTAATGCGGGTGCGCTGCTCGGCAACCTGCTCGAGGACTCCGGACCCTCCATCGCCGACGATGTCGTGGTAGCCCTTCACGTGCTGCGTAGCATACACCGGGCGAGCCTACTCGGACCGCGCCCTCGCTGCGTAGAGTCGATGCCCGCCAGCGGGGCGGAAACCGAGCATCTCCAGGAGCTCCGTTGAGATCTCCGCCGGGTGGACCTTCGGGAATCGCAAGGTCCTCGTGCCTTGCGCGTAGAGTTGAGAGAGCAGCTGCTTCAGACGGGCTCCACCATCCTCGATGAAAGAGCGGAGCGACACAATCTCCGTCCCCGCCACCTCTGTCCCCTCCACGGGCTCCACGTAAAGCAGGTACGCCTCGATTCGCTCGTCGGAGGCAACGGCGAGTCCGGCGATGTCGTCCTTCCTTGCCGTGAGGGTCTCGACCGAGCGCTGCCAGCACACCTGCGGATCAGCCTCTCCAAGGAGACCATTGGCGGCGAGATCGTCGACCGTGACAGGAATCACGAACCCTTCGACTCGCGCGGCGTTGCCGCGCTCGCTCAGGGCAGGCCGCTCGAGGACGTAGTCCGTCAGGAGTGCTTCCTGGACATATCCGCTTGCGCTGAATAGGCCGCAGGTAGCGGCGAGAGTCTCGGGAACTTCGGCGATCATTCGAGGGGGGCCGAGAATCGCGAGCTTCGAGCTGAGCGAGGCGAGCAGGTGACGGCCATAACCCTGTCGACAATGATCGGGATGGACGGCGATCTTGTGGACGAGAGTCCCGGAAGTCCGCTTGGCGCCGATCATGACGCCGATCGGGTCGGAGCCCGAGGAAGCAACCATGCAGCTGCTGCACCAGACCTGAAGGTCGCGGATCGACCGCTTGAACGAGGCCGGCGTCACAGGCGGCTCGTCGGGAAAGTACGGAGACCAGCAGCGATTCAGCGCATCGACGAGAAGCGCGATGTCGTCCGAGCGGCAGAAACGGTACGAGCTCAAGCCTTGCGATCTTCGCCGGGCCCCGTTCGAACCGTCAGCGAGCTCACCTCGTTGAGGTAACCGCTGCCGTTGCCGGCCGGGACCACTCGAGCTTTGCTTTGGGCTTCCGCAATCGTGCGCGAGGCCGAGGCCTCATGGCTCATTGGAGTCGGCGCCGCTGCTGCCGCACCCTTGCCCGCTGTCGTGTAGTTCGCGATCACTTCAGCCATGATCTTCTTCCCGATCTCGACGCCTTCCTCGACGAGCCCAAGATCAATCGCCGTCAAGGCGCGCTCCCGCGCCAGCCCCTCGATCCGCTCCTGCGTCGTGTTCCGCATGAAACCGGCAGGCACGCGAAGGACTCGCTGCGTGGCGTCTTCCGTCCACTCGAAGGTGGAGATCAGCGGGTTCTTCTTGTCGTCGCGAGCCACGAGCTTGGCCTCGGTCGCTGGGGGCGGAGCGCTTGACTGGATGTCGAGCGGCTTCCCCGTCTCCTCCTCGATCACCTGGCGGGCGAAATCGAGCGTGACCGCGTGGAGCTTCTTCATGCGCGCGCGCTTTTCGACACGCGCCTTTACCCGGCGCCGCAGATAGGCGTTCTTCATGCTCCAGAGGCCTTTCCTGGCGTCCTCCGACCATCGCAGCTTGCGTCCGTCGTAGGTGGTCTCCTCCTGGAGACCCCCCTCCACCGCCGCGATTTTCTCGATCATCTCCTGCGAGACCACCTCGAAATCGGTGGCGCCGCAGACGATGCACTTCACAGCGCCGCTCTGCGTGGCCATGACGCCGCACGCCCGGCACATCGACACGGGGCCGGATTTCGCCCGCTCGAGAGCCACTGCCTCGGCCAGCGCTTGGGTGGCGGCCGACGCGCTCTTCGGCATGAACCGATCCATCGCTTCGTCGATCACCTTGTTCGTGATCACCGAATGCCCCTTTTCGAGCGCCAGGCGAAGAACTCCGGTGCGGGCGATCCCCTTGACCTGCTCGGGCACGTGCGTCATGCGCGCCTCGGCCTCGGGCGTCCACCGGATGGTCTCCTCGGCGCGCACGTCGATCCGGGGCACCTCGAGGCGCGTGGAGAGGAGGACATCGCACGGTGCGCCGCGGAGAATGTTCTCCACGTTGCTCCCCAGCGCCGTCTCGGTCTTCGGGCTGTGGACGCCGATCCGCCCCAGCACGATAAGCCAGGGATTCGTCTTGCGCGCGTAGTCGACGATCTTCTGGAAGGGCTTGCCATCGAGGAGCGTTTTCTTGATCTCGACGCCTTCCTCGCTCGCCATCTGCTCGGCCACCTCGAGATGAGACTGATAGATCTGCGCGAGACCGACGTCGATGATCTCCTCGTGAAGCTGATTCTGCTCCTCGAAGCGGAAGACCTTCGCCGCCTGCTCGGTGAGGACGTTGACGAGGCCGTTGAAGACGGAATAGTGCAGATAGGGATCGTAGACGGCGATCGCCTCGACCTTCTTGCCGAACGTGCGGGCCAGGTCGAGGGCGGTCATGAACCCGCCAAACGACTGGGGACTTCCGTCGACGCCGACCAGGATCGTGTCCCGCTCCGCCTCGCCCGGCTCGGGAACGTGCTTGACCACCCAGACATCACGGTCGGATTGGCGGGCGACGCGTTCGCAGACCGAGCCGATCACGCTGTCGCGGGCGCGGCCGATTCCGAGCGCGCCGATCACGACCAGGTCGTACTGTGAGCCGACCACATCCTTGAGGATCTCGACGTGATGCTTCCCGTCCATCATCCGCGGCTCGAATTCGATGCTCGACTCCTTGCAGAGCCGCGACATGCCATCGAGATAGCTCTCGGAGATGAGCTTGAGGCCCATGGTGATGAGGCTGTCGTGGATCTTCCGCTGGCGCTCCAGTTCCACCTCGTCGATGTACTCATCGGGCAGGGTGTACTCCATCTGCCTGAAGCGATAGTCGTGCAGCTTTGCCGCGTAGACATGGCAGCCGACCAGCTTCGCGGAGAACTCCTTGCCGAGCGCGAGGGCGCAGGCGATGGCGCGGTTGGAATGCTCTGAGTTATCGACGGGAACGTAGATGCTCTTGTACATAGGATCCTTAGAAAAGCTAGGATAACACCGAGAAGGGTGGAAACCCTATCCCTGAACCAGATATCGCTGCCACGGGCCATGGCCCGTGGGCTCTACTTTTTGCCTCCGGTAAAGCGGGCGGGCATCTTGGATCTCAGTTCAGCCATCAATCCCTCCGTAATGACAGGGTGGCCGGCCTTACGCGCATGACGTTCCACCGCCTGACGCACCATTCCCCTCACGAAAAACGGAACCGCCTTCAACTTCGCTTCCGCTTCTGGGGTCCACCGAACGACTTCACCGGTCACTTGAGCTGAGACCGCGCCGTAGAGTTTTTCAGGATCAAACCGAATGCGCTCTCCGCCATACGCCCCAGGCTGATACGTACAGGAAGGATCTTCCGCCAAATAATCTCCGGTGGTCGCGAGCGCGCGGCAACGGCACCCTCCGCAAATGTCGGTGAACTCGCACGCTCCGCACCGGTCCTTCAAAAGATTCGACCGAAATTCCTGGAACACCGACGAGGTCTCCCACAACTGGTCAAATGGCGTCTCAAGCACGTTCCCGACGGTCAACGGCATATACGGACAAGGCGTCACGTCGCCCTCCGGGGTGATCCGGCAATAAAACGTGCCCGCCGGACATCCGCCCCCCTGAAAAGTTCTCACGAAAGGCGACTCGTGATCGTTTTCCCAAATCACGCGGCGGTAATGAGGGGCGCACTTGGCGTTAACCAACATCCGACCGGCATATTTTTTTTGAATCACCACAAGACGCTTGAGCATTTCCTCATGTTGTTCGGGTGAAAGCGGGGTCAAAGAGGCCCCGCGACCCGTGGGCACGAGAAAAAACAGATTGAACGCCTTGGACCCCACTTCGGCCGAGAGATCGGCGATCTTTTCGATTTCATCCACATTATGAGGGGTGACGGTGGTCTCCACCAGAAAATCAAGATCCAACTTTCGCATGACGGCCAACCCGTTCATCGTCTTTTGCCACGCCCCGCGAATCCCTCGAAATTTATCATGGGCCTCCGCTTCAACGGCATCCACGCTCACCCCCACCCCTTTCAACCCGCTCTCTTTCAACCGATGGCCCACCGATTCATCCAACAAGCCGCCGTGGCTACCCAACACGCAGTAGAATCCAATGTCCGTCGCCCTTCGAATGAGATGAAAAAGATCGGGACGCAAGAGAGGTTCTCCCCCCGTTAAAATGAGGAAGGCTTCCGGATGGACCTTGGCAATTTGATCCAGGACGGTTAAACACTGATCCGGGGTGAGCTCTCGATCAATCTTGGCTTTCGCCGAAGCTTCAATATAACAATGGATGCACGCGAGATTGCACCGCTTGGTCAAATTCCAGGAAATCGTCAGCGGGATGAATCGGGTCGTTTGAACGGAAGTCATCGTGCGAAAGAACTTTCAGTTCCCTGAGAGACCCCGTGGTCGCGTTGGGGATACTCCTTCACATACACGCCGTAGAATGGTACCCGTTGAGCCACCACCCGACGAAACGCGGCTCGCACCCCGTCGTCATCCAAACCTCGTGTTCCCACCAAATCGTCATCGCGATTGAGACACCCTTTTAACTGGCCGTGGTGCGTCACGCGGAGACGACGGCAATTAAAGCAAAATTCCCGATTGTAAACTGGATCAACGGCTTCGACCTCCGCCCCATGGAACAATAAATTTTGCGATGGTGCATATCCCGGATCAGCACGCGATCGGCTTTCCGCTCGAGCCCGGCCTTCACTTCATCGATATCCACCATCCACTCCTTCTGGCCCACCAACTCCGGCATAAACTGAATGAGTTGGAGCTTGAGACCATCCACCTTCCCAATGTACTCAATCATGGCGGGGATGTGATTCACGGTTTTCTTCATGACTACCATATTGAGTTTGACCGGCTTCAATCCGACCTCCAACGCCATACGAATCCCTTCCAGCACGGGAGCCAGAGCCCCCTGCGGATTTCCTGAAAGGCCACGGGGTCCGAATGGCCCCGGCCGCTCAAACGCTCGTGGCCGGCTGTTGTCTGCGCTCACCGCCGAACTCGTCGCGGCGCCGAGAAGCGTACTGCCACCGCACCCAGCCGATCACGGCCAGCTCGATGGCAAGAATGAAGAGCGCCGTCCTCACCATCGGGCCGATGGCCGAGGGGACGTTTTCGGGCTCAACGTAGAGGGAGTACCACGACGTGAGACCTCGCCGGTTGCCCCGCTCACGCGAGGAGCCGTCCCAGACCGAGAAGGCGACCGGCATGAACTCGCCGGGCGAGAACGGGGCGCCCGAGGCGGCGCGAAGGGGCCGCTTGAAGATGACCGCCCATTCTCCCTGGTCGTAGCTTGCGACACCCGTCACATCCCCGGTGTCGTTCGGCGCGATGGCGGCACTGCCCCGGCCGGTGAACTGTAGAGGATCGGGGCGGGCCAGATCGAAGAACCAGAGATCTACCGAGTTCTGGGCATCGCCGAAGATGAAGTAGGGCTTGCGGGCGCCCGTCGGCACCTGCGAAGGAATCTGGATCGAGACCGCGTCGGAGAACTCGGGTGCAGGCGCGACTGGCGTCGCTTGCTCGGCAAAGGGGTCGGCGGGCTGCTGGACAGCTCCGCCCGGGGCCGGGGCGGCTTCCTCCTCCTCCTCCTCCGGCGGTACGCGCATTGACGGCCCGTTCTTCGCTGTTTTCTCCGCGCTCATGTCGTGCCATCGAACGAGGAGGGCGATCGACTCAGCATCGTGGATTGCCTGAACGGTCACCGAGGTCGTGGCAGGATGGAACGCGCGTCCCGGCTCGATGATCTGCCCGATGATCGGAAAGCGAACCACACGAGCGGACTCGAAGCTCGCGGTCCCCTTCGCCAGATCGATCGGATCCTGAACGTGCCTGGCGACGACGAGGTTGGAATAGCCAGGCCCGTTGCTCCCCGAGAGAGAGTGGGTGAAGTCTGTGATCGCCCATCGTTGCTCGGGCGTGAGGGCTTCGAGGAACGACGGCATGGGCGTGCCGTTGAGCCCCGTGCTCATCGACCGGAAGATATCCTCGCGGGACGAGCCTCCCCGGAAGGTCCAACTCTGCGCGAGGTCCGCCGGGCGTATCGGATGCGCCCAGTCGTCCACGAGAGTTGGAGCCGAAGGTCCGTCGCCCCGGCCGAGCGTGCCGTGGCACTTTGCGCAGCCGGTCTCTTCGTAGAGCTTCTTCCCGAGCTCGATTGACTCCTTCGTCGCTTGCGGCGCGCTCGGCAGCGGCACGGGCTGCGGGACATTCTCGGGCTTCGAGAAGTCGGGAGAAAAGGTCGTAATGAAGTGGGCGAGATCCGACACTTCCTGGTCGGAAAGGGTTGGCCAGGCGGGCATCGAGGTGTACGGCATGCCGCGCTTAATGATGTTCACGAGGTCCTGATGCGTCGGGAGCGCTCCGGTCGGAGTCGTCCGAATCTTGTACTTGCCCGTCGTGAAGTTCCGGGGCTTTGGGTTGAGATGCGGAGTCGCGTACCCTTCGCCGTCCCCGTTCTCGCCGTGGCACTGCGAGCAGTACTTGGCGTAGAGCTTCTTGCCCGACTCCCGCTGGGCCTCGGTCCCGACGTCCTGCGCCGCCGCACGCAGCGATCCCGTCTCCACGGCCGACAAGAAGGCGATCAGGAACGCGACACACCCGGCCGCGAGAGACGCGCGCGCACCGATCAGGCGAGAGGTCATTTGTGGACCTCCTTGGCGCGAGGCTTCTGGCCGGTGAAATCGTAGAGAAAGAGGATCGCCTCCCACATCTCCTCTTCCTTCAGGAACTTCTCCCAGGCGGGCATGGCCGTGTCCCAGGGACCCCCTTCCTCGGGAAGTCCCGGGCCTCCCTTGGAAATCCGCCAGAAGAGAAACGAGTCGCGGAACATGGCGATCGCCCCCTGGTCGGCGAAGTTGGTCGGGATCGGGTCCAGCCCGTGCACGAACATGCCGTTGCCAGTGAGGTTGTCACCGTGGCAGAAGACGCAGTTCCGATAGTAGATCTTTCGGCCGTTCTCGACGTGTTGACGGAACTCTGCCGGATTCGAGGTCTCGAGGCGTAGGAAGGGGTTCTCTCCGGCGTCGAGATCGATCTTCTTGTCGTGAACCGTGATCTCGGGAGGCGATGCCGGATGGACCGTTCGCGAGAAGAAGGGAGGCTGGAGGGGGACGCTCATCTGGACGTAGACGTTCGCGGCCGCGAGCGCCGGGATGGCGACGACCGTCGCGCCGAGGATCGCGGTGTACCGCTTGTCCGTCATGAACCGGACGAGCGGGCGGGCGACTTCGTCGCGACGCTCCTCGCTCGAGGACACGTACGCCAGGATCGCGATCGAGATGATTCCCATGTAGAGCGAGACGACGGAGGCGGGAATCGGGGCCGTGAATCCGAATCGGAGCAGGATGTAGGTTCCCATCCACCAGGCGCCGGCCCACATCAGTAGATTGGCCCGACGGAAGCGAAGGAGCCCGAACGCGGCAGCCACGGCGAGGACGACCGGGATGTTCATTTTGCAACCGCTCCAGCCCCGGCCGGTGCGGCCGCGGCGCCGAGGTAGCGGTGGGTCGTCTGGAGTGTGACCGTCGGCGTGCCACCCAGAGACTGGAGGTACGCGATCAAGCAGAGGATCTCCGGATCGGTGAGGCTGATCGGAGGCTTGTTGACCGCGGGCATTCCAGGGTTGAATCCCGCGACGACGTAGCTGTCCGGCTCGTACATCGATTGAGCGAAGTACTCGACATCGCTCAGGCCCGGCACGCGGCTCTTCGCGCGGACAGCGACTCCCTCGAGATCGGGGAACCGGAGCGCCCCGGTCTTGCCGATCGTGTGGCAGGTGACGCAGAGTCCCTTGCCGTCCATGAGCTCGCGGCCGACCGTGACCATCTCGGCCGTGGTCAGGTCGGTTCTCAACACGATCTCCTGAGGAGGATGCACTTCCTTCTGAGGCACCAGCTGGCCGACATAGGCATAGAACCCGGTCGTCGCGACGACGAGAGCGCCGATCCGGACCATCAGCGGGATTCTCATGACGCCTTAGTCCTCCCCTCGAAATCGGACCGGTCGTGCAGGCTCGTGATCCAGAACACGAAGCCGATCAGGAGGAAGAACGCGAGCACGGTCACCGAGACGACCATCGTTGCGAAGCCAAGCGTGGGCGTGAACGCGTCGGGCGAGCGATCCCGAATGACGCCGTAGACATGCCAATGCTGGCGGAGCCCGGACCGAACGTAGCCCATGAGCCCCATGAGCCAGGTGAAGGTGACCGCGATGAAGATCAGCACGTATTGGGAGACTGCCGGGATCCTCCCCCAGCGTACTTCGGACGTCTTCGCCTTGCGGTAGAGGAAGACGTCGATGACGGTGATCGAGACCATGGCGAGCAGGACCGAGAGGACCTGGGGCACCGAGAGCGCGATCCTGACCGTCGCCTCGACGAAGTACCCGTAGACGCCGAGAAAGATGACGAATACCGCGACGGCCGCGAAGATGGAGAGCTGCACCGCATGGCCCGCCTTCGCCCACGACACCGTTGCGACCTTCCCCGTCCGACGGTAGAGGAGAAAGCTCATGAAGGTCGTGAGGATCAGGATGTTCACGGCGGTGTTCTTCGCGGACATGACCCCGAGGAAGCCCAGCACCGGGTGCGCCGAGCCTCCCATCGCCCGGATCTCGGAGACCGTCGCGATGATCGACCGGGGCGTCGCCCAGACCATGAAGCAGAGCACAATCGCGATGAGCAGGTATTTGATGACCTTCTGGACTCGCTGCACCCCCTCGACCCGCCCCATGCCGAGCCAGAGGTAGTAGTTGGCCGCGAGGAAGAGGTTCCCGATGAGGACGGCCTGAATGATGAAGAGCCACGAGAAGGCCCCGCCCATCATCGTGAGCCCCAGCGTCTGCGAGTAGGCGTAGATCTCCTTCGCGAGCCAGTAGCCGGCGAAGGGAAGCGGGAGGAAGGAGATGATGGCGACGAAGTTCCCGACGTAACCCATCCAGTCGTAGTGCGCGCGCTCCTCGTCGGTTTTCGCCTGGAGGAACTTGAAGGCCGCGTAGGCGGCGGCGACCGATCCGCCGAAGGCGACGTTCGCGATGAACCGATGGACGTTGATCGGCATCCAGGTGTAGTTGTAGACCGCGTCCCAGAGGGAGATGACCGCCCCTTGGCTCGAGATCCCGCTCGGCGACATCATGAACGTGACCCAGGCATTGGCGATCATCATGATGGCCGTGCCGGCGACGTTGAGGCCGAGCCCCAGACCAAGATGCACCAGCGGATGGAACTTCCCCCAGCCGTAGTAGTAGGTGTAGAGGAAGAAGGCTTCCGCGAAGAAGAGCAGGACGTACGGGAGGAAGGTGGGAGAGAACACGCTCATCAGGTAGTTCGTGAACTTCGGATACAGAATGATCAGCATGAACGTCAGGCATGCTCCGAAGGTCGCGGTGAGCGAGAAGGATACGGAGAGGAGCTTCGCGAACTCGTGCGCGAGCCGGTCGTATCGCGAATCTCCCGTCGCGTAGCCGATCGTTTCGAGGATGAGCGCGAAGATCGGGACGGCAAGGACGAATGCCGCGAACAGCAGGTGAAGCTGCGCGACCGCCCAGATGGCCACGCGGCTTCCGACGCCGGGGAATGTCCGGTACTCGACCTCCTCGTAGGGCTTTGCCTCCAACTGTTTGGCCGTGGCGGCCGCCTCTTCAGCGAGTCCAGCGGCGCGGGGCGTTCGGTCCACGGTCGCGGCGGGGGCTCCGTAAGGCTCCTTGTACTCGCGGCTCATCAGCCACGAGGCCATCTGGACCGTCCCCGCGAACATCACGAGGACGGCGACGGGACCGAGAAGGACCAGCAGCTTGCGGTTCGTCATGGCGCCTGCCTCATCTATCTATTTCTAATGCCCGCGGGCTTGTCCGCCGAAGCTTGAGCGGAGGTGGACGCGCCCGTTGCGCTTGCCAGCCGCTTGCGCCCGAGCTCTCGCACGTGGGCGACGATCGCCCACCTGTCCGCCGGAGGGATTGGCCAGCGGTACCCCGCCATCAGGCCGAACCCGTTCGTGATGACGTCGAAGATCTGCCCGTCCGGGTACTTCAGGATCTTCTCCTGGTGGAAGGTGGCGGTGGGGACGTTGCCTCGCTGGAACAGGATCCCCTTGCCGTCCCCGCGAGCGTCGTGGCAAGGCTGGCAGTAGATCGCGTAGCGCTGCCGGCCGCGCTCGAGAAGCGCCTCGTCCACGGAATGAGGGATCGTCGCAACGAACTGCCCGTCCGCTCCCTTTCCGGTAAAGAAAGCCGTGTCTTCCTTCAGCCCGCCGATCGGGACCGTTCCTGGAACGGGCTGGCGCATGGACGCGCCGTCGTAGAAGAACGTGCTGGCCGTCTGGGGGCGCACCTTCGGCTGGTCGTCCATGCTCGGATTGAGATGGATGGGAGCGCGGCTCGACGTGCAGCCGCGCGCGCAGCCGGCGGTGGCAACAAGAGAGGTGAGCGCGAGCGTGCCCAGCAGGCGTCCACCTGCGCTAAAGCTCCGGCGGACAAGCGGTGTGCGGGCGCTCATACGACGCCCTCGAGGTCCGGATTCGGGTTGCGCACTTTGGCCAGATAGGTCGTCCTGGGCTTGGTGTTCAGCTCGCCGAGGAGCGCGTAGTTGCGCGGGTCGGCCTTCGCCTTCACGACCTGGCTCGACGCGTCCCGAAGATCTCCGAACTCGATCGCCGAGGTGGGGCAGGCCTGCTGGCAGGCCGTCTTGACGTCGCCGTCACGGACCGTGCGCCCCGCGAGCTTCGCATCGATCTTCACCCGATTGATCCTCTGCGTGCAGTAGGTGCACTTCTCCATGACGCCCCTCGCACGAACCGTGACGTCCGGGTTCATCGCGAGTTTGAGGATGTCGGGCGTGTCCTTGGTGAAGTTGAAGAAGTTGAACCGGCGCACCTTGTAGGGACAGTTGTTCGAGCAGTAGCGCGTCCCGATGCACCGGTTGTAGACCATCACGTTGAGGCCCTCCCCGTCGTGGACGGTGGCTGCCACGGGGCAGACCTGCTCGCAGGGCGCGTCCTCGCAGTGCATGCAGGGAACGGGCTGGAACACGACCTCCGGGCTGCCGGAGGGGTCGCCGGAGAAGTACCGGTCGACCCGGATCCAGTGCATCTCGCGCCCCTTCGCGACCTGGAGCTTGCCGACGACCGGCACGTTGTTCTCGCTCTGGCAGGCGACCATGCACGCGTTGCACCCGATGCACGTGTTCAGGTCGATCGTCATCCCCCACTGGTGCCCCTGATTGTACGTGTGCTCCTTCCAGAGTGAGACGTGATGCGTTTCCTCCTGAAAGACGCCGAGTGCGCCGGGGACGCCTCCTTTTTTCGGGGCTTGTGCGGAATCCCCCGCATGCGCGCTCTCGGCTGGCGCTAGCCGCGAGGCCTGTTCCGATCGAAGTTCGGCCAAGGTCGACTCGCGGATGATGGGGCGGCCCTCCATGCTGCCGTGCTCCTGGGTCGCCGCAAGCGGGTACGTGCGCGAGAGCTTGGTGAGTCTGACCCCGCTGTCGAAGCCAGGTGCTTTGGAGCTTCGGACCGTGAACGCGTCGAACCCGACCCCCGAGCCGATCCGTCCCGCGTGCAGACGACCGTAGCCAAGGGTGAGGGCTACGACACCGTCCGACATGCCGGGAAGGATAAAGACGGGGAGCTCGAGCGAGCGGCCGGCATAATCGAGGCGGACCCAATCCTCGTTTGCGAGGCCAAGCGATTCGGCCGTCTTCGGGCTCACGAGCGCGGGGTTGTCCCAGGTGAGCTTGGTGAGGGGATCGGGAAGCTCCTGCAGCCACCCGTCGTTCGCGAAGCGGCCATCGTGAAGCGAGGAGGAGGGGAGGAAGATGACCTCCAGATCACTTACAGATCCCGGCGCGGTCTGGCTCGACGTAGCGCCCCCGCCGCCGCCGATCGCGCGCGCGAGCTCCGCCAGGGGCTGCGCGATGAGAGTGGGCACAACTTCTGGAAGCTCGCTGCCGGCAAGGAACCCATCATGCAAGACGCGGTTCCACTTCCTGTCGAACTCGGCCTCGCCCAGGATCGGTTTCCACGTTTCCCGCACGATGTCGTAGCCGGGACGATCCTGGCCCCCGGCCATCAACCCCAGCACTTCGACGGTGGTTCGTCCGCCGAACAGGGGGAGGATCAGCGGCTGGACGACGCTGAGCATGCCTCCAACCGCGCGCGCGTCTCCCCACGATTCGAGGTAGTGCGCGCGGGGAATGTGCCACGTCGCCTTGACGGATGTTTCGTCGACTGTGTGCCCGAGCGCGATCGACTGAGGGACCTTCGCCATCGCCGAGACGAAGTCCAGATCGGCGGGGGCATCGAACACCGGATTGCCGCCCAGGACGACGAGCGTCTTTATCGCGCCCGCCTGAATCGCGGAAACAAGCGAGGTCAAGGAGCTCACGCTCGGAAGCGCCGCGTCCTTCGTCTCGTAGTAGCTGACCGTCCTGCCCGTGTTGCCGAGATACGTGTTCAGCGCGCAGACCGCGGCGTGGACGGCCGCGGGCTGGCGTTCCCCAGCCACGATCAACCCGGTGCCGCGGTTCGCCAGAAGGTCCTTGGCAAGGGCGTCGATCCAGCGCGAGTCGACACCCGGGACGCTGCCTACCCCCAGGCTCGCGGCTCCGGCCTCGGGAGGCGCAAGGCGTGCAGCGAGCGCCGCGAGGAAGGGAGCGATCTGCCGGCTTTCGAGACGGAGCCGATGATCCGCCATCGCGCCAGTCAGCGAGTAGACCCCTTCAACAGCGTAAAGTCGGTTCATCACGCCACCGGAGGTTCCCGCACGCCTTCCGGCCGCGAACCCTCGCGCGTGACGGATCATCTCCGGGTCGGTCAGCAGCGGGTCGGCGTCGAGGGCGAGAATCACCGAGGCTCGATCGAGCCGGAGCATGAGATCGAGGTCGCGCCCCGTGGCGTACCGCAGTCCCGCGACCCGGCTCTCGTCGCTGACGGCGTCGTAGGTCGCCCACTGCACACGAGGGTAGCGGGCGCGGAGCTCGGAGGCCAGGCGGGCCAGTGTGGGAGAGGAGAAGGACTCGGAGAGGACCGCAAGGCTGGCGCCGCCATCCGCGGCATGAGCCTGGGATAGCTGCCCCCAGGCCGTCACGAAATCGTTCCAGGACTTCGGCTCGCCTTTCAGCCTGACCGCTTGCGAGCGGTCGGGATCGTAGAGGCCGAGCACAGACGCTTGGACGCGCGAGCTCGAGGCCCCCAGGGTCGAGGGATGCGAGGGGTTCCCCTCGATCTTGGTCGGTCGGCCTTCGTGGCTCTCGACGATCAGGCCGTAGGCGCTCCGGCGGAACGGCATGGTCGTCGCGTAGTAGCGGGGGATCCCAGGGACCATCTCCTCGGGAGCGGTGACGAAGGGAACAATCTCTTCGACGGGGCGCCGGCACCCCGCGAGCCCCGCGAGCGACAGCGAGGCGCCCAGGAGCATTATCATGTCGCGCCGGGTGACCCCTTCGAGAAGCTCCGAGGCTCCCTCCGGGAACTCCCGCTCGATAAAGGCGCGGGATTCGGGGCGCTCCTCGAGCTGCGCGAGACTTCGCCAATAAGTCCGTGTCACCGGTGGCACCCCGAGCAGGCAGTCGGCGGATTGACCGGTCGGTCGCGCTCGAGCTGCGCCGCGAGCAGTTGGAGGTCCCGGGGAGGGGTCCACTTCATGTTGGTGACCTCAGAGACGGGGCGTCTGTAGGGACCGGGGTTGCGGTGGCAGTCGAGGCACCAGCTCATGCTGAGCGGCGTCATCTGGGTGACCGTTTCCATCTCGTCGATGCGGCCGTGGCAGGTGACACAGCCGATTCCTCCCGCCACGTGCGCGCTGTGGTTGAAATAGGCGTAGTCAGGAAGGTCGTGGACGCGAATCCAGCGCATCGGCCGGCCGCTGGCGGCGCTGTCCCGAATCGGTGCGAGCTTCTCGCTGTCCCTCCTCACGGTCTGATGGCAGTTCATGCACGTCTGCGTGGGCGGAACGTTCGCGACCGCCGAAATCTCTACAGAGGCGTGACAGTATCGGCAATCGAGACCAAGCTCGCCGACATGGAGCTTGTGGCTGTACGGAACGGGCTGAACGGGACGGTAGCCCACGTCCGTGTACCACGGGGAAAAGTAGTACCAGACGCCCCCGATCGCGAGCGTCGGACCGAGGCCGCCCGCGATGACGGCCACGATCGGGAGCTTGTTCCACCAGGGGGGGAAGATCTGGGCCAATGATTACAACCCCACGGCGCTGGAGGCCAGTTGCCCATGCCGCGAGTCCGCTATGGAACTGGGATGCCACACCAAGTGCCTCCAATGAATTCGTCGCAGGGGCCGACGCAATCCCGCCAATTGACTTGGAATCTTATCCACAAACTGTGAAGAGGGTCAAGCGTGCGTATCGCGCGGGGTGCACGT
>JBCKZS010000061.1:0-15464 GCA_038918905.1 Vicinamibacterales bacterium
GTCACAGCGTGACCTGTCCATCATTGACGTCAACGCGGGCGCCATAGTGTCGGCTGCGCGTGTCCTCCTCGCAGGGCCCAGCACGGACTACTTTCCCATCTGGACGCCGGATGGCGTGCACGTGTTCTTTGCCCGCCACTCAGAGGCACATGGCGGGTCCGGCGATGCCTGGGTCGTCCCCGTCGTCAACGGAGTCCGGGCGGGTGAGCCCACCTTCGTCGCGCGTAACCTCTGGCCTGCTTCTAACGACGCTCTGGTCGGCGCGGCACCCGTGGTTCTGACCGATGACGGCGCGTTCTACCGCGTCATCGTGAAAACCGGTGTTCCCGACGTCTATACCGTGCCCTTCGACCCGACCGGCACTGTTCCCGCAGGTGCGCCCGTGAGGATTTCACCAACGGTCGTCGGCCGTCACGTCGGCCCGGCTTGGTCGCCAGACGGCCGGTCGATCGCGTACTTCACGACCAGTGCGGTCGCGCAGCCAGGGAGGAATCCATTGAGAACGCTGACGATTCAGGACTGGTCGTCCCGGACGGAGCGCCTGTTGCACCCTTCCCTCAGTTTTGTGGGCGCCTACAGCCCACGCTGGTCGCCCGACAGCCAGAGCGTAGTGGTTTGGGGCGCTGACAAGGAAGGCGACGATCACTTCGGCTTCTTCCGCGTTGACGTCCACACGGGTGAGGCGACGCCGGCGGTCGTGATCGGCAGGAGTGATCCGGCAATCTCCCAGTTTTCCCACGATGGCACCGCGCTCATCTATGTCGATACCCTGCGCGGCATCGTCGCCCACGATTTCGCGACCGGCGGGGAGACAATCTGGGTCGCCAGGGGCACACGGGAGAACATTCAGAGGTTCGGCATCTCTCCAGATGGCCAGCGGCTCGCGCTTAGTGGCCAGACTGGAACGAAGGCAAACCCGATCTTCGCGCTTGAGCTGCAGGCGCTGGCTGGGGGCGCGACCCGGGTGCTTCGACAAGCGACGGCGCCGGCGACATTGACCTTCCAGACGTGGACGCCAGACAGCCAGTCCCTGCTCTACTCGGAATTCACCGTGGGTGCTAACTCGCCGGATCGATTCTGGCGCATCGCGCCGACCGGCGGCCCACCGCATGACCTGCAATTCGGGATTCTTCGCGATTTCAATCCGGCGTCGCTCCACCCGGATGGTACTTGGCTCGCCTATCAGGAACGCAACCGGTTCCTTGAGCTGTTGACGACCGACGGGATCGTGACCGGCGTTCGCCGGTAAGAACCTGTTGATGATCGCTGGAACAGCCGCATGACCGACGCCGCGACGCACCTACGCGCTGCGAATCTCGCACGTCGTGTTGATTAGATTTGAAAGCGGTTGTCACTTGCATCTAGCCGTTCGGAGGCACCGGCCTTCAGGCCGGTGCGCGCGGCCCGGGCTGAAGCCCGGGCCCTCCGACATGCTGATGTCTACACCCAGGTGAAACGCGCTCTTGAATCTGCACCCCGCCTCAGGGGGCAATGACGATGATCGAGAACGAGAAGTAGAAATCCCCCTGTTTGACGTAGGCGGTCTTGCCCTTGACCATGGTTTCATACGACAGGTTGACGACGTTGCGAAGCCGCGTGCCATCGGTTCCGCTCGGCTGGACCAGCCATTACGAACAGGGATTGGTCCCGCTCGTCGGGAAGATGCAGGTGACGTTGACGGGATCGGTGCCAGGGAAATTCAGGCTCCGGGGGCCATGTGCAGGTCGTAGGTCTTGCCGCCGGCAGCAAAGTACACGTTCATCGGACACGACATCGTTTCTCGACGATAAGCCGTATTAGGGGCCTCTTCGAGCCGACAGAATCCCCCTTCCAGACACAAGGAGCGGATCAGCCGCGCCCCACAACGCACAAGAACACGCGCAGAGAAGCACCGGACCGCTGTTTCGTCAAATAACGGCCTCTCCCGCCCAGTGCCGATCAGGCCCGCGGCACACCTCCGGCCCTCCCTGGCACCCACCCACGGCGGACCCACGCCATGTCGGTCCTGGGTCTCTTCAGCCTTCGCGCGCCCTCGCACGCTCGCCGTCGTCCTCCCACGGCAGGGGGGGGGCTCACGCGCCGGCCGCAAGGGCGGCACCGCATCCGGGAACCCCAGATGCCGAAGGATCCGGCCGATGACGGCCGGATCCCGAATCAACGCCACCAGGGTCAGCCGCCCCGGGCACCGCGGACACGCCAGCACGACATCAGCGAATTTCCGAAAGGCATTCGGTCTAATCCCGGAAGCCACCTCTGCCATCTCAGCCCCCATTTCCGGGTTAGGATGCACCGCACCATGAACATCCTCGTTCCAGTCTCGGTTGCCGCGGCCTGCCTCCTTCTGGCCTGCCGCTGGTATCCCCGGTACATCGCGCGCGTGTTTCGTGAGGACGACTCGAACCCGACGCCAGGCGAGCGGTTGGCCGACGGCAGGGACTACGTCAAGAGCCGCACCCACGTCGTGTTCGGTCACCACTTCGCCACCATCGCGGGCGCGGGGCCCCTCGTGGGGCCGACGCTGGCTCTCGCGTTCGGCTGGCAGCCGGTGTGGTTGTGGGTGGTGATTGGCGGCATCTTCTTCGGCGCGGTGCACGACATGTCGGCGATGTTCGTGAGCGCGCGCGAGGGCGGCAAATCGATCGGCGCGATCGCGAGGACGACCCTCGGGCCTCTGGGCTACCTGCTGAACCTGACCGTGCTCATCTTCGTGCTGACGATCATCAACGCGATTTTTCTCAATCTGTCCGTGACCGCGCTGACGTCGCTCTATCCGCTCGACGCGTTGAAGCTCGATCCCGCGCAGACCCTGCTGGGCACGGTGACCGTGGATGGCGTGGTGCAGGCCCGCATCGGCGGCATCGCGACGACGTCGATGTTCCTGATTACCGCGTGTGCGCCCGCGCTGGGCTGGTTGATCCGGAAGGACCGCATTTCCACGGCGCGCGCCTACGGAGTCGCGACGACCGTGTGTGTCCTCAGCGTCATCGCCGGGTTCCTGTGGCCCGTCACGCTCGATGGTGACCACTGGCGCCTGTTGATGACGGCCTACATCTTCGTGGCGTGTGCGCTGCCGGTGTGGCTGGTGTTGCAGCCGCGGGACTTCACCAACGTCCAGCTCCTGTACGGCGGCATGCTCATGTTGTTTCTCGCGGCGCTGGTGTCGGGCGCCAGCGGGGCCTCCCTGCAACTGCCGGCGATGGACATTGCCGCCGGCGAAGCGGCCCTCGGCGGTCCGATCTGGCCGCTGCTCTTCATCACCGTGGCGTGCGGCGCGATCAGCGGCTTCCACAGCCTGGTGGCGAGCGGCACCACCGTGAAGCAGATTCCGCGTGAGAGCGACATCCGGCGCATCGGGTACGGCGCGATGGTCACCGAGAGCTTCCTCGCGATTCTCGTGCTCGTCGCCGTGGGCTCGATGTTGACGCAGGGCGAGTACATGGCGGTCGTGTACCCCCCAGGCGACGCCACCAACCCCATCCTGGGGTTTGCCCTCGGCGCCGGTCGGCTGATTCATCAGGCCGCTCCCTTTGTGCCGGTCGCCGTGGCCGTCGTGTTCGGCATCCTCATGCTCGAAGGGTTCGTCGTCACCACGCTCGACAGCTCGGTGCGCCTGTGCCGCTATCTGCTGCAGGAGGCGTGGGCCGTCGTGTTCGGGGGGCAGGCCCCGGCGTGGTCGAAGAACGCGCTGGTGAACTCGGCCATCGCCGTGGCTCTCATGTTCCTGTGTTCGGTCAGCGGCACCGTGCGCCAGATGTGGCCCATCTTCGGCGCGGGCAATCAGCTCATCGGCGCGCTGGCGCTGACGACCGTGTCGGTGTGGCTCGCCCAGCGCGCGCGCCAGTCGACGTTCGCGGTTGTGCCCGCCGCGTTCATGATCATCACCACGTGCGCGGCGCTCTTCATCCTCGCGCGCACCAACCTCACGGGCGGCAACGTGTGGCTCGGCTCCGCCGCGACCGCCCTGCTCTTCCTGGCCGTCGGCACCGTGGTCGTCGGCGTGACGCGCTTCACACAGGCGGTCTCTGGCGCCGAGGGCATCAAGGTCGAAGGGTAGTAGACCGTCTCCACGCCTCGTGCCGGACTACGATGTCGTGGTGATTGGTGCCGGGCAGGCGGGCCTGGCCAGGAAGGTGAGGCGAGCCTTGCACTGATTCGCCTGCTCCGGTTCACAACCGCAGTCGCCCCCGTCGCGAATCGTGCCGCAGTCCTGACACACAGACTGCGCGTGACAGAGCACCTGATCCGCGGCGAATTTGCGGCCCCACATGTCGGACTCGCGAAATGACAGGGACTCCGTCTGCGTGACCTCGCGCCGCCAAGTGTGTCGTGACCATTCGAATGTCAGGAAGTGCCTGGTGCAGCTCATGACTGCCTCCTTGGTGGGAAAGAACTCCCTCGGCCAGTGTGCGCCTGGTTCCGCCGGCCGTCAACAGGGCGCCGGCGCAGTGAAGTAGTGACGGACCAGGCGCGCGGACACGACGCACCGGGTCGCCGGCACGGGACGCCCGTACGTGAGTTGAATCGGCGTCACGCGCGAATCCCCACCCACCGCCGAGAATTCCGCGGTGCGAGCGGTGACCGGCCGGCCCGGGGTTGATTTTCCTTCAGGACTCCGAGTGGCATAAGCTGTGCATAGGACGTTGCTGATGGGTCGGCTAATCCAAATGAGTCCGGTTCGGCGATTGATGCTCACGGCGCTGATGGCGGTGAGCCTGACGTCGGGTGTGCGGGCGGCGGTGCCTGCGCTGCTCGCGGGTTCCTCGTGTCACGACTGCTGTCCGGATGTCATTCGCGCGGCCGCGCCGGCCCACGCGCCCGTGGGCATGCCCGCGCGCTGCTGCGTTGTCAGTCAAGCGGTCCCACCCGCACCATCGGCGGTTCCACCCGCCACCAGCGTGTCATTGCCCGCGCCTGCCGCGTCGCCGGTGCCCGCGTGGGGGACGCCCGACCTCGGTCGGAGCCACGCGCTCGGGCGGGGGCACGATCTGCCCGCGTCCCCGATGCCCGTCCTGCAACGCACGTCCGTCCTCCTCATCTGAACTTCTACTCGGCGGGGCTGAAGCCCCGCCCTACGTACGGCCGTGGTGCGGCGGGGCTGCCTTCGACTGGCTCAGGCCAGGGAAGCCCCGCCCTTGTCTCGGCCGTGGCGTTCGGTATGTAGGGCGGGGCTTCAGCCCCGCCGGTTCAACGCACATGCGGGACGGTGGAGAAGGTTCATGATCAATTGGCTGCTCGATCGATCGCTGCGGTATCGCGGGGTGGTGCTGGCGGTGTACGTGTGTCTCGGGGCCTGGGGCTACTGGGCCATGCGCACGAGCACGGTGGATGCGATCCCCGATCTTTCCGACCATCAGGTCATCGTCTTCACCGATTGGATGGGACACAGCGCGCAGGAGGTGGAAGACCAGGTGACGTACCCGGTGGTCACCAACCTCCAGGGCCTTTCCGGCGTGCGCGTGGTGCGGTCGCAGTCGGCGTTCGGGTTCTCGATGGTCTACGCGATCTTCGAAGACCACGTCGATTTGTACTTCGCCCGCACGCGCGTGCTTGAGCGGCTGAGTCTCGTGACCACGCAGTTGCCGCCGGGCGTGGTGCCCACCCTCGGTCCGGACGCCACGGGTGTGGGCCACGTGTTCTGGTACACCGTCGAGAGCGACCGGCACACACTCACAGAGCTGAGGAGCCTGCAGGACTGGTTCATCAAGTACCAACTCAACGCCGTTCCGGGCGTCGCAGAGGTCGCGTCGGTTGGCGGCACGGTGCGGCAGTACCAGATCAACGTCGATCCCGATCGTCTGCGTGGCTACGGTCTCTCGATCGGCGACGTCGTCCGCGCGGTGAAAGCCAGCAACGCCAACGTCGGAGGCAACGTGCTGGAAGCCAACGGCGCGTGGTCGATCATCCGCGGCGTCGGGCTCATCGAATCGCTTGAAGATGTCGGGCGGATTGTCGTCAAGGCGACCGGCGGCGTCCCGGTGTATGTGCAGCAGGTGGCCGACGTCGAGTTGGGCGAGGCCTTCCGGAGCGCGGCCCTGATCAAGGGTGCGCAGGAAGCGGTGGGGGGCGTGATCGTGGCCCGGGCGGGCGCCAACGCGCAGCAGGTGATCGACGGCGTGAAGGCCCGCCTCGAACAGATCAAGTCAGGGTTGCCCGCGGGCGTGACGATTGTGCCGTTCTACGACCGGTCCGGACTGATCGACCGCGCGATCGGCACCCTTCGCGTCGCTCTTCTGGAAGAAGTCGCGCTGGTGACGCTGGTGCACGTGATTTTCCTCATGCACGTCCGCTCCATCCTCATCGTCACCATCCCGCTGCCATTGGCGGTGCTGATGGCGTTTCTGGCGATGAAGTACACCGGCGTGTCGTCGAACCTGATGAGCCTGGCGGGCATTGCGATTGCCATAGGCGTACTCGTCGATGCGGGCATCGTGGTGACGGAGAACGCGTTCCGGACGATCGAGCAGCGGGGCATCGATCTGAAGGACCGCGCGGCGGTCTGGCGCACGGTTCGCGAAGCCACACAACTGGTTGGCCGGCCGGTCTTCTTCTCGATGTCGATCATCGTTCTTGCCTTTGTGCCGGTGTTTGCGCTCACGGGGCAGGAAGGCAAGATGTTTCATCCGCTCGCCTTTACCAAGACGTTCGCGATGATCGCCGCCACGGTGATGGCGGTGACGCTGGTGCCCGTGTTGTGCACGCTCCTCCTTGGAGGCAAGGTCCACGCGGAAGAAGACAACCCGGTCATGCGTGTGATGCGGCGCCTGTACGAGCCGGTGTTGCGCGCGGCCTTGACGCACCGGGTGGTGACGATGCTGGTGGCGGCGACGCTGTTTGCCGGCGCACTGGCCGTGGCCACCCGCATCGGCAGTGAATTCATGCCGGCGCTCGACGAGGGCGACCTGATGTTCATGCCCATCTCCGACCCCAGCATTTCGCTGGCCGAGAGCTCGCGGATTGCCGCGATCCAGAACACGGCCATCGCCGGGTTTCCCGAGGTGAAAGGCGTGGTCGCGAAGGTGGGGCGCGCCGAGACGTCCACCGATCCGTCGCCGGTCAACATGACCGAGACCATCGTGCAACTGAATCCGCGTGACACCTGGCGTCCCGGCGTGACGCTGGAGTCGTTGCGGGCGGAGATGAGCCGCGCCGTCCAACTGCCAGGCGTGACCACCATCTGGACGATGCCGATCATCAACCGGATCGACATGCTGTCCACAGGGATCAGGTCGGAGGTCGGCGTCAAAGTGTTCGGCGCGGACCTGGCCGTGCTCGATCGCCTAGCGCGCGAGATCGCCGAGGCGCTGCGCACGGTGCCTGGCGCGGCGAACGTGTACCCGGAGCCCGTGTCGAGCGGGCAGTACCTCAACATCCGCGTGGATCGCGAGGCCGCGGCGCGGTACGGCCTGTCGGTGGCCGACGTCGAAGAGGTGGTCGAGTATGCCATCGGTGAGACCAACGTCGGACTCACCATCGAGGGCCGCGAACGGTATCCCATCCGGGTCAGGCTGGCGGACAGGTTCCGCGCCAGCCCTGGCCAGGTGGGCCAGACGCCGGTGATCACGATGACTGGCCAGCAGGTGCCGTTGTCGGCGGTGGCGACGATCGAGCCCACGCGCGGACCGTCCATGATTTCGGCCGAAAACGGACTGGTGCTCGCCACGGTGTTGCTCAACGTGCAGGGCCGGGACGTGGTGGGGTTTGTGCACGACGCCCAGCGCGCGGTGGCGGACCGCGTGACGATGCCGCGGGGATACTTTGTCGGGTGGAGTGGCCGGTACGAAAATCAGCAGCGCGCGCGCGAACGGCTGCTGATCGTCCTGCCGATGGTCCTCATCGTGATCTTCGTGTTGCTGTACTTCACGTATCACTCCGCGATCGAGGCCGCGCACGTGTTGCTGGCCGTGCCGTTTGCCCTCACCGGCGGCGTGTACCTCGTCTGGTTGCTCGACTACAACTTCTCGGTGGCCGTCTGGGTCGGATTCATTGCCCTGTTCGGGACGGCGGTGCAGACGGGCATGGTGATGGTGATCTATCTCGAGGAGGCCGTCTCGCGCGCGCAGGCGGCCGGCGGTGGCGTGTTGTCGCGCGCGGCACTCAGGGCGGCAGTCATGGAGGGTGCCCTCCTGCGACTGCGGCCGAAGCTCATGACCGTGTCCACCGTGATAGCGGGTTTGATGCCGATCATGTGGAGCACGCGGGCGGGGGCCGAGGTGATGAAACCCCTCGCCGCGCCGGTCCTGGGCGGGATGGTGTCATCGCTGCTGCACGTGCTGGTCGTGACGCCGGTCATCTTCTACTGGATTCGCGCCCGGCAAATACCTCCAGAAAATGAGCTCGTAGCTGATTTCCCGAAAATCAGCTACGAGCTGATTACGCGACGACGGGTATTCGCCCTACTCGGCGGTTTTCTGCTCATTGCCGGGGCGGCGTGGTGGGGCATGCGTGGGACCGATGACGGGCCGCCCGCCACCGGCCGCGTCGTGCACGAGGAACACGCCGGGGATGTGACCGTCCGCCTGCTGGCGGATGGCGCGAACGAGGGGCTCTCGCAGGGCCGCACTCGCTTCGTCCTGGAGTTCCGCGCGGTGGGCTCTGGCGCGCCGGTCGACGCGCGCGACGTCAGGGTGGCGGCGTCGATGACCATGCCCGGCATGGTGATGACGGCGCCGGTGTCGCTGGAAACCGTGGCGCCAGGACGGTATCGCGGAACGGCTGACTTCAGCATGGCCGGCGCCTGGCGGTTCACGGTGGAGTGGAACGGGCCGGCGGGTGCCCGCTCCGTGTCATTTGATGGAGAAGTGCGATGAAGAGACCCACAGTGTGTCTGACCGCGGTGATGATGATGTTGATGGTGACCGCGAGTGTGGCGGTGGCGCAGACCCCAGCGGCCACCACAGTCACATCGCGGTACGTGGACGCTCGCGACGGACTGACGGTGCAGGCGCTCGTGACGCTCGCGTACGAACGCGCTCCCAGCCTGCAGGCCGTGCGGGCGCGCGTCGGCATCGCGGAAGGGGAGCGTCAGCAGGCCGCGCTTCGCCCGAACCCGTCGGCGTCGGTCGAACGGCGCGAACAGTTCGGTGGCCTCGACACACAGACCGCCATCGGCATGACCTGGCCGCTCGACCTCTTCCGCCGCGGTGCCCGTGTGTCGGTGGCCGATCGTGCGGTGCGAGGCGCGGCCTTCGTCGTTGACAACGAGGTGCGTGTGTATGGGGCGATGGTGCGCGAAGGCGCCAGCGAGGTGCTGGCCGCCGTGCGGCAACTCGAGGTCATGACACGAATCGCTCAGTTCTCGCGGGAGCGGCTGGACCTGCTGTCGGCGCGTGTGGACGCGGGCGCCGCGCCGCCGCTGGAACGCGACCTGGCCGACGTCGAGTGGCGTCGCGCCGAGGCCGACGTGTTCGCCTGGCAGGGCATGGCCGACCGTGCCCTGATCGCGCTCAAGGCGCTCGTTGGTCTGACTGCGGACACACCGCTTCGTCTCGCGGCGCCTCTTGAGGTGGTGGCCGACACGTTGGTGCCAGCGCCGATGGCGGATCTGATCGAGGCCATCGCCGCCAGGCCCGACGTGCAGGTGTTGGACGAAGACGTGGCGCGTGCCGTCGCGGAGCGCGCGCGTGCGGCCAGCGAGGGCAAGGTGGACCTGAGTCTGTTCGGCGCCTACATGCAGCGCGGCGTGGGCGTGGCTCCGTCACGTGAACGCATGAACGAGGTGATGGTGGGCGTGATGGTGGACCTGCCCTGGCGAAACCGGCAGCAGGGCGCGATGGCGGCCGCCGAAGCGTCCCGGCGCGCGGCGGAAGCCGAGGCCGCCGCTGGCCGCCTCGACGCCCGCGCGGAAATCGACGCGGCCCGGGTGCGAGACGACGTGGCCGCGCGTGTGGTGGCGCGGTACCGCGATGGCCTCCTCGCGCTGGCCGATCGGAATCTGGCCGTGGTCCGCGAGTCGTGGCAACTCGGCCGCGGCACGTTGTTTGACGTGATCGAAGAAGAACGCCGGTACCTCGCCTTGCAGACCGACTACACGTCCGCGCTGCGCGAGGCCGTTGATGCGCGCACGGCGTTGTTGCGCGCGTGGGGAGCGGGACAATGATGATGCGCATTTTCGTCGCGATTGGGCTGGTGTCGCTCGGGGCCGCCGGGATGTATGTCGCCATGCGGCCGGCGGATCCGCCCGCGATGACGGCCCACACGCCCGAGGCCGGGGCGCCGGCTGCCGCCAGCGCACCCTCGGCGGAATCACGCACGCTCACATTGACGCCTGAGGCGGTGGCGCGCGCGGGCATCGAGGTCGTGCCGGCCGCGTTATCCACCGCGGGTCTCACTCGTCGTTTGCCCGGCGTGGTCGAGCCGAACGGCTATCGCACCGTGGATGTCACGCCGATCGTGGGTGGCACGGTGGTGACGATGGCGGTGGATCTGGGCACGGGGGTCAGGCGCGGAATGGTGGTGGCCCGGCTCCGGAGTCCGGAACTGACGGACGAAGTGCGACGCTGGCTGACGTTCCGCGCCGAGCGTGACGTGGTCGCGCGCCGGCTCACCCGTACGCAGGGGCTCACGAAGATTGGCGCCGCCAGTCGTCAGGAACTCGAGGAGGTGGAGGCCGAGGTGGTGCGCGCCGACACGGAACTCGACACCGCGCGATCGCGCCTGATCCGGCTCGGGTTCACCGACGCGGCGCTTCAGGGCATCGGTCAGGGCGACGCGATTCCGGAAACGATCGATGTCCGCGCGCCCGCCGGCGGCGTTGTCATTCGCCGCGCGGCGAACCCCGGTCAGAACGTGGGGCCGGACGAACCGCTCGTCACGCTGGCCGATTTGGATACTGTGTGGGTGATGGGGGACGTCTTCGAGCAGGACCTGGCGCACGTGCGTGTGGGGCAACCGGCCACGGTGACCACCGACGCGCTGCCGGGGCGCACCTGGACCGGGCGGGTGACGTACATCGATCCCGAGGTGGCGCGAGACACGCGCACCGTTCGTGTGCGTGTGGAGGTGGCCAATCCCGGCGGGGCCCTCAAGTTCGGGATGTTTGTCGGCATTTCCGTCGGCGGCGTCGCGTCGTCGTCGCGGGTCGTCGTGCCGCGGGCTGCCGTGCAGACACTGGGTGCCGTGCCGGTCGTCTACGTGGAGGATGCGGCGCAACCAGGGCGATTCACCGAGCGCGTGGTGGTGCTGGGTGACATCACGGGAGATGTGGTTGAGGTCCGGGCGGGCGTGTCAGCGGGGGAGCGCGTGGTGGCGCGCGGCAGCTTCTTCCTGCGTGCGGAACGCGATCGTCTGGGCTGGCCGGCTCCGCGGGCTTCCGTGTCGGACTCGGACCGCGCGGCGACAACCTCGTCTCGCCAGGAGCCGGCGCCGTCTCCCCGGGCCACGGCCCTCGTCACACGCGTCGTGGAGATCACCGCGGCCGGCCTGGTGCCCGCGCGCGTGACCGTGCCTGCCCATCAGGCGGTCGATCTGGTGTTCATCCGCCGGGTGGAAGAGACGTGCGGCACTGAGGTGCTGATTCCCGACCTCGATGTGCGCCGCGCGCTTCCGCTCAACGAACGCGTGACGGTCCGTCTGGATCCGCGCGAGCCAGGCGACCTCACGTTCAGTTGCGGCGTGGACATGTTGAAGGGCGTGATCGTCGTTCAGAAGGGGTAGGACCGTCGTGAGGCACGCCTGAGAACTCCCTGTGTGCCCACCCGCAGACCGGCGCCTTGAAGAAACTGCAATGGGGCCCGGCACGGGGGTGTCGCTTTTTGCCACGTGCTTTTGCTGTGGGCCAGATCGGTCACGCCGATCCGCATCCGCACTACAATGACCGGGTTGGCAGGCAGGTTGCGGACACAACCTGCCTGTGGAACAACTCGATCACGATCAGGCGCAGGTGATTTCTGAGTGTGCGCGCCTCCTGCACCAACGAGGCTCGATCTGCTGGCAGGTTGGCAACCATGTTCAATCGGGAGAGGTGTTCCCCTTGGACGTCGTCGTCTACGAGGCCTTCAAGAACCATGGGCTCACGCTCCGGAACGGTGTGATCTGGCACTTCGAACACGGTCTGCACTGCTCCAAGCGTCTTTCAGGTCGCTACGAGACGATCCTCTGGTTCACGAAGTCAGACAACCTCTTGAGGGAAGGGAGGGGGGTTCCAGCCCGTCCCTTTGGTGCTGTTGGGTGTTGCGCCTTAAAGCGGTTTTCAGGAAGCTCTTGTACTGAAGAGCCGCGTCATGGTACTCCTGGGCGCAGTGACGGGAGGATCCGATGCGCGCCTCTTCAATGGATGTGCGGGAACGCGTGCTCCGCGACAGCGATGCCGGCCTGCTGGCCGGCGCGGTCGCGGAGCGCTCCCACGTGAGCGGCTCGTGGGTGCGGTGGCTGAAGCCGCGGCGGCGTAAGACCGGGGACATTGGGCCACGGCCGCAACGGCACGGCCCGCGGCGCACCCTTGAATCCCACGTCCACACGCTCGCGGCGCTCATCGCGGAGCCGCCCGATCGCCCCCTCGTCGAGTGGCAGGAGGCGCTCGGGATTTCGGTCAGTCTGCCCACCCTCTGCCGCGCCGTGAAGGCGCTGGGGGTGAAAGGGTAAAAAAACGATACGCCCCAGCGAGCACAGCCGGCCTGACAGTGCGACCGCGCGGACCGAGTGGCAACCGTGCGCGCCGACGTGGGATCCCGCGCACCTCGTCTTCCTCGACGAAACGGGCGTCACCACGCATGTGTTGCGGCGCGACGGCCGCGCCGCGCGGGGGAGGCGCGTCGACGACGACGCGCCGTGTGGGCGGTGGCAGACCAGCCCCTGCATCGCCGCGCTGCGCGTCACGGGGCTGACCGCGCCAGGGGGCTTCGACGGCGCGAGTGATGGGCCGAGCTGCCTCGCCTACATCGAGCCGATCCTCGTGCCGACGTTGCACCCCGGCGACCTCGTGATCGCCGATCACCTCAGTGCCCACAACGTCGCCGGCGTCCGACGCGCGATCGAGGCCGTCGGCGCCAGCCTGGCGTACTGGCCGCCCTACAGCCCAGACCTCAACCCCATCGACCTCGGCGCCACCGTCGCCTTTGCCCAGATGGAGCTGGGCGTGATGCAGGGCACGGTCACTGACGACGCCGGTAAGCCCCTCGAAGGGGCCACGGTGCGGCTGCGCGATCTCGAACGCGGCCGAGAGACGAGCTTCAAGAGCGACAAGAACGGACGTTTCTACCGGCGCGGGCTCCAAGCCGTCGAGTACGAAATGGTGGTCGAAAAGGACGGCTACCATCCGGTGAAAGACAAGGTCAAGCTGGTGGCCGGCACGGATCGGCGCTTCGATTTCAAGCTGGTGAAGGCCGCGCCCGAAGGCGCGGAGGAATTTGGCAAGGGCGTTGCCGCGTTCAACAAGGGCGACAATGCCGCCGCCGCGCAGGCGTTTGAGGCGGCCGTACGGAAAGCTCCCGACCTCCCCGAGGTGCGCGTCAACCTGGCGCTCGCGTACTTGCGTCTCGCGCGCACGGCCGACGCGGTCGCGCAGCTCGAAACGGCGGCGGCGCTCGGTCCGAACGATGCCCGTGTGCAGTTTCAGCTCGGCGGCGCCTACGTGGAAATGCAGGCGCTTGACAAGGCAGCGGCCGCCTTCGAGGCCGGGCTCGCCAAGCAGCCGGACCTCGGCGACCCGCTGGCCTATGAAGCGGCGGTCACCTTGGGCGCGGTCTATTTCGCGAAGGGACAGAACGACACCGCGACGGCACAATTCGAGAAGGCGTTGGCAAGCAGGCCGGGCGCCGCCGCGCCGTCGCTTGGCCTGGCCAAGGTGCATTTCAGCAAGGGCGAGGTCAACCAGGCCTTGACGCTGTTCGACCGGATTGTGGCCATGCACCCGGGCACGCCGGAGGCGACCCAGGCCGCAACCTTCATCAAGGAGCTTCGCAAGGGCCGGGGCCTGGCCGCCCCGACTGCGGACGGTGCCCACAACCTCGCCGTCGATGCCAAGGGCAATCTCTTCATTACCGAAGCCTACGAAGGCAAGCGGGTCCAGAAATTCACCTATCGAGGCCTGGGCCCGGCCACGACCCCGCTATTGCAGTGAAAAGGAGACTCACGATGCGCGCTCGACCGTCGACGTTCACCATTCTGTTCATCATGTCGCTGGCGGCAGCCGCCTTCACGGGCTGCAACACGTCGGCGCAGGGACCCTCCGACACCTCGTCCCCGGCCGCGGCGGCCGCACCGCAGGAGAAGGGCGGGCAGGAAGAGTTCGGCCCGTACGAGCCTGTTCCCAACTGGCCGCAGCCGCTCCCGGACGGCCCCGACGGGGTCAAACACGACGGCTGGACCTGGGGCTCGGTCGGCGCGGTGTACGCCGAGTCGCCAGATCGCATCTGGATCGCCCAGCGCGGCGAGTTGCCGCTGCCGACCGGCGCGGCCCCCTGGACGCCGTACGCCCTGCTCAATCCCTCTCGTGGAAACGCGACCGGAAATGACGATGGGCTGGGCGCCACGTGCCAGCCGGTCGCCACCAAGCGCGGGTGGGAACGCCGGTACCACCATGTGATCTTCGTGGTCGATCGCGCGGGCAAGATGGTGCAGGAATGGCCGCAGCACGACAAGCTCTTCGAGGCGCCCTGCGGCCGCGGGCCCCACAAGATCAAGATGAGCCCGTACGATCCGCAGAAGCACGTCTGGGTGTTCGACGACCAGCTCCACGTGATCTACAAGTTCACCTACGACGGCAAGCTCGCCATGACGCTGGGCACCAAGGGTCAACGCGGACGCGATGGCGGCCGGCTGTTCGACCGGCCCACCGACATCGCCTGGCTGCCCGACGGCACCTTTTTCATCAGCGACGGCTACGGCGGCACGCGTGTGGCCAAGTTCGACAAGGACGGCAAGTTCCTGATGGACTGGGGCACGGCGCCCAAGGACCCCACGAACCCCGGTCCGAACGAGTGGAACACCGTGCACAGCATCGCGATCAGCAAGGACGGCCGCCTCTTCGTCGTCGACCGCGGCCACCGGCGCATGCAGGTGTTCGATCAGAACGGCAAGTTCCTCGACATGTGGACCACCGGCGTGCGGTCGTTGCCGTACGCGCATTACGTCTCGGCGGATCAGTTCCTCTGGGTGGCCGACGGCGGGACCATGAGAATGCTCAAGTACGACTTGAACGGGAAGTACTTGTACGGCTGGGGTGCTCCCGGCGGACAGCCCGGGCAGTTCAACGGCCCGCATGCGCTCACCGTCGATCAGGAAGGCAACTTGTACACGGCCGAGGTCTTCGGCGGCCGCGTGCAGAAATTCAGGCCCAAACCCAACGCGGATCCCGCCAAGGTCATGGGGCAGGAGCTTCGCTACACGGCCGGTGGCGGCCGCTAACGCGCTTTCCCGTGCGAGGGTGTCGGGCTTCCGGCTGTCGGGCTCCGGCTTGACACCCTCGCTGCATGGATGTGACGTGTGCGCGATCAGCATGACCGACCTGGCGGCGGTGACCACGCGCG
>JBCKZS010000062.1:0-15389 GCA_038918905.1 Vicinamibacterales bacterium
TCCACCGGCCATTACTTGAGGAGGGGGACATTTCTATTTCGTTAAAAAGGGGGACCTGGTTGACGCCCGCGATACGCTTCGGGCTTGGCTATAGCTCTGGTCCGTTTGCGATGCCCGGGTCAGTCCTGAGCACGACCGCTTCGCGGGGTGGAGCCTACTTGGTACTGAGTTCCTCGCTTTCCGATCTATTCAACCTGCTACCGGGAAGCGGTACGAACAGGAAGACTCCCTAATCCCGAAACCCACGTGACTTGCCGTGGCAGGGTGTCGATTCCCAGAGGGACAAGGCCCCTGATACCACGGCAAGTCAGGTGGGTTTCTGAATAGGCGCCCCAACGCTCAGGGCGCGTCCCCCTCGACACGGTTTGCGTGTGGGCCCGAGTCGCGCAGCACCACCGCCGCGTGCGCCTGGAGGGGATACGGCACGTCCGGGGGCAGCACGACCGGTCCGGCGTCGGCCGCGGCCGACGTGAGGTCAAGGATCCACGACGACGCGCGCGGCGGCGGCAACTGAAACGCCACGTCGCTCGCACCCCAATTGACGAGCAGCAACACCGAGTCGCTGATGATGCGCTCACCCCGGGCATCCCGCTCGCGGATGGCGTCGCCGTGGAGCCACATCCCCAGCACGCGCGCCTCCGGGTCCTGCCAGTCCGCCTCGGTGAGGACCTCGCCGGACGGTCCGAGCCACGCGACATCCACGCCATCCGGATGCGCGCCATCGAGGAACGCGCGGCGCCGCAGAACGGGGTGCGCGTGCCGCAGCGCGACCACACGTTGTGCAAAGGCCAGCATCGACGCGTCGGCACCGTGTTCGGGGAGCCACGGCGTCCAGGTCAGCGGGCTGTCGTGGCAGTAGGCGTTGTTGTTCCCCTGCTGCGTGCGGCCGAGTTCGTCGCCGCCGTTGATCATGGGCACGCCCTGTGACACGAGCAGCGTCAGGAGCAGACTCCGCTGGACGCACGCGCGACGCGCGCGGATCTCCGCGTCGTCGGTGGGGCCCTCGGCGCCCCAGTTCGCACTGAGGTTGTGCGGGTCGCCGTCCCGGTTGCACTCGCCGTTGGCCTCGTTGTGCTTGTGCGCGTACGACACGAGGTCGGCCAGGGTGAACCCGTCGTGGGAGGTCACGAAGTTGAGACTCGCGAACGGGCGGCGGCCGGACGTGGCATAAAGGTCGCTGCTGCCGGACAGCCGCGTCGCGAGTTCCGCGCGACGGCCGGCCTCCCCGCGCCACACCCGGCGCACGCAGTCGCGGTATTTCCCGTTCCACTCCGTCCAGCCAGGCGGGAACTGGCCCACCTGGTACCCTTCCGGCGTCGCGTCCCAGGGCTCGGCGATGAGTTTCACCTGCGAGAGCACGGGGTCCTGCTGGATCACCTGGAGGAACGTCGCCGTGCGATCGAACCCGCGCGGCCCTCGCGCGAGCGCGCTCGCCAGGTCGAACCGGAAGCCATCGACGTGCACCTCCTGCACCCAGTACCGCAGGCTGTCCATGACGAGGTGCAACACGGACGGTGAGGAGACCTTGAGCGTGTTGCCGCACCCGGTGAGATCGTCGTAGCGGCGACGGTCCTGCGGGTCGAGCCGGTAGTAGCTCGCATTGTCGAGGCCGCGCATCGACAGCGTGGGTCCGAGGTGATCGCCCTCGGCCGTGTGGTTGTACACCACGTCGAGGATCACCTCGATGCCTGCCCCATGCAGCGCGCGCACCATCGTCTTGAATTCCCGCACGACGTCGTCAGGGCGCTGGGCGGCGGCCAGCCGTGGTTCGGGCGCGAAGAACCCCAGCGTGTTGTAACCCCAGTAGTTGGTCAGGCCACGGGCGTGCAGCGCGTGTTCGTCCACCCGCGCGTGGATGGGCATCAGCTTGACGGCCGTGACACCCAGCGCCCGCAGGTGGGCGACCGCCGCGTCCGAGGCCAGGCCGGCATACGTCCCGCGCTGCGCTTCGGGAATCCCGGGATGCCGCGCCGTGAAGCCCTTGACGTGCAGTTCGTAGATGATCGTGTCCGGCCACGCGACTTCCGGGCGGGTATCGCCCTGCCAGTCAAACGTGTCGTCGATGACGACGCCAAGCGGCGCCCAGGCCGCGCTGTCGACCGGATCCGGGGGATCGCCTGTGGAGAACAGTGACGGGTGCCAGACGAGCGGACGCCCGACGGCGCGCGCGTACGGATCGAACAGCAGCTTGGCAGGATTACAGCGGTGGCCGTCGCCGGGCGACCAGGGACCGTGCACGCGGAAGCCATAGAGCTGGCCGGGTCGCGCCTCGGGCCGATAGCCGTGCCAGACGGCGCCCGTGCGTTCCGTCAACGGCAGACGGCGCGATTCCGTTCGTGAATCGGGGCGGTCAAACAAACACAGATCGACCGCCGTGGCAGCTGCGGAAAACACCGCCACATTGACACCCTGTCCATCCCAGGTGGCGCCAAGGGGTGATGCACGGCCCGGCCAGATGCGCACGCCGCAGTCTACCGTGTGCCACGATACGGGCGTGCGGGTCTCCGACTTTGATTTCGAGCTGCCCGACCGCCTGATCGCCCAACACCCGCGTCCGCGCGGCGCGTCGCGGCTGCTGGTGGTCGATCGAGGAACGGGAGGATGGACCGAGTCGCGCGTCGCCGACCTTCCACAGTGGCTGCGCCGGGGTGACCGGCTGGTGGTCAATGACTCACGCGTGTTCCCCGCGCGGCTGCTCGGCCGTCGCCAGCCGGGCGGCGGCCGCGCCGAGTGTCTGCTGCTGGAGCGCAATGAGCTCGTAGCTGATTACAACAGCGTAATCAGCTACGAGCTCATTGAACACTGGTGGGCCCTGGTCAACCCCGGCCGCAAGCTGCCGGCCGGCGCGGTGATTGACTTCACCGAGTCCGGGCGCGCGCCCGGCGTCACGCTCCGCGCTGAAATCGTGGACCGCGACGAAACCGGACGCAGTCGCGTGCGGCTGATCGCGACGGGCGCGCCGGTCGATGACGCCATCGACCAGCTCGGCCACATTCCTCTGCCGCCCTACATCCGGCGTCCGGACACCGCCCAGGACCGGCTTCGGTACCAAACGATGTTTGCGCGAAATCGTGGCTCGATCGCCGCGCCGACCGCCGGACTGCACTTTGACGACGCGCTCGTCTCCGCGCTGGAGGCCGGCGGCATTCCACGCACGACCGTGACACTGCACGTCGGCTACGGCACGTTTCAACCGGTCAAGGTCGACGACACGCGCGACCATCGCGTGGACGCCGAGCGCTGGCAGGTGTCGCCGGCCGCGGCCGGCGCCATCGCGGCCACGCGGGCGGGCGGTGGTCGCGTCGTGGCCGTGGGCACCACGACCACGCGCGCGCTGGAAGCCTCCGCGCGACTGGACGGCGTCGTCCACGCGGGATCGGGGGCCACCGATCTCTGCATCACGCCGGGGCACACCTTCCGGGTCGTCGACGCGCTGCTCACCAATTTTCATCTGCCGAAGTCGTCGCTGCTCCTGCTGGTCGCGGCGTTCGCCGGACGCGAGCTGATCCTGGAGGCCTACCGCGATGCGGTCGCGCGGGACTTCACGTTCTACAGTTACGGCGACGCGATGTTGATCCGTTGAACCTGAGGTATGATCGCCAGTCTTTGCCGGTGTAGCTCAGTTGGTTAGAGCATGCGGCTCATATCCGCAGGGTCCGGGGTTCAAGTCCCTGCACCGGCACCAATTTCTTTCCTGTGGGATCCGCCCTTCTTCCTTCGGCGCCCGGCGCCTCCCTTGTTGGGCAGCGCGTCGCTGTCGCTGTGTCCGGGGGCGCGGATTCGGTGGCCCTGGCGTGGTGGCTGCACGAACTGGCCGCCCGTCCCGCCACTCGTGTCAACTGCGCGGGCCTGATTCACGTCAATCACGCCCTCCGCGGCGCCGATTCGGATGCCGACGAGGCGTTCTGTCGCGCGCTGGCGGCGCGTCTGGGGCTGCCGATCGAGGTCGTACACGCGCCCGTGCTCCGCACCCGGCGGTCTCCGGAAGTGGCCGCGCGCGCCGCGCGCTACGACGCCCTGGCGCTGGCAGCCGGGCGCCTGGGGGCCTCCCGAATCGCCACCGCGCACACGGCCGACGATCAGGCGGAAACCCTGCTGCTGAGGCTGCTGCGCGGGGCCGGGACACGCGGGGTGTCAGGCATCCGCGCGCAACACGGTGCAGTGGTCCGCCCGCTCCTGGCGTGCCGGCGCTCGACGTTGCGCGCGTTTCTCGTCGCGCGGGGTGAGACCTGGCGCGAGGACGCCTCGAACGCCGATCTGTCGATTCCGCGCAATCGTGTCCGGCACGAACTGTTGCCTGCGCTCGAACGGGTGGCCGCCGCGATCGCGCCCGGAGGCCCCGGTGGCATCAACGCCCTGGCGCGTTGCGCGGCCCTGGCGGCCGACGACGAGGCGTACTTCTCGAGTGTGGTCACCGCGTTCGTGTCGCGCACCGTCGTTGCTGGAACCGCCGCGGTGATCCCCCTGGACGCGTTGCGGGCCGAGCCGGCGGCGATCGCCCGCCGGGTGATTCGGGCGGTGGCCGAGCGCGTGGCGCCCGGGCACGCCTGGTCGGCGCGGCACCTCGAGGCCGTCCACCGGTTGGCGGCGCGCGCGCAGGGCGGCGGTCAGTTGGACCTGCCCGGCGTTTTCGTCGAGCGGGTGTCTAACGAAATGAGGTTCCGCGCGCGGTCGCGCGGGAGTGAAACGCCGGTGGGCCCGTTTGAGTATCGACTGGACGTGCCCGGGGAAGTGGTCGTGCCCGAGGCCGGGCTGGTGTTTGTGGCCGCGCGGGTGGACGCCCGGCCCGCATCGCCGGCGGCGCCGGGCGAGCGTGGCGAGCCGGGAGTACCAGGAGAGCACAACGAGCACGACACGATCGTGATCGCCGATCCTGGTCCCTGTGTGGTCATCAGGAACCGGCGGCCCGGGGATCGCGTCGGAATGGGCAGCGGTCGCGGTACGCGCAAGCTGCAGGATTTGATGGTGGATCGGAAGATCCCCAGAGGTGAACGCGATCGGATGCCCCTCGTGGTGGGTTCGAATGGTCACATTCTGTGGGGGCCGGGACTGCGTCCACCGGGGGGCGCGCGCCCCGGAACACCAGAGGGCGGCATGGTAGTCTTGATGGTCAGGAAGCTGGAAAAGGCATGAACCCGAACATCCGGAGTTTTCTGTTCTGGACGAGCGTGATCGTTCTCACGCTGCTCGTGTGGCAGGTCACCGCCAACTTCGGGCAAAGCGAGACCCCGATCAGTCTCACCGAGTTCATGGACCGCGTCGACAAGGGGCAGATCGAGAAGGTCGAACTGACCGGCCGCAAGCTCCGCGGCCTGCCGCTGGCCAACGATCCGGCGGGCAAGGGCGTGCGATCCTACCTGCCGGTCGAGTATCCGGATTTCTACGAGCGCCTCTCGAAACGCAACGTGGAACTCGTGGCCCGCGAGGAGAGCAGCAGCGGCTGGACGCAGTTCCTGTTTCTCTGGGTGCCCGTGCTCCTGATGATCGGGTTCTGGATCTTCATGACGCGCCAGATGCAGAGCGGGGGCAACAAGGCCCTGTCGTTCGGCAAGAGCCGCGCGAAGTTGTCCTCATCGACGCAGAAGAAGGTCACCTTCAAGGAAGTGGCCGGCGCCGACGAGGCGAAGGAAGAGCTGCAGGAAATCATCGAGTTCCTGCGCGAGCCCCAGAAGTTTCAGAAACTCGGCGGACGCATTCCAAAGGGCATCCTGCTCATGGGCGCGCCTGGCACCGGCAAGACGCTGCTGGCGCGCGCGGTCGCCGGCGAGGCGAACGTGCCGTTCTTCTCCATCAGCGGCTCCGATTTTGTCGAGATGTTCGTCGGGGTCGGCGCCTCGCGCGTCCGCGACCTGTTTGAACAGGGCAAGAAAAACGCGCCCTGCATCGTCTTCATCGATGAGATCGACGCCGTCGGTCGCCACCGCGGCGCGGGTCTGGGCGGCGGGCACGACGAACGCGAGCAGACGCTGAATCAACTGCTGGTCGAGATGGACGGCTTCGAGTCGAACGAAGGCGTCATTCTGATCGCCGCGACCAACCGTCCCGACGTGCTCGACCCGGCGCTGCTGCGTCCCGGCCGCTTCGATCGGCGCATCGTCGTGAATCGGCCCGACGTCAAGGGCCGCGAAGGGATCCTCCTCGTCCACACGAAGAAGATTCCCCTGGCCGACGACGTGGACATCAACATCATCGCGCGCGGCACGGCCGGCTTCTGCGGCGCCGACCTCGCGAACCTGGTGAACGAGGCCGCGCTCAACGCCGCGCGCTACAACCAGAAGGTCGTCCGCATGAACGACTTCGAGCACGCCAAGGACAAGGTCCTGATGGGCTCGGAGCGCCGGTCGATGGTGATCACCGAGGACGAGAAGCGCATCACCGCCATCCACGAGGCCGGGCACGCGCTGCTCGCGGTGCTGCTGCCGCACGCCGACCCGATCCACAAGGTCACGATCATTCCGCGCGGCATGGCGCTTGGCTTGACGATGCAGTTGCCGACCGACGATAAGCACAACTACTCGCGCGACTACCTGATGGACCAGTTGGCGATTCTGCTGGGCGGCCGCATCGCCGAAGAAATCACCAACGGCGGGCTGACCACCGGCGCGGGCAACGATTTCGAACGGGTCACCGAACTGGCGCGTCGCATGGTGTGCGAGTGGGGCATGAGTGACGAGATGGGGCCGCTCACGTTCGGGAAACGCGAAGAGCAGATCTTCCTGGGCCGCGACATCTCCAGGTCGCAGGACTACAGCCAGGAAACCGCCGTCCGGATCGATTCGGAGGTGAAGCGGTTGGTATTAACCAACTACGACCGCGCCCGCACGGTGCTCACCGAGCACAAGGCGGTCCTGCTGAAGATTGCTGATGAGTTGCTCGCCCGCGAGGTGCTCGACGCGGATCAGGTGCGCCGCCTGGTGAAAGGGGAGCCCCTCGAAGACCTGCCGGTGCCGCCGCCGCCGGTCGGTGAACCCGCCCGGCCCGAGCCCGCCGATCGCGCGCCGATCGTGCCACTCCTGCCCAAGCCGATCACACAGGCGTAACGTGCGCCGGGCCGCGTTCCAGATTCCGCTGGCCTCCGGACAGATCCTGACGCTGGGTGGGCGCACCCTCGTCATGGCCGTCGTCAACGTCACCCCCGACTCGTTTTCCGATGGCGGCCTTCGCCACGATCCGGACGTCGCCATTGCCGACGCGCTGCGGATGGTGCGCGACGGCGCCGACCTGCTCGACATCGGCGGCGAATCGACCCGCCCGGGCGCCGCGCCGCTCGAGGTCGAGGAGGAATGGCGGCGCGTGGGGCCGGTGCTGGAAGGGTTGCGCGGACGCGTCGCGGTGCCGATCGCCATCGACACTTACAAGGCCGAGATCGCGCGGCGCGCCCTGGCGGCGGGCGCCACGCTCGTCAACGACATCAGCGCGTTTGTGTACGATCCGCCGATCGCCGGGGTCGTGGCGAGGGGGGGAGCCGTGGGCATCCTGATGCACAACCGGGGGCGGTCGGCCGCGATGTACGACCACGCGGTGTATGGCGACGTCGCAGCCGAAGTCCGCGACGAGCTGGCCGCCCGTCTGGACGCGGCCGTGGCCGCCGGCGTGCCGCGCGCGAGGCTCATCGTTGACCCGGGGCTCGGGTTCGCGAAGCGGGCCGACCACACGCTGGCCGCGCTGGCGGGCCTGCCCGCACTGGCCACTCTGGGCGTGCCCATTCTGTCGGGTCCCTCGCGCAAGTCGTTTCTGCAGGCCGCGCTGGGCGAGCGCCCGCCGGCCCAGCGCGTCTGGGGCACAGCGGCGGCGGTGGCCGCGTCGATCTGGCTCGGGGCCCACATCGTGCGGGTCCACGACGTCAAGGCGATGGTCGACGTGGCGCGCGTCATCGACGCCATCACACGCGAGGTGGACCGGACGCCCGGCGTCCTCTGATACTCTTACGTCGCGTATGGATCAGCTCACCGCCCTCCTGCAGCGGCCTCCGGTGAACTGGTGGGATGTGGCCGACATCCTGATCGTCTCGATTCTGATTTACGAAGGCCTCAAGCTGATCCGCGGCACCCGGGCCGCCCAGATGGTCATCGGGTCGGCCCTCGTGCTGCTGCTGTTGTATGCCTCCCGCCGGTTCCCGTTGCAGACGGTGAACTGGATGATCCGCAACGTGTTTGTCTACGCGGGGTTTGCGGCGATCGTCCTCTTTCAGTCCGACATCCGCCGGGCGCTGTCTCATCTGGGCCGCGCGCCGTTCTTCCGGTATTTTGCCGGGTCCCGGCAAGCGGACGAGACCATTGAAGAAGTGTTGACGGCGGCCGACCTCCTCGCCAAGGCGCGGACCGGCGCGCTCATCGTGCTCGAACGGGAGATTGGCCTCCGCAACTACGTGGAAAGCGGCATTCACCTGGATGCGGCCGTCAGTTACGACCTGCTGACGACGATCTTCCAGCCCGGCGCGCCGATGCACGACGGCGCGGCGATCATTCAGGAGGATCGCATCGCGGCCGCGGCCTGTTTCCTGCCGCTCACGGTGAGCCCGACCTTCGATCGGGACCTTGGCACCCGGCACCGCGCGGCGATTGGCGTGACCGAGGAGTCCGACGCCATAGCCGTGGTCGTGTCTGAAGAACGGGGCGAAGTCTCTGTCGCGTTTGACGGCAAGATCGAGCGGGGACTGACCCCCAGGCGGCTGCGCACCCGTCTGCACCAATTAATCCTCCATCGTCGTGGCGCGCCGCCGGCCGCGCCAGGGGTGTAATCGCATGGCCTGGCATCCCTTCCGGAATCCGGGGTTGAAGTTCGTGGCGCTGGGCCTCGGCACGTTGGTCTGGGTGACGTTCGGGAGCGACCACTTTGTCGAACGCAGCGTGCGGGTGCCGCTGGTGTTCCGCAATGTGCCGGCGACGCTCGAGATCGCGCCCGGCGCGCCGGATTCCGTGGAAGTGCACCTGCGCGGCCGATCGAGCCAGCTCACCGGCGACCAGGGCGAGGTGATTGTGTATATCGATCTGACGGACACGCGGCCCGGGTCGCGGCTCTTTCATCTGCGCACCGATCAGGTGACGACGCCCTTTGGCGTGGAGGTGACGCAGGTGTTTCCCTCCACGGTGATGCTGACGCTTGAGACCACCGGCCGCCGGAAGGTGGCGGTGGCGCCGACGGTCGAGGGAACCCCGGCCAAAGGGTTTGTGGTGCGCGAGGTGACCGTGGAGCCGGCCGAGGTTGACGTGGTGGGACCGCTGGGCGCGCTGACCGCCCTGAAGACGGCGATCACCGAGACGGTGATGATCGACGGCGCCGAGTCGACCGTCACGCGTGTGGTGAGCATCGGCGTCGCTGATTCGTCGCTGCGGTTGCGTGAGCCGAGGACGGCGCGTGTGACCGTGGTGATCGGCAAGATCGACAAGAGCGCCGGGACTCCAGAAATCGACAAGGACTGAGATGACAGTGGAGCGGTTGTTCGGGACCGACGGCGTGCGCGGGGTGGCCGGGACACGGCCCCTGGATCCCCCGACAGTGGCGCGCCTGGGGGCGGCGGTGGTCCGCGCGCTGGCGATCGAGCGACCCGCCCGGTTGCTGGTCGGGCGGGATACGCGCGAGTCTGGCGAATGGATCGAGCGCGAATTGGCGCGCGGCGCCGCGTCGCAGGGCGCCGTTGTGACCTCGACGGGCGTGATTCCCACGCCGGGCGTCGCGTACCTCACGCGCACGCGCGACGTCGATCTCGGCGTGGTCATCTCGGCCTCGCACAATCCCTTTCATTACAACGGCATCAAGGTGTTCTCCGGACGGGGCGAGAAGTTCGACGAGGCGACCGAGCGCGCCGTGGAAGCCATCGTGGCCGATGCCTCCTGGACCGTCCAGGCTCAGGTGGACGCGCACGTCCAGATCGAGGACCTCATCGAACCGTACCTGGCGCACACACGGGCGCTGCTGCCCTCGCCCGGCGCGCTGGCGGGCGTGCGCCTCGCCCTAGACATGGCCAACGGGGCGACCACCACGACCGCGCGCCGTTTGTTCGAGGGCCTGGGTTTTTCACTCGTGACGCTCGGCGATCATCCCGATGGGCGGAACATCAACGAGGCGTGTGGATCCACTCATCCGGCCGGCCTGGCCGCGGCGGTGGTGACGCACGGCTGCCAACTGGGTGTGGCGTTTGACGGCGATGGCGATCGCGCCATTCTGGTCGACCACCAGGGCCGCGTGGTGGATGGGGACGCGCTGTTATTGATGCTGGGGCTGCACTATCAGCGCCAGGGACGCCTGACCGGCCACACGGTGGTGGCGACCGTGATGAGCAACATCGGACTGGAGATCGCCCTGCGCGATCGCGGCATCACCCTCGTGCGGACGCCGGTGGGCGACAAGTATGTGAGTGAAGAGATGGTGCGCTCGGGGTTCGTCGTCGGCGGCGAGCAGTCGGGGCATGTGATTCTCGCCGAGCATCTGTTCACCGGCGACGGCATGGCCACGGCCCTGGCGGTCCTGCGGGTGATGGCCGAGACCGGCCGGGATCTGGCCGACCTGGCCGGCGATCTGGTCACGTTCCCGCAGACGCTGGTGAATATCCGCGTGCGCGAGAAGAAGGACGTGGAGACCGTGCCGCAGATTGCCGATGCGATGCGGCGCGTGCGTGACGCGCTTGATGGCCGCGGCCGGTTGCTCGTGCGGTACTCGGGCACCGAGCCGCTGCTGCGCGTCATGATCGAAGGGGAAAATCAGGCGACCGTGCAGGCGTGGGCCGAAGAGATCGCCGACGCGGTGAGGACGACGCTGGCATGATTCGGTTGAGCGTGAACGTGAACAAGGTGGCCACGTTGCGCAACGCGCGCGGGGGCGCGGTGCCGAGTGTCACCGAGGCCGTGGACGTGTGCCTGCGCGCGGGCGCGCCGGGCATCACCGTGCACCCGCGCGCCGATGCGCGCCACATTACCCGCGCGGACGTGCGCGCGCTGGCCGCGCAACTGACGCCGCTGCGCGATCGGGTGGAGTTCAACATCGAGGGCGATCCGCGCGCCGGGTTCGTCGATGTGGTGGTGGCCGCGCGCCCGCACCAGTGCACGCTCGTGCCCGTGCAACCTGGTGAGGTCACCAGCCAGGCCGGCTGGGCGGCCGGGACGTCGCCCGAACGGCTGACCGCCGTGATCGCGCGCCTGCACGCGGAAGGGATCCGGGTGAGCGTGTTCGTGGAGCCCGCCGAGGCGCCGATCCGCTGGGCCAGGCGGCTGGGCGCGGATCGGATTGAGCTCTACACCGAGCCGTTCGCCCGGGCGTTCGCGGCGAGTCCCGCCGACGGCCGCGCGAGTTTCGACACCTACGCCGCGGCCGCCACGCTGGCCCGCAGCCTGGGGCTCGGCGTGAACGCGGGCCACGATCTGGATTTGCGGAATCTAGTGCTGTTTCGGACGCTGCCGCACCTCGACGAAGTGTCGATCGGCCACGCGCTGATCAGCCATGCCCTGTACGTCGGCCTCGACCGCGCCGTCCGTGATTACCTCGCGGTGTTATCATCGCCACAGGTGCGCTGATGAACCGTGAGTCTTTTGTCTTTGCCATTTCCGGAACCCTGTTTGGCTTGTTGATCGGGTGGATGCTCGGCACCCAGCAGGGCGCGTCGCCGTCGGCCCTCGCGGTCCCGGCTGGGCAGCAGGCCGCCCAGTTGCCCAACACGCCGCCCCCGCCGGTGCTCGACGTCCAGCGCGCGGCCGCGCTTGAGCGCCAGGCGAACGCCGAACCGGCGAACGCGGTGGTCCGCGTGGACCTCGGAAATCTGTACTTCGACGCGGAGCGATTCGATCTCGCGATCTCGTGGTACGAGGCCGCGTTGAAGATCGCGCCGAAGGACGTCAATGCCAGCACGGATCTGGGCGTGAGTTACTACTCGAGCAACCAGATCGACCGCGCGCTCGCCCAGTTCGACTATTCGTTGTCGATCGATCCCGCGCACACCAAGACGTTGCTCAACCAGGGCATCGTGCGCGCGTTCGGCAAGCAGGATCTGGCTGGCGCCACCCAGTCCTGGGACCGGCTGGTGGCCATCGCGCCCAACAGCCCGGAGGCGGCGCGCGCGCGGCAGGCGATCGAGGCGGTCAAGTCGGCGCATCCCACGGGCGACGGGACCACGCCCGGAGGCCGGGGCGGCACAGGGTCGTAGATGGTCCTCACCGGCTGGATCCTCCGGATCCTCGTCGTCCTGTTTCTGATTCGGCTGCTGGTGCGGTTCTTTGTCGGCGCGCGTCAGGCCGCGCGGCGCGGCGCGTCCGCGAAGAGGACCACGCCCGCCACCCGCGAAGGCGGACACCTCGTGCGCGACCCGCAGTGCGGCACGTATCTGCCGGAAGGCCGCGCCCTGCGCCTCGGCACGGGCGCGGGCGCGATCTACTTCTGCTCCGAGGCGTGCCGAATCGAGTGGACCGCGGCGCGTAAAGCGGGATGAAGGACCGGGTGCTCGTGGACACGGAACTCCGCCTGCACATCGTCGAAGTCGGCCGGCGGTTGTGGACGCGCGGGTTTGTGGCGTCCAACGATGGCAACATCAGCGTCCGATTGCCCGGCGATCGGCTGCTGGTCACGCCCACCAATGTCTCGAAGGGGTTCATGACCCCGGACATGATGGTGATCACCGACATGGAAGGGCGCCTGCTCGAGGGCGCGCCCGGGCGCCAGGCGTCGTCGGAACTGCTGATGCACCTGGTGGCTTACAAACACCGGCCCGACGTGCACGCGGTTGTGCATGCGCATCCACCGATCGCGACGGGGTTTGCGGTGGCCGGCATTCCGCTCGATCGCGCGGTGCTGGCCGAGGTCGTCACCACTCTCGGCAGCATTCCCATCGCGGACTACGGCACGCCCTCGACCCCCGAACTGCCGGCGGCCGTGGAACGGTACGTCAAGGCGCACGACGGACTGCTGCTGGCCAACCACGGGGCGCTGGCGCTTGGGGCCGACCTGTTCGCCGCGTACTACAAGATGGAAACCATCGAGCACTTCGCGCGGATCAGCCTGGTGGCGCGCCTGCTGGGCCGCGAGCACCTGCTGTCGCGCGACGAAGTCGGCCGCCTGCAGCAGCTCCGCGGCCGGTACGGCATCGCCGCGCCCGCCCCGATTTGCGCCGAACCCGACCCGGGGGGGGACCTGGCCTGCCAGACGGTTGTCGCGCCCTCGACGGCCGGCGAACGGCTGGTGCCGGACACCAGCATGGCCGGCGGCCGCGTATTCGTAGGTAACAGCGGCGAGATTCAGTTAACATACGGCCAGTTGACGACGTTGATCGATGACGCCGTTCGGCAGCTCGCGTCCGGCCGGGCCCAGGGCCCGGGGTGAGATCGCTGGCACACTTGGAGGACTCAATGGGCGAGGCGCTTGGAATGGTCGAGACAAAGGGATTGGTCGCGATGATCGAGGCGGCCGATGCCATGGTCAAGGCCGCCAAAGTAACGTTGGTCGGGTGGGAAAAGATCGGCGCGGGCTATGTGACCGCGATCGTCCGCGGGGACGTCGCGGCTGTGAAGGCGGCCACCGATGCCGGCGCGGCCGCCGCGCGGCGCGTGGGCGAGCTGGTGTCGGTGCACGTGATCCCGCGGCCGCACGCCAATCTTGAGGACGTGCTGCCGATCGGCAAAGCGGCGAAGTAGGCGGGCGGGATGATGCTCGCCAAGGTCGTCGGCACCGTCGTCGCGACCCGCAAAGACGAGCGGCTCGTGGCCAGCAAGCTGCTGGTCGCGAGGCCGCTCGACGTGTCTGGACAGCCCGACGGCAACTACGTCGTCGCCGTCGACACCGTGGATGCCGGATTCGGCGACACGGTGCTGATCGTGTCGGGCAGCTCCGCGCGCATGGCGCAGGGGTACAAGGACTGTCCGATCGACGCCGCGATCATTGGCGTCATCGATCAGGTGGACACGCCAGGGCAGGTGGACACGCCCGGGCAGGTGGACACGCCCGGGCAGGTGGACACGCCCGGGCACGGCGCCCCGCCGCCAGCCGGCCCCGTCCCGGGTGCGCGGAAGTAGCGCATGCAGCTCGCGCGCGTGATTGGTAACGTCGTGGCCACCGTCAAGGACGCGAACCTCCACGGACACAAACTGCTGGTCGTGCAGCCCATCGCGCCCGACCGCACGCCCTTCGGTCGCCCGGTGGTCGCGCTCGACGCCGTGGGCGCGGGGGTTGGCGAGCACGTGTTCTTTGTGCGCGGCCGTGAGGCGACGTTTCCGTTCCTGCCCGAAGAGCCGCCCGCCGACGCCTGTATCGTCGGCATTGTCGACCAGTGGACGCTCGAATCCGGGGAGCTGGCGTAGATGCAACTGGCGCGGGTGATTGGCACCGTGGTCGCGACGCAGAAGCACCGCAAGATGGACGGCGCGACGCTGCTGCTGGTGCAGCCGCTCGGACTGGATGATCGTCCGAGGGGCACGGCCGTGCTGGCGATCGATGCGGTCGGGGCCGGCGTCGGTGAGAAGGTGCTGGTCGTCATCGAGGGCAAGGCGGCGGGAGACGCGCTGCGCCGGAAGGGGGTGCCGGTCGATGCCGCGATCATCGGCATTGTTGATACCGTGACGGTTGAGGCATGAACGAACAGGAACTGCGCGCGATCGTGCGTGAGGCCGTGGCCCGGCATCTCGGCCAGGCGTCGCCTGGTGTCCCGAACGTCGGGCTGGTTTCTGCTGCAGAGGTGTGTCGATCGGGGAGCCATCCCAGTCACACCTTGTACACGCAGCTCGTGAACGTGACCGATGCGTGCGTGATTGAGCCCGCGGTGCGGTGTGATCACTGCGGTTACTGCAAGAGTCATGGGTACTAGTGGATGGTGAGGTGGTGAGATGGTGGTGCCGGTTCTGAGGGCCATCGGCCGGGCGATTCGGTCGATGGAAGAACCCGCGGTCGAGAAGATCTCGGAGGCCACCGGGGACGATCCCTTTCAGGTGTTGATTGCAACGTTGTTGTCGGCGCAGACGAAGGATGCGGTGACGGCCGCGGCATCCGGGCGGCTGTTCAGGGTGGCGCGCACGCCGAAGACGATGGCGGCGTTGCCGGTGGGCCGGATCGAACGGCTGATTTATCCCGTCAGTTTTTATCGCAACAAGGCACGGCACGTGACACAGGCCTGCCGCCAGATCCTCGACGACTTCGGCGGAGAGGTGCCCAAGACCATGGAAGCGCTGCTGACGCTGGCGGGCGTCGGCCGCAAGACGGCGAACCTGGTGTTGATCCTGTCGCACGCCAGTGACGACAATATCTGCGTCGACACCCATGTGCACCGTATCTCCAACCGTTTGGGGTGGGTGAAGACGCGCACGCCGGAGCAGACCGAGCAGGCGCTGTATCGCGTCGTGCCGAAGAAGTGGTGGCCGGACGTGAATCTGTATCTGGTCACCTGGGGCCAGAATGTGTGCAGGCCCGTGTATCCA
>JBCKZS010000063.1:0-14736 GCA_038918905.1 Vicinamibacterales bacterium
GAAGGCGACAGGTCGTAGCGGACCAGGACGCGGGAAAGCCGGTGCTAAAGCGGGACCGGCTTTTACTGACGCGCCGACGCTGGCGGAAGTGTTCAAGAAGCCGGCACCGGCGGCCCGAAAACTTGCCGCGATCGCGCAGCAACTCGCCGCGCTCCCGGCTGCGACGCGTGAAGCCATCGCGCAGCGCGAAACAACACCGGCCCAGGCGCGCCGTGAAACGAAAGCCGTCGAGATGCGCAGGGTGGTCAGTCTCCCGGATGCGAAGTACCGCGTGCTGTACGCCGACCCGCCGTGGTCCTACAACGACAAATGTGATGCCGGCGGCGTCCAAGTCGATGGCGGCGTGGAGCGAGTATCTTGACTCACTGCGCGAGGCGAAACAGGCCGCGGACCTGTTGGCGTTCCAGAAGGGCGCGTGAGGGCGAACCCAGGGCGCGGGTAGTGGGCTAATCCCGTGGTCCTGACGGACGGACTTGGCATGATAACGCGGAAGGTTATTGCGGCTCGGGCTTCTCGGGTTCGTGGCCCTTCGTCACCCACACCAGACGTCCCGGCATCCCACCAGTGTTCATCCGCTGGCAGTAGGGGCACGGCCATTCCTTCGAGTCGCTCGGCGTGTCTGGTGTCACCGAGGACGGCCAATCGGCCATCTGGAGCGTGATCGCCCCGCCGCAGTAGGCGCAATGGATCGGCAGGGTCGCTGGTTCTAGCATGTAGCACTACTTTGTCAGGTTGACGATGCAGCCTTCGGCGTAAATGACCGAATTTGGCAGTGTTTTTGAGGTTTTCACGAAGTCGGTCCGTTGCAGGAACAAACGCGCGGCGCACGGGGAGATCCCGGCAATCTGACAAAGTAGTGATTGCTCGCGTTCATTCGTGCCAGAGTTGATTGCGCCGCGCCCCGAAAGGCGTTCCGATCGAACAACTGTCGCCGACCTTGAAGAAACGTAGAAATCTGGACGGGTGGTTGACGGGCCCTGTCCCGACTAGTGAACGCTGGAGTTGACCAACGCTGAAGGACTGACTCGCATCGACGACACCTCGGATGCTGCCCTCCCTGCCAAGATAGCTGAGACACTGTACTTCCCGTTAATTAGTGTTGAGGGCGGGGAGGTGTCAGGACGTTGATGACCAAGATTCGTGCGATGTTGGCTAGGCCGTCGAGTGGGGAAGAGCCGGAGCGCAGGGGCGACGAGCGGGCTCCCATCGGCTATACTGGACCCAACATTCAGAGCGGCTCGCAACAGCGAGCCCGGCAACCGGCGGCGGACCCGCACGGTGCCTTCGCGCAACAATCGCGGATGTGCCTTCCGATAGCATGGAAGGAACGACAGGTCCAGCCGAGCGGTCCTCGGCCTCTGGGTGTCTTCCAAATAGCGGAGGGCACGATGCAACACCTCACAGATCCCCGGCCTCACGATCCGAAGGAGCGTTCCTAATGGGGACTCTACGCCTCATTACGCCGATTTCGATCGCGCAGGCGAAGGACAACGCCCGGACCACCGACGACGAGTACGGATATCGGGCGCGGTTCCGCACGGACTCCATCGACGAACTGATCGCCTCCTTCAACAGCGGCGTCGGCTGCCGCGCGTGGGTGCATGCGCGAGGGGTGTACCTCGTCGCGTTGCGCGACGCGCTGCTGGCAACCGACCTCGACTGCTCCCGCTTTATTTCCAATAGCGGGATGAACATGGACCGGTCAATCGCGCGCCAGGGCGACGCGATTGTGCCGGTGGGCACCATCACATGAACGGAATCGAATCTCAACAGTCAAGTGGGCGGTGTTGATGCCCACGCGTCCACAGACGTGATCAACGCGCGACTCGGCGCGGCAGTCGGCGACGAGCGGACGGATTTACTCGCTGCCGACCGTTTCGGTTGTTCCCCGTATCTTCGCGGGTTGGGCGCGGAACCCTGCGCTGACCGCCGAGGATTGCCAGCAAGCCCGATGGCTCTACGTCTCGCGCCCGCGAGAACTCGTTGACATCGTGCTCAATGCGCGGTTCTGAACTCACGGACCGGGTTGACGGGCTGCGCGCCAGCAACGCGTTTCGGAGAACGAGACGCGAGAGAGCCCGTGACCGCCGACGGAGCACGCCTCAGCGACCGGTAGGCGCCCCGCTGAGGCCGCTACCGGCGAGTCATGAGCCGGGAGCAATTCTTGCGTCCGGCCTGCGGCATCACCATTCACGACAGCGACGACTGGCTTCGCGTGAACTGCGGACGGTGCGGGAAGCCCTTGATTTTGTCGGTCGAAGACCTTCGCGACAAGCGGACCATCGACGGCGCCGACTGCGAGAAGGCGCTTCCCGTACGGGAACGGACTTCCCAGTCAGGCGATGGCCTCGGCGTTCCGGCCCGTGTTCACGTTGAAACGGAATGAGTGTTCACGATGGACCCTCACCTTGAAGGTCGCAGGAAGATGATGCAGCAGTGGGCAGATTATCTGGACAAACTGAAGGCTGGTGCGGACGTGATACAGCTGCACAAAAAAGTGTGACGGACTGCCCGAGCTACACTTCCTGCGCAGCCCCCCTCCAAATTCGCTTCAGCGGCAATTCAGCTTTGGCCATGTTTACACCCCGGCCAGAGCCTTCGTAAGCAAGTCATCGACCAATCGCGCCACGATGTATTGCGCAGGGTTCTCGCCAAGCGCCAGCGCTTCGAAATGCGCTTTGCCACATTCGATCTTCGCGCTCTCCTTGTCGCGGAGGTCGTCGGTGAAGAGGCTGCTCTTTGTTTCGACCACGAAGTAAAGACGCTCGGTTCCGTCTTTCTCCACCAGCACGGCCCAGTCGGGGTTGTAGGGGCCGAGAGGTGTGGAAACACGGAACCAGCCAGGGAGCTTGGCGTAAACCTTGATCGCTTCGTTATTTTCCAGTTGTTCGGCAAAGGTGCGCTCGGTGTCGGACTGGTAGATCACCTGCTCATGGACCGACTTGTTGGCATCGATCATGGACTTGAGATAGCCGCTTAACTCTTCGGTCTCGAACAGTTGCTGGGCGTAGTAGTCCTCCGTGCCAAGGCGCTGATACTTGATACCGTCCACGAGAGCGAGGCGCTTTGCGCGGTTGATGATCTCGGCGGCGAGTTCAATAAACTGTTGAGGGTTACACTTGAAGTCATCGAGCCGGGCGCTCTCCACGAGAATGCGGTGAATGCTGCGGCGGGTGAGTTGAGTCTTGTCCTGGAGGTCGGTGAGGATGTCGGGCAGATCGATGTCGCCCTCGTCGAGCGTCACGGGAGCGGAGGTGGCCGTCTCTTTCGCGTCGACGCCGGAGCGCCCGATGGCGAGGTCGGCTTTGCGCCATTGCAGGCGGGTCTTGGCGATCCGGAATTGCGGATCTTTTATCGCCTGGATGCAGGTCGCGAGCAGGGCCTCGTTGTCGAACTCCACGCGGTAGGTGGTCTTGTGCTTGATACGGTCCCACAGCGCCTTGAAGTCGGCGCCTTGTAGCACGGCCTGGCGGGTCTTCACCTGCTTGCGCTCGTCGGCGTTCTTGATTTCCAACCGTCCGGCCAGCTTGCGAAGAATTTCCTTCACCTGCGGCAGTTGGGCGGCGAACGGCTCCGGCAGGGTCAGCGTGCCCTCCTTGAGTTTTTGGCGCAGGGTGTCCTGCACCTTGCCTTGGGCATTCACAAGTCCGGCGGCGCGCAAATGCTCCCAGAGCACCTTCGACTGCTCGAAACCCAGCGGTGCGGGCTGGCCGTCGGTTCCCGTGGCGCTGACTCCGGCGAATTGGTGCGTCTCCACGATGCCGAAGCGGATGCCAGTGTCCTGCTCGATTTCCTTTTGCAGGTTCTCGGCGAACTGTTCGTAGCTCTCGGTCGCGATCACGGTCAAGGTATTCACCTCGAAGCCGCGCAGGCGCTCGCCGTTCTGGTTCACGCAGAGGCGCAAGCCGCGCCCGATGGTCTGGCGGCGCTGTCGCTCGGAAGCCATCTCCCGCAGGGCGCAGATTTGAAAGACGTTCGGATTGTCCCAACCTTCGCGCAGGGCGGAATGGGAGAAGATGAACTTGAGCGGCGTGTCGAAGCTCAGCAACTTTTCCTTGTCCCGCATGATCAGGCTGTAGGTGTCGTCGTCGGCCTGGGTGGTGCCTTTGGTGTCTTTGAAAACCTCCACCGTCTTGGTGCCGACCTTCTTCCTATCGATGGAGAAATAGCCGTTGTGAACGTCGCTGGCGGCGGTGGTCAGGTCCACTTCCTTGAAGAGACTCTGGTAATCGGGGTGCTTGGCGAGGCGGCGGTATTCCTCCTCGAAGATGCGGGCATAGTCGCCCTTCACCGGATTGCCGTCGGCATCGTATTGCCGGTATTTGTCCACGGCATCGAGGAAGAACAGACTGAGCACCTTGATGCCCTGCGGGGCGAGGCGTTTCTCTTTGTCCAGATGCTCCTTGATGGTGCGGTGGATCATCTGCCGCTGCACGGCCAGCGGCTCCACGTCGCCGTAGGCTTCGCTGGGGCGGAGGTATTTCTCGCCGCCGGGGTAGCGCAGTTCCAGGAACTCATCGTTCTTGGCCACGCGGATTTCGCCCACCCGGCAATCGTGGTAAACCGCCCGCCCGGTGGTCATTTCCAGGTCGTCGCCATCCTGCACCGTGATTTCGCGGCGCTGCACGCCGGTGGCCGTCTGGGCGTCGACTTCAACCTTGGCCGTGATGACACCGCGTCTGTTGCTCACGGAGAGCAATCGCAGATATGCCCTGTTGTGCCCGCCCTCCACGGAAGCTGCCGCCACTTCGATCTGCTTCACCAGCTTGCGTTCGTAGGCGTCCACCGCGTCGAGCTTGAAAACCATGTGGTGCGCCTCTTTCGGCGTCGCGGAATAGCGCAGGTTGCACAGCGGATTCATCCGCTCCATGGCCTTCCTGCCCTTGCCGTCGAGCCCGCCTTCCACGCTCTGCGGCTCGTCCACGATGAGGATGGGGCGCGTCGCCCGAATCAGATCGATGGGCTTTTCCCCGCCCGTCTTCTCGCTGTGGCGATACATCACATTTTTCGATTTCTCGCGGCGGGCGGCCTCGTCCGCTTCCTCCGACTGGGCTTGCTGCTCGTCGCCGAATTTGTTGATGGCGTGCACCGTCATCACCATGATCTGGATCTGCGAACTGGTGGCAAAGTTGCGCACCTGGCCGAGCTTTGCCGAGTCGTAGATAAAGTAGTCGAAGGGCGCGCCCGCGTAGAGCCCCCTGAGATGTTCCGCTGCGGTCTCGATGGTGTGATAGACGCCTTCCTTGATCGCCACCGACGGCACCACGATGACGAACTTGGTGAAGCCGTAGCGTTTGTTTAGCTCGAAGATCGTGCGCAAATAGACGTAGGTCTTGCCGGTGCCGGTCTCCATCTCCACGGTGAAGTCCCAGGAGGCGAGCGAGGGCGAAGGCGCGAGGCCGTGGCGGAGCTGGATGGCGTGCAGGTTCGCCAGCAACTCGTCGTCCAGCAGCGTCAGCCGATTACCGATGCCGAGATCGTTTTCCAGCAGCGACATTTGCCCGCTGGCGACATCCCGAGTGACGGTGAACTCGGTGCGGCAGGTTTCCTGCCCGTGAAAAAGACCGCAGACCGCTTCGATGGCCTGGAGCTGGAAATCGAGGTTCGGTTCGAAGTGGAGTTTCATGGCGCTCGATTACAGGCTGCGGACGGTTTCGAGGCCGTGCTGGTGGAGGATGGCGGCGAGGTTGGTCTTGGCCACGTCGTCAGCGAAGGCGCTGTCGCGGAATACCACGGTGCTCTCGCCGGCGGGGGCCTGTTCCTTGTGCCACGCGATGATGCCCATGGCCAACGGCTCCACATCCTCCCGCATGATGGACGTGCTCAGGCATACGAGCAGCACCCCACCGCCGATGCTGTGCACGTCGTGACCTTTCTTCACGCTTCCTTCCATCTTCTTCTTTTGCATCGGCACGGTGAGGTCAAGGCCGAGCTTGAGCAGGAGTTCAAAGAGGATGTCCTGCTCGGTGCGGTCCGCTTTCAGATTCTTCGCGTGCGCCTCCAGGCTCGCGGCGAGGTCGGCGCGGTTCGGGTCCCACGCTTGGATGTTGCTGCTATCCAGCTTGAAGACGCGGAAGCCGAGGTCGCCCGCGAACATTGGGTTCTCGTCGCGAATCTTTTTCCCGGCTCGGCGAAGGCGTTCTTTGGTAAGTTCGGCGATGTTGCGGGGCTTTTTCAACTTATCGCAGAAGTCGGCGGCGGTCTTCTGGTCCTTGTTCTGCGGGTCGAGTAGTTCTGGAAGTTGAACAAGGATGTAGCGGCGGTTGCCACCGTCGCCAGCGTTCTGAGCCATGACCGCATGACCGGTGGAGCCAGAGCCGGCAAAGAAGTCTAGAACGATGTCAGTTTTCTTGGCGTTTGCGACATTCATGATTCCGCTCAGCAGCTCGATAGGTTTGGGATTGCTGAAGATGTTTTTCTCTCCAAACAATTCTTCCATGCCACTGTTCGCTCCTTGGTTATGCCCGAATTGATCGTGAGGCCACCAGTTCGTCGCGCACTGTCCTTCTTCTTCACGTTCAGACCTAAAGTACTTCTTTCGGGGTGCGCCATTCCCCTTATCTGGGAAAATGATGCGTTTATCCGCCGAGAGAGTTTGATAGGTCGCGGACTCCCCCATCCACTCGTCGTCGTAGATGCGGCCAGTAGGCGTTGTTATCTTATATCGGCTACCAGACTGATCCGAGCCGACCTTCCACGGCTTCGATGCCCAGTCTCCTCGCGGATCTCCGTCGGGGTTAGAGAAATCACCAGTCAAGGCAATCTTGCCCACGCCTGCCGCCTTGTAGGCGGCTTTATCTTTTGCATAGCTGAGAACGTGCTCCGCAACAAGCGCCAGCATTTTGGTCGGGTCATTTGGCTGGTTGTGACGTCTGCGCCAGTGGATATGCCCTTCGAAGTTTTCTTCACCAAAGACCTCGTTCAGAATCGCCCGCAGACTTGCCAATTCACCGTCGTCAATACTAATGAAAAGAAGGCCATCTTCCCTGAGCAGATTCCTCGCCAGTTTTACCCTCGGATACATCATGTTGAGCCAGTCAGTATGGAACCGCCCGCTGGCCTCGGTATTGCTACTGATCTTCTGCCCGCCTTCCACCTGTCCGGTGAGTTCCAGGTAGTTCTTAATGTTGTCCTGAAAATTATCCGGGTACACAAAGTCCTTGCCGGTGTTGTAGGGCGGGTCGATGTAGATGAGCTTCACCTTCCCGGCGTAGCTCTTCTGCAGGAGCTTCAGCACTTCGAGGTTGTCGCCCTCGATCATTAGATTTTGCGTGGTGTCCCAATCCACCGAATCCGCCGGGCAAGGCCGCAGCGTACCGGTGCTGGGGGTGAGGGCGAGTTGGCGGGCGCGGCGTTTGCCATGCCAGTTGAGGCCGTATTTCTCCTCGGTATCGGTGACGGTCTGGTCGCCCACAAGCTGCTTGAGCACGTCCAGATTCACCAACACGCCGTCCTTGCCCTCGGTGACGAGTTCGGGGAAGAGGGCTTTGAACTTGGCAAGATTCTGCGCGACGAGGTCGGGCGACTTCGTCTCGGGGTCGCTATCGGTCAGCTTCTTCATGGTGTCCTCGTTCTTCATAGATGGGTGCGGGCGGCAGTCCGCGCCGCCTCCACGCGCTTCAGTTCCAGGTTCAGTTCCACTTGCCGCGCCATCTGCTTCTCCTTCGCGGCGGCGGCACGCAGGCGGGCGATCTCCGCATCGAGCCGCGTGCAGTCTTGCAGGGCGTCGCGCCGGGCTGCAGCGTGTTCAGCGTTGCCGGCGACCGCGAAGGCGCCGGTCGTTCGGGCGGCATGCAGCGCAAGCAGCGTGTCTATCCAGCCCTGATACAGCGCATGGAGCGTTGTACGGGGCTGCTGCCCCAGCGCCAGCGCATTGCGGAAGGCAGGCCAGCGCTCGCCATCGTGCTCCGCGTCCCACTGTGCGGCGACTACGTCGCCCTCCAGCACGGTCTTACCCGCCTCGCCCTGTGACCAGCGTTTGTGGACGGCGGAAAGTCCGCGCCGTTCGCCCTGCTCCGTCAACAGGAGCAGTGGGTAGGGCACCGCGCGGTGCACCAGCTCCACCAGCCGCGTCGTCTTGGCCGCGGCCCGCAGCGTGAGGCGCAGCACAGCAATCTCCAGATATTCCCGCACGTCGTCGCGGTATTCCGGCACGCCGATGGTCGTGGGCTTGAGCGCCGCCAGCCAGAGCAGTTCCTCTATGCCGTCATTGATGATGCGCTTGTCAGCGGCAGTGGGCGCACCGTTCTCCAGCAGCAGTTTCTTGGGCACGCGCTGATCCACGCGGCTGCTGGCGGGCAGGTCGAGGGCGGAGATCAGCTCACTAATCCCAAGCGCCTGCGTCACTAAAGCACACCTCCAAATGCCTTGGCGGTTTCTTCACTCTCCCGGCCCGACACAGCCTTTCCTGTGGCGCCTTCAATCAGACCCAAGAGCGCCGATGCTCTGCGGCGGATGAAGCTGTCAAAGTCATCGGCACGGAGTTCAGCAACAGGTATGGAATGCGAAACCAAAAACTCGTCAAGATTCTCACCGCTGACCTGTTTGTTCTTCTGGATCCGAGCCAGATACAGGCTGGGAGCATCACCGCTAATATACCGATTAGTACCAGCGGCCAGCGGTGCTTTGTTGACAACACTGTTCCACTTCTCTCGCGGCAGCTCGCCATTTTCGCACCATACCCGCGGGAAGATATGATGAATATCGATCGCGTTGTTAAAGTAGGTATTGAGGTCGATGGGTGTGCCGCTAATGAAATCTTTGCTGCCATGCTTCATCAGTAATGCGGCAAGACCCTTGTATGCCGCAGCCAGCCGGGACTGTAGTGAAAGCAGGCGGGTCGGGGCGAAACTGGCATCCCGTACCGTGCGTGGCTCGTTGCCACCGTCGATCCACTGGACCACGTCGGGGAGGTCCATCCCGAATCGCGTTTCATTGGCGCCCCCGTAGAGTTCACCGAAAACGCCGCACCAGTACCATCGCAGCAACTTCTGCTTGACCCCATGCTGCGCAATCTTGTCTGTCAATCGTGCACAGATGCTCGCGAGTGGAATCAATTGGGTGGCATAAGGAAGACTCCTAGTATCGAAAATCTTCTCCTCGGCAAGCAATTCGGCAGCCTTTTTGAACCCAGCCTCTACGCGACCTTGGAGCTGCTTGAAATCTGTCAGTTCTAGACGCAAAACATCCGCCCTCTTACACGATACGGCAGACTTGCTCAGAAGATGCCTCTCGTAGCTGGCGAGCAGAGTGACGGCCATAAGGAAGGTGGTTCCGTCGACCGCAGCGAGTACGTCATGTTTGGCACTGAGACGCTCCTGGCGAGCGTCCCAGTCCTCTCTCAGATTGAACTCGTTCGCAGCGAAGGTTGCGGTCATCAGATCGAAGACCGTTAGCGTGACACCGCCCGTGTTGACCTTCTCAAACACCTGGCAAACCGCTTCGCGCGGAGTGTCCTGAGTAAGTTCAATGGCCGGCACCTTGTATTGCTGAAAACGTAACCAGACCTCTTGCTCGAAGCGCATGAGAAACATCGGGTCTGCGACGTTCCCGGGGTGGGTTGCGTAACCCATCTTCCATTGCATGAAGCCCTCGGTATTGAACATCAGCGCAATCGGGAACAGCCGTTGTTCGTATTGAAGTGCGGGCGTACTGAGGTCGAGGTCGATCTTTCTGCCAAAATCGGAAGTCACTTGGAGCGAATCTGGAACCGATATTACGGCCTCTTCGCGGTCCTCGGCTGGGTCGAGACACTTGGCCATATCCAAGAAATACACCCGGTGAATCTCTGCGCGTTTCTCCGTTCTCGTCTTTACAGCCAGACCGCTACGGAGGGAGAGATACATTGAGGTGAGGCGCTGCTGCCCGTCGAGAACCAGCGTCTTCGGCTTGGGCGCAGGTTGCAGCGAAACTCCCTCGAATAGCCGGGGCTTGAAGGGAACGCCGCCCGCTTCAAGAAACATGATCGCACCGATTGGGTACGACAGTGACAGACTCGCAATCAGCGATTTGATGTGCATGTCGTCCCACACCCAACTACGCTGGAAATCCGGCAACTGCGTATCACCTCTTGCGATAGCGTCTAATACATCTTTAAGCGCCGGTTCCGCAGTTCTAAAACTCATGGCTCTACCGTCCCTTCAGTCAGCTTCTTCACGGGGTTTTCCAATCGGTGACAAACATCGGCCGCAACGTTGACATTGCGGTCGGCAGTCGGCTCCATGTGTCGCATGACTTCCTGTGTCAGTTCCGTTGTCACTCTTCATCCAAATAAGGTAACACCGCGAGCCAAGCCACCACCTCGAAGTCATTGATACCCGCAAACTCGCCCTTCATGGCGTGAGTACCGCCGGGGCTGAATAGGCTCGCCACGGCGCGCTCGTCGTTCTTGGCGACCACCGAGGCCACGGCGGCGGCGAGCAGGCGCTGCGTAGCGCGCATGTCCTCGCCCTGCTTGGTCGCCTTGTCGAAGCGGGCGCAGGCACCGGCATCGGGCAAATCGCGCCCGAGGCAGAGGCGCTTGAGCCGGTCGAGAATCTGCTTGGCCTGCGTGTAGGGGAGCAGCACCGTGCCGTCGTCGCCCACATGCACGAGATAGTGGGCACCGAGCGGATAGCCGGCCTCGGCGCTGCGCTTGGCGGCGGCGCCCTCGGCGCGCAGGCAAAAGATGATGCCGGGCGCGATCTCCGCTTCAGTGGTGGTGGTGACCGCGCAAGTGCCGAGCGGCAGATTCTCCAGCACGCCGGGATGCGCCTTGAGGTATTGCGCCAGATCGATGCGGAAGTCGGTGAGCGTCAGATCGGCAATGGAGACACCAGTGGAAAGGTCTTCCAGATCGATCACTGCGTCCTGGAGCTTCAAAAGTTGCTTACGGCGGTACTCCAGATCGTTCATCTGGTTGCCGGATTGCTGCTCGATCAGGTTCTCCTCGCCGGTCGCGGAAATGTCGAGCAGCACCATGCGACCGCTGACGCGCTGTTCCAGGTTGATGTACTCGTCCAGCTCCATGTTGGGCCAGAAATTGACGAGCTGGATGCGCTCGTTGGGCGAGCCGATGCGATCAATGCGGCCGAATCGCTGAATGATGCGCACGGGGTTCCAGTGGATGTCGTAGTTGATCAGCCAGTCGCAGTCCTGGAGGTTCTGACCCTCGGAGATGCAGTCGGTGGCGATGAGCAGGTCAAGCTCGCCCTCGCCGGCGAGTTCCTCGGGCCGCTCCTTGGTGCGAGGTGCGAACGTGGTGAGGATCGATGCCAGGTCTTTGCGCAGGCCGTGCAGCGTTGTCTGATTGCCCGTGCCGGTGACAAGCGCCGTGTCGATGCCAAGGGCTGTCTTAGCCCACGGGGCGAGCTGGTCGTATAGATACCGGGCGGTGTCGGCGAATGCGGTAAAGACGATCACCTTGCGGTTGCCGGGGTTGATCGGGTTACGGCATTTGTGTTCGATCATCTCACGCAGGGCAGCGAGCTTGGCGTCGCGGGAGGCATCCACCTGTGACGCCGCCGCATGCAAGTTCGCCAAGCGATTGCGATCCTCGATCAGGTCCTGTTTCCAGCGGATGAGGTCCACGTCTTTTAGCAGCACCTTTACCTTGCGCCCGACCAGCAGACTCTCAAACGCGGCGTCTTCAATATCCACGTCCTCGATGTCGATCTCCTCCAGCTCCTCGGCGTGGCTCTCGATGCGGGCCAGCGTTGCCTCTACGTCCCGCAGTTGACGCTGTACCGTGAGAGCGAACGACGGCACCGCGCTTTCCATGCGCTTGAGCATGTTGACACGCAGCAAGTGGATCAGGCTTTCCTCGCGGTCAGTCTGCCGGAAGAAGCCCTGGCCGCCACGAATCTCAGTGCTGTACTTCTTGTCGTAAGCGGCCTGCTTGTGCGCCAGCACGTATCGGAGCGGCGCGTAGGAGGCGAGGTTCAGGCGGCGGATCTCGTTGTTGATCTCCAGGATAGAGCGAAATTCGCCAGCGCGATCCACATCAGACTTGATATTGATCGGTTTCAGCCGCTCCGGAAAACGGCCAGTCTCGGCGGTGCCGTAGTATTTTTCGATATGCTTGCGCGAGCGCGCGATGGTGAGCAGGTCGAGCAGCGTAAAGTAATCGAAGCCGAGCATTTCGATCAGGCGCGAGGGCGTCCGTTGCGCGTCATCTAGATCCAGCCAGCGATTGAACTGCTTCTGCGCGAGGCGCGTGGTGCTGTCGATGCTGCCGATACCGTGATCGAGCAAAGCCGTGTCGTCACCCTCGGTGGCGAAGGCGATCTGGTTGCGCAGATCGGCCAAGCGGTTGTTGACCGGCGTCGCCGAGAGCATGAGCACGCGCGTCTTGACGCCTTCCTTGATGATCTTGCGCATCAGGCGGTCGTAGCGCGTCTCGCTGCCGACGCGGGGCGTCTTCTTATTGCGAAAGTTGTGCGACTCGTCGATGACGACGAGGTCGTAGTTGCCCCAGTTGACGTGCGCGAGGTCGATGTCGCCAGACAAACCCCCATCACGCGAGAGGTCGGTGTGGTTCAGAACGTCGTAGTTAAAGCGATCTGGCGCGAGGAAGTTGCGGCGGTCATTGGCTTTGTACAGCGTCCAATTGTCGCGCAGGCGCTTCGGTACCAACACGAGTACACGATCGTTCCGTAGCTCGTAGTACTTGATGATCGCGAGCGCCTCGAACGTCTTACCGAGGCCAACGCTGTCGGCGATGATGCAGCCGCCGAAGCGGTCGAGCTTGTCGATCGCGCCGACGACACCGTCGCGCTGAAACCTGTAAAGCTTCTTCCAGACCACCGTGTTGCGGATGCCAGTCGCCGACTTGATGATGCGCTCTTCGTCGAGATCGTCACCACGGTCGCGGAAGAGGTGGTGCAGGATGAGTGTGTAGACAAGGAATGGGGCGCGGTGTGCTGCGAGCGGTTGCAGGTTTCCAATCAAGGCGGCTTTCGCGCTGGGGTCGGCCACAAGGCTGGACCACTGTACGTCAAACCACTGACTGAGCAAGGTGGCTTCTTCGGGCGTCTCAGAAGCCTGAATCAGGCTCAATGGATTGCCCGGCGTCAGCCCGAGCCCATCGCTACTGAACGCAAGCGAGCCGAGGAGCACCTGCAGCGGGCGTGCCTTGTCGTCGCGCAGGACGAAAGCACCTTGTGGGACCGGGCCAAGGGCTCGCCGTACCTCAGTCTTGCCCTCAATCCATTGCGAGAGCCGGCTTGCAAGCCAGCGCGTTGTCAGACGGTTGCGCGCGGCACGGTCGGCGTCCGATCCCAGAACCGCAAGGTCCGTGCTACCTGGTGGCAGCAGTAGGCGGCATCCCGCCAGTGCGGCCAGTTCATGCATCATCTCGGAAAAGGCGAAGAGCGAAAAATCTGAAGTCACAACGTCAAGCTGGCGCCCCGCTGTGAGCCCAGGGCGAAGCAAGTCGATGACGCGATCGGCGCCTGTGTTGCGAACGAGCTTCACGAGTCTCCCTCTACGTCAGCCTCATGTCTTACTGTGAAATGCAATTCCACTCGCGCTTACTTGGCCGCCGAGCGTGGTTTCTGGCTCTTATCAAACAACACGCCCTGATCGGGAATCGCGATACCGTTCTGCCCGCAATAGTCCCGAATCATCACCTCCACCATATTGGCAATGGAGCGGTGCTCGCGATCGGCCGCTGACGATAGTCCGTATTAGCGGCCTCACCGGGTGCCGCTGTGAGTCAACATAAGGACCGTTCTCGGACCCAGAGCCCATCAACGCGCCACCGAGCACATTAAACACCGCCCATTATGCGCGGTGACGCCCTGGCGTCAAGGCCGACGAACGCCGGCCCGCGTGTGCGGCCTGTGCACCTCTCAGGCAGCTCCGCAAACCGTCGAACGCAATGAGGGTCGTTGCGAGCTGTGACGCCTCAAGACCCTCAGTCTCGGTAGGGGAGAAGTCCCTGGCAAAATGAACGATGCCCCAAGAATCTTGCTTGCCATTGAGATCGCGAAAAGCATTCGCGATTGTGTCCGAACCCACCGGCCCGACGAACCGTTCGAACCAACTGCCCTCGATAAGCGAGAATGCACGCGAGTGCCACCCCACCTTTTCCTCGCTCAACGGGCGTTTGCGAGAGCGAATACGAATATGGATTGGCTGCCGAAGCGCCTCAGCGATCGCAACGATGTCGGCAGACAGGAGACGTTCGGCATCGGCCGTAAGCCTCGGCCAATCCCAAACGCCCCGGTCCAGGTCCATTTGCTTCTCGGGTGCTGCGTCTGCCTGACCTTCGTACCCCTTCTCGATCGACACGCCAAGGGACAGCACGGGATAGTCCTGAGCGATCTGGGCAAAGAACTGAGCCTCCACGTACTTAAGATGACCCTCGCGCCACCAGCACGTGTGCCTCCATTTTTTATGCATCGGGAACTGGGCAATGCGGAACGTGCCCGCTGGCAGGTTCAGCCCTCGCTCAAGTCCCTTTCGCACCGACGGCATCAGGCGCTCGTTCCCGAGTACAAAGAAACCCTGGTGTAACCATGAGCTTTGCACCGTCGGCATTTTAGAAACCCCTCTTGTATTTGATTACCGGGTCTGACTTGTACTGGCGCTGAGATTATGGCATAACAGGCGGGTGAGGAGCCGCACCGACGATCAGGAACCGACGCATCCGATCAACCAACTGCGCCACGAGAATGCGCAACTGCGGCACGACCTCGCACAGTCGGAAGCCGAGCGGGCGCGGCTCGACCGTGAGCGCGCGTGGCTCGAACGGGA
>JBCKZS010000064.1:0-14692 GCA_038918905.1 Vicinamibacterales bacterium
CACCGTGGGCGGCACCGCCAAGGGCTCCGGCATGATCGAACCGCGCATGGCCACCATGCTCGGGTTCCTCACCACGGACGCGAAGGTCTCTCCCGCCCTGTTGCGGACCGCGCTGCGTCAGGTGTGCGACGAAACATTCAACGCCATCACCGTCGACGGCGAATGCTCCACCAACGACTGCGTCTTGCTGCTGGCCTCCGGCGCGTCGGGCGTCGAGATCACCGACTCGTCAGATCCGGCGTTGCTCGAACCGCTGCGCGCCGTGGCCGGGCACCTCGCGCGGGAGATCGTTCGCGGCGGTGAAGGCGCCACCAAGCTCGTCACCGTGCGCGTGACCGGCGCGGTGTCGCTGTCCGATGCGCGGCTCGCGGCACGGACGATCTGCAACTCGCCCCTGGTCAAGACCGCCATTCATGGCGGCGATCCCAACTGGGGCCGGCTCATCGCGGCCGCCGGGCGTTCGGGCGCGCACTTCGTCCTCGATCACGCGTCGGTGCGTATCGGCGACATCGACCTCTTCGTGAACGGCGTGCCGTACGACGAACGTTCCGACGCGGCGGCCGCCGTGCTGCGGGACAAACAGATGGCCGTCACCGTGGACCTGGGCACGGGGGGCCGCGACGAGGCCACGATGTGGACGTGTGACTTCAGCGCGGAGTACGTGAAGATCAACGCGGAGTACCGGACGTAACGGGAATCAGAAGATGATTGTCGAGTTGCCTGCGCTCGAGTCCAAAGACTTTCTGTCCATCCTCAACCTGAGTCCCGACGCACTCGATCAGGCGCTGGCGCTGGCGGCGGTCTTCAAGTCCGAGCGCCTCAAGGGTCGCCCACACGCGCACGTGCTGGAAGGGCAGCACGTCGCGCTCCTGTTCGAAAAACCGTCGCTGCGCACCCACTCCGCGTTCACGATTGCCGTGCGCGAACTGGGTGGCGACGTCATCGAACCGGCCAGCGACGTGGCCTTCGGCGGACGCGAATCCGCCAGCGACGTGGCCCGCAACCTCGAACGCTGGGTTCCCATCGCCGTCGTCCGCACCTTTGGCCAGGTTCGCCTCGAACGGTTCGCCGCCGCGTCGTCGCGCATGCGCGTGATCAACGCGCTCACAGATGAGGAACACCCGTGTCAGGCGCTGGCCGACATGCAGGCGCTGATTGAGCGGTGGGGATCGGTCAAGGGCCGGACGATCGCGTTTGTGGGTGATGGCAACAACGTGGCCGCCTCGCTGGCGCAGGCCTCGGTGATGCTCGGCGTGCACGTGCGCCTCGCCACGCCCAAGGGCTTCGAACTGAACGCCGGTCTGGCGGCGTCGGTCCATCAGGTGGCGCGGTTCGGCGCCACGTTCACGCGAGGGCACGACCCGCTCGCGGCGGTCAAGGGCGCAGATGCGGTCTACACCGACGCCTGGGCGTCGATGGGGCAGGAAGGCGATGCGGAGCGCCGCGCGGGCATTTTTCAGCCGTTCCAGGTGAATGCGGCGTTGATGGCCACGGCCGGGCCGGAGGCCCTGTTCATGCACTGCCTCCCGGCCCATCGTGGCCACGAGGTGACCGACGAGGTCATCGACTCCCCCGCGTCCATCGTCTTCGACCAGAGCGAGAACCGGCTGCACACGCAGAAGGCGCTGCTCGCGATGATGTCGTCGCGGTAGGCAGGCTCCCCCCGGACGCCCTCCGGCCCCCGGACCGAAGCGGCTACGATAGCCTCGTGACGCGCGACACCCTGCTCGACTTCTTCGAGGACACCTTCGTCCACGACGACCCCTTCATCGTCCACGACGACAGGGATCGGGTGCGTCAGGTGACGTACCGGGGACTGGCGAAGGCGGCGCGTGCATTCGCCGCGCGGCTGCGTGCCGAGGGCGTCGCGCCGGACGCCACGGTCGTCATCTGGTCGGAAAACCGCATCGAGTGGGTCATCGCCCAGTGGGGTGCGGTCCTCGCGCGCGTCGTCCTCGTGCCTGTCGACTACCGTGCATCCGCCGATGCCGTGCGGCGTATCAGCCGCATCGTCGGCGCCAAAGCGGTGCTTGTGGGTGCCGCGGTCACACCGTCAGATGATCTTGCCGCGCCGGTGTGGCGCCTGACCGAGGTGGCTTCGCCAGAGGCGGGCCTTCCCGACGCACCCGCCCGGACCGGCGCGGAGGGCGTGACCGGCGCGACGGTCGCGCAGATCGTGTTCACCTCGGGCGCCACCGCCGACCCGAAGGGCGTGCGGCTCACGCATCGCAACATCCTCGCCAACCTCATTCCGATCGAACAGGAGGCACGGAAGTACCGCAGGTACCTGCGTCCGTTCCACCCGGTTCGCTTTCTGAACCTGCTGCCGCAGAGCCACATGTTCGGACAGTTGATGACGACGATCGTGCCCCCGATGGTGCGGGGCACGGTGATATTTGCGCACGGCTACAGCCCGGCGGAGATGCTCAGGCAGATCAGATCGCGTCGAGTCTCGGTGCTGGTGTGCGTGCCCAAAGTGCTCGACGTCCTGCGCGCGCACCTCGTGCGCATCCTGCCAGACACGGCCGGACCCGATCCCCTGGCGGGCCGCCATTGGATCCGTCGGGTGTGGCACTACCGGCGGGTGCACCGTCTGTTTGGCTGGAAGTTCTGCGCCATCGTCTGCGGCGCCGCGCCGCTCAGCCCCGACATCGAGGCGTTCTGGCGCAAGCTGGGTTATCTCGTGATCCAGGGCTACGGCCTGACCGAAACGGCGCCGGTGGTGACGCTCAACCATCCCTTGCGCGCGACGGTGGGCACCGTCGGGATGCCTCTCGCCGGTGTGGAGATTCGCATCGCGGACGACGGCGAGATTCTGGTGCGCGGCGACAACGTCACGACTGGCTATGTCACGGAGAGCGGCACGGCGACGCCCGCGCTTTCCGACGGCTGGTTCCACACAGGCGATATCGGCGGCATCGATGCGGAGGGGCGCCTTCGAATCAAGGGGCGCAAGAGGGACATGATCGTCACGGCGCAGGGTCTGAACGTGTTTCCCGACGACGTGGAGCGCGTGCTGGTGACGCAACCCGGCGTTCGCGACGCGGGCGTCGTCGGCCACACGGTCGACGGCGACGAACGTGTGCACGCGGTCCTGGCGCTTGAACCAGGCGTCGATGCCCACGGGGTGGTGCGCGACGCGAATGCCACCCTTGCAGACCATCAGCGCATCTGGAGTTCATCGGTCTGGCCTGGCGAAACGCTGCCGCGGACCGACGGCACGCACAAACTGAAGCGCCGCGAGATCCAGCGCTGGGTGGCAGGCATGGCGCCCGATGCGCCAGCCGTCACCGGAGCCGCGTCGGTGGAGTCGGTCGTCGCCCGCTTTGCGTCGGGACGGGACCTCGGTCCGGAGACCACGCTCGATGAACTGGGCCTGAGCTCGCTCGACTGCGTGGCGTTGCTCATCGCCCTGGAAGAGGCGTTCCAGACCACGCTCGATGAGGTGATGATCGCGGAAGCGCACACGCTTGCAGACCTGCGGTGCCTGGTCGCGGCCGACGCGGGTCCGGACGGGGCGGGTCCTCAGGCGCCACGCCACGGCGCGCCGATCGTGTTTCCGTCCTGGACGCGATCGCGAACGTCGCGGCTGCTCCGCCGCCTGAGCCTGCCGACGTGGATTCTTCCCACGACGAGACTCTTCATGAACCTCCGCGTGGAAGGCCTCGAGCACCTGGCATCGATTGACGGTCCGGTGGTCTTTGCCGCCAATCACCAAAGCCACATGGACACGCCGGCCATCTTCAGCGCGCTGCCCCCGCGCTGGCGTTATCGGGTCGCGGTCGCGATACGAAAGGAGTTCTTCCACGCGCACTTCCATCGTCGTCACGCGGACTGGAAGGCCCGGGTCAACAGCCTTGGCTACGTCCTGGCCTGCCAGTTCCTGAACGGGTTCCCGCTGCCGCAGCGAGAGGCCGGCACCCGCGGGGCGCTGCGGTACATGGGAGACCTCGCGGCCGATGGGTACTCGATCCTGATTTATCCCGAAGGCCAACGCACCGAGCGGGGCGAAATCATCGAGTTCCGGCCCGGCGTGGGCCTGATCGCGGCCCGTCTCGGAGTGCCCGTTGTGCCGATACGGTTGGAGGGACTCGACCATGTGCTGCACCGGGACCGAAGGTTTCCTCGCCGTGGCCGCGTGCGGGTGGCGTTCGGCGCGCCGATGCGGCTCGTCGGCGAGGATTACGCCGCGCTGGCCGCGCAAGTGGAGGTGGCGGTCCGATCGCTCGATTCGTGTTGACCCACGCGAGGCTCCATGGCCGGATTCCGCACGCCGCACGTCCGATGTCAACGCCCCATGGCCGGACGGCGTATCCGTACGCTACAGTTCCCCCGTTCTTTCCCCTTCCGTGGAGGCTCCATTGGCACGTCAAGGCATTCGCTCAGTAGTTCTCGGGTTGGCGTCAGTTGCCGCCTTCCTGATTCCGGCCACCGGTGTTCGACTCGCCGGCGAGGCGCAGATGCCCGCGCAGGCGGCGCCGGTCGTGGCCATTCGCAACGCGACGCTGGTCACCGTGTCGCGCGGCACCATCAACAACGGCACCATCGTCCTGCGTGACGGCAGGATCGCCGCGATCGGCACCAACGTGCCGATTCCGGCTGGGGCCACGGTCGTGGACGGGACGGGCAAGTTCGTCACGCCCGGTCTGATCGATGCGCACTCGCACATCGCGAATGACGCGATCAACGAGGGCGCCACGGCGGTCAGCTCGATGACCGATATGGGCCAGGTGCTCAATCCCACGGCGATCGCCATCCAGCGCAACGTGGCCGGCGGCCTCACCACGGCCAACATCCTGCACGGCAGCGCGAATCCGATCGGCGGCGGCGCGGTCACCATCAAGCTCCGCTGGGGTGCCGACCGGGGCGACGAGCTGATCTTCGAAGGCGCGATGCCCGGCATCAAGTTCGCGCTTGGCGAAAATCCAAAGCGTCAGGGCGGCGGCGCGGGCGGCCTGCAGGGTCAGGGCCCGGCGCGCTACCCGGCGACCCGTCAGGGCGTGGAGTTTGTCATCCGCGACGCGTTCACACGCGCGAAGAAGTACCAGAAGGATTGGGCGGAGTACACCGCCGCCACGAAGGCCGGCCAGACGATCGTGCCGCCGCGCCGCGACCTGCAGCTCGACGCGCTGGTCGAGGTGCTCGAAGGCAGGCGCCTCGTCCACTGCCACTCGTACCGCGCCGACGAAATTTTGATGATGATCCGCCTCGCCGACGAGATGGGTTTCAAGGTGGCGACGTTCCAGCACGTGCTCGAGGGCTACAAGGTCGCGAAGGAAATCGCCGCGCACGGCGCCGGGGCCTCCACGTTCTCTGACTGGTGGGGCTACAAGATCGAAGCGGAAGACGCCATCCCCGGCAACGCGGCACTGATGACCCACAAGGGCGTCACCGTCTCGATCAACTCGGACAGCGCGGAGCACGCGCGGCGCCTGAACACCGAGGCCGCCAAGTCGGTGCGTTGGGGCGACCTCAGCGACGACCAGGCGATGGCGCTCGTGACACTGAACCCGGCGAAGCAGTTGCGCATTGACGACCGCGTGGGCTCGCTTGACGTCGGCAAGGATGCCGACGTGGTGATCTGGAACCACCACCCGCTCAGCACGTTCGCCATCGTCGAACAGACGTACATCGACGGCAAGCTCTATTACGACCGTGTGGCCGATCTCGCGCGGGTCGCGCAGATTGAGAGCGACCGCGCGTCGACGGGCGGTCGCGGCGGCGGCGCGGCGGGCGCGCCGGCCGTCACGGGCAACCTTTTTAACCTCTCGCCCGAGGCGGGCAAGGTGGTCTACAACACGAACGGCCCCACGTGGGCGATCACCAACGCGCGCATTCACCCGGTGTCCGGCCCGGTGATTCCGCGCGGCACGATCGTCATCCGCGGGAACACCATCGCCGCGGTCGGCGCCAACGTCCCGGTGCCGTCGGGCGCGCGGGTCGTCGACGCCCGGGGCGGCAACGTGTACCCGGGCTTCATCGACGCGCAGACCGACCTCGGGCTGAACGAACCCGGCGTGCGGAACTTTGATGACGTGAACGAGATGCTGCCGTTCAACCAGATGCTGCGCACGCGCGTGGCGTTCCAGTCCGACAGCGACGCGATCGCGGTGGCGCGGGTCGAGGGCATCACGTCGGCCGGCGTCTTCCCCGGTGGCGGCCTCATCGGCGGTGAGGTGCCGCTCATGAATCTTGATGGCTGGACGTGGGAGGAGAACGTCGTGCGCCCGGCGGCGGGGCTGGCCTTGTCGTTCCCCGGCGGCGGTGGCGGTGGGCGCGGCGGTGGCGGTGGATTCGGCGGTCGCGCCGGCGGCGCCGGCGGCAACTCGGGCCTCCGGGAGCTTGAGACCCTGCTGGCGCAGGCGAAGGTCTACGGCACCAACCCGAATCGCGACAAGAACTGGACCCTTGAGCCGTTCCTGCCCATTCTCAACAAACAGCAGGCGTTCTACGTGACGGCCGGCAACGATGGGGCGGTCACGCAGGCGATCGCCTGGGCGCAGCGGCAGGACGTCAACCTCGTGATCCGCACGAGCCCGGCGACGGCCGTCTCAAGCGCGGCGGCGCTCAAGGCGGCCAACGTGCCGGTCATCATGAGCACGGTGCTGTCAATGCCGCAGGGCGAAGACACGTTCCACGCGGCCACGTATCAGGCGGCGGGCGAACTGGAGAAGGCCGGCGTCATGTTTGCGTTTTCGAGCGGCGGCTTTCAAACCGTGCGGCTCGTGCCCTTCCAGGCGGCGATGTCGGTGGCATGGGGCCTCAGCAAGGAGCGCGCGCTGCAGGCGCTCACGCTCGACGCGGCGAAGATCTTCGGCGCCGACACGCTGGTCGGCAGCATCGAGCCCGGCAAGATCGCCAACCTGGTGGTGACCAACGGCGACGCGCTGGAGATTCGGTCGCGCGTGCTGCACGTGGTCATCGCCGGCAGGGATGTGCCGCTGCGGAACAAACAAACCGAACTGTTCAATCGTTACATGGGCCGTCAGTAGGAGGATCCGATGCGTCACCTGAACACTCTGCTTCTTCAGGGCGTGGCGATCCTCGTCGCGACGCTCACGTTCACCCTCGCCGGCGATGCCACACCGGCCGGCCTCACCTATGCCATTCGGGGCGCGAAGATCATCACGGTCTCGGGCGCGTCGATTGACAATGGCACGATCCTCATCCGCGACGGCGTCATTCAGGCGGTGGGTACGTCCGTCACCGTGCCGGTCGACGCCATCGTCACCGACGGCGCGGGTCTCACGGTCTACCCGGGCTTCATCGACATGCAGAGCAGTGCTCCGCTCGAGGCCCCCGATGCGGCGGGCGCGGGCGCGGCGGCGGCTCCGGCGGGACGAGGCGGTGGCGGTGGCCAGACGTTCGCCACACGCGAAGAAGCCGACCGCGCGAAGCGCGCGGCCATCCTGCGGCCCGACTACCAGGCGGCGGCGAACCTCATCGAGTCGAGCGACGCGCTGAGCCAGATGGCCCAGGCCGGCATCACCTCCGTGCTGGCGGTGCCCAGCTCGGGCATCTTCAAGGGCCAGAGCGCGCTCGTCAACACGATGTATCCGCCCGCCGACCCGCAGATCGGCACGATCGCCGACTACCGGCGCGGACTCGCCGTGGTGAAGGCGCCGGTGGCGCAGCACGTGAACATCGGCGGCCGTGGTGGCGGCACCGGCTACCCGAACTCGCTGCTGGGCACGATCGCGTTCACACGCCAGGGCCTCCTCGACGCGCAGTGGCAGCGTGACGCCACGGCGATTTACGAAAAGACCGGCGCGCGCGGACCGCGTCCGCTCGTGGAGCCGTCGCTCGACGCGCTCAAGCCGGCGCTCGCCCGCGAGATGCCCGTGGCGTTCGATGCCAATGAAGGCCGCGAGATCGACCGGTCGCTCCTGATGGCGTCAGACTTTGGTCTCGACCCGATCATCGTCGGCGGCTCCGGCGCGGCGGGCAGGATTCCGGACCTGCGGAAGGCGAAGGCGCGCGTGATCTTCGGCGTCAACTTCCGCGGCGGTGGTGCCGGCCCGGCCGGTGGTGGCGGGGGCGGCCGCGGCGGGGGCGGCGATTCGCAGCGCGCGATGCAGGCCGCGGCCGACGCGCCGAAGACGCCGGCCAGACTCGCCGAAGCGGGTGTGCCGTTTGCCTTCACGGGCGGCGGCGTGCTGGCGCCAGCCGACTTCATCCGCAACGTCGGGCGCACGGTCAAGGAAGGCGGCCTGCCCGCCGACACCGCGCTCCGGGCGATGACGCTGGACGCCGCGCGTCTGGCTGGCGCGGCCGATCGCGTCGGCTCGATTGAAACCGGCAAAATCGCCAACATCGTCGTCATGGACGGCGACGTGTTCGAAGCCACCTCGCGCGTCCGCCACGTCTTCATCGACGGGCGGCCGATCGAGATCACGGCTGCAGGCGCTGCCAGTGCCGGCCGAGGCGGTCGTGGAGGACAGCGCTAGCCTCCTCCCACTCATGGCTCTCACACCGGGCACACGCCTCGGCCCCTATGAAATCGTCGCGCCGCTCGGGGCCGGCGGCATGGGCGAGGTCTACAAGGCTCGCGACACGCGCCTCGACCGGGTCGTCGCCATCAAAGTCCTGCCGGCAGCGCTGGCGCTTGACCCGCGGTTCCGCGAGCGCTTCGAGCGCGAGGCGAAGAGCATCTCGGCGTTGAGCCACCCGCACATCTGCACGCTCTACGACGTCGGCCATCAGGACGGCGTCGAGTTCCTGGTGATGGAGCTTCTCGAAGGGGAAACGCTGGCCGCTCGGCTCGACAAAGGCGCGTTGCCGCTGACAGAGGCGCTCCGCATCGCGACCGAGGTCGCCAGCGCCCTCGACAAGGCACACCGCCAGGGCATCCGTCCATCGCGATCTCAAACCCGGCAATGTGATGCTCACGAAGACCGGCGCGAAGCTCCTCGATTTCGGCCTGGCGAAGATCGGCACGGCCGGGTCGGTCGCGGGCGCGCTTGCGACGGCGCTGCCCACGGCCATGGCCCCGCTCACGGCGCCAGGGACGATTCTCGGCACGTTTCAGTACATGGCGCCCGAGCAGATCGAAGGCGAGGACGCCGACGCGCGGGCGGACATCTTCGCGTTCGGCGCATTACTGTTCGAGATGTTGACGGGCCGCAAGGCGTTTTCGGGCAAGAGTCAGGCGAGCCTGCTCAGCGCGATTTTGAAGGACGAACCGCCGCCGGTCAGCCAGCTCCAGCCGATCACGCCACCCGCGCTCGATCACGTCGTCCGGACCTGCCTGGCAAAGGACCGGGACGCGCGCTTTCAGACCGCACACAACGTGCTGCTTCAGCTCCGATGGATCGCGGAGGGTTGGTCGGCGGCGGGTCTGCCCGCACCGGTCGTCGCGCATCGGAAGCGGCGCGAACGTGCGCGCGCGATCGCGCTCGTTGCCCTTGCGGCGGTCTGGCTCGTCACACTCGTTCCCGCCGCGCTGTTTTTTCGGGCCGTACCTGCGCCGCCTCGGATGCAGTTCGAGGTCACGACTCCTGCTCTGCCGGTCGGCGGTGCAGTGCCAGGGGTTTCGGTCTCGCCAGATGGGCGCCTGCTGGCGTATGCGGCCGCCCGCGCGCCGGGCAGCCCGAGCGTGTTGTGGCTCCGGCGCCTTGACGCGCTTGAGGCCGGGATCCTCCCCGGCACGGACGGAGCGGCGCAGCCGTTCTGGCTGCTCGCCAGGACGCCGATTCCGATGCAGGGCGGCGGCGGTGGTGGCGCCTTCAACGCCGGGCGGATGACGGGCGTGCCGAAGCTGGTGGCCGAAAAGTCAGGCTGGGGCAAGCGAACGCTGCCGGCCGGCACGGCGATGGGCGTGGCCTTCCACTTCAGCCACGCCGGCTATTTTGCCGAGGTCGCCGAAGTGAACGTGGACGCGAACAAGCGGATCAAGGTCAACAAGGTCTGGGTGGCGGGCGACATCGGCCGGCAGATCGTCAACCCGCTGAACGCCGAAAGCCAGGTGCACAGCGCGGTCATCGACGGGCTCAGCCAGTTGATGCTCGAGGTCACGGTGGACGGCGGCCGGATCACGCAGGGCAACTTCGATACGTATCCCGTGCTGCGCATGCGACAGGCGCCGCCCGAGATCGAGACGCACTTCCTCACCTCCGACAACAACCCCACCGGGCTGGGTGAACCGCCCCTGCCGCCGATCCTCCCGGCCGTGACCAACGCGCTGTTCGTCGCCACGGGTGTCCGCGTGCGTTCGCTCCCGCTGTCCAAACACGGATTCAGTTGGAGGTAAGTTCGTCGTGATCGCGACCAGAGCCGCCCTCATCGCAGGGCCGGTGGTCGTGTGGGCTGCCGCGCTGTCCGTCGCCGGCGCAGCCTTGCCGGCCGCGGTCACCCAGAAGACCAGCAACGACGGCATCTACACGAAGGCGCAGGCAGACGCCGCCAAGGCGCAGTTCGACAAGGTCTGTGCAAACTGCCACGCCTTCACGGTGGCGGCCATCAAGCGCCCCGAAGACCTGTCGCTCGGCGACGAACCGTTCCTCAGGAAGTGGGAAGGCCGCGCCCTCGCCGAACTCATCACCGTCATCGTCATGACCATGCCCAATGACGGGTCGGCGGTGGTGAGTGACGATGAGGCGGTGAACCTGCTGGCGTACGTGCTTCAGCAGAACGGGTTCCCCGCCGGCCCGGCGCCGTTGACGAAAGAGACGGCGTCGGCCCTTCTCGCCCGCCCGAAATAAGCCGTCACACCGGCCCGCACGGCTTTGCAGTTGACGGGGACTCGCTCTTCCGCTTAGGCTGTATCTGTTTTGATTACTCAAAAAATAAAACGGCTAGCTTTCAAAACAGTCGCGCTGGCCCTCGGCTTGGCGCTGTTCCTCCCGGGCAGGGCGTACGCCCAATCCCAGGCGACCCCGCCGGCCAATCCGACGCAGGTCGCCACGACTCAGCCACCACCAGCGGCCGGCGGCCTGTCCGGGTACATGGAGCTGCACCTGACGCGGCCCATCGAACGGGATCGCGATCCGGTGCTGGACCTGCATCGATTCGTTCTGCTGTTCACGCATCAGTTTTCGCCCCGCCTGCGGTTTGTGGGCGAGCTGGAGGTCGAACACGCGCTGGTGGAAGGCCTGACCGACGCCGGTGAGCTCGAAGTGGAACAGGCCTACATCGACGTGCTGGTTCGACCGTGGCTCAACTTCCGGGCTGGCATGATGCTGGTGCCGATCGGCATCATCAACGAACGGCACGAACCACCCACGTTTCACGGCGTCGAGCGCCCTCTGCTCGACACCGTCATCATCCCCAGCACCTGGTTCGACGTGGGCGGCGGCATTCACGGCCGCGTGGGCGCCTGGCGGTATCGCTACTTCCTGATGGCGCCACTCGACTCGGAGCGTTTTTCGGCGGAGGAAGGGCTGCGGGGCAGCCTGCAGAAAGGCAGTCGCGCCGTGGTGCGCGACGTGGCGCAGACGGGGCGCGTCGAGTATCTGGGTGTGCCGGGCGCGACCATCGGGGCCAGTTTCTGGAAGGGCGGATCGAGCGTGGCGCTCCGCCGGTTTCACACGAGTACGGCGGTCATCGAGGCCGACGGCCGCGTCACGCGCGGTCCGTTCGAAGTGCGCGCGCAATATGCGCACGTGTTCATCGACGGCGCGGGTGACATCAACGACTCGTTGGCCCGGACCACGGGCGTGGATCCGAACGTCGCCCGCCAGTTGCGCGGCTTCTACATTGAAGGCGCCGTGCGACGGCCGGTCGGCGCCGAACACGAAGTGGCCCTCTTCGCGCGATTCGAGAACGTGGACACCCAGTTCCGCATGCCGGCCGGGTGGTCGCCCCTGCCTGAATTCGATCGCACGGTGTGGACTGTCGGCGCGACGTACTACCTGGATCCGGACGTGGCCCTGAAGTTCGACTTCACCCGCACCGCCAACCGCAGCCTGTTCCGGCCGCTCGACCGCACGCTGAATTTTGGACTTGGATGGTGGTTCTGATGACACTCCTGCGTCTCACCGCACTGGCCGCCCTGCTCTTCCAGTTGGGCGGGGCCCAGGCACCCGCCGCCAGCGCCGGCCTTCAGGCCGAAAAGGTGGCCGTCAGAATCATCGCCGAACGATTCGAATTCAGGCCGGCCAGCATCACGGTACCGCTCGGCGCGCGAATCGAGTTCACCCTCGTCAGTGAAGACACGCTTCACGGATTTCGGATCATTGGCGGCGACGTGGACGTCGAGATTCCCAAACGCGGGCGCGGCAAAACAGTCGTGTCGTTCACCCCCACGGCCGCCGGTGAATTCACGTTCGAGTGTTCGCGCGTGTGCGGCGCCGGTCACGGCTTCATGCGCGGGACCGTGAAGGTCACGCCGAAAAAGGTCACGCCATGACTCGACACTGGACGTTCTGCGCGGCCTGGGGGCTGTCGCTCGTGATGACGATCGTGGGAAGGGCCGCGGAGCAGCGAACGGGACGACCCGGCGATCCGCTGGCGGGGATTTCGACCGCGGAACTCGAGGAGTTCCGCCTTGGCCTCGAGGACTTCCTGGAGGTGGAAACCGCCGAGGACGGTCTGGGCCCTGCCTTCAACGGCACCAGTTGCGCCGTCTGCCACAACGTGCCGGCGGTGGGTGGCGCGGGACTGGTGAGCGAACTGCGCGGGGCGCGCCTGGGCGCGGATGGCCAACCGGCCGCGTTTGACGCCGACGGCTCGACGTTGTTCCACTTGTTTTCCGTCCCGGGCCACGGCTGCCAGCCGCAGATTCCCGCGGACGTCGTGGTCGTCGCGCGCCGTGCGCCAATTCCGCTCTTCGGCGCCGGGCTGGTCGAGGCGATTCCCGACGAGACGATCCTCGCGCTCGCCGATCCGGACGATCGCAACCGGGACGGCATCAGCGGGCGCGCGGCGGTCGTGATCGACCGGGTCTCGGGTCGCCCAAGGGTCGGACGATTCGGCTGGAAATCACAAATCGCCACCCTGCGCGCGTTCGCCGGCGATGCCTACCGAAACGAGATGGGCATCACCAACGAGGTGTTTCCCACCGAGATGGCCTTCGGCATCTCCGCGGACGCGATGCGCCTGTGCGACCCGTTTCCCGACCCGGAAGATCGTCCCGACAGGCGCACCCGACGAACCGGGGTGGACAACTTCACTTCGTTCATGACGCTCCTGGCGCCCGTGGCGGCAGAGCCGCTCGGCGAAGACGGTCGCGCGGGCGAGCGCCTGTTCACCGAGATCGGCTGCGCGCAGTGTCACGTGCCGGCGCTCCGCACGGGAGCCAGTTCGAACCCCGTGTTCCATGACCGGCTGGTGCCGCTCTTCTCCGACCTGCTGCTGCACGACGTCGGCACGGGCGACGGCATTCCGCAGGAAGCCGCGCGGCCGGAAGAAATCCGCACTCCCGCGTTATGGGGTCTGCGGTTGCGACGGCCGTTGATGCATGACGGCGCGACCGCGACACCGCGCGACGCGATCCTCAGACACGCCGGCGAAGCGGCGGCCGCCCGGGCGCGGTTCAGCGCGCTGACCGTCGAGCAACACCGGCTCCTGCTGGTGTTCCTGGGACGGATATAACCGCCATCCGCCACATCGCGCTTTACCGGTCGCTTGCGGGCACCAGCCTCGTCACGGGCGCCGGCGCGCGAGATCCTGCCGGGCCGACCCAATCCGACGTCATGCCGCCGGAGTACTTCTGGTGGACCTTCCACGCGATCGACTCGCCCTGTGTCGGATTCTTCGCGACGAACGAGAGTTGCGCCGAGGCCCAGGCCTTGATCTCGATCGTCCACGTCACCTGGACGAGGCGGTCGCCGACTTTCTGCTCTTCGTGCCTTGCCCCCTCCGGTGCGCTGACCGACATGATCGTGACCCCGTCCGGGACGTCAAGAATCACCGACGTCGTCGTCCTCCCGCCCTCGCTCGGCACGCGCAGTGTGTACGTTTCCGTCGACGATAAGCCGTATTAGCGGCCTCCCGAGTCAACATAACCTGGACGACCGCGCGCGGCAGACACCGGGGGAGTGGCACGCGCACGCGCACGGTTTCGACCTGCACGCGGGCATCGTCGTGCGGGCCGACGCGCGTGATCGGCTCGAGCGGCTGTGCCGCTATGCGTTGCGGCCGGCCGTGGGGCAGGACCGCCTGCGGGTGACGCCGGAGGGGCAGGCCGTGTTGGAGTTGCGGCGACGCTGGCGTGATGGCACGACGCATCTGCTGTTTGAACCGGTAGAACTGCTGGAACGGTTGGCGGCGCTCGTTCCGCGCCCGCGGGTCAACCTGGTCCTGTATTACGGGGTGTTGGCTCCGCGCGCCGCGTGGCGGCGCGCGATCGTGCCGTCGGACGACGACGGGAGTGACGCGACCGGCTCGGAACCGACCGCCGGTGCGACGGCCGCCCGGGATCGCGGCCGACGGCCGAATCCGTCGTGGGCCTCGCTCATGCAGCGGAGCTTCGGGTTTGATGTACTGGCGTGTCCGCGATGCCCCTGGCGGTTGACCTTGGTGGCGCTGATTCGAGACCCGACCGTCATCGGGCGGATCCTCCGGCACGTGGGGCTTCCCGACACGGTGCCGACTCGACGGCCTGCGCGTGAGCCGCCTTCCTTGCCGTGGGAGGACGAGGGCGAGCGGACGTGGGTGGCCGACGCCTGACCACGCACATGAGCAGAGGGGGGTGGTGCGACGGTGCCTCGGTGCCGTGGTGGCCCGACGTGTGCCTCGGACCTCTCGTGCTGGA
>JBCKZS010000065.1:0-14339 GCA_038918905.1 Vicinamibacterales bacterium
AGCCGGCGCACGCCGTTTCGACGACGTGTGGCTGTGCCGAATGATCCACCGGCCGTCTTCCCGGATCATGACATACGTGGCCAATCCGCCCGATCGCACCTCTTTCGCATCCACCGTCGCGTCGAGCAGGTACTCCGCCGTGACGTAGGCGGCATCGGCGCCGATCAGACGCACGACCACTTTGATGTGCTCGAACTTCAGGTTGTTGAACGCCTTGAGTTCCGGCCCCAGGTGACGGTCGCGATAGTCCGCCCACCCTGGATTGATCCCGCCACCCTCGTACACCGTGACGTCCGGGTGGTAGAACGTCGCGAGTTGCTCCATGTCTTTCGCGACAAATGCCCGATCGTACTGGGCGAACAGATCGACGATGGCCTTGACCTCGGGTGAGTCCGGCGCCTGGGCTCCCGTCACGGACGCCAGGGCCAGCCACACACTGGCCATCACACCAATGCACCGCGCGTGTCTTCGACTTGTCATGACTGTTACCTGCCACCTTTCAGGAAGTCGCGCATGCGCCGCTCGGATTCGAGCTGCGCCGCGCTCTTCGGGTTGAGTTGCTCCATCTTCGTGATCTCACTTTCCGTCAACACCGGCAGATGCCGGATGAACCGCACGATCTCCCAGGACAAGGCTTCGCCGTCGGACGTTCCCGTACCCCACGCCGGCATGCCGGTGAACGGAATGCCCCGCTCGATGACGTAAAATAATTCGCCGTCGGTCATCTGCTGCGTGCGTCCGCTCCGCATATCGGGAGCCGGCGGATAGAGACTGCGGCCGATCGGCGTGTCTCCGCTGCCGTCATTCGCGTGGCACGTTGCGCAGTGGTCCGCCCAGTGTGCCATACCAGACTCGATGATCTCCGGGGTCAACGCCAGGGGGTTGATTGTGGCCTTCGCCTGGACGGGCATCAACCAGCCCCGTGCAGCATACGCCAGCCGCGCCTCGAACGGCGAGGGCGTCGCGGTTGCCGAAAACCCCATGCCGCGGGTCATCACGGCGACTCCCAGCACGACGACCCCGACACCTCCGAGCATCCACAACCACCGCCGGGAACCGCCCACCTTGTCGCCGGTCCCCGACGCCGGCTGTTGCCCGCGGCCCCGACTACTTCGCCGCAAGGTTGATCCGCGTGGCCCTGGCGGGCCGCGCGCGCTCCTTCAGCGTCATCGAACAGATCGGACACTTGCCCCCCTTGTCCTCGGCGATGTGCGAGTGCATCGGACACGTCCATTCGATCCCGGCCTCGTCGCCGTGCGCCACGACGACCACAATGCGCTCACCGGGTTTGGGCTGGGCCTCGGCGAAGGGGATGGCCGTGTCGCCGCGCATGACCTTCGTCGCATCGGTCACCGCGAACCAGTCCGCCTTCTCCGCCACCTTGCCCTCGTCATCAATGGTGCGCACCTGCACGCGCGTCTTGTCTGACGCCTCCACCGTACCCTTGAACGTCGTCTCGTGCGCCGCCACGCCCGCGATCCCCGCCACCAGCAACATCCCCGTCGTCATCCACCTCTGTGTGTGTTTTGTCATTTGTCTGTCTCCGTTTCAATGGCGCGGCTGAAGCCACGCCCTACGTACCGCGCCCTGCGTGCATCAGCGTCCTGAACCCATCAACAGGCCCTGCACGCGCACGGCGGCCTGCCAGGCGCGGTCCAGCGCCTCCACGTACTGCTCCGTCGTCTCCACCAGATTCCGCTGGGCCATCAGCACCTGCGGATAGGGCGTGGCCATCTGGCGATAACTCGCCAGGTGCATCTCGAAGGCCTGCTCCAGGCGCGGCAGGATCTCGGTCCTGTAGGCATCGGCCATCAGGCGCGCACGTTCGTACTCCTCGAACACCGCGCTGAAGCGCGCGTCGACCTCCAGGCGCACCTGCGCGGCCGCCGCCCCGGCGGCCGTCACGGCGGACCGAGCGGCCAGGACACCGCCGCGGTTCCTGTTAAAGAGCGGCAAGGTGATGCCGGCTTTGGCCCCGAACTCCCAGCCCAGGGCGCGCGGGGGCCACAGCGACGGCAGGTGCTCGCGATTCCAGCCGGCTTCACCGCGCAGGGTCAGGTCTGGAAACACACTGCGCCGTTCGACGTCGACGGTCGCCCGTTGCCGTGCCACCTCCGCGTCAGCCGCCTTCACCTCGGGACTGTGCTGGAGGATCTGGTCGAGGCTCGCCTGTCGATCGAGGGCCGGCAAGGCGCCGTTCAGCGCCAACGCCGTTGATGGTGCCGCCAGCGAAGGATCGGCGGCGGCGGCGGCCAGCCGCCGCCACGCCCCGGTCTGATGCGCGCGCGCGGACGCCAGGGTCGCCTTCATGCGCGCGGCTTCCGCTTCGGCTTCAAGGACGTCCGGTTGGTCCGCGATGCCGACGTTGACGAGTTGGCGCACGAGCACCACCGACTCATCCGCCACTGCCAGCAGCCGTTCGAACACGTTCAGTTTTTCGGCAGCGGTCAGCACCTCGTAGTACGCGGTGCGGACATCGACCACCACCCGCTGGCGCACGGCGGCCAGTTCCGCTTCACGCAACGCCACGTCTGCCCCCGCGGACACACGCGCGGCCTGGCGTTTGCCCCCGAGCGTGATCGTCTGTTCGATGAAACCACCGATGGTGCCGCTCGGTGATTCACGCGGGCGCAGTTCTCCCGCGGTGGCGCCCACCATCGGGTTGTCCCACGCGCCGGCCTGTGTCGATCGGCCCCGCGCTTCTTCGACGAGCGCCGCCGCCTGATGAATCGCCGGATGCTGCGCCAGCGCTCGACCTTCAAGCCCCTCGAGCGACAACGCCGGGGCCTGTGCCACTGCCATCGGGGGTGGCGCGGACTGCGCGCTCAAGGCCGGTGCGGTGACCAACACCGCCGCCAACACAACAACCGCACTGCAACGAGTAATCAGCCGGCTCATCGTGCCACCGCCACTGCGCGCAGCCTGGTGATGTGGTCAAAGACGTCTGGTTCGACCACGCGCACCAGGGTCATCATGCCCATCATCGCGCCTGACCAGTCTTTCGGCAGGCCGTGCAGTTCCGGCTTGTCGCCCGCCATCTCGTCCATCGGCATCCACATGTCCTGCGGGTACCCGGGCACTTCCGAACCTGGACCGGAACCGTGCATCGGCCCGGCCATCGACACCATCTGGTTCATCATGTGGTGCGGCAGGTGGCAGTGCAGCATCCAGTCGCCCGGGTTGTGCGCCACGAACTCCACGTCGCGCGACTGCGCCACGCCGACGATCACCGTGTTGCCCGGCTCGCGGCCGACGTCACCAAGAATGCGTCCGCCCTCGGTGCCGGTCACGTAAAACGTGTGGCCGTGCAGGTGGATCGGATGGTGATCCATGCTCAGGTTCACCAGACGAATCCGCACGCGTTCCCCACGTTTCACGACGATGGGCGTGGTCGCCGGACCGGCCTTGCCGTTGATCGTGAGCCAGTTGAACTCCATCGCCAGCGTGTTTGGCACCGTGTTGTTCGGCAGAATCATCCAGCCCTGAAAGATGAGACCGAAGTCGCGGTCCACGCGCGGCGCGTGCGGCTTCCTGGGATGGACGATGAAGAAGCCGATCATGCCCATCAGTTCCTGCATCGGCATGTGCGAGTGATAGAAGAAGGTGCCGTTCTGGTGCAGCGTGAACTCGTAGGTGTGTGAGCCGCCTGGCGGGATGGGATCCTGCGAAATGCCTGGCACGCCATCCTGGCCGATCGGCACCTCGAGGCCGTGCCAGTGTGGCGCGAACACCTCGGGCAGGTGATTCTCGACGATGATCCGGACGCGATCGCCTTCGTTCACCTCGATCGTCGGGCCAGGCACACGGCCGTTGAACCCCCACGCGTCAACCTTGCGGCCCGGCAGGAACTCGGTCTTCACCGGTTCCGCGCGGAGCGTGAACACCTTCACGTCGCCGTCGCGTTCATACGGCAGATGTGGCGTGTCAGGGGTGACCACGGGCACCACGCCTGCGATGCCTGTGGGCGCCGGGTCCGGCAGCACCACGGTGCTGGCTGGCGCGGCCGGTGGATGCACGTGCTGCATCGCCTGTGCGGCGGCGCGGCTGGCGGTGGCGGCACCGGCCAACGTGGCCAGGCCTGTAAGAAAACTTCGTCGATTCCGATCCATGACTCTCCTTGCGGCGTTAACGAATGGAGGCCGGGTCTTTCGACCCGGCGACATTGACGGCCGGACACACGTCGACCGTCAACGCGAGCACGCGCGGATCAGGATCAGATGCGGAGTGGAATCGTGGAACGAAGCGGCGGAGGTGGTGACGACCAGACGGGCGGCCCGCCTGCGTGTGGAACGATCAGCGCCACTGAGCGCACCGGTGTTGCGGTCAGGTCTGCTGATCGTGCCGACACGCCAGTGCCCGTCGCCCCCGTGCGGAGCGTGGCGGGTTGCCCGGATGACGGGGCGCAGTCTTCCGCGCGGCTGTTGAGCGTCTGCTTCGAGTTTGGTGCCGGCTGGTCGACTCTGGCCTGTGGCGCGGCCGTCTCGGTCGGCGTACTGGCTTCCGGGGCCGGGGGCGCATCGCGATGATGAGCGCCGTGATGAGCCCCAGGCCTGGCGGGTGTCGTCGCTGCTGGCGCCGCTGGGGGGTGGCCTGCTGGCCCGTGGCCGGCGCACACGACCTCGCACACGGCCGCCCCGACGGGGCTGGTCACAAGCGCGAGGGTCAGGACGAGGGCACGCACGGGACCAGTATATACACACGCGTGTCAAGGCTCGATCGTCCGGCAACCTGGAGGCGAAGCGTAGCACGCCACCAAATGACAATGACAAAGAGCGCCTTGTGGCGGCTCACTGACCAAGAAGCCTGTTCTCCCAGGTCGTGATCGACCTGGCGCGCGGCACCAAGGTCGCGCTGCAGCAGCCCGCGTTCGGCAGCGGGTTCGTGAGCTGGAACAGCGATGGCAGCCGCCTGGCCTATCGGCGGTACAACCAGCCGTATTCCATCTCCGCTGACGGACGGCGAGACGGGGCGCCCATCAAGGGCTCGGGCGCGACCGATTACCCCGTGCCGGCGGGTGCCACCCCGGATGAGCTGTTGATGGTCCGCACCAACCCGGAGACGGGCGGCGACATCCTTCTCTTCTCGCTTTCGGGTGCGCATCCTCCCAAGGTCTTGATCTCGGGTCGCGGCTATCAGGGCGGCCCGCAGCTCTCCCCGGACCAGCGCTGGCTGGCCTATCAGTCGGACGAGACGGGGCAGGCGGAAATCTACGTGCGCGCCTACCCGGCGCTCGATCGCGCCTGGCAGGTGTCGGTCGGCGGCGGCGTCCAGCCCCGCTGGGCGCGGGCGGACGTGAAGTGTTCTACCGCGCGGGCGGCCCCATGGTGGCCGTCGCGTTCGACGGCCGCGGCGCCGCCCCTGAGCTCGGCAAGCCGCGGACGCTGTTCGACCAGGCCTTCGATTACGGCCAGGGGATCAGCATCGCGAACTACGACGTGTCGCGTGACGGCCGCCTGGTGATGCTCCGCGGGGAGCGAGGCGGCGCGCCCTTGCATGTCATCCGCAACTGGGCGGAGGGGTTGAAGGGAACGTGACGGCCCCGGCGCCTTGACTCGCCACGCGCCTTGATGTTCAACTAGAGTTGAACTTCAGGAGCCACCCATGGACACGACGATTAACGCCAAGCACTTGCGGGCGACGCTGGCCAATGTCGTCAGCCGCGTCCGCAAAGGCGCGCGCTTCACCGTGCTCTACCGCAGCCGTCCGGCATTCCGGATTGTGCCGATCGACGACGAGGCCAGGCCGGGGACCGATCTGGCAGAGGACGCCCTCTACCGGGCACGGCCGGTCGGCCGCTCTCGCGACGGACGCACGTCGATCGATCACGACGCCGTGCTCTACGGCCGGTGAAGGGTCTCTTCGTCGACACCGGCGGCTGGATGGCCTGCGCCGATGCGGCCGACCCGGCCCACCGACGCGCCTCGGCCGCCCGGGACGCGGCGCTCGAGACGGGACTTGCGCTCGTGACGACGGACTTTGTCGTTGACGAAACGCTCACACTGCTGCGCGTACGGCTGGGATTGGCCGCCGCCGAGGCGTGGTGGCGCCAGGTCGACGGCAGCTCGCGCCTGCGATGGGAGCGCATCTCGGTCGAGCGATTCGACAAGGCCAGGCAGCTGTTCTTTCGCTATCGCGATAAGCGGTTCTCGTTCACCGATTGCACCAGCTTCGTCGTCATGCAGGAACTGAAGCTCGCGCGGGCGCTGGCCACCGATCGACACTTTCGCCAGATGGGGTTCCAGGCGGTGCCTGGTGCGTTGAAGGGAAGCCGCTGGCTGACGGCTGACGGCCAAAGGCTCCAATGACCGATTCGCACTGCCACATTGCCGGCGAGGAATTCGCCGCCGATCTCGACGCCGTGATCGCGCGCGCCCGCGTCGCCGCGGTGTCGCGCGCGCTGGTGATTCTTGCCGCCGATGACGACGCGGAAATCGCGCGGGCCGCCGGGGTTCTCGCCGCGTGGCCCGCGTGTCGTTTTGCCGTGGGCGTGCATCCGCATCACGCGCATCGGTTCGGCGCCGATCCGGCCCGGGCGGCAGCCACGGTCGCGGCCCGCCTCGACGCGCTGCCGATGGTTCGCGCCATCGGCGAGATTGGCCTCGACTACCACTACGACTTCTCGCCGCGCGACGTGCAACACGCCGTCTTTCGTGTGCAACTTCAGCTCGCGCGGAGCCGTGACTTGCCGGTCGTGATTCACACCCGCGAGGCCGAAGACGACACCCTCCGCATTCTCAACGAAGAAGGCGGGCCGGGCCTGCGCGGAGTCTTTCACTGCTTCACCGGCGACCAGGACGCCGCAGCCCGCGCCCTCTCGACGGGCTTCTACCTGTCCATCCCCGGTGTGGTGACGTTTCCCAAGGCCGAGCGCCTGCGCACGGCCATCGGCGCCCTGCCTGCCGATCGCCTGCTCGTCGAGACCGACAGCCCCTACCTGGCGCCCATTCCGTTCCGCGGTAGGCGCAACGAACCGGCGCACGTCGCCCGCGTCGTCGAGGCGCTGGCGGCCGCTCGTCGCACCACCGTCACGCAGGTGAGCGACCAGACCGACCGCAACTTCGACACGCTCTTCAGGCCCTGACCACCGCAACCTGCGGCCCTGCAAGCACTAACACTACTGTGTTAGATCCGTAATTCCACATGACGCAGGGTTTCGATGCGCTTGAGATGCCTGGGTTGTTGCGCAAAGAGGTACGCGGTGAAGATGTCCTGAATGATCGCCCGCACGTGGGGAAACGTCAGGGTGGAGGCGTGTCGCGCGCGTTCGACCTGCAGGAAGTTGTAGGTCAGGGCCGTGCGCACGATGTGGTGCTGCCATCCCGGCAGCGTGCGTCCTTCGAAGTGGTCGAGGCCGAGTTCGGTCTTCAGTTCCTGATACTGCTGTTCGATCGCCCAGCGCTGATGCGCGAACTGGACGAGCCGTGTGAGGGAGGCGGCCGCGGGCCAATGGATGAGGGAGGACTTGGTGCGCGGGGTCGCCCCGACATCGCGTTCACACAGGAGCCAGACTTCTGGCGCGAGACGTCGGTGCCGCCAGTCGTGGGCCGGCGTGACTCGGACGGCCGTTGCCCAGACGGTGCGGCGTTTCGTATCCCGCCGGTTGCGCCAACGGACGCGGCGCCACGATCGTGGCGCGGTCGCGACGGCGGCCACGCTTGGCGTCCTGGTGCCGCGCGTCAGCACGGGCCGCGTGCGGGGGCGCCCCGTGCCGGATGGCGGCGGCGGCACGAGGCGGGGCGTCCCGAGAAAGACCGTGAGGTGCGACGAAAGGCCGACGGCGTAGGGCAGACGCAGGCGGTGCCGCATCGCCCGAAACAGGCGGGTGTCGCCACATTCCGCATCCGCCAGCACGCCGGTCACCCTGATCCCGCTGGCCCGCACCTGCCGCAACAGCGTGAGCGCCTGGCGCCATTTTTCTTGAAATCTGACCCCGGCGGGGATCCGGGCGCGCGTGCGGGCCTCGTCCGTCAGCCACGCGCGCGCGTGCGTCCACAAGGCGGCCGTCACCGCCACCTGGCAATTGGCGACCTTGCCCAACGCGCCACAGTACTGCCGCGCGACGCCCACCGAGGACGCGCCCTGCTTCGGGAAGCGCGTGCCGTCGAAAATCAGGACGCCTTCTCGTTCAGGCAGCACCGCGCGCAGCCGACGCCAGACGCGATCGGCGTCCCACCACGCTTCCGTACCAAATCACGCCGCCAAGTACAATGTCCTCAATTCTGATCACTCGGCTGACGGCTGGCCGTCAGAGTGTGCGCGAGGCGCACGATCTGCTCCCCTTGCGCCTCTAGGTCCATCGGCATCGGGGTGTCCTGATCCGTACCGCGCGAGGGTGCCGGTGTCGTGGTCCGCCTGCCGTGATCGACCGGCCCATCGAATCAACCCCGCTGACAACGAAGGCTCGTCGAGCCGTGCGGTACTGCGTCGGGACAGGCGAAGCGACCATGACCCCGACGGCGATGATTGAATCACATGGCGCGTTTCGACGAATGAATCGCAGGATCTAACAAAGTAGGGTTAGGACTGAAACGACTCGCGCCCGCGAAGTGAGCGGCTGGCAGGATCGGAAGGGCGCGGCCGTGGGTGCAGGTGCCGCAGGGCAGCGGCGCGCCGCTCGCCCCGCCGGCTTGACGTGATGTCTAAATATATTCATGATTATATTCATGCCGACGACCGTCCACATCCCGCCCCGTCTGCTGGCGTCGGTTCAGCGCCGCGCGCGCACGCTGGGCATCAGCCGAAACCGGCTCGTTGTCCGGGCCCTCGAGCGCGAGGTCCACGACACCACCGCGTGGTCGCCCGGCTTCCTGGAGTCCCTGCGGCACGTCGAGCCGGGCACCCAGGCGGCAGCCGACGAAATGCTCACCGCGATCCGACACCGCCGCGGCGCCAAGGCGGCGCCGATCTTGTGAAGTACGTCCTGGATACGAACGCGTTTTCGGCCCTCATGAGGGGACAGGGTGAGGTCATCGACCGAATGGGTCGAATCAGCCGCGCCGATCTCGGCGTGCCCCAGCCCGTGCTCGCGGAGATCGCGTACGGCATCAACCGCCTGCCTCCATCTCGGCGCAGAACAGCCCTGCAGGTCCGGTTCGATCTCCTTCGAGCGGAGCTGGTCCGCGTGGATTGGACCGATGACGTGAGCGAAGCGTTCGGCCGGATCAAGGCCACGTTGGAGAAGAAGGGGCGTCGTCTTGAGGATTTCGACGCCGCGATTGCGGCCCACGCCGCAGCCACGGGCGCCACGCTCGTGACGGCCAACCTCGATCACATGACGCGCGTGCCTGGCCTTAACGTCGAGGACTGGACGCAGCCGCGTCCCTGACAACGCTCGTCGTTCTTCCGCGCGGCGAGCTACGACGCGCATGGTTCGCGGCGCCCACCGTTCCGCGGAAGTCGTGGCGAACAGCTCGGTCATGCCGACATGAGGCCTTTCCACCTGCGCGGTCGGGGTGCGGCGACGCGGCTGCTGCGGCAGGGCCTGGGCGAGCCCTGCGTCTTTGTCCCCGGCCGGCTCGTCGCCGGCCGTGCGTCCTGCGCGGGCGATCCGCGTTCGATCCTCGTCAGTAAGATGATCGTGCTCTTGCCGGAACCGTTGGCGCTGCGCCACAAGCTCCTGGCCGTGCCGGCGTTGCGCAAGAGGTACCTCGCCGCTGTGGGCGATATCGCCGATAAATGGCTCGACTGGGAACGGCTCGGCCCCCTCGTGGAGAGGTACCAGAGGCTCATGGCTGACGACGTCGCACGCGACACGCGGAAGCTGGACACGACCGCGGCATTCACGACCGGTGTGTTCGGTGCGGGCGATGGCACACCGCCGCTGGCCACGACCATCAAGGGGTTTGCCGACCAGCGGCGTGCCGCACTGCTGAGCCATCCTGAGATCGCCAAGGCACGGGCACGCGACTATCAGCGCCGTGATTGACGGCCTGACGCAAGGCCCTTTCACTTCCCGAGCAAGTCGATCGCCGCGCGGCCGCCCTTCGCCAATTTCGCGGCCGGCCCCGTGCCGAAGTAGTGCAGAAGAATGACGACAGGCCGGGTGTCTGTCATCGGGTCTCTCTGGCGTTCGGGCGGGACGACACCATCAGCGTCGCGCGCTCAATGGACGACTCACTGGTGTACGCATCCCCGGGAGGCGCCGTGTGCGAGTGTTGCCACCCTTCGGTGGCGATCAGTACTTCCGGCCACGTCGCCATCATGGTCCGTAACAATCTGGACGGCAATCGGGACATGGACGTGACGCGGTCGACCAACGGCGTGACGTTTGCGCCCGCCACCAAACTGGGCACCGGTTCCTGGGCCCTGAACGCCTGCCCCATGGACGGCGGAGCCATCGACTTCGACCGCAGCGACATCGTCACCACGTGGCGACGCGAGGGTGACGACGAGCCGTATGAGCGGCGTCCCGAGTCAACATGACCTTGCGCCCTGTCTCATCGCGTCGAGCGAGGCACACGCTGACGGCTGGCGGCACGACCTGCACGCGTTCGCTCACGGCGCGGCAGGATCCGTTGCTCGATGTTGGACGGATGCCCGCTGTCATGCGACCTGCAACGGCTTGATACGGGCGACCGCATCCTTGATCGCGTGCGCGGCGTCCCAGAGATCGACGGCGCGCTGGGCGTTGAGCCAGAACTCGGCCGAGTTGCCGAACAACCGGGCCAGGCGGAGGGCCATCTCCGGGCTGACGGCGCGCCGGCCACGCAACAACTCATTGATGGACTGGCGGGACACCCCGACGGCCTCGGCAAGTCCCGCGACCGTCAGGCTATAGTCGGTGAGGAAATCCTCCTCCAGCATCTCCCCGGGATGCGTCGGCCGACGCGTCAACTGTCGTGTGTTGGGAATGCTCATCGTGTACCTCACCGTCAGTGATAGTCGCAGACTTCAACGTCATACGCGTCGCCATCGACGAAGCGGAAGCAGACCCGCCACTGGTCGTTGACCGCGATGGCGTGCTGGCCCTTCCGGTCGTCCCGCAGGATGTGGAGCCTGTTCCCGGGCGGTGTCTTCAAGTCATCGAGCCTGGTGGCGAGGTCCACGTACTCAAGCTTGCGTATGGCCCGCCGAGCCACATCCGCCGGGAATCCGCGTGCCGTTCCTTTCACGAACAACTCGACCGTCCGTTTGTCCGCAAAGGTCTTGGTCACGGCTCAAGCGTACTGTGTCACGTGACGCTTGTCAATCGCCTGGGACAGGATTGCCTGGGACAGGATCAGCGGCGACTGTCAGGGGCGACGGCGGTGACGCCTGCGCGGCGCGCCGACTCGGGTCGGCGTTTGAACGGCACGTGCGACCTCGACCTGGTCGAGTCGGTCGCCGGGGTACTTTGGTCTCACATTGATCGAAGCCAGGGGACTGATCACGCAAGTGGCGGCGGCCACCGCCACCTGGCGCGACGTGGCGGAGGCCCTGGGTGCACGCGCCGCCGAAGTCCGTCGCATGAAAACCGCGTTCGAACATCGAGACCTCCAGAAGGCGCTGACGCTCTGAAGATCCCTCAGTGCCTGACAAAGCAGGAGTACTGGAACGACTGCGTGGCACCCCACGGGGTGCGGTGCGTGTGGGCCCCAGACTCGACAAGGGCGAATTCCCCACCCAGTTCAGCCGCGAGCGATTGCGGTGAATACCGGGCGACAGGCAGGGCGACCCAGACCCAGATGCGTGCGCTGTGGCTTATGGCGCCACCCCCTGTTCCCTGCGCGCCGTCAGGCGGTACAACACCGGCAGCACCACCAGGGTCAGCAGGGTCGACGAGAGGATGCCGCCGGCGACAACCGTCGCCAGCGGTCGCTGCACTTCGGCGCCGGTTCCGGTCGCCAGAGCCATCGGCAGAAAGCCGAGGGAGGCCACCAGCGCCGTCATCAGCACCGGCCGCAGCCGCGCCACCGCCCCATCAAACACCGCATCGTCGATCGACGCACCGTCGGCGCGAAGCCGGTTGATGAACGTCAGCATCACGAGGCCATTGAGCACGGCCACGCCCGACAGCGCGATGAAACCCACGGCGGCGGAGATGGAGAATGGGATGTCACGCAACCAGAGGAAGAAGATGCCACCCGTCAGGGACAACGGCACACCGGTGAACACCAGCCACGCATCCCGAACGTTGCCAAACGTCACGAACAACAACGTGAAGATCAGCAGCAGCGCCAGGGGCACAACGACGTTGAGACGACGCCGAGCCGAGAGCAACTGTTCGAACTGTCCGCCCCAGGAGGTCCAGTACCCCGCAGGCACCTCGACGCCCTCGGCGATCCGGCGCTCTGCCTCGGCCACAAAGCCGCCGATGTCACGGCCCCTGACGTTGGCGGTCACCACGACCCGTCGCTTCCCGTTCTCGCGGCTGATCTGATTCGGCCCAGGCGCGACCTCGAGGGCGGCCACCTGGCCAAGCGCCACGTATCCTGCTCCATTCGGCAGGGGCACGGGCAAGCGCTTCAAGCCTTCGATGTCGCTGCGCAACGACTCCGGAAGGCGGACAAGAATATCGAACCGGCGGTCGCCCTCGAACACTTGTCCGGCCTGTCTGCCGCCAACGGCGATCTCGACCACGTCCTGCACGTCAGCCACCGTGAGTCCCAGGCGGCCCGTCGCCGCGCGGTCGATCTGAATCGTGAGGACGGGCAGGCCCGTGGTCTGTTCCAGCGTCACATCTGACGCGCCAGGCACCGATGCGAGCACGGCCTGAATGTTCGCACCGACCTCTTCCAGCGTCTCCATCACGTCGCCGTACACCTTGACCGCCACGTCACTGCGGACGCCGGCGATGAGCTCGTTGAACCGCATCTGAATGGGCTGGGTAAACTCGTAGTTGTTGCCTGGCAGCGCCAGGAGTTCGGTTTCGAGCTGACGCACCAGAGAGGCCTTCGACCGCCCCGGATCCGGCCACAGGGTGGGGGCCTTCAGCATGACGTACGTATCCGCCACGCTTGGGGGCATGGGATCGGTCGCAATTTCCGCCGTGCCGATCTTGGAAAACACGTAGTCCACTTCCGGATACGTCTTGAGCTTGCGCTCCAGCGCATGTTGCATGTCGACGGCGGTCGAAAGGCTGGTGCCGGGAATCCGCAGGGCGTGCACGAGGAGGTCGCCCTCGTCCAGGCTGGGCAGGAACTCGGTCCCCAGCCGCGACGCCATGACGCCGCTCACCAGCAGCAACCCTGCCGCGGCCACCGTCGTGGTCGTCCGGTGACGCAGGGCGGTGCGCAAGGTCGGAATATAGAGCCGGGTGGCGAACGCGACCAAGGGGTTCTCTCGCTCCGACAGGCGGCCGGTGACAAACGTGGCGACCGCGGCCGGCACGAAAGTAATCGACAGGATCATGGCGCCGACCAGCGCGGCCAGCACCGTGAACGCCATCGGATGGAACATCTTCCCTTCGATCCCCGTGAGCGTGAGAATCGGCAGGTAGACGATCATGATGATCACCTCACCGAAGATGGTGGCCATGCGCACTTCGCGTGACGCGGCAAACACGGCTTCAAACCGCTCGGCTCGCGTCAGCACCCGGCCGAGTTCGTGCTGCCGAAGACTCAACCGCCTGATGCAGTTCTCGACGATGATGACCGCGCCGTCGACGATGATGCCGAAATCGAGCGCGCCCAGGCTCAACAGATTGCCGCTGACGCCCCACTCCACCATCCCGGTGACGGCGAACAGCATGGAGAGCGGAATGACACAGGCCGTAATCACGGCCGCCCGGATGTTCCCCAGGAACAGAAACAGCACGACGATGACGAGCAGCGCGCCGAGGGTCAGATTGTGGCGAACGGTGGCAATCGTGGCGTCCACCAGCGTGGACCGGTCGTACACGGTCCTGGCACGCACGCCGTCGGGCAGCGTTGCGTTGATCTCGGCCATCCTGCTGGCCACCCGCCGCGAGACGATGCGGCTGTTCTCGCCCATGAGCATGAAGACCGTGCCCAGGACCACTTCGCGGCCGTCCTCGGTGGCGGCCCCGGTGCGCAACTCGCGGCCGAGCGTCACCGGCCCGAGGTCCGTCAGGAAGATCGGCGTGCCCCGATGGGTGCCCACCACCACGCGCTGGATGTCTTCGAGCGACGTGATTTGTCCGGGCACTCGAATCAGGTACTGCTCGCCGCGCCGCTCGATGTACCCGGCGCCCACGTTCGCGTTGTTGGCCGCGAGCGCCTGCACGACGTCGCGAAATGTCAGCCCGAAGGCGATGAGCGTGGACGGGTCCGGCGTGACGTGAAACTGCCGCGTGTAACCCCCGATGCTGTTGACATCAGCGACGCCACGGACGGTGCGCAGTTGCGGCCGCACGATCCAGTCCTGGATCGTGCGCAGGTTCATCCCGAGTTCGACGGGGT
>JBCKZS010000066.1:0-13439 GCA_038918905.1 Vicinamibacterales bacterium
CAGCGAGTGGGCAGTCAGTTCTTGTTCCGCGTCCCCCGCCACCTCACCGCGCAGGTCCTCAAACGGCTCCCCGATGGGAGCCGCCGGATCCGCGTGGCTGTTCTGGAGAAGGGACGGCCCTCACGCATCCAGCAGTGGCTGGAGCTTCGCGAAATTCGCGTGCAGGTGGGGCGGAAGGGTTTTCGCCGGCAGGCGTTGCGTTTGTGGACCAGTCTGCTGAGTCATCGCACGGCCCCCGCCATGGAACTCGCACAACTGTACGCCACTCGCTGGGAACACGAGTGGTACTTCCGAGAAGCGAAACGCGTGCTGCGCCGGACGGACGTGTTGCACAGCCACACGCTCGAGACGGCGGCGCAGGAAATCGCGGCGATTGTGTTGGCGACGGCGTTGCTGGCGCGGGAACGCGTCCGGGCCGCCGACGGGCAGGTCCCGGTCTGGCGGCTGAAATTTGGCGTCGTGCTCGCCGTGGTGCGATCCGTGTGGTTCCTCCTCGGCCCGTGCGAGGACCTGCTGACGGAGCGGCAGAAGGATCAGATTGTGCAGCGTGGCGAGGCGCTCATGCGCCGCTGCGTCACCGCCAAACGGCGTTCGCGCACCTGTCCGCGCGCCGTGCGCCAGCCCGTGAGAAAGTGGCCACGGCTCATGGAGACGCACTCGGTCGAAGGGCCGATGCAGTTCCACATCAGGTGACAACGTGAACACCGAATTTCCGAAAGGCATTAGGATTAGACCGAAGTTCCTTCTGCGTTGAATGCTTCCGAGGGGCGGACGTGGAACGTGTTCACTGCGTTGGGGGGGGGGGGCTGATGTGTGGCAGAGTGCAGCCGTGCACATCGACGTCGTCCCGAATCGCGGCGCGCGTCCCGCGTCTCTGCTGCGCGAGTCCTATCGCGAAGGCGCGCGCGTGCACAGGCGCACGCTGGCCCATCTCTCGTCGCGCGCCCGGAGCCACGTGCACGCCGTGCGTGTCGCCATGCAGCGCTTGGGCGGGGCCTCGCTGGTGGCCTCCACGCCCAGCCGCGCGGGCGACGTGGTGCTGTACGACGCGTGGCTGCCCGGTGGCGGGGCGGTGCACGAGGATCATGTGGCCGACAGCCAGACCTTCATGCCCGAGGTGCAGCGGCTGCGCCAGGATGTCGGGATCGAGCAGGTGGTGCTGGTCGGCGACCGCGGCATGATCTCCAGCAAGGCCATCGAGGCGCTGCGCGAGGCCGACGGCATCGGCTGGATCACCGCGCTCAAGAGTGCCTCGATTCGCGCGCTCGTCGAGCAGGGGCAGGTGGGCCTGTTCGACGAGCGCCACCGGCTCGAACTCCGCTCGCCGGACTATCCGGGCGAGCGGCTGGTGGCGTGCCGCAACCCGGAGCTGGCCACGCTGCGCGTGCACCAGCGCGAGGCCATCGCCGCCGAGGCGGCGCTGGACGGCCTCTACATCATCCGCACCTCGGTGCCGGCCACGCAGATGGACGCGGCACAGTGCGTGCGCCACTACAAGGCGCGGGCCCGTGTCGAGCGCGCGTTCCGTTCGCTCAAGAGCATCGACCTGGGATCCCCGTCGTGCTTTCTGTCTTTCCCCTTGACAGTCCGCGCCCGAAGGCTTCTACTCTGTCAGTCGGACTTAGTTAACCGACTTAAGGAAGTCGGTTTTTCAGGAGGGTCAGTGATGAAATTGCGGCGTCTCATCGCGCTTGCGCTGGTCGCGGTCTGTGCCCTGGCGGGCCAGGCCTACGCCCAGTCCCAGGCGATTAATGGCACGATCGAAGGCACGGTCAAGGATCCGTCCGGTGGCGTGCTGCCGGGCGTGACCGTCACGGTCACCAACACCGACACGGGCACGCAGCGCGTGGTCGTGACAAACGAATCCGGCGTGTTCCGTGCGCCGCTCCTGCAACTGGGCCGGTTCACCGTCTCGGCTGAACTTTCGGGCTTCTCCAAGTACGAACAGACGGGCATCGGGCTGGTCGCCGGCCAGACGGTGGTGCTCAACGTCACGCTGCGGATCGGCGCGATGGCCGAAACGGTGACGGTCAGCGCGGACGCGGCGGTCGTCGACCTGGGCAAGACCGACGTCGGCCGCAACATCAACGAACGCGAAATCACGAACCTGCCGAACGTCTCGCGCAACCCGTACAATTACGCGCTGCTGCAGCCGGGCGTCACCGGCACCGAAAACTCGGAGTTCGGCGTGCCGCGGTTCAGCGTGAACGGCCAGCCCCTGCGCGTGAACTATCAGGTGGACGGCAACACGAACACGCAGCGCGACCGCGCGGGTCTGCGCATGATGCCGATGTCGGAAGTGATGGTCCGCGAGGTGCAGATCATCACGTCCGGATTCGCGCCGGAGTTCGGCAACACGACCGGCCTGGTGTACAACGCCGTGACGCCGTCGGGGACGAACACATTCAAGGGCGACATCGGGTATCGCGTCCGCCAGAAGTCGTGGTCGGCGTTTCCGTTCTTCTTCGCGCTGCCGAAGACGGAAGCGAATCGTCCCGACAACTCGCTGGACATCTTTACCGCCACGGTCGGCGGTCCGGTGGTCAGGAACTCGCTGCACTTCTACGCGGGCACCGAGCGCACATATCGCGAGATGCCGCGCCTGATCAACATCGATCCGGGCATCGCGGCCCAGGTCGGCGTGGCCGCTCAGCCGGGCGCGGTGGACGCGTATCAGTCGGTGCTCTTCATCATCGGCAAGCTCGACTGGCAGGCGACGCCCATGCAGCGGGTGACCGGCCGCACGAACTACTTCAAGAACTCGAACCCGCTGAACGCCGGCGGCGGCGGCAACACGGCGCTCGAACGGTCGGTGGACTTCGCCGATGAAATGTTCTCGCACGCGGTGCAGGTCGTCTCGACGCTGGGCAGCTCGAAGCTGAACGAACTGCGCCTGCAGGTCGCCCAGCGCCACCAGAGGCGCTTCGCGTCGGAGGGCGCCGGCACGGGCGTCTCGGTCAACATCAGCGGCGGCCTGGTCGGCGGCGTGAACCACAACATCCAGTTCGGCAAACCGACGGGTGACGGCGAAGACTTCGTGCAGCGCATCTACCAGGTGCTCAACAACTTCACCTGGCTGCGCGGCCGCCACAACTTCAAGGCGGGCTTCGACTACCAGTTCATCGACGACCACCGCGCGGTGCCGCTGCCGGCCACCTACACCTTCCCGAGCGTGGCGGCGTATCTGGCGGCCAGGAGCGGCGTCAACCCGAAGGGGTACACGACGTTTGCGCAGACGATCGCGATCCAGCCGGAGTTTGACATGACCAACGGGGCGTTCTCGGCATTCGTCCAGGACGACTGGAAGGTCACGCCGAACTTCAAGCTGCTCTACGGGGTGCGGTACGACCTCAACCTCTATAACAAGGGCATCCCGGGATCGCCGTATTCGGAGACGTTCAACCGTGACGCGAACAACTTCGCGCCGCGCGCCGGCTTTGCCTGGACGCTCGACGAGCGGGGCCAGTCGGTGCTGCGCGGCAGTTCGGTCGTGATGTACGACCAGGCGCTGCTCGCCATCATCGAGCAGTCGTACGCCAACAGCGGAAGTCCGCTCCGCATCTCGGTGTCGCTGGCGCCGGCGGCGGCCAACGCGCCGAGCTTCCCGAACGTGCTGCAGACGGCGACAGGCACGCAGAGCACGCTCTTCGCGATGTCGCCCGACTTTGTGTCGGGTCGCACGTGGCAGAGCAACATCGCGTACGAGCGCGCGCTCGGCACGAACTACTCGGCGTCCGTCAGCGCGATGTATGCGCGCGGCTGGAACATGCCGGTCATCAACGAGTTCAATCACATCAACCCGATCCGGACGCTCGATGACGGCCGCGGCGTCTACAGCACGGCGGTCAATGCCAACACCCGCCGCGACCCGCGCTTCAACCGTGTGCGCATGGTCGAGTCGCCTGGCGAGTCGTGGTACAAGGCGATGACCCTGCAGGTCGGTAAACGCTGGAACGGCAGCCTGCAGTTCAACCTGAACTACACGCTGGCCAAGGGCGTCGACACGGCGCCGCTCGGCGGCGCGGTGCTGTCGGTGCAGGGGGACGCGGTGCGGTCCGATCCCGCCAACCTCGCGCGCGACAAGGGTCCGAACTCGCTCGACGTCCGGCACACCCTGAACGGCAGCATCGTGACGCTGTCGAATTTCACCATCGCCAGCGACGTGCTCCGCCACATCGTCAACAACAACCAGGTGTCGCTGCTGCTGCAGATCAACAGCGGGATCCCCGTCCAGATCACGGGTAACGCCGATCTGAACGCCGACGGCAACGGGAACGACCGGCCGCTGTTCATCAAACGGAACGGGTTGGACCAGCATGCGCGCTACAACGTTGACATGCGCTACTCGCGGTTCTTCAACTTCTACAAGCAGTACCGGCTCGAAGTGCAGGCGGAGTTCAAGAACGTCTTCAACAAGGAGCAGGTCAGCGGCGTGCAGACCATCTATGCGGTGAACGCGACGACGGGCGTGACGACGCCGCCCGTCTATCTGCCGGCGAGCGCCTACGAGCTGGTGCCCACGAGCGGCTACGAGCAGCGGAAGTTCCAGCTCGGCTTCAAGCTGTTTTTCTGATCGAGTTCGTATCGAGCCGGAGCAGGTTGCCACACACAGCCTGCTCCGGCCGTGTGGCTGTCACGTTTTGTCACCATGGAGTGCACCGAGGACCATGGAGGCGAGGGTCTGGGGCCGCCATGTTCACCATGGCTCTCCATGGTTCAATGACCCGACGACCCAGGGGTTCCCGATGTCCCATCGCCTGACTCGCTTCTTCGCCGCCGCCGCCACGCTGGCGGCGATCCTGTTCATCACGTCGCCTCCGGTGGCCACGCAGGTCACGGCGTTGCCGTACGACACCGGCCCGATTGGCCTGGGACTGGCGCTGCGCCAGTTGCCCGTCGAGGCTTCCGTGCTCTACGTGACGGCGCACCCCGATGACGAGAACAATGGCGTGCTGGTCGCGCTCAACCGCGGCCGGGGCGTGAAGACCGCGCTGCTCACGCTGACGCGCGGCGACGGCGGCCAGAACGAGATTGGCCCCGAACTCTTTCAGGCCATCGGCATCCTGCGCACGGAAGAACTGGCCGCGGTGCACCGGTACGACGGCGCCGATCAGTACTTCACGCGCGCGTACGAATTCGGCTACTCGTTCAGCGTCGAAGAAACGTTTGAGAAGTGGGGCAAAGAGGAAATCCTCCGCGACGTCGTCAAGGTCATCCGCATGACCCGGCCCGACGTGATGATCACGATGAATCGGGACGGCCAGGCCGGCGGCCAGCACCACATGGGGTCGGCGCGCCTGGCGCAGGAGGCGTTCCGTGTCGCCGGCGATCCGGCGCGCTTCCCCGATCAGATTCAAGCCGGCCTCCGGCCGTGGCAACCCCGCAAGGTGTATCAGGCCGGCGGAGGCAACCCCGGCGGCGGCGCGGCGCTGACCAGCGCGGGTGGCGCGGCGCCTCCCCAGACACCGGTGCGCGTCAGCACGGGCGACTTCGATCCGCTGCTGGGCATGTCGTGGGCCCAGTTCGGCCAACTCGCGCGCAGCCATCACCTGTGCCAGGGCATGGGACAGATGGAGACACGTCCCGGCGACGCCAGCGGACGTTTCTCGCTGTACGACAGCGAGCCGGCGGTGGCCGGGGCCGAACAGGACATTCTCGATGGGATCGACATGTCGCTCCGCCGGCTGACGCGGTTTGCCACCGGCCAGGATGCCAAGATCCCCACGCTCGCGGCTGATCTCTCGGCGATCGAAGGTTCCGCCCGCGCGGCGCTCGACGCGTTCGACATGCGCGCCATCCACAAGACCCTGCCCGCGCTGGCGCAGGGCCTCGACCAGGTGCGCGCCCTGCGCGCCACCATCGCCGGCAGCACGCTGACGCCTGACGCGCGCGAGGAACTGGTGTGGCGGCTCGACCGCAAGGCACAGGACTTCATGAACGCGCTGCAGCTCGCGCAGGGCCTGGTCGTGCACGTCACCGTGCCCGACGGCAACGTCGTGCGCGGCCAGACCTTCGACGTCATGGCGCAGGTGTTCAACACCGGGCCCGAGCCGGTGGCTGTCAACGACGTCACGCTGCACGTCCCGCCGGGGTGGACCGCCACGCTCACGCAGGGGCAGGCCCAACCGCTCACCTACAACCAGGCGGCCACACTTGTCTACCGCGTGACGGTCGGACCCGACGCGCGATACTCGCAGCCGTACTGGAAGCGCCGGGCCGGCGTCGATCGCTACGACCGCTACGACCGCTACGACATCGAGATTCCCGCGCACCACCTGCTGCCGTGGAGCCCGCCTGACATCACCGCCACCGTCCGGTACACGGCCGCCGGCGTCACCGCGTCGGTCAGTGCCCCGGCCTACTACCGGTACGACGGTCCGTGGGTGGGCGGCGAGAAACAAAAAGTCGTCAACGTCGTGCCGAACCTGTCCGTGAAACTCATGCCGGCGATCGCCGTCGTGCCGCTCACCGCCGGAGGCCAGAAGAAGGAGTTCCGCGTCTCGGTGCTCAACAACGCCCCGCGGGGCTCGGCCGCGCGTGTGCACCTTGAGGTCCCAGCCGGCTGGACCGTCGAGCCCGCCTCAACGACGCTCACCTTCTCGGTGGAAGAAGAAGAGATGTCGGCGCGGTTCTTCGTGACGCCGCCTGCGCGCGTCAGCCCGGGCGAAGCCGAGATCCGCGCGGTCGCGGTCCGCGGGGACGAAACGTTCCGCGAGGGGTATCAGGTCATCGCGTACAACCACATCCAGACGCGCCACCTTTTTCACCCGGCCGTGTCCCGCATCAAGATGATCGATGTCGTCGTGCCACGCAATCTGCAGGTCGGGTACGTGATGGGCACCGGCGACGAGGTCCCCGACGCGATCCGCCAGCTTGGCGCGACAGTGACGATGCTGTTGCCGGAAGAGATTGCGTTTGGCGACCTGTCGAAGTACTCGACGATCGTGCTGGGCATTCGTGCCTACGAAAAGCGTCCCGACCTGCGCGCGTACAACCAGCGGCTCTTCGACTTCGCGCGTGGCGGCGGCCATCTCGTCGTGCAGTACAACAAGACCGCGATGAACCAGCTCGGCGGCGGCCAGGCCGGACCGCCTCCCGGGGGCTTTACCGGTGGCGGCGGTCGCGGCGCCGGCCGTGGCGGCCGCGGCTCGGCGCCCCCCAACAGCCCGTACGTGCCCTACCCCGGCGGCATCACCAGCAATCGCATCACCGTGGAGGAGGCGCCGCTCCGGATTCTCGAGGACGGCACGGCCGAATTGACGACGCCCAATCGGATCACCGCGGCCGACTTCGACGGCTGGGTGCAGGAGCGCGGGCTCTACTTCTTCGGCGCCAACGACCCGCGCTACACCGACATCCTCGCGGCGACCGACCCGTGGCCGTTCAACCCTGGCGAGAAGACCGGCATGCTGACCGTCGCGCAACTCGGCCAGGGCACCTGGACGTATGTCGGCCTCGGCCTCTGGCGCCAGTTACCGGCCGGCACGCCGGGCGCGTATCGGATATTGGCAAACCTGATCAGGTAAGATCCGTGGGCGAGGCAGGCCTCGCCCTTGCAGGCTAGACTGTTACCAATGTCGCCGCGGCGCGCCCTGTCTCGAGCTGACGCGCCAAAGGGCGCCCTCTCCTGGATCCTCCTCATCGTCTTTCTCGACATGATGGGGTTGGGGCTGCTGGTGCCCGTCATCCCCTGGATCGTCCAGCAGTTCCGTGCAGACGCGCTGACCATCGGCTGGTTGTCGCTCGTGTACTCCGCATCGCAGTTCGTGGCCACGCCGTTGTTGGGCGCGATCTCGGATCGGTTCGGACGCCGGCCGATTCTGCTCATCAGTTTTCTCGGCTCCGCCTTCGCGTATTTCGCGTTTGGCTGGGCCGGGGTCCTGTGGGTGCTGTTTCTCGGCCGTCTGGTGGATGGCCTGACGGGCGCCAACATCGGCACGTCGCAGGCCTACATCGCGGACATCACGACCCCGGAACTGCGATCGCGCGCGATGGCGCTGGTAGGCGCCGCGCTGGGCGCGGGATTCGTGGTGGGGCCGCTCGTGGGCGTTGGCCTGTCGGTGTGGGGCCTGCCCCCGACCACCCAGGCGATCGTCGCGGGCGGCCTGGCGATCGGCAGCACAATCGTGGCCTGGTGGTTCCTGCCCGAATCGTTGCCCGCGTCCAGGCGGCGCGCCCTGCCGCTTCGTCTCGCGCATCTGAACCCGCTCGCGCCGCTGCTCGTGGCGCTGCGGCGCACGCCGTTGCGGGCGCTGCTGGTCGCCACCTTTCTGGCCAACTTCGCCATGGCGGGCCTGCGCTCGCACTTCGCGTTCTTCACGTTCGCCCAGCTCAACTTCTCGCAGGGCGACGTCAACCAGGTGATGGCGTTTCTCGGCGTGATGATGGTCATCGCGCAGGGCGGTCTCGTCCGCCAGGCGGTGCACCGATGGGGCGACCTGGGCACGCTCATCCTTGGCCTCGGCCTGAGCGTCATCGGCTTCTTCGGGCTCTCGCTCGCGGCCGGCACCCCGATGGTCTACACCATGGTGGCGATCACCGCGCTGGGCGTGGGTCTCGGGACGCCGACGATGGCGGCGCTGGTGTCGCAGCGGTCGGGGGCGGTCGAACAGGGGGCGATGCTGGGCGCGGCGCAGGCCGCCGCGTCGCTCGGGCACGTCATCGGTCCGCTCTGGGCGGGCCTGATGTTCGACCGGGTGGGGCCGGGCTTCCCCTTCAGCACGGGGGCGGCGCTGGTGGCCTGCGCCCTGGTGGTCGTCCTGATCTCGCGGCGTCCGCCCGCGATATCCTGAGCCCGTGAACGCGCACGCGCTGCAGGGGAGCGAACCGTTCGCCTGGGTCATGCTGGCGATGGCCGTCTGGACGGGCCTCAGCGGTGTGCACACGCTGCTCGAGCAGGAAGGCCGCGGCACCACCATTCGCGTCTGGCTTCCAACCACCTGACATGCCCCGCGACACCGCGTCCACCCGCGCGCTGCGCACCCTGGCCGACCAGGCGTTCAGCCGGACGGCGGGCGCGCCGCTGGTGGACGGCAACCACGTGCGGGTGCTGCGGGACGCGGCCGAGAACTACCCGGCGTGGGAGGCCGCGATTCGCGACGCCCGCGCGACGATTCACCTCGAGATGTACATCATCCACAACGATCGGGTGGGACGACGGTTCGTGGATCTGCTGGCCGCGAAGGCGCGCGACGGTGTGACGGTCCGCGTGTTGTACGACTGGTTCGGCTGCGGCGTGGGCCCTCTGGCCGGACTCTTCCGTCCGCTCGAACGCGCGGGCGCGGAGGTCCGCGTGTTCAACCCGCCGTCGCCGTCGGCCATGTTCGGCTGGATTCGCCGCAATCACCGCAAGCTGCTCATCGTGGACAGCCGCGTCGCCTTCATCGGCGGGTTGTGCATCGGCCAGGCCTGGGAAGGGATCCCGGAGAAAGGGCGCGCGCCGTGGCGCGACACGGCCGTCGAGATCGCGGGGCCCGTGGTGGCGCACGCCGAGCAGACGTTCGCCGACAGTTGGGCGTGGGCCGGCGGCAACATCGATCCCGCCAGTCTGCCTGACGCCGATCGGATCGCCGGGGCCGGCACGGTGGCCATGCGGCTGATTCCCACCGAACCGTTCACCGCCAGCATGTTCCGGGTGGACCTGTTCGTGGCCGCGATGGCGCGGACGCGGCTGTGGATCACCGATGCGTACTTCATCGGCCATGGACCGTTCGCGGCGGCGCTGGCCGGCGCGGCGCGCGACGGGGTGGACGTGCGGCTGCTGTTGCCGCACGGCAGCGACCTGGGCTGGACGGTGCCGGTGTCGCGCACATTATATCGGTCGCTGCTTGAGGCCGGCGTCAAGGTGTACGAATGGACGGGTTCAATGGTGCACGCCAAGACCGCGGTCGCCGATTCGAAGTGGGCGCGCGTCGGCTCCACCAACCTCAACGTCAACAGTTGGCTCGGCAACTGGGAACTGGACGTCGCCATTGAAGACACGGACGTCGCCGCCACGATGGAAGCGCACTTTCTGGAGGATCTCTCGCGCGCCACGGCGATCACGCTTGGCCCCAAGGGTCGGCTGCTCGCGCAGCCTACGCGGGCGTCTCGCGACCGCGCACGGCGATCGGCGCGCCGCGTGGTGCGCGAGGTGACGGGCGTGGCGCGCAGCCTCGGCGCGGCCGTGACCGGCAGTCGTCCGCTGGAAGACTTCGAGGCCGGCCCCCTGCTGATGCTGGGCGCCGCGAGCGGCGTACTCACGTTCGCTGCGCTCACACAACCGTGGATAATCGCGTGGCCGATCGCCATCGTCAGCGCCTGGGCGGCCGTCACGCTCCTGATTGATGCCTGGGCGACGTGGAGGCGCCGATGACGCGCCCCGTGGCGATTCGAACCATCGTGAGACACGACAGACACGATATGGACGGTGCGCACCCGGACCAGGATCTGGTCGCGGTCGAGGCGCCCGTGTCGCTGCTGTTGCAGGGGCCCGATGGCCTCGTCCGCGATCTGGGGCTCCTCATGCGGACACCAGGACACGATGAGGACCTCGCGCTCGGCGCGCTCGTCAGCGAGGGCGTAATCCGGCACTCGAACGATGTGCGCCGTGTGGCGGTCGGCGACACGGCGATCACCGTGGAGGTCACCGCCTCGGCCGACGTTTCAGCGATCAGCGCCCGGGTCACGACCGCGACGAGTGCGTGCGGGTTGTGCGGCCGGCTGGCGGTGCAGCACCTCGACGCGTGGCCGCACCTGGCGCGGCCGGCGGACACGCCGCGGATCAGCGCGGCGATCATCGGAACGTTGTCAGACCGGATGCGCGAGACCCAGCGCGCGTTAGCCCAGACCGGCGGCCTGCACGCGGCGGGCCTCTTCACCACGGACGGCACGCTGGTGGAGGTGCGCGAAGACGTGGGACGTCACAACGCGGTGGACAAGATCGCGGGCACGCTCGTCCGCCGCGACGCGTTACCCGCGTCGGATCTGGTCTTGACGCTTCGTGATTACGGTGGCGACGAGGCTAACACGGTCAGTGAAACGACGCTGCAGTTGTACGTGGGCGGCGGCAGCGACCGGCTGCGCAAGGCGACCGGCATCCACTGGCACACGAGCGCGTCAAGCACCATCGAGTACATCGCCACCGACGCCAAGCGTGAAGTGATTCCCTGGGTGCGTGTCACCTATCGGGATGGGACCGTGCACGAGTTCGTGGCGGAAGACACGCCCGCCGGGGACCTCGCGCGCGGCGAACGCCGGCAGATGGATTGCGTGGATTGTCACAATCGCACGGGCCATCCGTTCGCCTCCACGCCCGAGAGTGCCGTGAACAAGGCGTTCGCGGCCGGCGAGATGCCGGCCGACCTGCCGTATGCGCGGCGCGAATCGGTGGCCGCCCTGGCGGCCCCCTACGATTCCAAGGCCGCGGCGCTCGACGCCATCGCCGTGCGGCTGCGCGGCTTCTACCGGACCGAGGTGCCGCAGGCGTACATAAGCCGGCGGCAGGACGTGGAGCGCGTGGTCACTGCCACGCAGGAACTCTACCGCCGCAATGTCTTCCCGACGATGAAGGTGGGCTTTGGCACGTATTCAAACAACATCGGCCACGTGGACTTCCCGGGCTGCTTCCGGTGCCACGACGACAACCACAAGACCACAGACGGCCGGGTCATCCGCCAGACGTGCAACTTGTGTCACCAGATCAGGTAAGGGTCCAAGAGTCCAGTTTCTTCTTCAGCGAAACCATGTACGCCACGAGCGAGTCGAGGTCGGCCGGGTCGAGCTTGTAGGCCTTCATCTTCAGCTTGGCCTTGGTCTCGAACTTCGCGGCCATCTCGTCCGGGTTCACGATCCACTTGCGGATGTCTTCGACCGACAACCTGGTGCCGACGCCGTCGAGCGGGTACGCCTTCATCCCCTTGCCCTCGATCGCATGGCACGCGATGCACTTCTGGGTGGCGTAGACCTTCATGCCCGCTTCAATTTTCTTGGCGTCCTGCGCCGCGGCCCGCTCCGGCGCGCCCGCGGCCGACACCACGAACCCCGACACCACCGCCACTCCAGCTAACAGTCCAACGATTGCTTTCATGACCAACTCCTCGACTACTACGGCTGTTTCTTAGGCATTAACCGTGCCATGTCCAAGCCGGGAGGCCGGGTCTGAAGACCCGGCCTCCTACGGACCGATCCGGCGGGACACGCCGATCACCCGAGTGCGGTAAACTTTCCAGCGTGCCTGGGCAGTATTCCCAAATCATGACCGCAATGGCGACCCCGACCACCGTACTTGGACCGCTCGAATGGCGCGTGCTCGACGCCCTGTGGCGCCGGGACGCGCCGGCAACCGTGCGCGACCTCCAGCCCCAGTTCCCCGACATCGCGTACACCACGCTGATGACGACGCTCGACCGCCTGCACCGCAAGACCGTGCTGGCGCGGACGAAGGCGGGACGCGCGTTTGTCTACGCGCCGGTGCAGAGCCGCGCGGCCTTCGACTCCCATCGCGCCACCCACGCGCTGCTGACCGCCGTCGAGCGCGGCGGCGACTCGCCCCGGCCCGTGCTCTCGTGTTTCGTGGACGCGATCGGCGACCACGATGAAACCCTGCTGACCGAACTTGACGCGCTCGTGCGCGCCCGCCTCGCGGATCGGACGTCCCGCGCCTGATGACTCTTCCCTTCCTGCTGCGATGCCTCGTGCTGGCCCTGGCGGCCTTCGGCTTCGCCGCGGTCGTCGCCTCGTTGGTCGTCGCGACACGCTGGTGGTGGCGTCAGCCCACGGGCACCTCCGCTGAGCGCGCTGACGCGCTCTTGCGTCTGCGCCTGGTGCCCGTCACGGTCGCGGCCGCCACCGGCCTCTTTGCCGCGATCGGACTCTTCCGTTTCGAATCGCGCGGCAACGACGAAGTGCTGGGCGGGCTCCTGCTCGCCGCGGCGGCGGGCGGCGCTCTTCTGATGGGTGCCATCGCCATCAGGCTCGCACGCATGTATCTGGAAACCCGTCGTCTGCTCCGCCTGTGGCTCTCGACGGCGACGCCGCTCGGCCTTGCCGGCGTGTCCATCCCGGCGTTCCGGATCGACACGGGATTCCCGGTCGTCGCGGTGCTCGGCATCACGCGTCCCACGCTGGTCGTCGACGCCAGCGTGCTCGGGGCCTGCACCGATGACGAACTCGCGGCCATCCTCGCGCACGAGCAGGGGCACCTGCGCCGCTGGGACAACCTGCGGCGCGCGCTGTTTGCGTCCGCGCCGGACCTGGGTTTGACGGCAGACCTGTCCAGGGCCTGGCGCAACGCGACCGAAGAAGCGGCCGACGATGAGGCGGCAGCGCTGGGAGGGGAGGCGCGGCTGCACCTGGCGTCGGCGCTGGTCCGTGTGGCACGCCTGGCGCCTGCCGACGCGGGACACTTCTCCACGCAACTGCCGGCCAGCGCGCTCTATCGCGGCGAGAGCATTGAACGC
>JBCKZS010000067.1:0-12824 GCA_038918905.1 Vicinamibacterales bacterium
TCCGCGGTGTCGTGGGGCATCATCGTCCACAAACAACGGCAATTCCGGAAGGCGCAACGGCAGACCGCGACTTTCCTGGACATCTTTCGTAAGAGCAGCCGCTTCTCCGAGGTCCATTCGGTGTGCGGCAATCTCCTCGCGAGTCCGCTCGTGGGCCTGTTTCAGGCCGGTTACGCGGAACTGAACGCGCAGTTGCGCGCCGCGGGCGACGCCAACGCCGCGGTCCCCGCGCCGCGACCCACGCTGCGGAGTCTGGACAGTCTCGACCGGGCGCTGCTGCGGGCGACCACGGTGGAGCTCACGCGACTGGAATCCCGCGTCGGGTTCCTGGCCACCACCGCGTCGATCACGCCCTACATCGGATTGTTCGGCACGGTCGTTGGCATCATGGGGTCGTTCCAGGGCATCGGCGAGTCGGGGTCCACGAGTCTGGCCGTGGTGGCGCCGGGGATTGCCGAGGCGCTCATTGCCACGGCCGCGGGCCTGTTCGCGGCGATTCCGGCGGTCTATTACTACAACGACTTCACCGGACAGGTGAAGAAGTTCGCCGGCGCGATGGACGACTTCTCGATGGAGTTCCTGAACATCGCCGAGCGCAACTTCACCTGAGAGGAGCCCCCCGTGCCCAAAGTGGAACAGGTGTCGCAGAGCAACCGCAGTGGCGGACGCCGCGGCCGCGTGCAACGTGTCACGACCTCGCTCGCGGAAATCAACGTCGTCCCGCTCGTGGACGTGATGCTGGTGCTGCTCATCATCTTCATGGTGACCGCGCCGATGATGCAGCAGGGGTTCGGCGTCCGTCTGCCGCAGTCCTCGCGGCCGCAGCCGATCAGCGCTGAACCGATCTACGTGACGGTGCCGCTGAGCTTCGAGAAGGACAGGCAGGTGCTGATTGGCAGCGACCGTGTGCGCCTGCAGTTCGTGGCGGAGCGGGTCCGGCAGGCCCTGCGGGGACGGCCGTCGCAGGACGTGTATGTCGGCGGAGACGGCCAAATCACCTTCCAGTCCGTCATCTCTGTCATGGATCAGTTGAAGGCCGGGGGCGTGGACCGCGTCCTGATCGCGACCGCTCCGCCCGACGGGAGACGGACTCCGTGAGAGAAGCCGTCAGCGACATCCTCGCGGAGCGCGCGAAGGATGCCGGCGGAATCGGGCGGCTCCTTGGCTATTCCTTTGCGACGCACCTCGCCGTGGTCGTGGCGCTGGCCGTGATGCCGCCCGACTGGTTGTCGAGTCAGGCGCCGAAGGTCGAGGTGATGATCGTCAGTCTGGGCGGGGCGACTGGCCCACGGTCGACCGGTGTGGCACCGATTGCGGGACAACGCGTGGATCAGGTCCTGCCGGAGACCACTCGCCCGGTGCCGTTGAAACCTGCGCCACCACCCAAACCCGACACGATGCCGACGCCGTCGAAGGCGGCCCCGGCCAGACCCGTGGCGAAGCCGCCGGAGAAACCGCCGGCCACCACGTCGGCCGCGACCACCACGAGACCGCCGGTGACCGGGGCACGAGTGCAGTCGGGCACGGCCGTGGCCGATACGGGATCCGCGGGTGTCAACCAGGGCTTGACGATCGGCGGGGGCAGCGGGGCCGGGGGCGAGGTGGATCTCAACAACTTCTACCCCGAGTGGACGGCCAAGTTCAAGGACGCGATCAATCGCACGTGGGACCGGATCCAACCGGAGGTGGGCTTCGCCGTGATCCGCGTCACGATTCGCCGGGACGGCACCATCGTGGAGGCGTTGCCGCAGGTGGTCGAAAGCAGTGGCAGCTTCGGGCTGGAGCAAGTCTCGCGACGAGCCCTGCTGGCGGCGACACTGCCGCCTCTGCCGGCGGAGTATAAGGAATCGACCCTCGTCGTGCGCCTGCGATTCGACTATGAGAGATAACGCATGACACGACACCTTCCCCTGACCCTCGTCTTGTGCACCGCCGTCGGCGCTCCCCTGGTCGCCATCCCGTCATTCGAATCGTTCGGACCGGCCGACGAGACCGTGGTGTCGGCGTCCCTGCCGCAGCAGCAGGAGGTGGCGATCACCATGCGCGGCGCGGGTGGACGCACCCCCCGCCTCGCGGTGCCGGCGTTCCTCACGGCGGGCGGCGATGCGGAGCTTGACGGGGCGGCCAGCACGGTCTCCGAAGTGTTGTGGCATGACATCGAGTTCGAGCGTGAGTTCACGATGATCAGCCGCGAGGGCGCGGCCAAGGTCCCGGTGGCGCCCGTGGAGACGCTGCCCTACGCCACGTGGAACGAAATCGGCGCGGATTTTGTGCTGGTGGGAACCGCGACACGGACCGACGCGGCGCTGCAGATCGAGGTGCGGGTGATGAGCGTCGAACGCAAGCTCAGCACGTTCGCCAAGCGGTACGGGTGCACGATGCGCAGTCCCCGTCTGTGCGCGCACACCATCGCCGACGAAGTGCACAAGGAACTGTTCAGCCTCGACGGGGTGGCGCGCACCAAAATTGCGTTCACCTCCGACCGTGACGGCGAGCGCCTCGGCGGCACGATCGAAGAACGCTCCATCAAGGAGATCTACATCGCGGATTACGACGGGGGTGGGCAGTTCCGCGTGACACCGAACCGGTCGCTGAACATCGCGCCCGCGTGGTCGCCGGACAGCCGCCTGCTGGCGTACACGTCGTATACCTCCGGGTTTCCGGACATCGTGGTGCACTCCCTCTACGAGGCCCGCGCGGCCGTGCGCCCGGCCCGCGGCCACGCCAACGCGCAGAACTTCCTGCCGCAGTTCTCGCCGGACGGCTCGCGTATCGCCTTGGCGTCCAGCCGTGACGGCAACTTCGAGATCTACACCGTCCGGCTCGACGGTACTGACCTCCGCCGGCTCACCTTCCATGTGAGTGACGACAGCGCCCCCGCCTGGTCACCGACGGGTGCCCAGATTGCCTTCACGTCGGACCGCTCGGGCAGCAACCAGATTTACATCATGAGCGCCGACGGCGGACCTGCGCAGAAAATCACCAGTGAGCCGCGCAAAGCCGATCGCCCCACCTGGTCCCCGCCGCCCTTCAGCTACATCGCCTACAGCGCTGAAGTCCCTGGCGGCACGGAAATCAAGATGGTCGAGATTGGCACCGGCACGGTCACCCAACTGACCGAGGGCTCCGGCACCAACGAAAGTCCCTCCGTCGCCCCGAACGGCCGCCATATCGCGTTTGTCACCACGCGGTGGGGCAAGGAACAGATCGCCATCATCGGACGCGATGGCAAACTCGAACGCCGCATCACCACCGCCGGGAACAACCGGTATCCCAGTTGGTCCAACCGCTGACCCTTCCGCAGGACACCCCCTTATGTTTCATCTTCGCCTGACGTCAATCACCTCACTCGTGCTCGCCACGGCGTTTTTTATTGGGGCCTGCGGTGGCAAGACGCCTCCCGTCCCCGTCGCCACCACGGCCCCGCCGTCGCCGGAAGCCTTCCCGTCCCCCACCGCTCGTCCCCCGGCCCCGCCGACGCCCGTGCCCGAGCCGCCACCGATCGTCGTGGAGGCGCCCGTCACCTCCGATCCGCTGGCGACGATGGATACGGACGAGATTAACCGGCAGGCCCCGCTCGCCCCGGTGTTCTTCGGCTACGACAGCGACGAAATCGACGCCGACGGCCAGCGGGTGCTGAACGCCAACGCCGCGGTCCTGAACAAATACCCGACCTGGACCATCACGATCGAGGGCCACAGTGACGAACGCGGCACGGCAGAATACAATCTGGCGTTGGGGGAACGCCGCGCGCTCTCCGCCAAGAGTTATCTGCTGTCGCTGGGAATCTCCGCGGACCGGATTCGGACCGTGAGCTACGGCAAGGAGTTCCCGTTTGACCCTGGGCACGACGAGGCGGCCTGGGCCAGGAACCGCCGCGGCCACTTCGTGGTCACGGCTCGATAAGGGCGGCGTCGCCCACGCCCCGTGCGAGGACCGTGTGCCATGACCAGTCGACTGTTCACCCGCGTAGGTCTCTGGACGCTGCTGATGGCGTGCCCGCTCGCGGCGTCCGCGCAGAACCGCGAGCACCAGCAGATCTTCGCCGACCTGCGCATACTGCAGGAGCAGACCCAGCAGTTGCGCGCCGCCGTGGCGAGCCTGGCCGAGGCGCTCACCGCCATCACCGCCCGTGTCGACGACCAGACCAACACGACACGAAAGCTGTTTGCCGACCAGGGGCTGCTGGTGGGCGCGCTCACCGACAACGCCCGCATCCTGCGCGAGAAGCTGGACGCGACGAACGTCACCCTGTCGAAGGACGCGCACGAGCTTGAGACGATGCGGAAGGAACTCACCGCGCAGCGCACGTTGCTGACACAAATCATCGCGCTGCTGACCCCTGCGCCGGTCCCCGGCGACCCGGCGGCCGCGGGCGACCCCACCACGGCCCCCGCGCGACCCCTGCCGATCGTGCCTCCCCCGCCCCAGAATCCGCAACGCGCCTACGATGCCGCCTTCGGCGACTACGCGATCGGGTCGTACGACATGGCCATCGCCGGATTTGAGTACTACATCAAAACGTTCCCCAGCTCACCGGATTCGCCAAAAGCGCGCTTTCATATTGGAGAATCGTATTACGGCAAAGGCGCCTACAAGGAAGCCGTGACGGCGTACGAGGAAGTGATTACACTGCACAAGGGCACGGACTGGGAACCGCAGGCGTTATACAAACAGGGGCTCGCCTACGAACAACTGGGACAGACCGAACGCGCCAAAGCCAACTGGGAACTCGTCCGACGCGCGTTCCCCGACAGCAGCGCGGCGATGCTGGCCACCCAGGGTCTGGCGCGCATCATCAAATAAGGAACAGGGGCACTCATGGGCAGCGTCAACAAAGCGATTCTGATCGGCAACCTCGGACGTGACGCCGAGATGCGGTTCATCACGGACGGCACGGCCGTCTCCACCGTCAGCATCGCCACCACCGAACACTACACCGATCGCGACGGACAGAAGCGCGAAGACACGCAGTGGCACCGCATCGTGATCTGGGGCAAGACGGCCGAGTCGATCCAGCCGTACCTGACGAAGGGCAAGCAGATCTACGTCGAGGGCAAGCTCAAGACGCGGGAGTGGACCGACAAGGAAGGCAAACAGGTCAAGACGACTGAAATTCGCGCCGACCGGGTCGTTCTGCTCGGCGGAGGCGGCGGGGGTGGCGGAGACCGCGCGGCGCGTCCGCAGCGCGAGCGCTTTGCCGCCGCCGGGGCCGGCGCCGACAGCGGCGACATGCCCGACGACATGGGGCCGATCGACGCGCCGAACGACGACGATATCCCGTTTTGATCAGCGGCTTCGGCCGTAGCGATCTTCGAGCCTGACGACGTCGTCGAGCTGCGGCGTGGAGACTTCCATGATGTCGGAGTCTTCGATCGCCGTCATGCGATGCACCGTCTTCGGCGTGATGTGCACAGACTCGCCTGGCAGCATCTCGCGGCCGGCAAGGTGCCCGTCCGTCTCAATCTCGAAGAGGATTTTGCCAGCCCACAGGAAGATCGTTTCGTCCTTCTGATTGTGGTACTGGAGGCTGAGGGCGTGCCCCTTGTTCACGTGGATGACTTTCCCGACGTACTGGTCGGTCTTGGCCCAGTGCAGTTCGTAGCCCCACGGTTTTTCGACACGGATTACCTGGTCCATCGGTCCTCAGTCATCGCGGCCGACAGGGGCGCCAGCAGCGCGTGCACCTCGTCGGCCGAACGTGCGATCAGCGCCTGACGCGCCAGCCGGGTGGCCTGCCGGCTGTCGATCGCGCGCAGTCCTCGTTTCACCACGGGGATCGCCGCCGGCGTCATGCTGAACGCGCGAAACCCCAGGCCCATCAACAACGCGGCCATCAGCGGATCGGCCGCCATCTCGCCGCACACGGCGAAGTCTTTCCCGCTGCGGCGCCCCGCCGACGCCACCATCCGCAACAACCGCAGGACGGCCGGTTCGCACGGTTCGTAGTGGCCCGACAGGCGTTCGTCCGTCCGATCGATCGCCAGAGTGTACTGGATCAGGTCGTTCGTGCCCACACTGAGGAAGTCCACCTCCTGGGCGAGGTGCTCAGCCGTCAGGGCGGCGGCCGGCACTTCGATCATGGCGCCCAGCGGTACCACGGGCGCGCCGGGCACGCCGCGGGCGATGTCGGCGATCAGCGCCCGCGCCTGCCGGCATTCCGCCGCCGAGGTGACAAACGGCAGGAGAATGCGGAGCGAGCCGCTGGGCGCCGCGCGGAGCAGCGCGCGAATCTGGACCCGGAACCGTTCATTGTGCTGCAGAGCGGCCCGCACGCCGCGGAGTCCGAACCGTTCACGGTGGCCGCCGGCCCGGGGCGAGGTCTCCCATCGTTCTTCGCCCGTGTCGAACGTCCGCACCGTAACGGGTTTCGGCGCCATCGCGACAAGCAGGCGCCGATACGTCTCGCACTGGGTCTCTTCGTCACCGGCCCCCGAAGCCGGCAGACGATCGAGCAGAAATTCCGACCGGTACAGCCCGATCCCTTCGGCGCCCACGTCGATCACGCGCGCCACCTCTTCCGCGATCTCCAGGTTGGCGTCGAGGCGGATCCGCACACCATCGGACGTGACCGCGGGTTCGGCGCGCAGTTCATCCAGCTTCCGCGAGGCGGCCGCCGCCACCTTGGCGCGCCGGGTCCACCGCTCCAGCGCGTCGTCGCTGGGTTCGACCACCACCTCTCCCGTGGCGCCGTCCACGGCCACCGTCTGGCCCGGCATGACGATTTGCGTCGCGCGGCCCAACCCGACGACCGCCGGCACCGCGAGTGAGCGCACGAGGATGACCGTGTGGTGGGTGGGACTGCCGACATCGCAGACCAGACCGCGCACTTTGGTCCAATCGAGTTGGGCGGCAATCGATGGCGAGAGTTCGTCGGCTACCACGATCAGGGGACCCTCCAGTTCCCGCACCAGGTCCACGAGCGGATCGCGCCCGGGCCGGAGGTTCCGCTGCAGCCGGCCCGCGACGTCGGCCAGGTCACCCACCCGTTCGCGCAACCAGTCATCACCTTCGCGGGCGAAGACCTCGTGCAGCTCACCGATGGCGCGTTCGAGCGCCCAGTCCGCGTTGATGCGCTCAGTGCGAATCAGGGTATCGGCCCGCGAGGCCAGCAGCGGGTCGTCCAGCATCAGCAACTGCGCGGCAAAGATCGCGGCCAGCGCCTGGCCGACTGTCCGCGACACCCGCGAGGAAATTTCTTCGAGTTGCTGTCGGGTTTCGGCGCGGGCGGTCTTCAGGCGCTGCCGTTCGCGATCCACGCCGGAGGCCGCCAGCCGGTACCGCACCTCGCCGGCATCGCGCACCGCGACCACCGCGCGTCCGACCGCCGTGCCGGCCGCCACTCCGCGTCCGGTCAGTCGAAGGTTGCGGCTCACGGGTCCTCGAATCCGCGCGCCACGAGGTCCACAAGCGCCGTCACGGCCTCCTGCGCATCGGCGCCCTCGGCCGTGATCTCCAGCACGGTCCCGCGCGCCGCGGCCAGCAACAACAGGCCGAGGATACTCTTGCCATCCACCGTGCGCTGGCCTCTGGTCACTTTGATGCGGCTGTTGAACGGGCTGGCCCGATGAACGAATCGCGCGGCCGCCCGCGCGTGCAGCCCGAGCGGGTTCATCACCGTGGCCGACTCAGCGACCACCGTTCACGCTCCAGCCCCGTTGCGGTCGCCGCGCAGCAGGTCGGACGCCACGCGAATGGCCGCGCGTCCGTCGTCACACACCAGGCGCGCGAGGCTCGCCAGGTCGTTGGGCCTGGGGGCCCGCGCGAGCTTGATGAGCATCGGCAGGTTCACTCCCGTGATGACCTCCACCCGGTCGGGCTCGAGAAACGTCATGGCCAGATTCGAGGGCGTGCCCCCGAACATGTCGGTGAGCACCACCACGCCCCGGCCTGTGTCAACGCGCGCAATGGCGCGCGACATCGCGTCGGTCGCCACCGCCACGTCGTCATGCCACCCGATGGACACGGCCGTGAATCCCGGGAGGTCGCCGACGATGGTCTCGGCGGCATTGAGGAGTTCGGTCGCCAGCACGCCGTGGGTGACCACGACGACGCCCACGACCGATGGGAGGTCTTGTGTCTCAGACATCGGTCACATCCCGGTGGCGCACGCGCAGGTCGATCCCCCTGGTTCGCCGCAACGCGCGGCCCAGCGCTGCGGCGATCGCGACGCTGCGGTGCCGGCCTCCCGTGCACCCAATCGCGACGGTCAGGTACGCTTTGCCCTCGGCGATGTACTGCGGCAGCAGAAACCGCATCAGCCCCGCCGTGAGTTTGAGGAATCGGGTGGCCGCGGGCTCGCGCAACACGTACCGCGCGACCCGCGCGTCCAGGCCGGTCTTGGGCCGTAACACCGGCACGAAGTGCGGGTTCTTCAGGAATCGCACGTCGAACACCAGGTCGGCGTCCATCGGTACCCCTTTCTTGAACCCGAAGCTGAGCACGGTCACCGTCAGCGGGGTGTCCTGAGCGACGCCGCCGCCGAGCGCCAGCATCTGCCGCCGCAGGTCGTGCACGCTGAGCTTCGACGTCTCGATCACGTGATCGGCGAGCGCGCGAATCGGCGCCATCCGGCGGCGCTCCTCGGTCACGGCGTCCGCTGGTGACTGGCCGCGGCCGAGCGGGTGGGGACGCCGGGTTTCACTGAACCGGCGCACGAGCACGTCCCGGGCCGCCTCAAGGAAGACCAGGGTGGCGGCCAGGTCCGCGCGGCGCGTGAGCTTGCGGTAGACCGCTGGAAACCGGGTCAGGTTTTCACCCTCGCGGACGTCGACGACCACGGCCACGCGCCGCCGCGGATCGACGTCCCGCACGGTCAGGTCCGCAAAGGTCGGAATGAGCGCGATCGGCAGATTGTCGACGCAGAAGTAGCCGAGGTCTTCAAGCGCGTGGATGGCCTGCGACTTCCCCGCTCCGGACAACCCCGTCACGACCATAAACCGCGGAACCCGTTTCGCCCGTTTCGCCATCAGTCTTCCTCATCCGGCCCACTCGGATCGCGCAGGTCGTCCCCGGCGGCATCGGCGTCGAACCGGCCCGCCGCCTTGGCCAGGCGATGCTCGAGCCGTTCCGCGAGCAGGCGCGCGGCGTGACGGCCGCGCAACCGCAACAACGAGTTGCGAGCCGCAACCTCCACGAGCATCGCCACATTCCGTCCGGGCGCCACGGGCATCCGCACGAGCGGCACGGACACCCCGAGAATCGTCTGGGTGTCCGCGGTCAGCCCCAGACGGTCGTACTCCCGCCCGGCCTCCCACCGATCGAGCTGCACGACCAATTCGATGCGCTTCGACGAACGCGTGGCGGACACGCCGAAGAGGTCGGTGACGTTGACCAGCCCGAGGCCGCGAATCTCGACGTAGTGCCGCGTCAATTCCGGGCACGTGCCGATCAGCACCGAGTCGCCACGCACCTTCACCTCGACCGTATCATCGGCCACGAGGCGATGCCCCCGGCCCACGAGGTCGAGGGCGCACTCGCTCTTGCCGATCCCGCTTTCCCCGGTGATCAGCACGCCAAGCCCGAGGATATCGAGCAACACGCCATGGAGCACTTCGCGCGCGGCCATCCGATCTTCGAGCAGAGTGGTCAGGCGCGCGATGGCGGCCGGGGTCGAGGCGGCCGTGCGCAGCAGCGGGACACCGGCGCGCTCCGCCTCCCCCACCAGTTCGGGGGGCGGCTCCAGGCCGAGGGTCAGCACGACACACGGCAGGTCACGGGCCAGCAGCCGTGCCAGCGCGGCGCGTCTGGCGCCGGCCGTCATCTGTTCGAGATACCGGACTTCACTTTCGCCGAAGACCAGGACCCGGCCGGGCCGGAGGTACTCGTCAAACCCCGCGAGTGCCAGTCCGGTCTTCTGAATGTAGGGCCGCGTGATCCGCCGCTCCAGGCCGGCCGCGCCCGCCAGCAGATCGAACTCCAGGCCGGCGCCCCGCGCGCCCAACAAAGACGCCACCGGCACCGACGCGGACATTACAAAAACACCTTGCGCTGACTGGACGTGGGGATCTTCAGCTCTTCGCGGTACTTGGCGATCGTCCGCCGCGCCAGCACCAGCCCTTCGCGCTGCAGCATCTGCATGATCTTCGAATCGCTCAGCGGCCGTTTCGCGTCCTCGGCCTCGACGATCTTCCTGATGCGTTGTTTGATCGTCACCGACGACACGTTCTCGCCGTACGCGCTGCTGATGCCGCTGTGGAAAAAGAACTTCATCTCGTACACGCCCTGCGGAGTGTGCATGTACTTGTTGTTCACCACTCGCGACACGGTCGATTCGTGCATGCCGATGTCGTTGGCGACGTCGCGCAGCACCAGGGGGCGCAGGTGTTCGATCCCCGTATCCAGGAACTCGCGCTGAAAGGTGATGATGCTCGTGGCGACCTTGACGATGGTCTTCTGGCGCTGGTCCACCGACTTCAGCAGCCACAACGCCGACCGGAACTTGTCCTTGACGTACGCCCGCGTCTCGTCCGACGTCTCGGTGCCCTTGTCGAGCAGGCGCCGGTAGACCGGGCTGATGCGCAACTGCGGCAGCCCCTCCTCGTTCAACACGGCGCGATAGCCTTCATCGGTCTTCACAATGTAGACGTCGGGAATGACATATTGCGAATCCGCGGGGGTGTAGCGGGCGCCGGGCTTCGGATCCAGGTGCCGGATGACCTCGAGGTGGACCTTGATCTCCTCGGGCGACAGGGCCATGGCCTTTGCCAGTTCCGGCACACGGTGATTCTGCAACCGCGGCAGATGATCCAGCACCAGCGTCTCGGTCGGCGTGCCCCCGAGGCCGTGGGCCCGCAGTTGCAGCAGCAGACATTCCTGCAGGTCGCGCGCCGCCACGCCCAGCGGATCGAACGACTGGACGTGCACCAGCGCCTGCTCCACGCTGGTCACCGGCCACGGACCGAGTCCGGCGATTTCGTCGATGGACGCCACCAGATATCCGTCATCATCGATGTTGCCGATAATGGCGTTGCCGATCTCCCGTATCACCGGGTCGGTCGTCTGCAGGCCGAGTTGCCACATCAGGTGATCCGCCAGCGAGCCCTTGCTCGACAACGTGTTCTCGATGGGCGGCAACTCGCGCACTTCCACTGACGCCCTCGGCCGATACCCGTCGTCGAGGTATTCGCCGAAAAAATACTCGTAGTCGGCGTCGTCCCAGACATCCCCCTTCGGGTCCGGCGTCTCCCGGGCGGCCTCGGCCGCTTCGGCTTCGGCTTCGGCTTCCTGGGGCGCGTCGGCCGCCGGCGTGTCTTCGGTGACCTCCTCCAGCAGCGGATTCTCGACCATCTCCTGGGTCAGCAGGTCTGCCAACTCGATGGTCGTCATCGGCAGCAGCTTGATCGCCTGCTGTAGCGAGGGCGTCAGGATCAGCTTCTGCGACAGTCGCACGGTGAGTCGTTGGGAAAGTGCCATGGAACGTCTTCGAATCGCAGGTGTATCTTAGTCCAGCCGGAAATCGGCCCCGAGGTAAATCCGCTTCACATCGCCATCGGCCGCCAGCGCCTGGGGCGTGCCGCTCCTGAAGATCGCGCCGTCGTGGACGATGTAGGCGCGGTCGGTGATCTTGAGGGTTTCGCGGACGTTGTGGTCGGTGACGAGCACGCCGATGCCCCGCGCTTTCAGGTGGACGACGATCTTCTGGATGTCGCTGACGGCAATCGGATCGATACCGGCAAACGGCTCGTCGAGCAGCATGAACTTGGGCGCGTTCACCAGCGCGCGGGTGATCTCGACACGGCGGCGCTCGCCCCCCGAGAGGGTATAGGCCTTCGCCCTGGCCAGCGGGGTCAGTCCCAACTCGGCCAGCAGGTCCCTCAGCCGGGTGCGCCGCTCTTCCGCCTTGAGTCCCAGCGTTTCGAGAATCGCGAGGATGTTCTCCTCGACGGTCAGCCCGCGAAAGATCGACGGTTCCTGCGGCAGGTAGCCGATGCCCTTTCGGGAACGGACGTACATGGCATCGCGCGTGACGTCCAGGTTGTCGAGCAGGACCCGGCCCCGATCGGGTGCGGTCAGGCCGACCACCATGCCGAACGTCGTCGTCTTGCCGGCGCCGTTGGGTCCGAGCAGGCCCACGATTTCGCCTGACGACACCTCGATGTTGACGCGCTTGACGACCGTTCGCCCGCCGTATGTCTTGGTGAGGCCTTCTCCGCGCAACGTGGCCATCTATTTGACGACCTCGGAACACTTCACCGGTTTCATCTGCCCCACCGCGCCCCCCTTGTTGGTCGCCCCCGACCATCCTTGCGTCCGGCCAAACTTCAATTCGGTGCCGGTCCCGATTTCACAGGCATCCGCCCCCCGTTGCGGCGCGGGCGCGATAAACACCGCGGGCGAACCGTACACCACATACGCGTCGCTCGCCGCATCGTAGGTCAGCCGCTGGCCCGCGGCCTGGCGGCCCTCGGGCAACGCCACCCGGACCTCTCCGTCCGCGGCCGCGACCGCCTCAGCGGACTTGAGGGTCCGCCCTTTCTGCTCGAGCACCAGGGTGATGTCCTCGGCCCGCATCCGTTCGCCTGTGACGGCTTCCAGGACGGCGGCGCCCGAGTACACCGCCGTTCGGGTGCTGTCGGTGTACACCAGCGCGTTGGCGCGCACCCGTGTCAGCGTTGGCGGGGTGGCGTTGTCCGCGGCCGGGGTCTTGGCTTCGGCGCCTGGGGCCTGCGTTATGAGCATCACGGAGGCCACCTTTCCAGTCGCCGAGAGATCGCCGCGGGCCTCATCCAGTTCCACGCGGTCTCCCGAGAGCGAGTTCTCACCCTGCACCAGGAAGGCGTGGCCGGTGTAGAGGGCCACACCCGTGGCCTTGCTGTAGGACA
>JBCKZS010000068.1:0-12723 GCA_038918905.1 Vicinamibacterales bacterium
TCAGGATGACCGAGACTGGGATGGTCCGCAGCAGGTCGACCAGGGGGTCTTTGCCCCGGAAGGCGTCGAGGAACGGCCCGTATTCCAGCGCGGGCAGGAGTTTCGGGGCAATGCCGCCGCCGAGGTAAACCCCCGCGGTGGCCATCGACCGCAGCGCCAGGTTGCCCGCCGCCGCGCCGTAGGCCTCCACCAGCATGTCGAGCGCTTCGGCGCATTGCTCACAGTGTCCCGCCATGGCGCTCGCGCTGATCGCCGCCGGCAGGTCGCCGTTCTCCACCCCCGGCCCGATCGCCGCGCAGGCCTGCGACGCGTCGGTCGATCGGTGCGTCAATCCGTTCGCAAGTCCGTGCGTAAAGCGGAACAGGTTGACCAGGCCAGGCCCCGAGATGACCCGGTCGTTGTCCACCCGGCCGTAGATCCCCGCGAGTTGCTCAACAAGCGCGAGCTCCCGCGGGGTGCGGGCCGCGAAGTCGGCATGGCCGCCTTCAGACGCCGATGGGATGAAGCGGCCCTCCACGTGGTGCAACAGGGCTTCACCCAACCCGGTCCCCGCCGCAATCAACGCCGCGTTGCCTGACGGCACGGGCACGCCCTCCTGCAAAACGGCCAGCTCGTCGGGCTCGAGCACCGGCACGGCGTAGGCCATCGCCTCCAGGTCGTTCAGCAACCGCACCGGGCAGTCGGGCCAGCGCTCGGCGAACACCGACGCGTCAGCCAGCCACGGCACGTTCGTCAGCCGCGCCACGAGCCCGGTGACCGGCCCGGCGACTCCCAGACAGAAGCCGCGCAGGTGCGTTTCCGCCCGTGTGTCGTCAAGGAAGACCTGGATCAGGTCGTCGAGGCTGTCGAAGTCGAGCGTCGTGTACTCGCGCACGACCAGCGGCCGCGGGCGTTCGCCGCCGGGTTCAAACAGGCCGATCAGAGTCTTGGTGCCACCGATGTCACCCGCCAGAAGCATCGGCAAATCATACTCAGGACCGGCGGCTTGTGCGCATCGACCGTGGCCCCGGTGCTAACATCGGCGCCGGAGTGCCGGTGACCGCGTCCGCCACGATTCCCGCCGAACGTCCCTTTGCCGGCCAGCAGGTGGCCGTGCTCGGCAAGCCAGGTGTGCTCTCGCGCCGCGACCTGCGCGCGCTGGTCGAACGCCTCGGCGGCGTCTGCGCCTTCGCCCTCTCCGACCGCACCACCATCGTCATTCCCACCGGCGACCCGCTGCCCGACCAGGCGTGGCCGTCGCACGTGCGCCAGGTCTTGAGCGAGGACGACCTGTGCCGCGCGGCCGGCCTGCCCGACCTGGCGACGCTGCGCGAGCGCTACTACTCGTCGCGCGATCTGCAGGGGATGTACCCCGTGCTGCGCGACGACCACCTGCGGTATCTGGGCAAGTGGGGGCTCATCCGGCCGGTGGCCGGACGGTACTCGTTCAACGACCTGCACATCGTGAAAGGCGCCGCGGCCGACCTGGCGCGGGGCGTCTCGCTGCACAGCATCCTGCGCGGCCTGCTGGCCGAACGCACCGGCCAGCTCGCGTTTGATTTCCACCCGACGCCCGTCGATTCTCCGCGCGCGCGCGTCGTGTCACTGCCGTCACCCGCGCGCCACGATATCGCGCGCCGGAGCGCCGACCGCGAGGCCGACATCCGGACCGCCAACTACACGCTGGCCGCCAAGTACTTTCTCGAAGGCGCGGAACTCGACGATGGGGATGAGCGGAATCTGGACACGGCGGCCGCTTCGTATCGCCGGGCGCTGTTGTTCGACCCGCAACTGGTGCCGGCGCTCGTCAACCTCGCGAACATCCACTACGAGCGCGACGAACTGGTGGAAGCCGACGCGCTCTACGAAAAAGCCATCCGCATCGATCCGGAATGTTTCGAGGCGTACTTCAACCTCGGCAACATTCACCACGACCTGGCGCGGTACCCGGACGCCGTGCTCGCGTACCGCGAAGCGCTCGCCATCAACCCTTCGTACCCCGAAGCGCACTTCTATCTCGCGGTGACGCTTGAGAAACTCGGCCGCTCCGCCGAAGCGCGCCCGCACTGGCAGCAGTACCGCGAGCTGGATCCAGAGGGCGAGTTCGTCGAGTTGGCGAAAGAGTTTTCGGACTGAATCGTGCGGCGTGCGAGGTGCGGCGTGCGAGGTGCGCGCCGAGGATTTCGGGTCAGCTTCGGCGCGGCTGAAGCCACGCCCTACGTACGGAATGACGACGCGACCGGGCGGTACGTAGGGCGTGGCTTCAGCCGCGCCGCTTCAGCCGCGCCGTGGGCTACCGGATAACCAGATCCTGGCGGCGCTGCTCGCCTGGCTGCAGGGTCACGCGCACAGCCCCACGCGCCAGCGCTTCCATCCGGCCGCGTTCCCACCAGCCGGCGGGCTCGGACCCGGGCGGCTGCAGCACGAGGTAATACTCGCCAGCCGGGACGGACGCGAACCTGTACGTGTGCGTCGGACTCACGACCTCGATAGGGAACTGCGTCGGCCTGCGAAACGGCTCCGCCCAGCGGTTACGATCCGTGGGGAACAGGAGGACGCGTGTGTCCTGTCTTGTCTCCGTCAGCCACGCGCACGCGCTCGGCGGACTTCGCCAGCGCCTCGAGCCGGCTCAAGACGCACTGGAGAGGAGGGCGCGCTGTGACGCAAGGTCTTCGCTACTCGAGCAGTTTGAGCCCGAACGCCTTCTCGATGTCTTCCAGGTACGGCCGCTCGGCCGGGTCGGCCAGCGTCAGCGCGTGGCCGGTGGCGTCGTAGCGGCCCGTGCGGCCCACACGGTGCACGTACATGTCGACCGAACGCGGCACTTCGTAGTTCACGATCAGCGCCACGTCGTCGATGTCGAGGCCGCGCGCGGCCACGTCAGTCGCGACCAGCACCTTGATGCGGCCCGCGCGGAAGCTCTCGATCGTCGCCGTCCGTTCCTTCTGCGGCCGATCCGCGTGCACGGCCTGCGCGCGCAGGCCCGACTGATGGAGCTGCCGCGCCAGACGGTCGCAGCCGATCTTCGTGTTCACGAACACGATGGTCGTCCCGCGTTCGCGGCGCAGTTCCCTGGCCAGCGTCGTGACCTTCTCGCGCGCCGAAACCATGCGCGCTTCGTGCGTGATCGTCGCGGCCGGTCCGCGGCTCGACCCGACCTGAATGAACGCCGCGTCGGGCGCGAGTTCATCCGCAAACCGCATCACTTCCTCGGGCATCGTCGCCGAGAACAACATCGTCTGGCGGTTGGCCGTGGCGGGCATGATCTCGGCGATCTTGCGGACGTCGGGCCAGAAGCCCATGTCCATCATCCGGTCCGCCTCGTCGAGCACGAACACTTCCACCCTGGAAAAATCGCCGATCCCGCTCCGCATGTGATCGAGCAACCGCCCGGGGGTGGCGACGACGATGTCGACGCCGGCCTGGAGGGCGCGTTCCTGCGGTTCCATCGGGACGCCGCCGTAGACCGGGACGCTGGCGACCGGCGCGTGATACGCGAAGCCCTGAATCTCGTCGTCAATCTGCGTGGCGAGTTCCCGCGTGGGCGCGAGGATCACCGCGCGCGTGTGCGTGTGGCTGTCCTTGTGGCCGGCCGCCATCAGCTTGACCAGAATCGGCAGCAGGTACGCCGCGGTCTTGCCCGTGCCGGTTTCCGCGCATCCGATGACGCCGCGGCCCGTGAGGGCGTACGGCAGTACCGCGCTCTGAATCGGGGTGGTCTGCACGTACCCGCGCTGCGCCAGCGCGTCGAGCACCGCCGGCTCGGTGATCAGCGAGGTGAACGGGACAGGCGCGGGATCGAAGGGTTGAGAGGCGCGCGTGGTGGACGCCGCGCGCGGCCGGGCGGTGGGACGGGAGGCCGGGCGGAAACCGCCGCCGCCCCCTCCGCCTCCGCGTGGCCGGCGCCTGGGGGTGTGAGTGTCTGTGGGTGTGGGTGTGGTCAAAGTTCGTGGTGCGAGGGGCTAGCGAGCGCGGAAGGTGATGATGCCGCGGGTCGGGTCATAGGGTGACACGCCCACGGTGACCCGGTCGCCCGGGACCACCTTGATACGGAAGCGGCGCATCCGGCCGCTCAACTGGGCCAATACCTCGTGGCCCGAATCCACCTGCACCCGATACAGGCCGCCGCTGTGCACGGCGACCACAGTGCCTTGGACATCAATCAGATCGTCCTTGCTCAAATTCGCAGTCCTTTCAAGGGCTCTAGTATACCCGTGCTCGGGTGCGCGGGTGCTCGGGGGCTCCGGTGCGCGGGTGCTCCGGTGCGCGGGTGCTCGGGTGCGCGGGTGCTCGGGTGCGCGGGTGCTCCGGTGCGCGGGTGCTCCGGTGCGCGGGTGCTCGGGTGCACGCAGGCACTTGAGCACCGGAGTCCTGGGGCACCCGAGCACCTACTTGAACGTAATCCCCCCCGAAATGATGACGAACCGCTTGGGTCCGCGGGCGGCGGTCGTGGTGGTCGCCTCGGCGGCTTTGGTGCGGTAGAACCGCAGATCCACCGTGAGCCCCAGGTGCTTCCAGTTGAACCACCGCGCGCCCCCGCCAACATTGAGTGTCGATCGGCGGCGGCCGTCCGGCGTGGCGTCGTCGAGAAACGAGTCGAAGCGCAGGGGGCCGGTGCCGGCCGTGACGTAGCTCCAGCCGGCGGCGCGGCCGAAGTTGAGCGAGATCTGGCCCGAGACGCCTTCGAGCTCACGCGTGACCCTGGGGCCGGCGGGCTTGCCGTCGGCGTCGCGCTTCTGTTGCGAGCCGCGGCCCATCAGGACCTCGCCGCCGAGCCCGACCTTGAAGCGGCCCTGGCGCAACGGGTACACGTGCACGGCCGCCACGCCGGTGAGAGCCCGTCCCGGCAACTCGTCCTGCGCCACACCCAGCCCTTCCGCCGTCAGGGCGTCGTCGCCGATGGATGGCCAGGCACCCCGGACGTCCACGACCACCCAGGGCAGCGGCCCCGACGCCACCGGGGTGGCGGGCCCCTGCGCCGCGGCGACGGAGGGTAGCAGGAGCAGCAGGGCCAGCGCCGGGGCCGACGCGCGTGTTATTCCTGTCATGCCTCTCATGCCTGTCATGGTCGAAGCGTACTCCAACTCTGCGGTATGGTTTTCGTTGTGCACCGCCTCGTGAGACTGGCGCCGGTCACCGTGACCATCGCCGGCGTGATCGCCGGCAGCGCCGCGTGCCGCGCCCAGGCCGGATTGACGCCAGCGCAGGTGGCTGGCATCGACCGCGTTGTGGTCAACGCGCGCGAGACGTTGGACATTCCCGCCGTGTCAGTCGTGGTCGCAGCGGGTGGGCGCGAGTGGTTCGCCAAGGGGTACGGCCAGGCGCACCTCGAGTCGAGAACGCGGGCGTCGGCCGACACCATCTATCAGCCTGGGTCAATGAGCAAGCAGTTCACGGCGTCGGCGATTCTGAATTCGTGGGACCTCGCCGGGCGCGATCGGTTCGACACGGAGACGTGGTACGGCCCGGGCCGCGTGTTGTGCACGGTGCTCGTCGGCACGGCCGGGTATTCGGGCATTTCATCGGCGGCCAACCAGAACGGTGGGGACGGCACGGTGCTGGTGTCGACGGCAAGTCTCAACCCGGCGAAGATCGTGCTCAACTTCGCGAAGGATCCCCGGAAGCCGACGATGGGGTTCGCCGACGCGAACGGCGCGACGGCGTTCGCGCGCGTGCCGTCGGACAACCACAGCACCCTCGCGTTCAAGGACAGCGGGCCGAAACACCCGAGCGTGAGAGGCTTCGTCGCCCGCGCGTTGAGGGTGACCGACCCGCAGGTTCCCCAGTGGGTCTCCGAGCTGGAAGCGTTCAGCGAGGCGGCGCGTCAGGCGGGCGAGGGCGAGGCGTTCACGCAGGGCTACCAGAACACCCTCGTGCGGCTGACCGACCATTTCGAGGCGCCGGTGACCGACTACGCCCCCGAGGTGTTTGCGAAGACAGTGGATGAGACGAAAGTGGACGACCCGCTGACGCGGGTGATCCAGGAGCAGGTGTTCTCGAAAGTCCACGTGTACGGCGACAACGCAGCCTGCCGGAGTCTGCTGTTCGACACGACTGCGCTGCGCGATCGGGTACTGCAGCCCGATCGCACGGTGCTCGTCGACCTGCGCATCAGACGCGAGCAGACCGGGAAAGTGTTCCGGCTGCTGCCGTTGGGGCCGTAGAAGCAGAGTTGATCCCTAATCCTGCGTGAGTTTAACTAATTTGCGCCGAGAGGCCCAGGCGCGGCTGAGAGAATAGTGATGGGGAGAGCGGAGCAGGCGGTCCAGAATGAAATTCACCCCAGAGGTGAAATTCATTCTGATGCCCAAAGGCCCGCGTGCGCTGACGTTTTCCGCTCGACCCGACGCACTGACGCGCTATGGTGGTGTCTATCTGCTGCATCGCTTCTTCAGCGCCATTGGCTTGAAACGGGCGCTCGCGCACGACCTGCATCTGGTCCATCGCCCCACCCGCTACTCGATCGGAGAGTTGGTGCTCGCGCTGCTGTATCCGATCATCCTGGGCTTGAAGCGGTTGGAGATGACCCGCCTGCTGCGGACCAACGGCGTCTTTCAGTTTCTCACCGGGTTGTCGCACTATCCCGATGCGACGACGTTGCGCCGCTGCTTGATCCGCACCGCGCCGCGGCTGGTGCCGCAACTGCGCGCCGTGCACGATGCGATTCGCGCGCGCGTGGCGGCGCCGCTCGAACGCCAGCGCTTCGTGTTCGATCTCGACTCGACCGTGCTGGTGGTCTACGGCCAGCAAGAAGGGGCGGAGGTGGGGTACAACCCCGCGAAACGGGGGCGCCGCTCGTACCATCCGCTCCTGTGTTTCGAAGCCACGTGGCAAGAGTACTGGGAGGGCGACTTCCGTCCGGGCCGCGCCCACACCGCGACCGGCACGCTCGATCTGCTGACGGCGTGTCTGGCGAAGATCCCCGCCGCCGACCACCGGAAACCCATCTTTGCCCGAGCCGACAAGGGCTTCTACGATCATGCCATCGTCGAGTGGCTCGCCGATCAGCGCGTGCACTTTGTCGTGGTCGCGAAGCTGACGGCGCCGATCAAACGCACCTTGGCCGGGCGGTTGCGCTACGCCCAGCACCGCGGCGGCGTCAGCACCGCCGAGTTTCGCTATCAACCACACGGGTGGGCGGCGCCCCGCCGCTTTGTCGTCATCCGGCGGGAGCAGCCCGAGGACGAGCACGACCAACTGACGTTGTGGCACTTCCAGCGCTACTACTACCAGGTCTTGGTGACGAATCTGTCGTGGCGCCCGCTCCGCGTGTGGCGATTTTACAACCAGCGCGCGCGCATCGAGCAACTGATTCGGGAGCTCAAAGGCGAATACGCATTGGGCAGTATCCCCACCGGGCAGTATGCGGCGAACGAAGCCCATCTGCATCTCCTGTTCTTGGCGTACAACTGCGTCCGGTGGTTTCAGCACCTCTGCTTGCCGGAACACTTCGCGACGACCCGGCTGCAGCGGTTGCGCGAGGATGTCCTCAACATGCCGGCGTACCTCACCCGAAGCGCTCGGCATCCGCATCTGTGGATACCGCACGAGAGCCTCGCCGCCGACTGGGCACATACGCTCACCAAGATCGATCGCCTGAAGGTCTGAAAATCGCCATTCTCACGCCGGATTAGGGTTGATGTCACATGTCGCCGAGGTTGATGTTCGTCACGATCGTGTGGGGCGCGGTGCTTCTGCTGGCCATCGTCCTGCTGTGGCGGGGCCGCGGGCAAAAGGGCCGGCGTTCGCGATCGGGACCAGGGCCCAGTGCCATGGGCGCGGGCTACGGCATGCTTCAGGAAGACAAACGCAAGGCCATCGAGATCATCGTCGAGGGCCGCGCGGAGCGAACCGATCCTGAACATGCGGATGGAACGCCCCATCCCAGGCGCGGCGGTCAGCCTCCCCAGGGCCGCTGATGGCGCAGACGTCCACGATCTACAACTTCGATATCGACCTGGCGAACGCGGATCGCGGGGTGTACGAACATCTCGATCTGCGCGTGGCCCGGCATCCGTCAGAGTCCGAAGACTATCTGGTCGCGCGGGTGTTGGCCTATTGCCTCGAGTACACGGAAGGGATCACCTTTTCGAAGGGCATTTCCGATCCCGACGATCCGACGATCGCCGTGCGCGACCTGACTGGCATTGTGCAGGTGTGGATCGAGATCGGCGCCCCCGATGCCGCGCGCGTGCACAAGGCCGGCAAAGCCGCGCCGCGCGTCGTCGTCTACACGCAACGGGATCCGGCGCAGATGCTGCGGCTGTGGGCCAACGAGCGCATCCACCGACTTGAGGCACTCGAGCTCTATCGATTCGATCGCGCGCTGCTCGATGGGATGGTCACAGCCCTCGACCGCCGGATGGCGTTTTCGCTCTCCGTGAACCGTCCAGACCTGTTCATCGCGTTGGCCGATCAGACGATCGAAGGGCGGGTCACGCGAGTGGATCTATCATGATGCCTGCCATGCCGACGTTGACCACGATGCTCCAGACCCAGATGGTTCGTGAACTGCAACATCACGAAAAAGAAGTAATTCCTTCTTGCGACTCGGCTCCTGTCAATCAGGGGCGGAAACACAAGGAGGAACCTGTGGACCAATACGAAGACGTTTGCAGGGGGGTCTGCCACTGCTCGGCGTGCTTGCCACGCTCGGATTCACCGAGTGGCGGACACGCAAAAATGGAACGCAGTGGTGGGGCGCTTGCCCTATCCACGACGCAAAGCGCAACAAGACGAGCTTCTCGTTTGACACGGCCGGCAAGTTCAATTGCTTTTCGTGCGGCGCAAAAGGCCGGGGCGCAATCGACCTGGTTATGAGGGTCAGGCAAGTCGGCTTCCGTGAGGCGGTCGAGTTGCTCAAGGGCCTGAACCTGGACGCTGTCCAGATCCCGGCACCGGTTGTCGTTGACGAACCGGCCGTCAAGGAAAACTCGCCCTTCAAGGGCTCGTACGACAAGTTCAAGGTCGAATCGGCTTGGCTAAGAGAGAGGGGCTTCACGCAGGACACGCTGGACCGCTACGAGGTCTTCGAGTACCGCAACGACAAGCGGCGTTCCGTCTACAACGGCTCCGTAATGCTCAAGATTCGCCGCTGGAGCGACGGCGAGGCGGTGGGGTATCTTTCTCGCAACGTCGGGGAGATCGTTGACACACGAACGGCGCCTGTTGTTGACGAAACGCCGGTCGAGAGCTACGCTGCGCTTGCGTTCCATCTGCGTTGGTGCACGGATTTGTGCTGTGGGGTGACCCGGTTGATGCGCTCTGAGTCTGAGAACCGAGGTTCTGTCGACTCGGGAGGCCGCTAATACGGCTTATCGTCCGAAGTCGGTGTCGGCCTGCTGCCGGGCGGCTGTGGAACCAAAGAACTGCTGTTCCGGTTCACGAACGCGCTCGCGCCGTATGAAGAAGCCGATCCGTTCGAGGCTGCCAGGCGTGCCTTCAAGCTCATCGCGCTCGCGCAGATGAGCACGAGCGCCCACGAGGCCCGCAAGATGGGACTGTTGCGTCCCGTTGCCGATCGCATCACGATGAATCGCGACCTGCTCATCGCCGACGCAAAGGCGCGCGTGCTCGACCTCGCGCCGGACTACGTGCCGCCGGTCATGCAAACCATTCGTGCGCTCGGGCGCGAAACGCTCGGCAACCTCAAATATGCGCTCTTTGCGTTCAAGGAAGGCGGACAGGCGAGCGCGCACGATGTCCTGATCGGGAACGAGATTGCCTACGTCCTGTCCGGCGGCGACGGACCCCCGCGCAACGTGACCGAGCAGGACATCCTGGAACTGGAGCGCGAAGCATTCCTGAAGTTGCTCGGCACGCCGGAGACGCAGGCACGCATCAAGTTCATGCTCGAGACCGGAAAGCCGCTGCGGAATTGAGCCGGCTGTGCTTGCCCCAGATGCACGGGCCGAGCTACAATCGCGAAGTCTCATCCCTCTTACCGGGAAAGGTCATATGCGCATCCACTCCCTGATCGTGGCGGTCGGTACGCTCGCCTTCTGCACGCCAACACTCGGCGCGCAGAACTTTGACACCATTCAGGTCCGCTCGCAGGCGCTGGCCGGCGGCGTGTACATGCTCACGGGAGCGGGCGGCAACATCGGCCTCGCAGTCGGCGACGAAGCGGTGTTTATCGTTGACGACCAGTTCGCCCCGCTCACGCCGAAGATCCTGGCCGCGATCGCGGCGATCACATCAAAGCCCGTGCGGTTTGTGGTCAATACGCATTGGCACTTCGATCATACCGGCGGCAACGAGAACATCGGCAAGGCGGGTGCGCTCATCGTCGCGCACGAAAACGTCCGCCGGCGCATGTCAGCGGGGCAGTTCATCGACGCCATCAACCGGCAGGAACCGCCGGCGGCGCCCGCCGCGCTCCCAGTCGTCACCTTCACCACCGGCGTCACGTTTCACATCAATGGCGACTCGATTGCAGTCGTGCACGTTCCGCCGGCACACACCGATGGCGACGCCATCGTGCACTTCACGAAGGCCAATGTCATTCACATGGGCGACCTCTTCCTGAGCGCCGGTCTCCCCTTCGTGGACCTCTCCAGTGCTGGTTCGATTCACGGCATCATCGGCGCGGCGGACAAGGCGCTGTCCATGGCAAACGCGCAGACGAAGATCATTCCCGGTCATGGCCCACTGGCCGACCGCGCCCGACTGCAGGCGTTCCGGGACATGGTCGCCGCCCTTCGCGATCGCATTCGCGCGGAGATCGCGGCCGGGCGCACGCTCGATCAGGTGCTCGCGGCGAATGTCACGGCCGCGTACGCCACGGGCTGGCCCGGTGGTCATGAGCGCTTCGTACGCCTTGCCTACCAGGAGTTGTCGCGGCGATAGCACGCGCGCGACGTGCGGCGGTCGATCCGGAGCTGAGTCTGAGAACCGAGGTTTCCGTCGACTCGGGAGGCCGCTAATACGGCTTATCGTCAGATCCGCCTCATGGTGGGGTACGACGATGCGAATGATGAGCGGATGGCGCAGCTCATCGAGCGTCTGCTCGCTGAGCCTGGCGGGCGAGAGCGTCCAGAGAACCAACATGACTGCGAACCGCAGAGACTTTCTGAAGCTGGTGGCGGGCGCTGCTGCCGCGGCGGGCATTGCCACGCCGAACGCGGCACACGCCATGGCGAAGACGGCACCGCAGACGGCCCGTTCCGCTGCGCCCAAGGGCGGTACACCGGGCACGATGACGCCCGACGAACGGCGTCGTCTCATTGCGAAGGCGGTCTTCGGTCCGAAGGATGCCGTTTCCGGATCGGGCGGCATGGTGATCTGCGCCCATCCGCTGGCCACCCGGGCCGGCGCCGACATTCTGCGGGTAGGCGGAACGGCCGCGGATGCGGCGCTCGCGGCGGCGGTGACGCAGACCGTCGTCGAGCCGCACATGACCGGAATCACCGGCGTGCTCAGCCTTCTGTACTACGAGGCTGCGACGGGCAAGACGCATTACGTCAACGGCGGGATGAACGCGCCCGTGGCCAAGCTCACGGGCTGGAGTGGCGGGGCAACTGCCACCGGGCTGGGCGCTGCGGTGCCCGGCTTCTGGGCCGGGTACGAGGCCTCGCGCGAGCGCTTTGGACGCAAGTCGTCGAAGGACCTGTGCGCGGCCGCGATCGCGTACGCGCGCGACGGCTTCGAGATCCATCCGTTCCTCTGGGGCGAGATGTTCACGCAGATGAACATGCTCGGACGGTCCGCCGAAGGACGCGAGATCTTCTTTGCCGGCGGCGCCATGCTCAACCCGGGGGAGATGCTCTATCAGAAGCGCGCGGCCGACACGCTCGAGCGGCTGACCGAGGAAGGCGGCAACTATTTCTACCGCGGCGCGTTCGCGAAGGAGTACTCGTCGGTGGTCCGCGCCGCCGGGGGCGTGATCACGCCGACGATTTCGCGCGCTACGACGTTCGCTTCGATGAACCCGCGCGCGGAACGTATCGCGGGTACGAGCTGGTCGGATCGCCGCTGCCGGACCACGGCGGGATGCACTTCATCGAGATCATGCACATGCTGGAGTTTCTCGATCTCCAGAAGATCGGATCGGTGAACGACTCGGCCGAAACCCTCTGGCAGATGGTGCGCGTGTGCGCGCAGGTATTCGCCGACGGCGGCAAGCATCGAGATCCGAAGTTCCACCGCGTGCCGATCGCGCTGATCCTTTCCAAGGAATACGCGCGGATGCGCTTCGATCTGCTGCAGATGGACGCGCCGCTGCCCACGGCATCGGCGGAGGCGGCGCCGCCGGCGGGCAGTTGCCACGTGACGGCGGTCGACGCGGCCGGCAACGTCGCGACCCTTCTGCATTCCTGCATGTCGCTGCCGTGGAGCAACGGTCTCTTCGTCAACGGGGTCACCATCGTCGCGTCCGGCGCGCATTTCGGCCGCGTGATGCCCGACCCGGGCGAACGCGCGTCGGTCTACGTGGCGCCGAACATGGTCATGAAGAACGGCAAGCCGATTCTGGCCTCGGGCTCGCCGAGCGGCAGCCTCCTCCAGAACATCGTGCAGAACACGACGAACATGCTCGACTTTGGCGTGCCGATTCACGAATCGGTGAACCGGCCGCGCTTCGGCAATGCCTACACGCCGGCCGGTGGAGGCCTGCTGGCCGTGGAAGCCGACTTCCGCGCCGACGTGCGCGACGCCGCTCGGACGCGCGGACTGTCGCTTGCCGTCGTCAACCCCCAGAACTACGGGATGGGATCCTTTGAAGGGATCTGGATCGACCCCACGACG
>JBCKZS010000069.1:0-12646 GCA_038918905.1 Vicinamibacterales bacterium
TCCGATTCACACGCCTGGCTGATCCACCTGCGCATCCAGGTCCGCTTTCGCGACTGTGACCCGCTCGGCCACGTGAACAACGCCGTGTATCTGACCTACCTTGAGCACGCGCGGTTTGCGCTGTGGAAGGCGCAGGACGTGCAGGGTGTCATCCTCGCGCGCGCCGAGGTGGATTACCGGTCGCAGGCGCGTTACGGCGACGAACTCGAGGTGCGTGTGCGCCTGGAGGGCTTCGGCCGTTCGAGTTTCCGCTACGAGTACGAGGTCGTCGACGTGCCCACGCAGCGCGTTGTCGTCACCGCGAAAACCGTGCAGGTGCACTTTGACTACGCGGCACAGACGCCGGTGGAAATATCCGCGGAGTTGCGCGGGAAACTTGAGACGCCGGTGGCGTGAGGCGCGGCGCCAGCCGCCATCCGCGCACTATTACGACTTTGTCACACTATAGGGCTCGTCGTAGATGCGGTCATGCTCGACGGACGTCTGCGAAGGCGTGCCATCCCAGAGGGCCACGGGACCCTGTGTGTCCGGACGGAGCCACACGCGCCGGATGGCCTCACGGACGAGATCGGCCACGCTGCGGCCCGACCGCTCCGCAACGCCGTGCAGGGCATCAAGCTCCTCGGCGCGCAGATATACCTGGGTCTTAATCATGGGTGTCATTCTACGTAGCCCGATGACACCTGTCAAAACCCCGCCAGACGATTCGCCCCTGCGCCGCCATTGCCGCCCGCCTCGCCCTGAGCGCCAAAGGCCGCCATGCCCGGGCTACCGCCTCAGGACGCGCCCTTTGTCCAGCGACACGTCGGGCGCGTCGTACGTGCCCTTCACGGTGATGGGGATCAGCGCGCCCGCGCCCTGTTTGCGAAACAACGGGTCGGCCAGCTTGAGGAAGAATCCCTTGACTGGAGCAGATTGGTGAGGGTTGCCGAGAACTCCATCGGGTTGTCAAACGACACGTCGAGGAGTTCAACCTCGTGGAAGGGAACACGCGAGTCGGGCCGTCGGGCCGGCTCGAGATGTAGACCAGCTCGGCGTCCCTGGCGGTGAGCCGCTGCAGGATGACCGGTGCCGAATCGTCGTAGGGGGGTGGCATGCCCGATCGCACGGCTTCCGAGGCTGCATCCGGCGACACGACGCTGGACCGCTGCTTCGGGCGGCGGGGAATCGTGACGCGGAGCCCTTCGACATCCACCTGCCTGGCCTTTCCACGCAGAATCTGCCTCAGACCGGGTGCCACGGTGAAGCGGGTCGCGACGATGATGGGCGGGTGGTCGGGAGGGTCGACAAGCCGGCGTATTGTGAGGCCTTCGCCCACGAGACGAACGGAGGGGAAGAGGCGAACCGACAGCGAATCCAGGGTCACATCCGCCTTGAGATGGTCCGACAAGGCGGCGGTGAGCCGGCGTTTGACGGTCCCGTCCCGCAGCAGGACCGCCACGATCAGGCCGACGGCCACCAGGCCGGCCGCCAGCACCCCCAGGGTCCAGGCGATTTGCTTGCGGGTCACAGGCCCAGCATAGCGGGTTCAAGGGGGGGGGCTGAATTTTCCCTGAATTTTCCCGTTGACTCTTTGTGAAATGTTTCACAGAATAGGCACATTCGTTCCCGGCCCAACGCTACTGGCAAGTAACCCGCACGGCTTCCTTTCCCCGGAAGCTGTTTGTCTACGCAAGACCGATGTCTCGCCTTGTTTCCTTCCTCCTCATTACGCCTTTCCTTAATACCTGGGCCGGGGACGAGCTTTTTTCCCAGGCCGGCCGGCCAGCCGCGCCGCCGGCTGGCGTCAGCGCGCAGGTGCGGGGCGAGTGGGTGGCGCGCCAGGCGCAGGACCGCGACACCGGTCGCGACGGCCGCAGCACGATGCGCATGCGCCTCTACGATCGGCAGGGGCGCGTCCGCGAGCGCGCGCTGTCGATCCTCAGCCTGAAGGGCGGCCCCGGTCGTCCGGTGCCTGGCGATCGATCCCTGACACGCTTCACGTATCCCAACGACATCAGCGGCACCGGGTTTCTCGTCTGGGAGAACCCCGCCGGCGAGGACGAGCGGTTCCTCTTCCTGCCGTCACTCGGCCGCGTGCGCCGGATCGCCGGCAACGAAACCCAGGACAGCTTCGTGGGCAGCGACTTCACCTACGAAGACATCGGCGGCCGCGAGTTCAACGACTACACGTACACGCTCCTCGACGACACCAGCGGCTGGACCGCGCCCGACGGCAGCGTTCACCCGGCGTACCGGCTCGAATCGCGCAGCAGGAACACCAGCGCGCGATTTCCCCGCGTCGTGTCGCTCGTCCGCCAGGACAGTTTCGTCGTCGTTCGCGGAGAAATCCACAACCGGCGCGATGAGCTGCAGAAGACCTTCGACGTCCGCGCGCTCGAACGGATCGGCGGCATCTGGACGGTGACCGACATGGTGATGGCCGACGCGTTGCGGAAGACGCGCACTGAGTTGGTCGTGGAGAAGGCCGAGTACAACGTGGGACTCACGGCGGCCGACTTCACCCGGCGCGAGCTGGAACGCATCCGGTGAGCTTGCGCGTCGCCAGGTTCATCTACCGCTGGCGATGGTGGCTGTCAGGCGTGTCTGTGCTGGGCGCGCTCGTGCTTGCTCCCCGCGCGCAGATTCAAACCATCGACAACGACCTCACCGCCTGGTTCTCGGTCGACGACCCGGTCTATCAGGACTACACGCGGTTCCGCGACGAGTTTGGCGGCACCCGCACGGTCATCATCGCCATCCAGGCGCCCGGTCGCGACCGGCTGTTCAGCGAGGAAGGCTTTGCCTTTCTCGACCAGGTGAGCGGCGACATCGAACGCGTGCAGGCCGTCAGGCGCGTCAGCAGCCTCGCCACCGCCACCATCGTCGACACTCTGCCCGCGTCGGGGCCGGACGATGACGGCGGCCTTGAAGTGCGGAGGCTGATCAAGGACCTCGAGACGTCCACGCCAGCCGAAGTGGGGGCCCGCGCGCTGAAGGACGAGTTGTTTCGCGGCGACCTGATCTCGGAGGACGGAACGGTCACCGCGATTGTCGTGTTCTTCGACGAAGACCGGATTGACGACGTCCGCGCCGAGGTGCTGGCCGAGATCCGAAGCCTCGTCAACGCGCAGTTGCCCGACGGTTTCGCCGCGCACTACAACGGCAGCCTTGAAATCACGGAGTGGTACAACCGGGTCACCCTCGCGAACCAGACGAAGTTCACGCCGCCGATCTTTGCGTTCACCCTGCTGGCGCTGTACGTGATGTTCCGGTCGGTCCGGAAGACCGTGCTCACGTTCGCGGCGATTCTCGTCAGTCTGCTGTGGACGCTCGGCCTGTACGACCTCGTGGGCTTCAGCTACAACGTGCTGAGCAGCATGATCGTTCCGCTCGTCGTGGTCCTCGCGATTTCCGACGACGTGCACATTCTTCAGCACTACGGTCTGGCCCGCCGGAGCCAGTCGCACGAAGACGCGTTTGTCGGTACGGTGAGCCACCTGCTCGCGCCGCTTTTCGGCGCCAGCGTGACGACGGCCCTCGGGATGTTGTCGCTGGCCACGAGTCAGGTGGTGGCCGTGCGCGAGTTCGGCATGGGCGCCGCGATGGGCGTGATGATCGACTTCGCGATCTCCATCGTCCTGGTGCCGACGATGCTGCTGTGGGTGAAGGCGGAGCCCGCGCCTCCGCCGCAGGAGTCCTGGTTCCTCGAGCCGCTCCGCCGGGTGGCGATGTTCTCGACGCGACACGCGCGGACGGTGATCGCGGTGGCCGCCGTGCTGGTGGTTCTCGCGGGTTGGGGGATGTCGCGTCTGCGGGTCGACACGAACCACATCAACTTCTTCAGCGAAAAACACGAGCTGTACACGTCGGCGACGGTCATCGACAGTCAGTTGTCCGGGATTTATATGTTCCAGGTGTTCCTGGAAGGCGCGCCAGAGTCGATGCAGCAGCCCGACGTGCTCAGGCGCATGGACGAGCTGGCCACGCAGTTGGAGGCGTTGCCGATGGTGAAAAAGGTCACCTCGGTTGCCGACTACGTGAAGCGCGTGCACCGCGAGCTGAATGACGGACGTCCGGAGGCCTACGTGATTCCCGACAGCGCGGCGGAGATCGCGCAGGAACTGCTGGTCTTCGGCCTGGGCGACGAGGGGCGCGCGGAACTGGAACGTGTGGCCGCCAGTGACTTCTCGAACGCCCAGGTCACCGTGAAGCTGCCGTCGATGAGTTCCGACCTGGTGTTCCGGCAGGTGGAGGAGGCCGACCGCATCGCGCAGGCGTTGTTTGCCGGTTCCGGTGTCACCGCCACCGTGACGGGATCCGGACGGCTCTTTGCCACGCTTGACCACTATCTGGTCCGGTCGCAGATCACGAGTTTCGCGACGGCGTTTGTCACCGTGTTCGCGGTGATCTTTCTGGTGTTCCGGTCGTGGCGGTTCGGGCTCCTGTCGATTCCGCCGAATCTGTTTCCCGTGATCGCCGTGCTCGGGGCGATGGGATGGCTGGACATCTCGCTGAACGTCGCCACGGTCATGGTCGCCAGCGTGGCGCTGGGCGTGGTTGATGACGACACGATTCACTTCATCAGCCGCTATCGCAAAGAGACGCGGGCGGGCGCGTCCACTGACGAGGCGATCAAGACGGCCACGACACAGGAGGGCCGCGCGGCGCTGACGACCGCCATCGTCAACTGTTGCGCGTTTGCCGTGCTGATGCTCTCGGAGTACCGTCCGAGCGCCTGGTTCGGCGGGTTGCTGGCGCTGACGATGGTGGTCGCGTTCCTTGCGGAGGTGTTCATCCTGCCGGCGACCATCAAGTTGTTCCCGCGGCTGTTTGGCGCCGAGCGGTTCCACGGGAGGCCGTAGGAGAATAGCGTCATGTCGGGATGGATGGTGGCCGCGCTGCTGCTGGGCATGTCGTCGGTTGACGCGCCGCAGTCAGGCAGTGCACCGACGGTCGTCGTGCACGGCGACGTCAGCGCGCTGGCGGTGTCGTTTCCGAAGCAGCACGACACCCGGGAGTTGCGAACGCGCGCACGGATTGACGTGATCGCCGATCCGAAATCCTGGTTGCGCCTGCGTTTCGAAGGGGCCGTTGACGCGTTGGTGGCCGACCGCGCGGGACGGGTGACGGCCGTGGTGCCGCGCGTGCGCGAAGGCTGGGCCGAGGTGCGTGGCGACCGGGCAGACCTGCGGGCCGGGTATGGACGACTCGTGTGGGGGCGGCTCGACGAGGTCATGCCCTCCGATGTGATCAATCCGATCGACACCGCGCGGTTTCTGCTCGACGGCCGGTCCGAGGCGCGGCTGCCGGTCGCGTTTGTGCGCGGTCGCGCGTTTCTGACACCCGGGACCACGCTTGAAGGCCTGGTGACCCTCCCCGGGCGTCGTGGACGTCTTGATGAACTCGACGAACCCACGTCGCCGTTCAATCTTCGCCGCGATTTTGTGTGGCCCGCGTTCCCAAGGGGCGCGCAGATGAGGCGCGAAGAGCCGCCGGCACGTTGGTCGAATCTGCAGGGTGGCGCGCGGTTGTCCACGACGATGGGACGAGTGGATGTGAGTGTGTCTGGGTATCGCGGGTTCGAGAACGTCGGCGCGCTCAGCTTCGAGATGGCGCCGGCCGGGCCTCACTTGACCGTGATCGGCGAACTCGTCGAACGGTATCCGAGGTTCACGATGGTGGCGACGGACTTTGAAACCGTGGCCGGCGCGTGGGCGATTCGTGGTGAGGTGGCGGCGTTTGTCGATCGTCAGGTCTTCGGGCCCGCGGGACCCGCCGATGGGCGTGTGGTGGATGCGGGACTTGGTGTGGATCGATCGGCGGGAGAGTACCGCCTCTTTGCGTCGGCCGTGTGGCATCGCGAGTGGACGGTCTCGGGGCCTTCGTTCACACAACAGCACGTGAATCTGGTGGGGTCGATCGAGCGGCGCTTCGCGCGCGAGCGGTACCTTGCGCGCGTGTTCGGCGTGTGGAATCCTGACGACCGGTCGGGGTTTGTCCGCGGCATCGGCGCCTGGAGTGTGCGAGACAACCTGTCACTGGAAGCGTCCGGTGGCGCGTTCCTCGGGATTGGCACCGACGCCATCAGCCGCTTCACCGGCCGCGACTTTGTCTTTGTGCGGCTCCGGTACCATTTTTGAGGGGGACGGGTGTCGATCTGTGGAAAACTCACGTGAATGCTCTGAGTTTCCCACAGAGGGGGACGGGTGTCGATCTGTGGAAAACTCACGTGAGTGCTCTGAGTTTCCCACAGATCGACACCCGTCCCCTTTGATCTTCCCAGCCGGAAACCCGGGCACGCTGACCGGTCCCGGCAACAACACTTACCTGTGTGACGGCGCGGAACCGACGCTGATCGACGCCGGCGTCGGACACGCGGCGCATGTGGACGCGATCGCCGCGGCCCTCAAGGGCCGGCCGCTGGCACGTGTGCTCGTGACACACGGACACCCCGACCACGCGTCGGGCCTGCCGGCCCTGCGGGCGCGCTGGCCTGATCTCGAAGCCTGGAAATGGCCGGACGGTGACAGCGCCGGCTGGCGCGCGTTCACCGACGGCATGGTGGTGCGCGCCGGGGATCGCTCGCTCACGGTGGTCCATACCCCCGGCCACGCCGCCGACCACGTGTGTTTCTGGGCGCCTGACACCCGCGAGTTGTTCTGCGGCGACTTGATGACCGCCGCCACGACGATCCTGATTCCCCCCGCGGCGCACGGAGGCAGTCTGCGCGCCTATCTCGATTCGCTGCGGCGCCTGGCCGTCCTGGCTCCCGGCACCGCCTGGCCGGGCCACGGCCCGGTCATCACACGGCCGGTCGAACGCATCACCGAGTACCTGGCCCATCGCGAGGACCGTGAGCGCCAGGTCCTCTCGTGCCTTGACGCGGGCATCACGGACATCGGTGCGATCGTGGCCCGGGTGTATGCTGAAACCCCAGAGACGCTGTGGCCCGCGGCCCGGCTGACCGTCGAAGCGCTGTTCGAAAAATTGCGCGACGACGGCCGGTTGTAACAGGCGACGGCCGATCCTCGTAGTAGCCACCGATGCCCGATTCGCCCGCCTCCACTTCCTCCACGCTGAACACCATCCGTCGACTGCTTGCCTTCCTGGTCTTGTTCGGACTCATCGGCACCACCGCGGAACTCTGGCTGATGGGGCACTACGAGGATGTGTGGCAGTGGACGCCGCTGGTGGTGATGGTCGCGGCCGCGGTGGCCGCCGGCTGGCTCGTGGCCACGTGGTCGCCTGCCGCCGCGCGGACGTTCCGGGTTGGGATGGTGCTGCTCATGCTGAGCGGGGCCGTCGGCACGGTGCTCCACTACCGCGGGAACATGGAATTCCAACTGGAGATGAACCCTTCACTGGGCGGTGTCGCCCTGATGTCGAAGGTGCTCCATGCGAAGGCGCCTCCAGCACTCGCGCCCGGTAACATGGTGTTGCTGGGGCTCGTCGGTCTCGTCAGCGTCTGGCGCCTCCACTCATCGTTTGTCCCTCGTTCGATTGCCTAAGGAGTCTCTGATGTCCCGTATACGCTTCGTTGTGGCCAGCCTCGTGCTGGCATTCGTGATCATGCCCGCGCTTCGCGGTCAGGTGGGCAAAGGCCTGCTGGATGCCAACACGGCCGCGGACGCGCAGTTGACCGCGCTGCCGGCCGTGACGCCGGATATTGTCAAGGCGCTCATCGCGGCGCGACCGTTTGCGAGTGTCGTGGAACTCCACACGTTCCTCATGGGCCAGAAGCGGACGGCTGAACAGACCACCGCGTTCTACGGCAAGGCGTTCATCCACGTGAACCTGAACACGGGCACCCGCGAGGAGATCCTGCTGATCCCTGGCGCGGGCAACCGGATGGCGCGTGAGTTTGCCGAGTATCGCCCGTGGAAGTCGTGGGCGCAGTTCGACAGGGAAATCGGCAAGTACGTGGACGCCACGGAGGTCAACCGCCTCAAGCAGTACGTGTTCATTCCGGTGAACCTGAACACGGCGACCGATGCAGACATTCTGAGCATCCCCGGCGCGGGCAACCGCATGGTGCGCGAGTTCAAGGAATACCGGCCCTGGAAGACCCAGGCGCAGTTCGAGAAGGAGATCGGCAAGTACGTGGGCCCTACTGAAGTCGCCCGCCTCTGGCGCTACGTCGTCATCGAATAGATGCCGAGCCTTCGCACTGAGACGTCATGCTGATCACCCCCCACGCACTGCGGCGGGAACTTGATTTTGCGGCGCCGCCTCTGCTCATCGACCTTCGGCCGGCCGAGGCCTTCGCCGTGTCCAGGCTGCGGGGCGCGGTGCACTTCGACCTGTGGGGTGTGAGCCTGATTGACACGAGCCCGGCGCCCCTGCGCGCGTTCATGTGGATGATCGCGCACCTGTTCGCGTTGCGCGGCGTGACCGCCGATCGGCCCGTGGTCGTCTACGAAGAGCAGTCGGGCGTGCGCGCGGCCCGCGCGTTCTGGTTCCTCGAGTATCTGGGCCACTCGAACGTGCGCGTGCTCGACGGAGGATTCCAGGCCTGGTCGCGCGCGGCCCTGCCGGTCACCACGGAGGTGACGACGCCGGTGGCCAGCCAATGGCATGGCGATCCGGACGACACCCGGCTGGCCACGTGGGACCAGGTGCAGGATTGCCTTGGGAACCCTGAGACCGCGATCATCGACACACGGTGCGACGCGGAGTACTTCGGCGAGGACGTGCGGGCGAGGCGCGGCGGCGCGATTCCAGGCGCCGTGAACGTCGAGTGGAAGTTGAACCTGACGCCGGACGGTACGTTCAAGTCGATCGAAGACCTCAAAGCGATGTACGCCGCGGTGGGCGTCACGCCCGACCGCGAGGTGGTGACGTACTGCCAGGGCGGGTACCGCGCGGCGCACACCTACCTCGCGCTGCGGCTGCTCGGATTCCCCCGCGTGCGCAACTACACCGGGTCGTGGAAAGAGTGGGGCGACCGCGAAGACCTGCCCGTCGAACACCCGAAACGATAGGAGGCCGGGTCTTCAGCCCCGGTGGATCGCTTGGCGCGGCTGAAGCCACGCCCTACGGACGAACGTCGCCCGGTACAAGGGCGGGGCTTCAGCCGCGCCGGGCGGCCAGCACTCAGGGCCGCAACACCAGACGCGCCACCGTCGGACCGGGCAGGAACGGCGTGGGGATACCACGCACCCACGCGTCGTGCCCGTCGCGATAGTGCGGCGAGCGCGGGTGGCCCGACTGACCGCCAGGCATGTGGAAGTATCCGGCCGCCTCGTGGCCGGGAGAGACCGCGAGCCGTTCGGACGCGCCCGCGGTCGCGCTCTGGAATCGTGGCATGTGACTGTCGCCGGGCAGGGGTTGCCGCGGCAGGTCGAGCCATCGACCGAGCTGCGGCACCGCGCGGGTGATCGGATGCTGCGCCTGCAGCGTGTTGGCCTCGCCCCACGTGCGCGCGTCGAGTCCCGGGCGGCGGCCATCGGCGGAGAGGGCCGTCACCGTCCGATCGATCGCCCCGAGCACGAGCGCCGGCCAGTCCGCGTACTTCGGATCGAGCAGATGCGCGGGACGATGGGTGAGGAGCGCCCAGACCGCGCCCTCCAGCGAGCGGCCCGGCGTGGACGGGAAGCCGGGCTCCAGCGTCCGGACACGCGCGACGAACGGTGCCAGCGCCAGTTCCGCCACCGTGAGCCGGAACTGCCGCGCGAGTCGATATCCCACCGAGTCCGTTGACGCGTGTCCCGTCCAGGTCTCCTGCAGCAGGCGCCTGAACTGTTGACGGCCAGGAGTGGTTGTCGCCGTGTCGGTGAGCACTGACAACGCGAGGTCGCGCCAGCGTTCCATCAGGAGCGCGCGGTCGTCGAGTTGCACGCGCAGCATGTCGTCGATGTCCGCGCGGTCGATCGCCAGCAGGCCGTCCCGAATCTGCCGTCCACGGGCGCCCGGGTCGTAGCCGCCGTCGCCGAGCCTCTCAAGATCGCGACCCGAGACCACGCGGTTGTTCGCGGTGACGATCACCCCACTGTCCGGATTCACCACGCGCGGGTATTCCGCGGGCGAGTACCAGCCATCCCAGCGCCTGGTGCCGTCGGCCCACGATGCCGGCAGCCGGCCGTCGAAGCCCGCACGGCGCGGAATACGTCCGGCCACCGTCCACGCGATGTGGCCGTCGCGATCGGCCAGCACACAGTTCTGTCCGGGCACGCCCGACAGGCTGGCGATCGTCAGCGCCTCGTCAAGTGAGGCGGCATTCTCCATCGCTGACAGACGAAGGTTGAGGCCTTCCGGGTGATGCGCGACCCAGGCGATCGCGTGCAGGCGTCCCTGCGTGTCCGGCCCCACAACCGGTCCCCAGATCGTGCCGCGCACCTCCAGCGTTTCGCTGGCCTCTCCAGCGACGGCAATGGTCTCCTGCGTGACCTCAAACGAACGCGGACCGTCAGGTGTGAGATATCTGGTGTGGTCGTCACCGGCCAGGGTGAGGCGCACGCGGTCGGTCCAGTCCGCCGTGGTGTTTGTGAAGCCCCAGGCGATCGTGCCGTTACTGCCGACGATCAGCGAAGGGACGCCAGGCAGTGTCACGCCGGTGGCCTGCATCGGCCGGCCGCTGCTGCCGGTCCACACCAGCGACGCGCGATACCAGATGTTCGGGACCGAGAGGCCAAGGTGCATGTCGTTGGCGAGGATGGCGCGGCCATCGGCGGTGCGCGATCCCGCGACGGCCCAGTTGTTGCTGCCGCGTGAGTCGGCCTCGACTTCGGTCATGTCCAGCGCCAGGGTGGGGACGGCAGACCCGCCGTTGATTGGTTCCTGCACCGGGGCCGCCGTCCGCAAATCAAACACTTCCGGACCTGGAGGGACCGGCGCCGGCAGCGCATCGCCCAGGAGTGGCGTGTCCCAGTCGCTGGTGGTGGCGTTCAGAAACTCGGCCAGCGGTGCCGGGAACACGTCGTACAGCGCGCCCGCGCGCGCCTCTGCCGTGCCCGTCGCATCCTGGAGGCTGAAGAACATCGAAGCAATGACCAGCACGGAGTCTTCCGCCTGCCATGGCTTCGGTGTCGCGCGCAGCAGGAGGTACTCGAAGGGTGCCGCCCGAAGCGCGGCCAGGCCCGCGTTCACACCGGCGGTATACGCCTCGACCTGCGCGCGTTCGTCGGCCGATGCGGCCGCCAGCACACGCGCCGCACGATCGCGGAAGCGGTGGAGACGCGAGGCCCGGTCGGTCGGCAGCGCGGTCCGGCCGAGTATCTCCGCCAGCTCGCCGGCCGCCCGTCGCCGTGCCAGATCCATCTGAAAGAACCGATCCTGCGCGTGGATGAATCCCAGCGCACGCGCCACATCAATGCGGGATGCGCCGGAAATCGTGGGCGTTCCGTGGGCATCCCGCTCAACGATGACCTCGGCACTCAGGCCGGTCAGCGTGGCGGTGCCGTCGGTCTGCGGAAGGCTTCTGCCGAGGTGCACCCAGACCCAGGCGGCCACGCCCAAAGCCAGCACCAGCAGCACGGCGGCTACAAGACCCGCCCCTGTGAGCAATCGTTTCGGCCATCGTCGCGTGTGTGTGCCAGCCATGGTTGGCGTATTCTACGCGGTGGCACGTTCGTTTCGTGGGCCCCGCACCCACCAAGGCCGTCCATGTTTTCTCGCCGCTCGCGTCTCCTCACGGTTCTTGTTGTCCTTCTCGCCATCGCCACGTTGCAGTCTTCGCCGGTCCTGCCGGTCCAGGTTGCCGGGCAGTCGCCTGGCGCCGGCAGCGGCCGATCAGATTACGGAAGCCTCGCTGCGCGGGCATCTGGAATTTCTGGCCGGTGACGCGCTTCAGGGCCGCGGCAGCGGCACGCGTGACGAGTGGATTACGGCCACGTACATCGCAAGCCACTTCCGCCGCTGGGGACTTGAACCCATGGGTGATGAGGGCGGGTACGTGCAGACGATCGATATCCTGCGCGAAGAGTCGGCCACGCCGCCGGTGGTGACCGCCGCCGGCGTTCGTTACACCCACGGGACGAATGTGCTGGTGACGACGCTTGGTGCCGCGACGGTCGCCGGACGGCTGCATCTGGCAGGCGCTGGTCGAACAGTCCTTTGCCGTCGATGTCGCGCATGACGGGCTGAAGGGGCTGGATCTCGCGCAGACCTGCGACTACGACGCCATCGTCCTCGACTTGATGATTCCCGCGCTCGATGGCCTCACCCTGTGCCGGCGCCTGCGCGAAAGCGGCCGTCATGCGCCGGTCCCGATCCTCTCGGCACGTGACATGGTCGAGGATCGCGTGCTCGGGCTTGACGCTGGCGCCGACGACTACCTCGTGAAGCCGTTCGCGATCGAAGAGCTCGTGGCGCGGCTGCGTGCGCTGATGCGCGGGCCCCCCCGTGTCTCGCCGACCGTGCTCAGCGTCGGCCGGCTGACGCTCGACGTCCAGACCCGGACCGTCCGCCGGGATGGCCGGCCGATCGGACTGACGCCGCGCGAGTTCGCGCTGCTCGAGTACCTGATGCGGCGCACCGGGCTCGTCCTGACCCGCACGATGATCGCCGAGCACGTCTGGGACTTCGCCTTCGAGCACGCCAGCAACGTCGTCGATGTCTATGTGAAGCACCTGCGCGACAAGATCGACGAGCCCCGGGGGCCCAGCTTCATTCAGGCCGTCCGGGGGTCGGCTATGTTCTCCGCGATCCGGACGCGATGGAGGTTTAG
>JBCKZS010000070.1:0-12309 GCA_038918905.1 Vicinamibacterales bacterium
TCGCGGGTGACCGTCACCAGATGGAACGGCGATGTCAGAATCTGCGCCGTCATCGCGCCTGGCGCGGGTCCGCGCTCGGTGTACTCGACTACCGCGGTGTTGTCTTTCACGCGGATGGCGGTGATTTCGACGGTGAATCCTGCCGTCGGGCGTGACCCCAGGAACACGCCAATCACCATCGACCGCGAAAAATCGATGATGGGTGCGGGCTCGGCGCTGTGCGCTTTCCACAGCGCCTGCCAGTCCTCCGCCGTCCGAACAACCACCTGACGCGGCTCCAGGATCTCGCTGTATGTGCCGCCGGCGAGCGCCGCGAACGTCACCGTTCCCGCCACCACGGCCTGGGCGAGGATCAGGGCCACCATGGCGGGGTCGTCACGACGATCCGACTACTCGTCTGACCGCGTAGACCAGTATGATCGGCGTGCCGTTCTTGCTGGAGGTGCCGGTGAGCTGGGCATCGAACTTCAGTGCGCCCTCGACCATCGCAGGCGTGGCGAACGGATTGAGCGAAAGATAGAGCGCGCCCGTCCCGCCGACATGGGGCGCCGCCATCGACGTGCCGGACAACGTCGTCGTCCCGCCCCCGTTGCGCGTGGACAGGATGCTGACTCCTGGCGCCCAGATGTCGACGCACGGCCCGAAATTGCTCCAGGTGGGTTCGATGTCGCTGCCGCCGACGGCCGCCGTCGTCATGACGCCCACGTGCGTACCGGCGCGGGCTGGTGACGCGAGGCAGGCGTTAACGCCTGAGTTGCCCGCGGCGATCGCGTAGAACACGCCGCTGTTCGCGGAAGCTATGACGGCGGTGTCGAGCGCGAGGTTGGCGCCGCCGCCGAGACTCATGTTGGCGATCGCCGGCTTAATCGCGTTCGCCGTGACCCAGTCGATGCCCTTGATCACGCCAGAAGTCGTTCCCGAGCCCCCGCAGCCCAGCACCTTGACGCCAGTCAGCGGCATCCCGGGCGCCACGCCGACGACGTCGATGGTATTGTCTCTCGCCGCCACGGTGCCGGCAACGTGGGTGCCATGACCGTTGCAGTCGCTGTTCCGCCCGCCGGCGAAGTTGACGTGCTGCCAGACGTTCAGATCGGCGTGCTTCGCGTCGATGCCGGTGTCGATGATGTAACCATTGACGTTGAGAATCGCGCCCGTACCATCACCGGCCGCCGTTGAACTCAGGTCGGCGTCGATGCGATTGATCCCCCAGGGCAGCGTCTGCGCAATCGCGATCATCGTCCCGTCCTCCTCGACGAAGGCGACCATCGGATCGCGCTCGAGCGCATCGATTTGCTGGGCGTTCAGGCGCGCGGAGAAGCCCCGAAGCGCTGCGCTGTACACGTGATCCGCCTGAAACGCGTGCCGTCCCTCAAATGTCATGACCGCGCCCGCAACGCCGCGATCCAGGTAGTCCCACGCGGCGGGATTGGCCGCGGCGCGGCTGTCAGCCCGGAACGCCCCTCGAAAGCCCTGGAACGGCGCCGTCTCATGAAAAACGACGATGACCGGGAACGTCGCCCCACCACGCTGGGCGAGACCGGTCGAGCCCGTGAGGCTCACCACCGATAACATCGTGACCGCGAAGAACGCCTGGCGCATAAAAACCTCCTGATGAAGCCTGATGAACCCTGATGTAACAACGAAGAGTGCGATCGTTCTGATGCCAACGTCCCTGCCGTGCGCCTCACTTGACCGGGATCATCAAGTGCTGATACGGCGTGTTCGGGAACCTCACGGGGCATCAGCGAGGATACTACCACCGTTCCTGCTTCCTGCCAACCCAGGCCCAGGCTGGCCAGGCCCAGGCTGGATGCCGGCACAGGTGGCGCGTCACGCAAGAGTCGAGGGTGGCGATGTGCGATTGCGTACAGCCGAAGAAACGCGACGGGCCTACAGTGACAGCCTCCCGCCCGGGACTGGCCAGGCGGGACCAGTTGCCGCCGGGCCTGGAGAAACAACTGCGCCGGAACGGCACGTTGCCGCCGGGCCTGCGGAAGCACCTGCAGCCGTTTCCGGTCGAGCTGAAGCGCCAGTTGGCGCTGCTACCGGCCGGTTACCGGCGTGTGGTCATCGGCGACACGGTCATTATCATGGATGACCGAACCTCGATCATCCACGACCTCATCCAGATCGCCATACGCTGAGGCCACGACGACGGAATGCACGGATCGATCCTGAACGTGTCGCCGGAGGATCCCCGGCGAAGGCGGGTGACCTCCGCACTGTCGCACCTGTCGCGGTGTCAGGGTTTCTTGACCAGATGACCGGTTCTCAGACGTCGGTGCGCACCGACGACAGATCCAACTGTCGCCGCGCGAGGCGAGAATCGTCTACGACACACCGATGGGGCGGTTCGATGGCGAGTACGGAGACTTGGTCTTCCCTGGAAGGCCAGGAACCGTCCGTCAGAAGTGGCTGAAGCCGACCGGGAGTGCAGTGCGCTGACCGTCACGCACGAGAACGACGTCCGGGCCTTGTGTGCAGACGCCAATCTCTGCCACCGGCACCTCGCCCGCCTGACGAATCGCCGCGAGGAAGCGGCGGCACCGGCGCGGCGGCACGGTGAAGAGCAGCTCGTAGTCTTCGCCGCCCGACAGCGCCAGGGTGAGCGGGTCGCCGCCCCGAACGGCGGACCAGGCGAGGGCGCCGGCGTGCACCGGGATCGACGCGGCGTCGATCTTTGCGCCGCAGCCACCGGCCTCGGCGATCTGCCGCACACCATTCGCCAATCCATCCGACAGATCCATACACGTCGTCGCGACACGGTTGCGCGCGACGATGGCGCCCGTGCGGAGACGCGCGGCCGGACGCCGGTAGGCGCGCAGGCATTCCGCCGCCGCCTCGTCGTCGGGCGACGCCGCGTGATCCGCCTGCAGCATCGCGAGGCCGGCCGCCGCGGCGCCAAGCGCGCCTGTTACGTAGAGGCGATCGCCAGGTCGCGCGCCGGCGCGTGTCATCACGCGGCGCGGACGGGCGATGCCGATCGCCGTCACGTCGAGCACCAGCGGACCAGGGGAGCGCGTGAGGTTGCCGCCAACCAGCGGCATGCGCGACGTCGTGGCCAGCGTGAGGAAGCCGTCGACCAGCCCATCGAAGTCGTCGAGCGGCAGGTCGGGCGGCAGCGCGAGCGACAGCAACACCGCGCGCGGCGTGGCGCCCATCGCCGCGAGGTCGCTCAGATTCACCGCCAGCGCCTTGTGGCCAATGTCCCGCGGTGATGACCACGCGCGGCGGAAGTGCACGTCCTCCACCAGCGCGTCGGTCGTCACCACGTCATGGCAGCCTCGCTCCGGCACCAGCACCGCCGCATCGTCGCCCATGCCGATGGAGACCCACTCGGGTGGGGGGGGGACGCGCGCGTGGAGGCGCGCGATCAGCGCGCGTTCGGTCAGTGTGGAAATCGTCACGGAAGTGATGGAGGTACGCAGTGGCCCCGCTTTGCCGTGTGGGGAGGTCGAATGAACCTGTGTAGACAGGTGGAACCGCTTGAAACCGCGCTTCAGGCTTCCTCACCACGGAGGCGTGCACACCGCGCGGCGTTGCAGCTCACTTTGTTGAGAAGCATCGGCTCAAACGACGCTCCGACCATCACGAACAAAGCAGGACGCCGAAACGATCCTACACCGCAATGCGGTGCTGTCCACCGAGAACCGTGTCCACGAGGCGTTCGATCTCGGCCGTTCTTTCGAGGACGCGCCCTTCGATGCCCACGCCGTCGGCGCGTGATCGATAGAGTTCGTCGGTCAGATTCAGCGCCGCGATGACAGCAATGCGCAGCGAGTCGGCGCTCGACAACTGGTCGGCCGCCAGTCGCATCTTCTGGTCCACGTAGCCGGCGAGCTCCGCGATATAGGCCTGGTCAAGATCGCTGCGCACGGCGTACCGCTGGCCGTGGATCTCGACGGTGACAACGCGGGTGTGCATGGGCGGGGTCGTCTCAGAGGTTCAGCTTGTCGATGTGGGCGATCATCTCGACCACGCGGTTGCGGAGTTTCTCCCGTTCCTCCCGCAGCGTCGCCGCCTCGGCGTTTGCCGTCTCCGATTCACCCAGGCGCGCACGAGAGACCTCGAGGTCGCGCTCAAGGCGGGCGACCGTCTCGAGTGCCTGCGCCCGTTCGGTGCGGAGTGTCTCAATCATCCCCACCAACTGCTTCACCTTCTCTTCAAGGCGGTCAATCGGCTGGAGGTCGGTCGTCCGTGCCATCAGGAAATCCCCAATTCTCAATCCTCAATCCTCAATCGACCGCCGTCGCACCACCGCTCCATGGTCCATCTGCAATGCGGTGACGATGGCGCCGATCGCCTGATCCACTTCGGTATCTGTCAACGTGCGCCCCGTGTCGCGGAAGGTGAGCCGTACCGACAGACTCACCTGGCCGTCTGGAACACCCTTGCCCTGATACCGATCGAACTCGCGCACGCCCACCAACGTGGCCGGTGCACGTTGCCGAATGGTGGCACGAACGGACGCCGCCTGCAAGCGAACGTCAACCAGCAGCGAGAGGTCGCGCACCACCGAGGGAAACCGCGGCAGCGGGCTCACGCGCCGCGGTGCCGTGCCGTCGCCGGCGAAGGCGGCGAGGTCGAGTTCACCTGCCACCACCACGACGCCCGCGGGCAAACCCCGCGCGTGGGTCAGGTCTGCCGGCAGTTGGCCCGCGGTGCCCACACGCGTCGGGGGCTGACCGCGGGCCGCCTCACGCAGCAACGCCGCCGAACGTCCCTGCACGAACCACGGCGTGTCATCGGCCGGTTGTGTGGCCAGTGTGAGGCCCCAGGCGTCGGCCGCCACCTCCGCAATCCCGAGCGCGTCGAACAGGTCCACCGATTCCGCGCGCACGCTCCAGTGGACGTCGCGCGCGCCACACAGCACCCAGCCGACCCGCTGGCCTTCGCCGGAGAGGCTGAATACGGCGCCGGCTTCGAACAAACGCACATCGTCAAGGCCGCGACGCCGGTTGTAGATCAGGGAATCGAGCAATCCGGGAATCAGCGACGGCCGCAGCACCGCGAATTTCTCCGAGAGCGGATTGGCGATCCGCACCAGCGTCGCCGGGTCGGTCACAAACGGCGCGGCGGCCGCGTGCTCCATGAAGGTGAACGTGACCGCTTCCTGCAGGCCCGCGCCGCACAGCAGGCGCCGCAGGCGTCGCGCGCGCATCACCCCCGCGTCGGAAGGGCGCGGCGTCGAGCGCAGGGAGGGGAACGTCGCCGGCACGCGGTTGACCCCCCAGTGCCGGCCCACTTCTTCGATGAGGTCGGCTTCGCGGGCCACGTCCACACGCGCGGTCGGCACGGTGACCTGCCATCCGTGGTCGTCGCGCGCGACCGTGAACCCGAGGCTGCCCAGGATGCGTTCGACATCCGCGGCCGGCACCTGGTCGCCCAGCAGGCGCGCCAGCCGATCCGGACGCAGCGGCACCACAGTGGGCGCCACCGGAGCGGGATAGACGTCCGTCGTCCCGCCGGCGCGTTGTCCCGCGCCGATCTGTTCGAGCAGTGACAGCGCGCGTTCGATCGCCGCCACGGCCGCGTTGATATCCGCACCGCGTTCGAAACGCGTGGACGCTTCGGTTTTCAGTCCGAGCCGTTTGCTGGTGGCGCGCACGGTGGCGGGCTGGAACCACGCGCTTTCGAGCGCAATCCGCGTGGTGGTTGGCGACACTTCCGACGCCGCGCCGCCCATCACACCCGCGATCGCCACCGCGTCATCGCGGTCGGCAATCACGAGCATGGACGCGTCGAGCACCCGCGCCTGTCCATCCAGCGTCGTCAACCGTTCACCCGCGCGCGCCTGTCGCACGACGATCGCCGGTCCGGCCAGACGCGCCCCGTCAAACGCGTGCATCGGGTGTCCCATCTCGATCAACACGTAGTTGGTGATGTCGACGATGGTGTTGATGGGGCGGATGCCGCAGGCGGTCAGCCGATCGGCGAGCCAGCCGGGCGACGGCCCCACGGTCACGTCCGCCAGCGCCAGCGCATACCGCCCGCACAACGGCGACTCGATGGTGACAGGAACGGCCCCCTGGACCTCTGGACTCCTGGCCCCCTGGACCTCTGGACCCCTGGCCCCCTGGACCGCGTACGCTGTCGCCGCCTCGCGCGCGAGGCCGCGCACGCTGAGGCAGTCTGGCCGGTTGGCGGTGATCTCGAAGTCGATGACCTCACCGTCGATGGCCGCCACTTCGAAGCCGACGCCGGCCATACGCGCGGCGATGTCGGCGACCGTCGCCGAGCCAGGCAGGTCGGCGCACTCACGCAGCCAGGACACGGGCACCTTCACAGCGCCACCTGTTCCAGGAAGCGGAGGTCGTTCTCGTAGAACGTGCGGATGTCGTCCACGCCGTACAGGCGCAATGCGAGGCGTTCGATGCCGGCGCCAAACGCGAAGCCGGTGTACCGGTCGGCGTCGTAGCCGACGGCTTCGAAGACGGCCGGGTGCACCATGCCGCAGCCGAGAATCTCAATCCATCCGGTGTGTTTGCACAGCGGACATCCCGTGCCGCCGCACCCCTGGCACTCGACGTCGAGTTCGGCTGATGGCTCGGTGTACGGGAAGAAGCTCGGGCGGAACCGTGTGGCCACACGGCTGCCGAAGAATTGTTCCGCGAAGCCGTTCAGCGTGCCGCGCAGGTCGCCCAGGCTGATGCCTTCGTCCACGACGAGCCCTTCGATCTGCGTGAACATCGGCGTGTGGGTGGCGTCAAAGTTGTCGCGGCGATAGACGCGGCCAGGCGCGATGATGCGCACGGGCGGGTCGTGCTGCTCCATGTAGCGAATCTGCATGCCCGACGTGTGGGTGCGCAGCAGCGTCGCCGCGCGGCCGCCGTCAGGCACCGCGACGGGCGCGGACAGATACAACGTGTCCTGCATGTCGCGCGCCGGATGTTCGGCCGGCATGTTGAGCGCTTCGAAGTTGTGCCAGTCGTCTTCAAGTTCCGGGCCTTCGATGACCTGGTAGCCCATCGCCAAAAAGATGTCTTCGACCCGTTCGCGCACCTGCGTGAGCGGATGCCGCCGGCCCAACCGGGGACGCCGGCCGGGCAGGGTGGCGTCGAGCGCGTCTTTGGGAGGCGCGGCCGCCAGCACCTCCACGTCGCGGGCGTCCAGCGCGGCTTCGATCTGCTGCTTCAGCGTGTTCGCGCCGGCGCCGAGCGTCCGCTTCTCCTCGGAAGAGGCCGTGGCGATCGACTTGACGAGCGCGGTGACGAGCCCGTGTTTGCGGCTGAGGAACTGATCGCGCAGGGCCTTGAGATCGGCGGGCGTGCGCGCCGCGTCGAGGGTTGTCTGGAACTGGTGCTGAAGTTCCGCGATCGAAGGGGGCGTCGACGGGGCGTTCATGGTCGCCGGGAATTGTACCCCGGCGCTGCACGGCCGCTCTACGCGGAGGCGGCTTTGGTCGTCGCGGTCCTGGTCGGCCTCGCGGCCCTGGCCGGCTTGGCGGCTTTGGCCGTCGCGGCCATGGCCGGCTGGGCGGCCTGACCCGACCTGGTGGCCGTGGCCGGCTGTGCCGCACGCGCCTGCTCGGCGACTTTGGCGAACGCGTCCGGATGGTTCACCGCGAGTTCGGCCAGGCTCTTGCGGTCGAGTCCGATGCTGGCGGCCTTGAGGCCGTTGATCAATTGACCGTAGGTCAGTCCGTTCAGACGGGCCGCGGCGTTGATGCGGACGACCCACAACTGGCGGAAGTCGCGCTTCTTGCGGCGACGCCCGACAAAGGCGTAGTTGAGCGCTTTATCGACCGATTCTTTTGCGGCGCGATACAGCTTGCTCTTGTTGGCGTAGAACCCCTTCGCGCGCTTCAGCAGCTTTCTGCGCTTGGCGGCGCGAACGGTTCCTCTCTTGACGCGAGGCATGACGGTCCTTTCCTAGGCGTAGGGCAGCATGCGCCTGATGCGGGGGGCGTCGGCCGGGTGGACGACTTCCGATCCGCGCATCTGGCGCTTGCTCTTGGTGGTTTTGCTCGTGAGGATGTGGCGCTTGAACGCCTTCGACCTCGTGAACTTGCCCGTGGCAGTTTTTTTGAAGCGCTTGGCCGCGCCCCGGTGGCTCTTCAACTTCGGCATCGTCGTCTCTTTCCCTAGCTCTTGTTGGTCTGCGGCTGCGGCGACGGTGCGTGCGGCCGTCTGGCCCCGGGCCGTGGCGCCAGAATCGTGTGCATCTGGTTGCCTTCCTTGAGCGGCGCGGATTCGATCACCGCCAGGTCACCCAGTTCCCCGGTCAGCCGTTCAAGAATGCGGCGCCCGATCTCCGGGTGCGCCATCTCGCGGCCACGAAAAAAGATGGTGGCCTTCACCTTGTCCCCGTCCCCGAGGAAGCGCTCGATGTGCTTCTTCTTGAACTGGGTCATCTCCGTAGAGGTACCCGAAGAGGCGGAGCGAGCTCTCGCAGGGGCGTCGCCAGCACCGACTACCCGCCGAGCAGGTCTTCAGCGGTGATGCCGTCGATCTCCGGATCATCGATCACGGAGTGCAGCGCGGCCTTGAGGCGGTCGATATTACCGGCCTCAGCCTCGATGAACACGTCGAGGTCTTCCGTAAACCTCGCGAGCCCGTGCAGATTCAGGGCCACCGCCCCGAAGATCGCATAGCGGACGCCCTCTCGCTCGAGTGCAGCCAGCAGACGTTTGACGTTTGATGACGTCGAAGTCCATGACGGAGATTGTGCCCCATAAAAGCAGGGGTTGCCGCTGGACGGCGCCTCTACGATTGGTGGAGTCTCTCCTTGATCCACTTGTGGATGAGCGCCGATTCGTCCACGCCTTCAAGGCCGGCGAGCTTCCTGAGCGCGTCGTGCTCCGTCGAGGTCACTGGGACGGGAACAACGGCCAAGCGCCCGAACACCGGGCTGCTCAGCTCCTCGAGTTCGGCAAGCGAATCCGTCAGGTCATGCGTGTCCCAGAATCGGGCGAGTTCTTCGATGGAATCGGTCTTCGGAATCTGATCTTTCATCGTTGCTTCCAATCACGATAGCGGCGCTTCTCCGTGTCGGTCATGTCCCGCGCCGGAACCGGGCAGCCCTTGCCGTCACGGAACCGGATGCCGTGACGCCCAATGTGGTCAACGCGGTCCTCCGGCCAAACGAACTCGGTGATCAGCACGGCCCCATTGTAGGCCGCACCCGCCGTACGCCTCCGCGACAATGTGTTCCCAATCACGACGACGTACATGCCGGACCCCGGCATGGTGACGGGCACACCGCCAACGTTCCTGTGGAAGAGGAAGGCAACACGGAATTCGGCGGCATCCTCAAGCGCCTCGCGTTTGACGGCAGTACCGCGCGCACCACGCTGGTCGGTCCACCCAACCTGATCGTGCGATCGAAGCTCAGGGCCATTCGCGCCAAGGGCACCCTCGCCGACGCGGATCGCACCACCCTCGCCGAGCTGGAAACACAGGAAGACGTCACGCTGCCGATGACGATCACCTGGACCCGGGGCCGCGGCCGCAGTTGCATTGCGCGGTGCCGTGGCCTACGCTGAGTGCATCGTGAAGCAGCCGTTCATCAACGTCGAGGAGCACATCGAGCGGGTGGTCGGCCGCCGGACGAAGACGCCGGACGCGTGGTCGCTGGCGTCGAGCCGCAAGGCGGACGCGGTGGCCTGGCGCAGGGCCTTCGGCGGCCTTCGGGTGCCGCGAGGGGTGCACCGGTTTCGCACGCACGAAGAGGCAGACGAATGGCTGTGGCGGATGATGGCCCGTCCACCCCGGAGCTAGAGTCTCGCGAACCGACGCTGGAGGACTTGCGGGATCTGTGCCGCGAGTTGAATCAGCGCGGCGCGCGCTACGTCGTCATCGGCGGCTTTGCCATCCGCGCCGCCGGGTACAACCGCGGGACGATGGACGTGGATCTGATCGTGGCGGCCGATTCGGACAACGAGACGCGTGTGTTCGACGCGTTGGCGACGCTTCCTGACCAAGCGGTGCGCGAGCTGCAGCCCGGCGAACTGCAGCAGTACAACGTGATTCGCGTCGCCGATGAAATCCTGGTCGACCTGATACGGACCGCCGGCGGCATTGACTACGCCGAAGCGGCCAGAGACGTCGTGGTGCGCGAGGTGGATGGTGTCCCGATTCCGTTCGCGTCACCTCGTCTGCTGTGGCGGATGAAGGCGGTCACCCATCGCGAGAAGGACGCCGGGGACCTCGTTTTTCTGCGCCATTGGTTTGCCGAGCGCGGGGACGCGCCGCCGCAGGTGTAGACAGCGCGCGGATCAGCCACTGGTTGCCCCTGACGCGAACGAAGCCGAGTCACGAACGACGGTCACGCCGACGCGTCGGAGTGGAAGTACGTTCCCGTGCGTGATCCCAAAGCACTTACGGCTCTTGTTCTGGGATACCGACGTTGACGGGTTTGACGCCGAGGCGTATCCGGTCTACGCCATCGAACGGGTTCTGGAATACGGGGACGAACAAGCCGTCGTGTGGATGCGCAGCCTCTTCACCGACGAGCAGATTCTCGACGTGCTGCGCACCGACCGGAATCTGACCCCGCGCTCGGCTAATTTCCGGGCCCTGCTCTTCGGTCTTCCCGCCAGCGACATCATCGCCCTTCGGAGCACCCGTTAAGCGGGCCCGACGTTCTCTGTCACCACCTTCCGCGAGGAGCTCCCATGCCCGAACCCCCGCACGCGTGGCATCATGAAGTACTGCCAGACGGATGGGCGCGAGCCGCGGACGATCTCGCCGCGCGGTCCGTGCTGGACGGTTTCTATCTCGCTGGTGGCACCGGGCTGGCGCTCCAGTACGGCCACCGCCGGTCTGTCGATCTCGATCTGTTCAGCCCGCGGGACTTCGACCCCGCCGATCTCCAACACCGCCTCGGCGGCCTGAACGGTCTCACCATCCATCAGGCTGCCCCAGGCACCCTGCACCTTGCGCTCGGCGGCATCCTCGTGAGCGTCCTCCGTTTTCCGCATCCCCAGCTCTTCCCGCTCCTGCAGTTCGAATGGCTTGCGGTCGCTGATCCGCGCGACATCGCCTGCATGAAGGTGCACGCCATCGCCAGCTTCGGCAACCGCCGCGATTTCGTGGATCTCTATCTCGCCGCGACGCAGTACGGCCTCAGCCAGATGCTCGCGTGGTTCGAGACGAAGCTCGCCACCACGCCGTCCAACCGCGTCCACCTTCTCAAATCACTCACCGACTTCAAGGACGCCGAGGCGCAGCCCGTGCCCGACATGCTCGTGCCCCTCGAATGGACCGAGGTCACCAGGTTCTTCGCCACAGCGGTTCCCTGCCTCTCGCGCCTGATGTAACGCGTCCTGAGCCAGGGCTGCGGCATCGGCAAGCGCCTGCCTGATGTCTTCGGGATCCTCCTCGACCGACGGCACGCCGGGTACCCGGCGTCACGCCTCCGCTACAATGTGTTCCCAATGATGAAGCGATTGACCTGGTTGGGAGCGCTGGCGGCCGCGACCGTCGTCTGGTCGTGTGGCGGACCAGCCGTCGCTCCGGATACGGGGCGCAGGAAACTGGTCATCATCGGCTTCGATGGCATGGACCCTGATCTCGTGCGGGAGTTCATGGCCGCCGGGCAACTGCCGAACCTGGCGCGCGTGATGCGCGCGGGCGGCCTCTACGACCTCGACACCACCGTGTCGCCCGAGTCGCCCACCGCGTGGGCCTCGTTCGCCACCGGCGTGAACCCCGGCAAACACAACATCTACGACTTCCTCGTCCGCGACACGACGACGTACATGCCGGACCTCGGCATGGTGACGCGCACACCGCCAACGTTCCTGTGGAACTGGATTCCCACGTCGCGGCCGGCGATCACGTCGCTGCGCGGCGGCACCTCGTTCTGGGTCACCGCCGGCCAGGCCGGTGTCCGCAGCAGCATCCTGACGGTGCCGGTGACGTTCCCGCCCGAGGACGTCCCCAACGGCGAACTGCTCGCGGGCCTGCCGCTGCCCGACATCCGCGGCACGATGGGCACCTTTCACTACTACGCCACGGACCTGAGCCGCTTCGAGGAAGGCAACACCGAGTTTGGCGGCATCCTCAAGCGCCTCGCGTTTGACGGCGACACCGCGCGCACCACGCTGGTCGGTCCACCCAACCCGATCGTGCGATCGAAGCTCAGGGCCATTCGCGCCAAGGGCACCCTCGCCGACGCGGACCGCACCACCCTCGCCGAGCTGGAAACACAGGAAGACGTCACGCTGCCGATGACGATGACCTGGAGCCGGGGCCGCGGCGCGGCGGACATCGACCTCGCCGGCCAGACGATGACGCTCAAGACCGGCGAATGGAGCCGCTGGCTCAACCTGAAGTTCCGGATCAACGTGTTCATCACGCTTCACGG
>JBCKZS010000071.1:0-11502 GCA_038918905.1 Vicinamibacterales bacterium
TTGCAGAAACTGCAGCGCAGTCGTCGAACGATACTTTCCCGACGGCCATGCACATCGCGGCGGCGACCCGAATGCACCATGACCTGATCCCTGCCCTTCAGCGTGTCCATGATGCCATTGACGCCAAGGCGAAGGAGTTCGCCGGCGTGGTCAAGATCGGTCGCACTCATCTTCAGGACGCCACGCCGCTCACGGTCGGCCAAGAGATGTCCGGCTGGGCGAGTCTGTTGGCGCGCAACCTCGAGCGCCTGAAGCAGGCCCAGGACGGCCTTTACGATTTGGCCATCGGCGGCACCGCGGTCGGCACCGGACTGAACACGCATCCGGAGTTCGCCGTGCGCGCCGCCGCAAAAATCGCCGAACTGACCGGACTTTCATTTCGATCGCATCCGAACAAGTTCGCCGCCCTTTCTGCCAGCGATGAACTGCTGTTTGCTCACGGCGCGATCAACACCTTGGCCGGGTCGCTGATGAAAATCGCCAATGACATCCGCTGGCTGGCCTCCGGCCCGCGCTGTGGTTTTGGGGAGCTGCAGATTCCCGAAAACGAGCCTGGCTCGTCGATCATGCCCGGCAAAGTCAACCCGACGCAGTGCGAGGCGATGACCATGATTGCGGTGCAGGTTCACGGCAACAACGCGGCGATCGCTTTTGCCGGCTCGCAGGGGAACTTCGAGTTGAACGTGTGCAAGCCGGTCATTATCTACAACTGTTTGCACTCGATCACTCTGATCCACGACGCCTGCCACGGTTTTGTGAACTATATGATCAAGGACATCAGGCTCAACCGTCCCCGCATCGAATCGTATGTGAAAAGCTCACTCATGCTCGTCACGGCGCTGAGTCCGAGGATCGGTTACGATAACGCCGCTAAGATTGCCCACCTGGCCTATGAAGAGGGCGTCAGCCTGCGCGAAGCCTGTTTGAAACTCGGTTTCTTGACGGGCGCGGAGTTTGACCAAACCGTTTGCCCGGAAGCCATGACTCATGGAGATAAAGAATGCTGAAATGAAAAGCAACCTGCGAACCCATAACCTCGGCTTTCCCCGCATCGGGGCGAAGCGTGAACTCAAACGCGCCCTGGAATCCTTCTGGTCGAAGAAAACGGGAGAGGCGCAACTCCTCGAAACCGCCAAGGTCATCCGCGCGGAGAACTGGCAAACGCAGAAAGCCGCCGGCCTCGACTTCATTCCCTCGAATGACTTCAGCCTCTACGACCAGGTGCTCGACACCTGCGCGCTCGTGGGCGCGGTGCCGGAGCGATTCCACGGGCACGGCCACACGGTGAATCTGGACACCTACTTTGCGATGGCGCGTGGCATCAGCAGCGAAACGAACGGCTGCCCCGACTGCGGCCACAGCAGTCCGGCCACCGCGCTGGAAATGACCAAGTGGTTCGACACGAATTATCACTACTTGGTGCCGGAACTTCACGAGGGCCAGACCTTCCGGCTCTCCTCGACCAAACCTTTTGATGAGTTCGCCGAGGCCCTGGCGCTCGGCATCCGCACGGTGCCGGTGTTCGTCGGGCCGGTGACGTTTCTGTGGCTCGGCAAAGTGCGCGGGCGGAACGGACCGCCGTTCGACCGGCTCTCCTTGTTGCCCCAGTTGCTGCCGGTTTATGCCGAAGTCCTGCGCTGCCTTCGCGCCCAAGGCGCGGAGTGGGTGCAATTCGATGAACCGGCGCTCTGCCTCGACCTGACGCCGGAACAACGCGGAGCGTTTGCCGCCGCTTACGCGCAACTCCGCGCCGCCGCGCCAGATTTGAAACTTCTGCTCGCGACTTACTTCGGCGACTTACGAGAGAATTTGCCGGCGGTCTGCGCGTTGCCGGTGGACGCGCTCCATTTCGACGCGGTGCGCGCGCCGCACGAGCTCGACCGCCTGCTCGCGGAACTGCCAGCAACGATGCAACTCTCGCTCGGCGTCGTGGACGGACGGAACATCTGGCGAAACGATTTCGAGGGTTCGCTGGGCCTCTTGCAGAAGGCGGCGACTGCTCTCGGGAGCGACCGGCTCATCGTTGCGCCATCGTGTTCGTTGCTTCATTCGCCACTCAGCCTGGAACACGAAACCAAACTGGACGCCCAACTCAAAAGCTGGCTCGCCTTTGGGGCGGAGAAGTTGTCGGAAGTCGCGCTGCTTGCCCGACTCGTCAATCACGACGGCCACCGCGCCGCGTTGCAGGAAAATCGCACGGCTATTGCCAGCCGACGGATCAGCCTGCGCATTCACAACCCGCTCGTGAAGCAGCGCAGCGGAGAAGTCACGCCGCACCAGCTCAAAAGAGAAAGCCCGTTTGCCAGGCGTCACGAGCAACAACAAGCGCGGTTGAACTTGCCCGCGTTCCCCACCACGACTATCGGCTCCTTCCCACAAACCGAAGAAGTCCGCGCCGCTCGTGCCCGCTTCAAGAAAGGCGAGCTTTCGTCCGCCGACTACGACCACTTCCTCGAAGAGCAAACGCGCCAGGCCGTGCGCTGGCAGGAGGAGGCCGGCCTGGACGTGCCCGTTCACGGCGAGTTCGAGCGCAACGACATGGTGGAGTATTTCGGTGAGCAACTCGCCGGGTTCGCTTTCACCGAAAATGGCTGGGTGCAGAGCTATGGCTCCCGCTGCGTCAAGCCGCCCATCATTTACGGCGACGTGCATCGTCCGCAGCCGATGACGGTGCGCTGGGCGAAGTTCGCGCAGTCGCTGACGCGCCAACCGATGAAGGGAATGCTCACCGGCCCCATCACGATTCTGCAATGGAGCTTTGTGCGGGACGACCAGCCGCGCAGCGAGACGGCCAAACAAATCGCCCTTGCGCTCCGCGATGAAGTCCGCGACCTCGAAGCCGCCGGTATTGGCATTATCCAAATTGACGAGCCAGCCTTGCGCGAGGGACTGCCCTTGCGCCGCGTCCACTGGCCGGAGTATCTGCGCTGGGCCGTGGATGCCTTCCGTCTCGCGGCCAGCGGGGTGCGTGATGAAACGCAGATTCACACGCACATGTGTTACTGCGAATTCGACGACATTCTCGACAGCATCGCCGCGCTCGACGCCGACGTGATTTCCATTGAGACCTCGCGCTCAAACATGGAGTTGCTCGGCGCGTTCGCGCAGTTCCATTACCCGAACGACATCGGCCCCGGCGTGTGGGACATTCATTCGCCGCGCGTGCCTTCCACCGAGGAAATTCTCGGCCTCATCCACGCCGCCGCGCGCGTCATCCCGAAGGAACGCTTGTGGGTGAATCCTGACTGCGGGCTCAAAACCCGCCGCTGGGAAGAAGTGCGCCCCGCGTTGCAAAACCTGGTAGCCGCCGCGAAGCAGGCGCGCGCGGAGTTTTCCAACACACCATCAACCAAATAAACCCCTCCCCCGAAAATCCAACTCTATCAGCTATTACTTACGCCTATGAATCTCAACGTCACACAAAAGTTAATTCAATCCCATCTTTTAGCAGGCGAACTGAAGCCGGGAGAAGAAATTGGAATCAAAATAGATCAGACCCTCACGCAAGATGCCACGGGCACTTTGGTCATGCTTGAGTTGGAAGCGATGAAGATTTCCCGCGTTCGAACCGAGCTTGCCGCCCAATACGTGGACCACAATCTCTTGCAGGTGGACTTTAAGAACGCAGACGATCATCTTTTTAATGTTAAGGCCGGCCTTGATGCCGACAATCGTCCCGCCGATCGCAGGACTTCCGGCAGGGGATTGCGCAACGGGACTGATGGCTTGGCTGATTGCCTGGGCGCGAGCAGCGGCGGGAATGAGGCAAAGGGCGACGGCGACAGCGGCGAGGGTGCGGATCATTCAGGGCTCCTGATTCTTGGCAAACGCTCACTCTGTGAGCGACTCCAACGGATAGGCAATGCCCTGAACTTATACGCCCCACCCGAAGTCAAGCGGAAATGCTTGTGCGCCCCGAACCTCTGCGGACGCAGGGACTTCCAGCCGTCGGCCGAAACACGAATCGAAAGTTGTTTACGGTCGGCCGGTGCCTGCCGATCTCTCGATCGTCAGCCGGGGGCCGATGAGCAGCTCCCAGGCCAGGCGCGAGCGATCCTTGAGCTGCCAGGGCCGTCGACGGCCATCGCGAGGCCCTTGTTGAACCAGCGCGGCACGCGCCGGCCGGCAGCCGCCCGGCTGATCAGGACGTGCGCCACCTCGTGGCGTAGCACGTCTTCCAGCGCGTCGTGCGGATAGGTGAGCGACCGCGACGGGAACAGGACGACGAGCGAGGCATGGCCGATGGCGAAGCCGGCCGTCCAGGGCGTGACCTGCCGGGCCACCTCACCGTCCTCTGGCGCGAGGATCACCAGGACCGGCGGTCCCGGCGCTTCGAGCCCGACGAGCCGGACGATGCTTTGGGTCATGCGCGAGTAAACGTCTTGGCGCACCGCGCGTAGTTTCCATGATGAACATGATGAAGATGAACATGATGAACCGGAAGATGGCGATCGTGCGACGCATCACCCTGCTGACCCTTGTGCTTGACGTGACGATGACGGCCGCGCTGGGGGCGCAAGCCCCGCCGGCTTCCCTGGCGAGTCATTGGGCGCAGTGGCGCGGGCCGGCCAGCACCGGCGTGGCGCCTGGCGACGCGCCCACGCGCTGGAACGACAAGACACACGTCGCGTGGGCCACCCCGATTCCCGGACGCGGCTTTTCGTCCCCGATCGTGTGGGGCGATCGCGTCTTCGTGACAACGGCTGTGCCGACGGGGGTGACGGGCGCGCCGGCGGCGGGCGGCCGCGGCGGCACGCGCGGCGGCTCTGCCGGCGGCGGCGTCGACGCCAATCTCGAGCACCGCTTCGAGGTGATCGCGCTCGACCGTGTGACCGGCCGGATCGTGTGGCAGCGCACGGCCGCAGTGGCCACGCCGCACGAGGGGTACCACCGGCAGTACGGAAGCTTTGCCTCGAACTCTCCGGTCACCGACGGCACGCGGGTCTGGGCGTCGTTCGGCTCGCGCGGGCTGTACTGCTACGACATGAACGGCACGCTGCTGTGGCAGAGGGACGCCGGCGTGCAGATGCAGATGCACATGCAGTTCGGCGAGGGCGCGGCCTTCCTGCTCCACGGCGACCGGCTGTTCCACACCTTCGATCACCAGGGCGACTCGTTCATGGTGGCGCTCGACAAACACACGGGCAAGGAGGTCTGGCGGGCGCCACGCGCGGAAATCTCCAACTGGTCGATGCCCGTCGTCGTCGAACACGAGGGCAAGCGGCAGGTGGTGGTGAGCGCCACGCGGAAGACACGGGCGTACGACTACGACACAGGCCGGCTGGCGTGGGACGTCGAGGGCCTCGGGCAGAACACCATCCCGGCCCCGATCCAGTTCGGCGACCTCGTGCTCGTGATGAGTGGATTCAGGAACCCCAACCTGATGGCCGTCCGGCTGGGCCGCACGGGCGACCTCACCGGCACCGACGCGGTCGTGTGGAGCACGACGCGCGGCACGTCGTATACCCCGTCGCCGGTGCTGCACGACGGCATGCTCTACGTGCTGACCGACACCGGCATGCTCAGCAACTTCGACGCGAAGACGGGCAAGCCGCACTACCAGCAGGCGCGCCTGCCGAAGCCGTACAACTTCAAGGCCTCGCCCATCGCGGCCGGCGGCAAGCTGTACCTGTCCAGCGAGGAAGGCGACGTGGTGGTCGTGAAGCTTGGCACCACGTTCGAGGTGCTGGCCACGAACGAACTCACGGACCAGTCTTTCGTCGCCACGCCTGCCGTGGCGGCCGGAGACATCTTCCTGCGCAGCCGGACGACGCTGTACCGGATCAGCGAGCGGTAGGGCCGGCGCCCAGCGGCGGAACGGCGCCCACGGCTTCTTCGCTCCGCGCCGACGGCCGCGACACTTTTCTGGATGACCGCCGTCGCGAACGGCTGCCCGTCCACCAGGCGGCGATTGTCGTTGCCCTCCCGCGCCAGCACGAGGTCGAGGCTGGGGATCACGTCGCTGTGGTTCATGTCGTGCCCGCGCGACCTGAAGAGGCCGCTGGGAACCGCTTCTTCACCGTTGTACGTCCAGAAGGAGTGGCCGTCGTTGGCCGGCGCGTCGCCGACGTCGCGGACGAATCAGAACACATGACTCAGCGCGACGAGCGTACGACGGTCGCGCGCCTGGATGCGCTGCTCGATCTGCAGCCACATGGCGAAGAGGTCCCTAATACGGCTTATCGTCTATCGTCGAGACCGCGTCGTCGGCTGGGCGAACGTGACGTTTCGTGGCGGCGAGATGAATACGACGTTGGGCTACGTGGCCGGCCGCCGCGCGACCGCGCGTTCAAGCGAGAGATCGCCGCGGAACTCGAACGCTTCAAATCATTTCTGGACACGTGAGACAGCCTGGTTCGGGCTAAGATTCGCGTTACGTGACGCCCACCACGCTCACACCCGGCACGCGCCTCGGCGCCTTCGAGATCCTCTCCTCGCTCGGCGAGGGCGGCATGGGGGCGGTCTATCGCGCCCACGATGCGAAGCTGCATCGCGACGTGGCGATCAAAGTGCTGCTGCCCGCCGTCGCGAACGATCCGGATCGCCTCGCGCGGTTCCGGCGCGAAGCGCAGCTACTCGCCTCGCTGAACCACCCCAACATCGCCGCCATCTACGGGCTCGAGGAGTCTGAGGGGACTCTCGCACTGGTGATGGAACTGGTCGAAGGCCCGACGCTCGCGGACCGGATTGCGCAGGGCCCGCTCCCCCTCGACGCAGTGCTGCCCATCGCGCAGCAGATGGCCGAGGCCCTCGAAGCGGCGCACGAGCAGGGGATCATCCATCGCGATCTGAAGCCCGCCAACATCAAGGTGCGGCCCGACGGCGTGGTGAAGGTGCTCGACTTCGGGCTCGCCAAGGCGATGGACCCGGCCGGCGCGTCGAGCGACCACGCGATGAACTCGCCGACGATCTCCCTGCATGCGACGCAGGCCGGGATGATTCTCGGCACGGCGGCCTACATGAGTCCCGAGCAGGCGTCGGGTAAACCGGTGGACAAGCGCAGCGACCTCTGGGCGTTCGGCGTGGTCCTACTGGAGATGCTGAGCGGCCGTCGCGTCTTCGACGGCGAGACGGTCTCGCATGTGCTCGCGGCCGTGCTGACGAAGGAACCGGACTGGACGACGCTGCCAGCGACGACACCTGCGCCAGTTCGCAAGTTGCTGCGTCGCTGTCTGGAGAAGGATCGCAGAAAGCGATTGGCGGATGCGGCCGATGCACGTCTGGAGATCGACGACGCGCTGACGGCGCCCGCGGCGGACCCTTCGCCCGCCGGCGCCGCGGCTTCCACCGCGTCGGCCCGCGGCACACGGCTCGCATGGGTGGTCGCGGCCGTCGCCGTACTTGGCGCGGCGGCGCTCACCGTCCCCGCCGTGCGGCACCTGCGCGAAGCCCCGCCCGCCGAAACGCGCGTCGACATCGTCACCCCTGCCGGTGGGGACCCGCTGGCGTTCGCGCTGTCCCCCGACGGGCGACAACTCGTCTTCGTCGCCGCCGGCGACGGCGCCTCGCGCCTCTGGCTGCGGTCGCTCAGTACGACCACGGCGCAGCCGCTGCCGGGCACCGACGGCGCGCGGTATCCCTTCTGGGCGCCCGACAGCCGCGCGGTCGCCTTCTTTGCCGATGGCCAGCTCAAACGCCTCGACCTGGGCGGCGGGGCGCCCCGCGCGTTGGCCGCAGCCCCTTCTGGGCGGGGCGGGAGTTGGAATGCGGACGGCGTCCTCCTGTTTGCGCCCAACATCGTCGGCCCGCTGTTCCGGGTCGCGGCCGCCGGGGGCGACGCCGCCCCCGTGACCACGCTCGACCGGCAGACGAGCCACCGCTTCCCGGTGTTCCTGCCCGACGGCCGGCACTTCCTGTTCTACGCGCAAGGCGGGCCCGACACGGGCGGCATCCATCTGGGAGCGCTCGACGCGGGCGCCCCGACCCGGCTGACCGCGGCCGACACCGCCGCCACCTACCTGCCCTCCGAAGCGCTTCGCGAAGGCGGCTGGCTGCTGTGGACCCGCGCCGGCACCCTCGTGGCCCAGTGCCTTGACCTCGCCCGCCGGGCGCTCACCGGCGACCCGGTACCGCTGGCCGACGCGGTCGCGTCCGACGGGAGCTTCCGCAGCGCGGTGGCGGTCTCGGCCACGGGCCTGGTGGCCTACCGCGGCGGTCGCGCCAGCCGGCGGCAGTTGACCTGGGTCGATCGGACCGGAAAGGTCCTGGGCACGCTGGGCGCGCCGGATGAGCACACTCTCGTCAGCCCCCGTGTGGCCCCGGACGGCCGCCGCGTGGCCGTGTCCCGCATCGTGCAGGGCAACGAAGATCTCTGGCTGCTCGACGGCGCGCGCACCAGCCGGTTGACGTTTGATGCGGGCGCTGACCACGTCCCGATCTGGTCCCCCGACGGCCGCCGGCTCGTGTTCGACTCGGATCGGACGGGCGTACACGACCTGTATGGCAAGGACGCCAGCGGCGCGGGCGTGGAGGCCCGGCTCGTGGCCTCCGCCCAGCCGAAGATCGCCACGGACTGGTCGGCGGATGGCCGCTTCCTCCTGTACGACAGCCTCGACCCGCAGACGGGCGGGGACCTCTGGGCGCAGGAGATGGACCCGTCCACCGGCGCCGCGCGCGCGGGACGCGCGCCGGGGACCGTCCTCAGGACCCCCTTCACTGAGGGCTGGGGCCGGTTCTCGCCGGATGGTCGCTGGGTCGCCTATCAGTCGAACGCGTCGGGGCGGCCGGAGATCTATGTCCGGCCGTGGACGCTCCCGGCGGCGGCGGGCGCCGCGGCCCCGGCGCCCACTGCGCAGTGGCAGGTGTCGACGGCGGGCGGGATCACGCCCGTGTGGCGCGCGGATGGCCAGGCGCTGTACTACCTCGGGCCGGATGGCGCGCTGATGGCCGCGCCCGTCACCACGCGCGGGACCGCGCTCGAGCCGGGCACCCCGGTGGCGCTTTTTCCGACGCGGATCGTCGGCGGCGGCGGGGACGGCAATCAGGGCCGGCAGTACGACGTCACGCGCGACGGCCGCTTCCTGATCAACACCGTCCTGGACGACGCGGCGGCGACGCCGATTACGCTGATCCTCAACTGGCGGCCGGACGCGAAGAAGTAAGACTCGCCGCGGCCCCTACACGTATACGTGGTAAAGTGATACGTATAGAGCCTTACGATGAGAGCGAAGCTCACCGTCACGATCGATGAACGCGTCGTGCCCGCAGCCAAACGCTACGCGCAGCGGCAGGGCCTGTCGCTGTCGCGCGTCATCGAGCAGGCGTTGCGCGACATCAGCGCCGAGGGGACCCCGACGTTCTCGACGCGCTGGCGTGCCCAGTTCAAGGCGTCGCGCCGGAAAGACGCGCGCTACACGCGGCTCGCGAAGAAGTACCTGTGATCCTGCTCGTCGACACCGACATCCTGATCGATGTCGCGCTGGATCGGCGTCCCCATGCCGGCGCCGCCGGCGACTTGCTGGATGCGCTCGAGCGGCGTGCCGCGACCGGGTTCATGGCTTGGCACAGCGTGGCGAACTTCCACTACCTCGTCGTCTCGAAGCAGGGCGCGTCGGCGACCAAGGCGTTCCTGCTGGAACTCCTGCGGTTCATCCAGGTGGCACCGACATCGACCGACAGCGTGCGGTACGCGGCCAGCCTGCCGATGCGCGACTTCGAAGACGCCCTGCACGTGGCTGCGGCGGTGGCGTGCGGGGCGCATGCGGTGGCCACGCGCAACACGCGGGACTACGTGCGCTCGCCGGTCAGAGCCGCAACACCGGACACGCTCCTCAAGGAACTCACGGGATAGCACTCACGCGCCTTAATCCCTTCACCTCAGCCCCATGACCCTGCCCCCCGGCACGCGCCTCGGCCCCTACGAGATCCTCGCCACCCTCGGCGCCGGTGGTATGGGCGAAGTGTATCGCGCGCGCGATGCGAAGCTCGATCGCGACGTGGCGATCAAAGTGCTGCTGCCCGCCGTGGCCAACGATCCCGATCGGCGGGCGCGATTCAGCCGCGAAGCCCAGGTCCTCGCCTCGCTGAACCACCCCAACATCGCCGTCATCTACGGGCTCGAGGAGTCTGAGGGCGTGCTCGCACTGGTGATGGAACTGGTCGAAGGCCTGACGCTCGCCGACAAGATCGCCCAAGCCGCAAGCCTCAAGCCCCACGCCTCTGGGTTGTCACTGGACGAGGCCCTGCCCATCGCGCAGCAGATGGCCGAGGCCCTCGAAGCGGCGCACGAGCAGGGGATCATCCACCGGGACCTCAAGCCCGCGAACATCAAGGTGCGAGCCGACGGCGTGGTGAAGGTGCTCGACTTCGGGCTCGCCAAGGCGATGGACCCCGCCGGCGCGTCGAGCGACCACGCGATGAACTCGCCCACCCTCTCGCTGCACGCGACGCAAGCGGGGATCATTCTCGGCACGGCGGCGTACATGTCGCCGGAGCAGGCGCGCGGCAACGCGGTCGATAAGCGCGCGGACCTCTGGGCGTTCGGCGTCGTGTGCTACGAGATGCTGACCGGGACGCGGCTCTTCGAGGGCGTCACCATCTCCGACACCCTGGCCGCGGTGCTGCGAGCCGAGCCAGACTGGACGAAACTTCCCACCGACACGCCCACGCCGATTCGAAGGTTGTTGCGGCGGTGTCTGGAGAAGGATCGCAAGCAGCGGTTGCCGGATGCCGCGATGGCGCGGCTGGAGATCGAGGAGGCCCTCACAGCGGCGCCGGCGGGCGACACCGCGCCCGCCGACGCCGCGGCTTCCACCGCGTCGGCCCGCGGCACACGGCTCGCGTGGCTGGTCGCCGCCGCCGCGCTACTCGCCGCGGCCGTGCTCACCGTCCCCGCCGTGCGGTACCTGCGCGAAGCGCCGCCCGACGCACCCCCCGAAACCCGCGTCGACATCACCACCCCCGCCGGCGGGGACCCGCTGGCGTTCGCGCTGTCCCCCGACGGGCGACAACTCGTCTTCGTCGCCGCCGGCGACGGCGCCTCGCGCCTCTGGCTGCGGTCGCTCAGTACGACCACGGCGCAGCCGCTGCCGGGCACCGACGGCGCGCAGTATCCCTTCTGGGCGCCCGACAGCCGCGCCGTCGCCTTCTTTACCGATGGCCAGCTCAAACGCCTCGACCTGGGCGGCGGGGCGCCCCGCCCGCTGGCCGCCGCCCCTTCTGGGCGGGGCGGGAGTTGGAATGCGGACGGCGTCGTCCTGTTTGCGCCCAACGTTACTGGCCCGCTGGCCCGGGTCGCGGCCGCCGGGGGCGACGCCGCCCCCGTGACCACGCTCGACCGGCAGGCCAGCCACCGCTTCCCGGTCTTTCTGCCCGACGGCCAGCACTTCCTGTTCTACGCGCAGGGCGGGCCCGACACGGGCGGCATCCATCTGGGAGCGCTCGACGCGGGCGCCCAGACCCGGCTGACCGCGGCCGACACCGCCGGCACCTACCTGCCCGCCGGAACGGGCCGCGACGGCGGGCCTCGCCCCGCCGAAGCGATGCGCGAAGGCGGGTGGCTGC
>JBCKZS010000072.1:0-11354 GCA_038918905.1 Vicinamibacterales bacterium
GCCTCGAGGCGGCGTTCTTCCCGCAGCCGCTCCAGCTCAACGACCGAATGGTCCGCGTACTTCATCGCGGCCGCAATCGCGTGATGCCCCGCGCGGTCCGCGATCAACGTGTGCATCTGCTGGCAGACACGCCGATACGCGGGATGACCCTGCGGCGCGGTGCGCAACTCGATCACGTGCATCGCCTCGCGCGCGTTCATGTCCATCACGAACCGCACGCGATACGCCATCGGCACCGCGTACTGCGCCACCTGCGGCAACCCGGCCGCCACCAGCGCGTCGTGCACCTCGGCGCACCGCGTCATCACGCGCTGCCACTCCGCGTCACCACCGGCTTCAACAATCGCCTCGGGCTGCGTGAACCCGTGGGCCACCGACAACGCCTGCCAGTCAATCGTGCACAGCCGATGCCGCTGCAGGTCGCGGAACGCGCCGTAGTCGGTCAGCACGTCAAAGCGATACCCCGTGCGCTCGAATGCCCGTCCTGGCTTGTGCCGGCGATTGGCGCGCTCTCCCACATACGCGGCGAGCACGGCCGCCCGCTCGTCGGCGCTCATCCGCCGCGCCAGGGCCAGCAACTGGTCGTCGGGGAGGGATGACGACGCGTAGAGGGCCGCGGCGACCACCTTCACTTCCCCATCAGGATCGAAGTCCGACAGAAGGACCTCGGGCCGGCTCTCCGCGGGCGCATCGGCCGTCATCCTCGCGGAGATGCCGGCCACCCGTTCGCGTGTGTCCGCCAGATAGGCGCTCCAGCGGCCTCCCCGATCGGGCTGATCCACACGGGTGAAGAACGCCGGCACGACCTTGCGCAGCTCGGTCAACATGAGGTCGGCGCACACGCGCATTTCAGAGAGCCCGTGCGCGCGCATCCGCAGCAACAGCGATTCGTACGCCTGACCGGTGCCGTAGATGCCGACATTCGACCGCGTGGCTGCAGGCAGAAGGCCCCGCAGCGTGTCGAGCGCCTTGGCGCGAATCGCCGACCGGTAGACGGCGTCCGGGTCGGCGCCGGCCTTCGGATAGCGGCGTTCGAACCACTCGCGCATGGGCTCGATCCACCGCGCGTAAGTCTCGAACGCCAAATCAAGCGCCTCGACATACGCCGGCCGCAGGGGATGCCCCGTCAGTTCCTCGGGCACCAGGTACCGCCACACATCACCACGCCGGCTGGTGTAGGGAATGTAGCGGGTGGACTGCTCCAGGTACGCCATCAGGCGGCCGCGCTCCAGCACCTTCGTCAGCAGGTTCGAGACGTCCTCACACGCCAGGTGCACCCCGCCCAGTTGGGCCACCGAGTCGTCGCCGTACTCGTTGAAGATGCGCTGATACAACTGGTCCGCGCGACGGGCGTTGACCGCGCCGTCGCCAGCCGCCGATGCCCCTTCGGCCACCTGGTCGAGAAATTCATCAAGGAAAAGCCGGCGAAGAGATTTGGCAGACCGGGAATACCGCGCGAACAACGCGCCCTTCACGGTTTCCGGCAGGTTGATCAGCGCAAAGACCGGCCGATCGACGTTGGTGACGTACGGCGCCAGCGCCTCAGCCTCGGCGGCGGTGAACTCACCCGTGGACGTCATTGGTCATCGCTCTCGTCATCATCATCATGACGCGCCCAGTGGCGCTCGAACTCGTCGAGATAGGTCAGCGACTCGAACGTACTCATCCGGTCGAAGAACAACACGCCGTCGAGGTGATCGTGTTCGTGCTGAATCACGCGGGCGGGAAATCCCCGCGCAGTGAAGGACACCTGGCGTCCCGCGCGGTCCCGGGCCTTCACCCGCACTTCTGGCGCGCGCGGGACACGCCCCCGGATGTCGGGAATGCTGAGGCAGCCTTCCCACCCGACTTCGATCAGATCTCCCACCAGCGTCACTTCGGGATTGATGAGCGCCATCAGCGGCATCTCCCCGTCGTCATCGATCGTTGTCCCGAGCGGGCGCGACTGCAGGCCAGCGACGAACAGCCGCAGGCCTTCGTGCACCTGGGGCGCGGCCAGCCCCACCCCTGAGTACTCGCGCATCGTCTCGAACATGTCGTCGATGAGGCGCTGAACGCCGGGCGAGGTGATGTCTTTCGGATCGATGGGATGGGCTTTGGCGCGCAGCACCGGGTGGCCCATCCGCGACACCTTCAGAATGGCCATGGTTGAAGTGAGCGGGCGACCTCAGCCGAGCTCGTCGGCAGTCCGGGCTCCGTAGAAAGAAAACCAGGGGCTGGCGGGCTTGACGGCCTCATTGACGTTGCTGATGTTCTCGACGCCCCTGGTTTCGAGCCATCTGCGGAACGCGTCAGAGCCTTCTTTGGCAAAGACGGGGATGCCGTCCTTCCAGGTCGCGCGGCCACACAACACGCCAGAGAACCGCACACCGGACTGAGCGGCGAGCGCCAGCGACTCGGTGAACTCGGCGTTGCTCACGCCCGCGGACAGATAGATGAACGGCTTGGTCGAAACTTTGGCGGTCTCAAGGAACAGGCGCCTGGCTTCTTCGCGGGTGTACGCCACCCCGCCGGTGGTGTTGGCTTCGGCGCCCTCGACGAACTTCATGTTGATCGGGATCTCGACCTTCATGACATCCACGCCGTAGCGCTCTTTGGTGAACTCGGCCATGGCGCCGGTGACCACCTTAGGCTTCGTCTTCGCGTACTCGAGTCCTTTTTCGTCAGCACCTTCCTGGTAGCCGACGAACTCGAGGAAGAACGGCACGTCGTTGGCGCGGCATTCGTCGCCGATGCGCTCGACCCACGCGTGTTTGAACTCATTGACCGGCTTCGGGTCGAACGGCGTGTAGTAGAGCAGAATCTTGACGCAGTCGGCGCCGGCTTCCTTCAGGCGGCGCGCCGACCAGCGATCCAGCAGGTCCGGCAGGCGGCCGGGCGTGGTCGCGTCGTAGCCGGTCTTCTCGTAGGCCAGCAGCAGTCCGGCGTTCTTCGCGCGGCGCTTTGATGGCCCGATGCCCCACTCGGGATCGAGGAGGATGGCAGTCGCGTGCGGCGTCAGCACCTCGGTGACGAGGCCCTTGAACTCCTCCATCATCGCGTCGCTGACCTCGCGCCCGCTTTCCTTCGCGAGCGCTTTCCGCAGCGACCCGCGCTGGTCCATCGCCGCCGCGGCAATGATGCCGCGCGCGTTGGATACCGCCTTCATTCCCGCCAACTTGCCTGGAGTGATCTTCATGGTCTGGCCTCCTGCATCACGGAGCGACGCATCTTATCATCCTCTCCGCAGGCTCCGCAGGCTCCGCAGGCGCCCCGGGAGCCTGTGGAAACCTGCGCTCTTCGGTCACCGCGCCCGCCAGCGCTTCCGCGATGAGGGCCTCGACATCGAGCCGCGATTCGGCCTCGCGCACGACCTCCAGCCCCGCCCGCGTCGCGGGGTACCGCGGCGTAAACAGCGTGCAGCAGTCCTGGTCGGGAATGATCGACGTTTCGTACGTCCCCAACCGAATGGCCTCCTGCGTAATCACTTCCTTGTCGCACCCAATCAGCGGACGCAGGATCGGCATCGTCGCCGCGTCGTCAATCGCGCGGATGTTCTCGAGCGTCTGTGACGCGACCTGCCCCACGACCTCGCCAGTCACCAGCGCCTCGGCGTGCACGCGCGTGGCGATTCTCTCGGCGATGCGCACCATCAGCCGCCGGTAGATCAGCACGCGCAACGCGGGCGGCACCGTCACGACCACCTGTTGCTGGACGCCGCCAAACGGCACCAGGTGCAGGCGCGACCTGAGCTGATACCGCGTGAGCGTCGTTGCCAGCTCGCGGACTTTTTCCTGCGAGGTCTGGTTGAGAATCGGGTAGCTGTGGAAGTGCACAAGCTGCACGCGCACGCCTCGGCGGATCAGATGCCAGGCCGCCACCGGAGAGTCGATGCCACCCGAGAGCAGGCACAGCGCCTTGCCGCCGGTGCCCATCGGCAGCCCGCCGACGCCGGGCTCGCGATCGAAGGACACATAGGCGTCGTCGAGCAGCACGTCGATGCGGACCATGAATTGGGGGTGGCGCAGGTCCACCGGCCATCCGAGCTCGTCGTGTACGCGCTGGCCGATCTGCCGTTCAAGTTCGGGAGACAGGATGGGGAATCGTTTGTCGGCGCGGCGCGCCTTGATGCGAAACGGTTTCATCGGCCGGTCGCGCAGTCCGTCGAGCACCACGTCGGCCATCGCGGACACGGTTGCCGGCACGTGCACGGCGCGGGCGAAGTTGCCAATCCCGGGCAGCCGCGACAGACGCAGGCGCACTTCCTCCCAGCGATCGGCGGACGCCAGGCGCACCTCGATCCGGCCGGTCGTCGACTGCACGTGAATCACGTCCAGATCGGACAACACCGCGCGAATGGTCCGCACGAGCGTGTTGATGAACCACGGCCGGTTTCGTCCCTTGAGGGCGATTTCCTGATAGTGCACGATGACGGAGGTCGTCACCGCTCGATCATAGACCGCGCAGCACCGCCGCCGCAGCGCCGTGTCCGGACTTGACGGCACCTTCGATGGTGCCGGGCAATCCGGTGTCCGTCCAATCGCCCGCCAGATAGAACCCCCGAATCGGCGTCGCCGTGCCCGGGCGCGTGGGGGCGCCAGGCGCCAGCGAAAACGTCGCTCGGGGTTCGCGGACCACCAGCGAGCGCAGGCAGGCGGCCCCCTGCGCCGAGGGCACACACGCGCGCAGATCCTGTTCGGCCAGGGCGGCCAGGTCGTCGTTCTCCCTGCGCACCAGTGCCCCGGCGCCGCTGGCAACCAAGGCGACCAAATGAGCTCGTAGCTGATTTTCAGGAACTGCCGCAAAATCAGCTACGAGCTCATTTTGCCGGAACGCCCAATGGAACTCGGTGCCCACCAAGCCGACCTGCCGTTCGGTCATGACCGGACGGTCGAACCAGAGATTGACCGACACAATAGGCGCGCCGGTCATGGACCTGGCGCGCTGCAGCGTGTCTGCCAACTCGGCTGGAGGGTCGTCGGGCCACAGGCCGTCCAGCGCATGCCACGGCACGGCGCTCACCACCGCGCGAGGGGTCCAGCGGTGATCACCCGCGGTCACCTCAAGACCTTCCGTGCCCCCGACGCGCCGAATACGGGCCGGCGTGCGGCGCAGCACGACTCCTCCGCGCGCTTCGATGTGGCGCGCCGCCGGCTCGGCATACAACTCGTCGAGCGGCACCCGTGGCACGCCGAGAGACGAGGCCTCGGGATCGGGACCGAACAACTCCGCGAGCACGCGCGCGAACGGTTGCGCGGACGCGACGCCGGGCGCCTGATTGAGCGCAGCCAGCGCCAGCGGGTGCCACAACCACTCACAAATCGCCGGCGACTGCCCCATCTGCGCGAGCCATTGCGACACGGTCAGGTCCGCAGGCACCTGAGCCGCCGCGGCCTCGGGGCCGTGGCGACGGGAGTGATGGAGCCAACGGCCAAGCGTCAACGTCGTGAGCCGGTCGGACCACGGCAGGGCGTTCCATCGCAGCACACCTGCCGCCAGATGCCAGGGCGCCGGCCATCGTGGACAGACGAGCCGCGACTGGCGGCCGGTGCGATCGGCCATCACCAGCGACAGCGACGAATCGAGTGGCGCCAGCGTGTCCGTGCCGAGTGTGCGGAGGAACGCGTACGTCTCGTGGTAACACCCGAACAGCGCGTGCTGACCGTTGTCGAGCCTGTCACCGCTGTGCTTGTCGGTGAATGCCGTCGCTCGTCCGCCGAGCCGCGGCGCGGCCTCGACGACCGCCACGGTGACACCGGCCTCCGCGAGGCGCACGGCCGCGCTGAGTCCCGCGCACCCGGCTCCGATAACAACAACGTCCATCGATCCGTCGATCAGTGTTGCGGAAGGTGCCCGCGTCTGAGGGACCACCAGGTGCCGAGGGCCAACTTCGCCTGCGCGGGGCGTGGCACGCGGATGAGTTCGCTGAACACATCGAAGCGCGCCGCCTCGATGCGCCGCAGCAACTCGAAGTAGACGCCGTGCATGATCTCGGCGGCCACGAACCGGCCGGCGTCACGGCGCGGCAACGTGCGCACCGCGCGGCTGAAAAATTCGCGCGCGCGCGCGGCGTGTTGCTCGAGCGCGGCCAGCACCTGCGGCGACTGCACGCCGCGTCCGGCCTGTTCCACCTCGCGCCGGATGTCGTCCTCGCGGCACCCACACGCCACCAGATCGTCGAGCGGCAGATACATCCGCCCGCGACGATAGTCCACCGCCACATCGCGCAGGATGTTCGTCAGTTGCAGCGCCACACCCAGATCGCGCGCGTACTGCAGCACCGCCGGGTCGTTGTAGCGGAAAATCTCCGCGCAAATCAGTCCCACAGACGAGGCGACGCGGTGGCAGTACGGTTCAAGATCGGCGAACGACTGGAAGCGCCGAGGCGTCGCATCCATGCCAACGCCGTCGATCAACGCCTCGAACTGTTCCCGCGGCAGGTGGTATGGCTTGACAAGCGGCTGCAGCGCCCTGCCCTGCGGCGTCTGCGCCGTCTGTGGCCCGAACACGCGCCGCACCTCCTCGCGCCAGAACACCAGCGCGGTTTTCGCCCGCTGCGGGTCCGTCTCCAGATCCACCGCGTCGTCAATCGCGCGGCACACGTCGAAGACGGCCGTGATGGCCCGCCGTTCGGCGGACGGCAGCACGAGGAACGAATAATAAAAGCTGGTCTTTCGTGTCATGACGTCACGCGTGAGGCCGCCAGGCGACCGTCCCGCCAAGAATCGCGAGTCCATCCCGCCAACCCAGGACGGGACGGATGTGAAAGACATCGTAATCGGACACGGCCAGCCGGTCGAGGATGCGACTGCCGCCGAGCCACGTCGCGCGCAGTTCCCAACGCAGGCGGCCACGGACGTCGTCGGCCACCGGGCGCCCGTCGGTGAAGAGCTGGCGGGTGCGGCCTCCCACATCACGAAGCGCCGCGCGCCACTCAGGTGTCCACCGGGCGAGATCGAGGTCTTCGAACCTGGCGCCGTGGGCGCGGACGATTTCAAGCGGCACATACAGCCGCCCGTTGCGCCAGTCGCGCGCCAGATCCTGCCAGAAGTTCGTCAGTTGCAGCGCCGTGCAGACGGCGTCCGAGCGCGCGTCACACCGCGGATCGCCATGGCCCGTCACCCGAAGCACCAGACGTCCGACCGGGTTCGCCGACCGCCGGCAGTAGTCGAGGACGCCCGCCCAGGTTTCGTAACGGGTGGTGGTGACGTCCTGACGGAAGGCGCTGAGCAGGTCGCTGAGTAATTCGTGCAGCGGGCGGTGTTCGGCGCGGCTGAAGCCACGCCCTACGTACTGCTGGCCAGGCTCCCGCGGTACGCAGGGCGTGGCTTCAGCCGCGCCGTATTGCCGCAGGGTTTCGGCCAGCGCGACAAACACCGCGTCATGGTCGGGGTGCCCTGTGAGGCCGGGCGTGCCCCCGGCCGCCGCGTCGAGGCGCTGTTGCCAGCCGTCAAGGAGCGTCAGTCGTTCTTCAGCCGTGCGGTCGCCTTCGTCGGCGAAGTCGTCCGCGATGCGCGCGAACGCGTAGAAGGCGGCGATGTGCGGCCGCGCGGACGGCGGCACCAGCCACGAGGCCACGGGAAAGTTCTCGTAGTGTTGCCGCGCCAGCCGCAGGCACGTGGCGTACGCGGCGTGGGTTACCACTCGATTTCGGGAATACCGGCGCGGGCGTTGACCGCGCGCGCCATCACGAACAGCAGATCGGACAGCCGGTTCACGAACACCAGCACCACCGGGTCCACCTCGCCGGCGCCCAGCGCCACCATGCGACGTTCGGCGCGGCGGCACACCGTGCGCGCCAGGTGCAGCGCGGCGCCTGGCTTGCTTCCCCCTGCGAGGATGAACCGCCGCAGCGGCGACAGGCCCGCTTCCAGAGTGTCGATCCAGCCCTCCAGCCGCGCCACATCGTCGCTCGTAACGAGGGCTTTCTCGACACGGGCGGCGATGCGATGGCGGGGATCGGCGAGTGTGGCGCCCACGGCGAACAGGTCCCGCTGCAGGTGTTCGAGCATCGCGCCGATCCCGGCGTCGACACCCTCGGCGCGGACCAGCCCGAGCCATCCGTTCAGCTCATCCACCTCGCCGTAGGCCTCGACGCGGGGGTCGGCCTTGCTCACGCGCGTGCCGTCGAACAGCCCTGTGCCTCCCTCGTCGCCCGTCTTGGTGTAGATCTTCATGTGACGCCACCCGATTATAGTGGCCGCTGTGAAGAAGTCGCCGCCTTTGCCGCCACCAGCCCGACGCCAGTGGTTTCGCCGCCGCCTCCTGGCCTGGTATCGCGCGCACGGGCGCTCGTTGCCCTGGCGCGAGACCGACGACCCGTACCACATCCTCGTGTCGGAGGTGATGTTGCAGCAGACGCAGGTGGACCGGGTGCTGCCGAAGTATCACGAGTGGCTGGGCCGCTATCCAAGCCTGGAGTCGCTGGCCGGCGCCCCCGACGATGAGGTCGTCAAAGCCTGGTATCCACTGGGATACAACATCCGGCCGCGGCGGCTGCAGGCGATCGCGCGAGAGGCGGTGACGCGGTACGGCGGCGAGCTCCCCGGCGATGAAGCCACGCTGCTGTCGTTCAAGGGCATCGGCGCGTACACCGCCGGCGCCGTGCTCAGCTTCGGGTTCGGCCAGCGCGCCGCGATCCTCGACACCAACGTCGCGCGTGTGTTGTTTCGCGTGTTTGTCGGCAAGGGCGAGCCGAAGAGCCACGCCATGGTGAAACGGCTCTGGGCGCTGTCACGATCCGTGTTGCCGTACAAACACGTGTTCGACTTCAATCAGGCGCTGATGGATCTGGGCGCCACGGTCTGCACCGCTCGCGCGCCACAATGCCCGTCGTGTCCGATGCGGCGCGGATGCCTGACGAAAGGCAACATGGAGCGATGACAATGCCCATCGTTGTTCTGGCCGCTGTGATCGAGCGTGACGGTCGCTTCCTCATGACTCGTCGCCTGAAGGGCACCCACCTGGCCGGCACGTGGGAGTTTCCAGGCGGCAAGTGTGAGGCGGACGAATCACACGAAGCGTGCCTCGCCAGGGAACTGTTGGAAGAACTGTCCGTCCGCTGCGAGGTCGGCGACGAAATCTTCACCGTCGAACACGCGTATCCAGAGCGCACCGTGCGGCTTCACTTCCGCCGGGCGACGTTACTCGGCGACCCGTCGCCGCGGCTTGGACAGGAGATGCGCTGGGTCCCACGAGGCGAGCTGCAATCGCTTGACCTGCCCGAAGCAGACAAGGGGCTGGTTGCGCTGCTTACAGGTTGATGCCGCTGCCGACGGTGGACGTGAGAGAACGCTCGCGCGAAGCCACGAAGACTTCGATGCGCCAAAGACTTAACGTCGAGCCAGGTCCCTTGTTTGCGTGCCCACGATCTCTCCGTTACGGTCCGGCGAGTCCACCACGAGGAAGGTGTGGCCTCGCGCGGCTGTGGTCAGCGTTTGCAGCCCTTGCGCCAGAAACGTGCGCTCCTGGCGTCGGAGGGCTGAACGCTCTTGAGAACGATCACGCATGTCAATGGCGTCCCCTGTGTGTCCACCAGCGCATAGAGTTGGACATCTGATGCCGCCGCAATGGTGCTGACCTCGTCCATGGATTTCTTGAGATCAGGCGTCGCATTCGTCATCAACCCAGCCGAAATAATGATCACGACTTTTGGCGCGGGTGAACTTGACATCGCGCTTATGGCACGATGACCACACGTCGACGCGCCTTGCAGACGATCAACTTGCCGGTGTGATGACACGGCCCGCGATCGTCACGACGAACTCGGCCTCGTCTCGCGCGCGGGCGGCATCGGTTTCACGGTAGTGGTCCGTCGGGATTAAGTCGATGTCGCCATAGAACGCGAACTCGCGCTCCTTGCGGAGCCAGGCTGACGTCGCGGCCAGACGGTCTACTTCGGCTTCGACGTCCGCGGCGAAGCGCGATCGATGGTCGACGAGCAACCCGCCGACATCGTGCCAATGGGGCGGTTCAATGCCGACATGTCGCAAGATCGCCTTCAGCGCGAGTTCCACGATTTCCTGCGCTTCTCTGATGACATCCGACCAGGCCTGTTCCTGCATCAGCACGGGCAGCGTCTTGAGGCGCGCGCGCGACTTGAGGAGGTAGCTCTGCGCGAGCGACGTGTTCGTCACAGCTTGAACACCTCACCCGGCCGATAATCCGGCTTCAGGTCCCAGAACCAGGCGTTGCCGCGCCACACGCGTCGGGCGCCGAGCGCGGCCAGACGTTGACTGAGCGCGTCGAGCGAGGCCCTCAGGAACCCGTCACGGTCCATCAGGATTCGGGCATCGTCGGGCACGTCGAACAAAAGCGGGCTGCCTTGAGCCACTTCCGCCGGCGTCTTCAGGACCGGTGAGAGGGACGTGTTCACGCCGCAGCCGCGTGCCGCGCGGAGCGGCTCCGCCAGCGCCCGTTCAACCGCCTCGAACTCCTGCACACGGGCGATCCGGCCGTCGGGTAGCGGATCGGCAACGACCAAAAAGTCGATATCGGAATCCGGCCGGGCCGTCTGCCGGCCCACCGAGCCGAAGACGGCGAGGGAAACCAACCGCTGCCCGTAGTGCGCGCGACATGCGTCGGCCAGTTCTGCGAGCAGTCGGTCGAACACCGAATACATGAACGCAGGTTAGCACGCGTCCGTCCCAACCGGGCGCACGCATCCCGGCCCACGGATCCTCCTATCTGATCACCATCGTGGTTCGGTGAAACGCGTCCAGGATGTCAGCAACAACTTCCTGGTGGCGGCCATCTGGCGGCTCTTCGGTAAGGACCGGAGCGCCGAGGACTGAGGGTGTTCGTGTTTCTATCGATTCACGCGTTCTGATGAGCGATCCGGGTAGGGCCGGGCCATGCCCGACCGTACCAAGCAGTCGGGACGAGTACAAGTTCTTCAATTCTCAGTCGGTCAAACATGTCGATCTCCCTGAACGAACTGTGCCGTGACGCGCATTCAGCGGCTTCGGCAATCCGCCGGGCCTGTAGATGGATGCTGTCCAGCGGCAGGTGCCGGAAGGCAAACCGCACTTGCCCGGTGTCGATGTATTCCTTCTGCAAGGCCGGCCAGGTGTCCTGTGCGAACACCCGGCAGTACGGGCACTGGAAGTCCGAGAACGCGATGATCGCCACCGTCGCGGCCGGATCGCCCTTGAGCACGAACACCATCCTGTGGAGGACCACCAGCGCGACCACGATCACCAGCCCCGTCGCCAGCAGTGCAAGCCCGGACCGGACCTGCGCGGCCATGGCAAGCGCTATCCGTTCGTCATTTGAGGCATGTGTGCGTCGTTTCTGCTCACCGCCAGCCGTATCGCCCGATTCGGCGCGCGCGGACCGGAAATTTGGGATCGCAGTGGTCAAAGAAAGGCCCGTTC
>JBCKZS010000073.1:0-10443 GCA_038918905.1 Vicinamibacterales bacterium
ACCGATGGGAAGGATCACAAGAAAGACAACAATGAGTACGGCGCGGAACATTTGATCGTGGTTCATAGGCGATATGGCTTTGCCGAGCTTGTTCTCTGTCGCGTCCGTTCGTGTGCGCAACGTGCGCGCTGAGCCGCGGCGCTCAGCAACTTCATCGCGCCGCCGGCTCCAGCGCGGGGTTGGGCCGCCTGTTCAGGACCGCCCCGCCCAATACGCTGGCCGCCGCTTCAGATTCATGACGGCCAAGATGCGCACGACGTCCGGTCGGATGGTGTAGAGCAGCGCGTAGGGGAAGCGACGGCACAACCGACGTCGAACAGTGCCCCGAACGATCGGACCCGCTTCCGGGTATTCCAGAATCGCGTCGCTGCACCGCCGAACGTCCGCGATGAACGCCGCGCCGAGACCGCTCTGCTTCTGACCGTAGTACTGCGCCGCATCGTTGAGCTCGCGCTCAGCGAGTTCGTGGAACGAAACGGCCATTTACGAAAGCCGCGATTTGGCGTCTCGGAAGACGACCTCGGCCGGTCGGCCACCTCCCGGATTCGCGTCCCAGGTGGTCGACCGACGTTCCGCCTCTTCGGCCCACAGCCGAGCGTTCTCCTCGTCCGAGAGGTCCTCAAGACTGTCGAGGAGCCGCTCGGCCAACCGCGCCCGAGCCTCGGGCTTCAGCTTCAACGCCTCCACTTCAAGTTCGTCGATGCTCATGAGGATAATTCTACGCCCGCCCAGGCGGTTCCGGTTTGTCGGCCTAACAAACAGGGTTTCATCCGCACGGCCGACCGTGATCACTCAGCCCCCGGTGCAGACCCGTGCGGATACACCCGGTTGGACTGAACCGCGTGGCTGCCCTGCGGCCCTTATGGGGAGTGTAAGCGGTCGGTCGGGAGAAGCCAGCGATTTCTGGGGCGCCTGGTCGCGCGGACGCGGTCTGCGGAGGGGCCTGGCGTCACGAGCCGCCGAGTCCCGCAGGGTTGGCGAGACGCCGTCACGCGCCGATCGGCCGCGTCGTGCGTGCCCAGGCACACCACGCCGACCGCGGCGCCAGACACCGCGAGGGCGATCCCCCGACGCGGCGTGATAACGATCGTCATGACGTGTCGGCACTCGTGGGCGCGGCCAGCGGGACGGGCGCGACCATCGCGGTCCGGTGCATCACGCCGCGTCGGCAGACCGGGCCGGGGACGCCCGACTCGCGCGCGGTCGCCACCGGCGCGTCAGGGACTGGGGCGGCGAGCACCGTGCGGCAGCGGTGCAGGAACCCTCGGCGCTGCCGGTTGGCGAGCAGGCCGAAGTGCCGAATGCGCATGAAGCCGCGCGGCACCACGTGCAACAGAAACCGCCGCAGACACTCGTCCGCCGAAAGCGCCATCACCTTCACGCGGTCGCGGTCTGCGTCATCTTTCCACCGGAAGCGCACGACACCCTCGCGCAGATCGACAAGCCGCGCGTTCGAGAGCGCGACGCGGTGGGTGTAGCGGCCAAGATACGCGAGCACCTGCGCGGGGCCGCCGAAGGGCGGTTTCGCATAGACGACCCACGGCTCGCGACGCAGGTCCGCCACGAAGCGCGCGAACGCCGCCGGGGCCGCCAGCTCGGACGTGCCTCCGGTAAAGGTCAGGGTGCGCGTCTCGAAGGCGTGCTGAAGCGCGTCGAGGTACTTCGCACGAAAGACCGGCGACAACGCGCGCACCGGAAAAAGGACGCGGCAGGCATGGCCTTCGCCGTGACATGAGCGGCTCGGCTCTCGGATGGTAAATCTGACGAGGCTGCAGGCTTCACGTGATGTTGCGGCCCGCGTGCTGGCTCCCTCCGTAGAGGCTCTTGACACCCCGCTCGGGCCAGCGGAACGGGCGACGGTCCTTCGGGGGTCTGTCTGTTACGATCCCCCCATGGCAGCGCAAGCGTCTTTCGACATCACGTCCACCGTCGACCTCCAGGAGGTCGACAACGCCGTCAACCAGGCCAAAAAGGAACTGGTCCAGCGCTACGACTTCAAGGGGTCGAAGTCGTCGATTGAGCTGAAGGCGAAGGAGAACCTGATCGAACTTGTCGCGGACGACAACTTCAAGATGGAAGCCGTCTGGGAGGTCCTGCTGACGCGCCTGATCCGGCGTGGCGTGCCCACCAAGAACCTGAAGCCGTCGGAGATCGAGCCCATCGGGGGCGGACTGGTCAAACGCAAGGTCGAGCTGCAGCAGGGCGTGTCGTCGGACGCCGCGCGCGCGATCACGAAGTTCGTCAAGGACCAGAAGCTGAAGAAGATCCAGGTCACCATCCAGGGCGACCAGTTGCGCGTCACCTCGGCGTCCAAGGACGAGCTCCAGAACGCGATCCGTCTGCTGCGCGCGGAGGACTTCGGCGTCGAATTGCAATTTGGTAATTTCCGCGACTGAGGGTTGGCATCGCCCTTGCTCCTTCTGGACGCGTGCGGTTGCTCCATTACAACCAGGACGCCGGAAAGCTGGGGGAAGACCTCGCGGTTGCGGAGCTTGGGCGCCAAGGCTATGCGATTCTTGCACGCCGATATCGCACGCGGTTCGGCGAAATTGACATCGTCGCCCAGGACGGCGAGACGATCGTGTTCGTGGAGGTCAAGGCCAGGCGCAGCGACCGCTACGGCACGGCGGCCGACGCAGTGACGTCGTGGAAGCAGCGACGAATCGCCGCGATGGCCCTCGACTACCTGTCATGGGTCGACCGGCTCGACGAGCCGTGCCGGTTCGACGTGGTCGCCATCGACGGCCTGGGCACGGACCACGTGGCGATTCGTATCATCAAAGAGGCGTTTTTGGCGGAATGAGCTCGTAGCTGATTTTTCCAAAATCAGCTACGAGCTCATTCCGCCCGAGCTCATTTTCAGCGCGTCTTCGAAGATGTCGACGACGGCGTCGACCTGGGCTTTGGTGATGACCAGCGGGGGCGCGAAGCGGAGGGCGTTGCGGCCGGCGCCGAGGATGAGCACGCCGCGCTTGAACATCTCCTGCACGAGGCGGTCGCGCTCGGTGGTGGCGCGCTCTTTGGTCTGGCGGTCGCGCACGAGTTCCACGCCCACCATCAGGCCTTTGCCGCGCACGTCGCCGATCAGCGGATACTTGTCCATCAATCCGCGGAGCCGGTCCACCAGGTGGGCCCCGACGACTTCCGCGTTCTTCATCAGCCCGTCCTTCAGGATTTTGATCGTCGCCAGCGCGGCGGCGCAGCTCACCGGGTTGCCCCCGAACGTGCTGGCGTGCGCGCCCGGCGGCCAGCTCATCACGTCGGCGCGCGCGGCGGTGACGCTCAGCGGCATCCCGGACGCAATGCCCTTGGCGACCGTCACGATGTCGGCCGTGATGCCGAAGTGCTCGGCCGCAAACATCCGGCCGGTGCGGCCCATTCCGGACTGCACTTCATCGAGGATCAGCAACATCCCATGCTTCGTCGTCAACTCGCGGAGCCGCTGGTGGAACTGGGGTGCGGGCACGACATACCCGCCTTCACCCTGGATGGGTTCAACCAGCACGGCCGCAACCTCATCCGGCGACACGAGGTGGACGAGGATCTGGTCCTCGATGAACCCCAGGCACTCGGCCTGGCAGCTCTCGGGCTTGAGGCCGACCGGACACCGATAGCAGTTGGCGTAAGGCGCGTGGAACACGCCGGGCATCATCGGGCCGAAGCCCCGGCGCTGAATGGTCCGGCTCGACGTGGCGGCCAGCGCTCCCAACGTGCGTCCATGGAAGGACCCGAGGAACGCGATGATGTTCACGCGCTTTGTGGAGTACCGCGCCAGCTTGATCGCCGCCTCGACGGCCTCGGTGCCTGAGTTGCCGAAAAACGACCGCACTTCCCCATCGATCGGCACGATGTCGGCCATCGCCTCGGCCAGTTGCACCTGCGGCTCGTAATAAAAGTCCGTCCCCGACATGTGCAGGTACTTGTGCGCCTGGTCGACGATGGCCTTGACGACGTCGGGGTGGGAGTGTCCGGTGCCGGTGACGGCGATGCCGGCGGCACAGTCGACGAACACGTTGCCGTCGACGTCCTCCACCATCGCGCCCTCGCCCCTGGCCATCACGAAGGGATAGTCGCGGGTGCAGGACGTCGAGACGCGCTTCGCGTCGCGGGCGATGAGGGCGGCGGCGTTCGGGCCGGGTAACGAAGTCTTGATTACTGGTCTATCTGTCATATGTCTCTCGTCAGTGCGTCGCACGTCGCACGTCGCACTACTTCCTCTTCCACCGGGTCCCGGCGGCCGAGTCTTCGAGCACGATGCCACGATCCTCAAGCGCCTGGCGAATTTCGTCGGCGCGCGCGAACAGGCGGTTCCTGCGCGCGAGGCGGCGTTCCTCGATGAGCGCATCGATCTCGGCGGCGGGCACCGGCGGGGCGGCGTCTTCGGTTCGTCGCAGCGCCATGACACCGAGCACCTTGTCGAACTCGTCGAACGCCTCGCGGATCGCCGCCGCGTCCGGCTGACCGGCGCCGCCCCGATCGATTACGGCGTGCAGTTCACGCACGAGTTCGAACATCACGCCCAGGGCGCCGGGCACGTTGAGGTCGGCCGCGATGAACTCGCGAAACGCCCTGCGCCGCTCGTCGACACGCGCGCTGATGTCCGGATGCGCCTCGCCACCCTTCATCGTCTCGACGCGGACGAGGAAGTCGGACAGCCGGGTCAGCGCAGCCTCGGCCTGTCCCAGACTCTCGAAGCTGAACGTCAACTGCTTGCGGTAGTGCACCGACATCAGCAGGTACCGCAGCGTGGACGCGCGGAAACCGCCGTCGAGGATGTCCTGCAACGTGTAGACGTTGCCGAGCGACTTCGACATCTTCTCGTGGTCGAGGTTGAGAAACTCGACGTGCACCCAGCAGCGCGAAAACTGACGGCCGGTCGCGGATTCGGCCTGCGCGATCTCGTTCTCGTGATGCGGAAAGATCAGGTCGATCCCGCCGCCGTGGATGTCGATCGGCCCCTCGCCGAGCAGGCGCAGCGCCATGGCCGAGCACTCGATGTGCCAGCCGGGACGCCCCGGGCCACACCCGTAGTCCCAGGTGGGTTCGCCCTCTTTGGCCGCCTTCCACAACACGAAGTCGCGCGCGTCCTGTTTGGTGTAGGTATCCGAGTCCACACGCGCCCCGGCCTGAATCCCCTCGTGATCGAGACGCGCCAGCTTCCCGTAATCGGCCATCGTCGCGATCCGGAAGTACGTCGACCCTTCCGACTCGTACGTGTGTCCGCGCTCGCCGAGCTGCTGAATCATCTCGACCATCGCGCGCAGATTCGGTTCGTCGGTGGCGCGCGGATTTTCCTCGACCGGTTCCAACCCCAGCGCGGCGCAATCGTCGCGGAACGCCTCGATGTAGCGATCGGTGTACTCGCGCAGCGACACGCCGGCCTGCTGCGCGGCGGTGATCGTCTTGTCGTCCACGTCGGTGAAGTTCATGACGTGGCGCATCCCGTAGCCTTCCTGGTGCCGCAGCGCGCGGCGCAGGACATCGAGCGCAACAAACGTCCGGAAGTTCCCGATGTGCCCCCGCGCATAGACCGTCAGCCCGCAACTGTACATACGGACGGTCTTCCCGTCGGCGGGCGCAAACGTCTCTTCCGTTCGGGTCAGGGTGTTGTACAGGCGCATCACGCAAGAAGGTGCTCAGGTGCTCTCGTGCTCGGGTGCTCAGGTGCTCTCGGTGCTCTCGGTGCTCTGGTGCTCTGGTGCTCTCGTGCCCGCCGGCCCGGTGCTACTGCTTGCTGGCCGGCAGGGGGTGGGTGACCACCTCGGACTGGCCGTGACAACGCACCGTGACTTCGACCGTGCCGCCCGGGGCCCGAAAGTCGAGTTCCATCTCGGCATCGCGGCCCGCGCCCTGGGCCAGTTGGTCCATCGCGCGCGCGAGGGCCTCGGTCAGAGACGACGCGTCGGCCTGGGAGCCTCCGACGGCGACCATGTATCTGGCGCCCACCTCCGGACCGAGTCCCCGGAAACGCGCATCGGCTGGCACCAGCAGGTTCACCGGATCCGGCATCGTGGCTCGATTCTACCCCGGAGGCGGCCTTACAGGCCAAGGTCCGCAAACACGCGGCGGGCCACCACACAGTCTTCATCCATCCGCACCCGCAACGCGTCCAGCGAATCAAAGCGGCGTTCTTCGCGCAGCCACTGCACAAACGCCACCCGCAACGGCCTGTCGTAGAGATCCAGGTGCGCGTCGAGCAGAAAGGTTTCGACGGTCACCTGGTTGTCACCGATGGTCGGACGCACGCCGACGCTGGTGACCGACGGGTGGTGCACGCCGTCCACCATGGCCATCGTGGCGTAGATGCCGAAGGCGGGCAACAGGTCGTTGGTGGTCCGCAGGTTGGCCGTGGGATATCCCAGCTCCCGGCCGCGCGCCTCGCCGTGCACCACGACGCCGTCCAGGAAGTACTGACGCCCCAGCAACGCCGCCGCCTCGTCCACCCGGCCTTCGCCGATGAGGTGCCGGATGCGCGTACTCGACACCACGAAGTCCTTGTACCGCACCGGGTCAATCTTCCCGGTCCGGAAGCCCCGGTCGTTGCCCAGCGTCTTCAGTACGGTAAAGGTGCCCGACCGCTCACGGCCGAACGAAAAGTTCGCGCCGACCCAGACTTCCGCCACACGCAGCCAGTCAACCAGCACGGTCTCGACAAACACATCCGGTTCCCACCGCGCCAGTTCCGGCGTGAAGTGGACGACGGCGACGGCCTGGATGCCGGCGCGATCGAACGCTTCCAACTTCTGATCGAACGTCATCAACAGCGGCGGGGCTTTGTCGGGCCGCAGGACGCGGGCCGGATGCGGATCGAACGTGACGGCCACGGGCAGGCCGCCACGTTCGGCCGCCTGACGCCGCACGCGTTCGATGATTTTCTGATGGCCGCGGTGCACGCCGTCGAAGTTGCCGAGGGCGGCAACCGGCGCCGGCCACTTCGGCCGTTGATCTGCGGGAAAGTGCGCTACGAGCATGCGATGCGCAGTCCATCGTATGCGAGTGTGACGCCAGCGGGAAGCGCGGCACACGTTTCGGCATGGCCGAGGTCGTGGCAACAGTGCGTGAAATACGTCTGCCCCGCCCCCACCTGTTGCGCCACCGCCACGGCCTCGTTGATCGAAAAGTGCGTGGGATGCGGCCGGTGCCTGAGCGCATCAAGCACCAGCACCTCCAGCCCGCCCAGTTGGGCCATCGTCTCGCCGGGAATCGCGTTGCAGTCGGTGAGATACGCGAAGGTCCCGATGCGAAAGCCCAGCACCGGCCGGCCGCCGTGATACACGGTCAGCGGTCGAAACTCCGTGCGGCCGATCACGAACGGCCCGTCAATCGTGTGCAGGCGCAGGTCGGGCACGCCGCCGCCGCGCGGCGCATCCGGAGCAAAGATGTAGCTGAACATCCGGCGAAGGTCCGCGAGTGTCGCCGCGTCGCCATACGCCGGCAGCGGCGTCCTGCTCATCACGTTGAACCGGCGCACCTCATCGAGCCCCAGGACGTGGTCGGCATGCGAATGCGTGTAGACGATCGCATCCACGCGCCTGATGTCGTGCCGCAGACACTGCGCGCGCAAGTCCGGCGTGGTATCCACCAGCACGCGCAACCCGTCGTCACACTCCAGATAAATCGACGGCCGCAGGCGTGCATCTTTCGGATCCTCCGACCGGCACACCACACACTCACAACCGATCACCGGCACGCCATGAGACGTGCCGGTGCCAAGGAAGAGGACATTCATGATTTGGAATTTACGATTGACGATTGACGATTCAGTTCTTCCTGATCATTGGGACGAACCTGACGGGGATCGTTTCATGTCTGATGACGCCCTCCTTCGTCTTTTTGATCAGCGTCATCATCTGATCGCCCCGGCCGACCGGGACGACCATGATGCCGTCCACGGCCAGTTGGTCGACGAGCGCCTGCGGCACTTCGTCGGGGGCGGCGGTGACGATGATTTTGTCGAAGGGCGCGGCGTCGGGCCAGCCGAGATAACCGTCCCCGACACGCGTGCGGATGTTCGTGTACGCGAGATCGGCGAGCACCGCCTGCGCGCGTTCGGCCAGGGCCGCGACGATCTCGATGGTATAGACCTCGCGCACCAGTTCGGCCAGCACCGCCGCCTGATAGCCGGAGCCCGTGCCGATCTCGAGCACGCGATCGGTCGGCGCGGGATCGAGCGCCTGGGTCATGTAGGCCACGATGTACGGCTGCGAAATCGTCTGGCCCTCGCCGATGGGCAGCGGCGTGTCGTCGTACGCGCGCGCCTGTTGCTCGTCGGGAACGAACCGGTGGCGCGGCACGCGTCCAAGGGCCTCGAGCACGCCGGCGTGGGTAATGTCGCGCGCGCGCAACTGCCGGTCAACCATCCGCGCGCGATCGGCCGCGCGGGCCTCATCGCGTTGAGAGGCGGGCGGTGGCACGGCACCGGGCGGCCGGCCCGACGGCGCGCCGCCATCACAGGCACACGCGGCCACACACAAGGCGGCAAAGGACCGAAAGGGATTTACCATTTACGATTGACAATCCGCGGTTCCATTCTTCACCAGATGCAAGTCTGCAAGTCTGTAAATTGTAATTTGTAATTTTCATTTCTTATGCCTCTTTCCCGAACTGCTGAGTCACGCGCGCGCCGAGCTGCGACGGCCATGGCGAAGCTGGTCCGCCTGATGGCCACGCTGCGGTCCGCGCGCGGGTGTCCGTGGGACCGCAAACAGACGCACGATTCGCTGCGGCCGTTCCTGCTTGAGGAAACGTACGAGGCCCTGGAGGCGCTCGACCGTGGGGACCTCGACGCGTTGCCCGGCGAACTGGGGGACGTGATCTTCCAGTGCGTGTTTCACGCGCAGATTGCCGCCGAAGACCGCCGGTGGGAGATGGCCGATGCGCTCCAGGCGATCAGCGCGAAGCTCATCCGCCGCCACCCGCACGTCTTCACCTCGTCGGGCCGCCCGTTGCCCCGCGGACGGGGGCGCGTGAGCGCCGCGAAGAAGAAGAAGGGCCCCAGGACGCCGGCGGCCGTCCTCACCCAATGGGAAGCACTGAAGGCCGCGGAACAGTCGGGACGCGGCGAAGACCGGCGCGTGCTGAGCGGCGTGCCTCGCGCGCTGCCCGCGTTGCTGCGCGCGCACGAAATCGGCACGCGGGTCTCGGCCGTCGGATTCGACTGGCCTGACTCCGCCGGCGTAGTCGACAAGATCGACGAGGAAGTGCGCGAACTGCGCGCGGCGCTGACCGAAAGCCCGGCACGCGCGGCTGAAGAGCTGGGCGACCTGCTCTTGTCGATCGCCAACCTCGCGCGGAAGCTGCACATCGAACCCGAAGCCGCCCTTCGCGCGGCCAACGACAAGTTCTCGGAGCGCTTCGCGGCGCTCGAGGCCGATTTCGAAGCGCGCGGCACCTCGGTGCACGCGGCGTCGACGGAGGCACTGGAAGCCGCGTGGCAACGCGTGAAACGTTCACGCCGCACACGCCGGGTCTGAAGACCCGGCCTCCATCAGAATCGGACCACGACCGTCGACTCGCGGCCGGTCCACGACCGCACGTTCACGACCCGGCCGTCGGTCTCGATGACCGTGGCGCCGTCGCGATCGGTCCGAAAGACGTCCGCGCGGTGCGCCTCAAGGCGCGCGACGACGTCGGGCGCGGGGTGACCGAACAGATTGTTGGCGCCGGCACTGATCAGCGCGACGTGCGGCGCATAAGCGGACAACAACCTGTCGCTGGTGGACGTGCGACTGCCGTGATGCCCCACCTTCAACACACGCACGGCGCCACGTCCGTCGGTCAGCCGATCTGATTGCGCCTCAAACTCGGCGGCCGCATCGCCCGTCAGCAACAGGTCCATCGCGCCGAAGCGCACACGCACCACCACCGAATCATCGTTGCGCACGCGCCGGCGTTCCCAATCGGGCCTCGGCGGGTGCAGCACCTCTACTGTGGCCGCGCCCACTTCCAGGTTGTGGCCGTCGAGCACGCGCCTCCACACGACCCCGCGCGCCTGCGCCTCGGCCCGTAGGACGTGAAGAGCGGCATGAGTGGGCACCGGCACACCCTCCCACACCTCGCGCGGCCGCAGATCCTGCATGACACGTCTGGCGCCTCCGCTGTGATCCAGATCGCCATGCGTCAGCACCAGCCAGTCGAGGCGCCGCACGCCAGAGGCCCACAACGCCGGCGCCACCACGCGGCCCCCCACATCAAAGGTGCCCGCGCCGCCCCCGGCATCCACCAGCAGGTTGTGACCGGACGGAAACTGCACCAGCACCGCTTCCCCCTGCCCCACATCAATCATCGTCACTCTCAACCACCCCGCGACGGGACGCCGGAGGGCGGTCGTTGGTGCGGTCACGAGGCAGAGGGCCAGACACGCGGCCGTCGCGACCGCTGCGCGCCGGACAAGCTGAACGGGCTGAACAGGGCGAAGTCGGCTGACCGGCCATCGAGTGGACG
>JBCKZS010000074.1:0-10016 GCA_038918905.1 Vicinamibacterales bacterium
TTCTACACGGAAGACGGCAACTGGGATCTGGTCGGCAACAACACGCCCGTGTTCTTCGTGCGTGACCCGTACAAGTTCCAGATGTTCATCCACACGCAGAAACGTCATCCGAAGACGAACATGCGCAGCATGGACGTGCAGTGGGACTTCTGGTCGCAGTGCCCCGAGGCGCTGCACCAGGTGACGATCCTCTTCTCCGATCGCGGCATCCCGGCGTCGTACCGGCACATGCACGGGTTCGGCAGCCACACCTACTCGTTCATCAACGCGGCCGGCGAACGTGTGTGGGTGAAGTTCCACCTGCGCACGCAGCAGGGCATCAGGAACTGGATGGACGATGAGGCGGCGGCGGTGATCGGCCGGGAACGCGAGAGCCACCAGAAGGATCTGTTCGAGGCCATCGAGCGCGGCGAGTTCCCGAAGTGGACCGTGCAGGTCCAGATCATGACGCAGTCGCAGGCGGACACCTTCAGGTGGAATCCGTTCGACCTGACCAAGGTCTGGCCGCACAAGGAGTTCCCGGTCATGGACATCGGCGTGGTGGAGCTCAATCGCAACCCGGAGAACTACTTCGCGGAAGTTGAGCAGGCCGCGTTCAAGCCGAGCGCGCTGGTGCCCGGCATCGGCCCCAGCCCCGACAAGATGCTGCAGGCGCGGCTGATGTCGTACGCCGACACGCACCTCCATCGCCTCGGCGTGAATCACCACCAGATTCCCGTCAACAAGCCGAAGTGCCCGGTGATGAACTACGAGCGCGACGGTCAGGGCGCCACGGCGGCCAACTACGGCAGCGCGGCCAACTACTGGCCGAACACCGTGCCGGGCGCGCCGATGCCGGACCCGGCGTACAAGGACCCGGTATGGGAACTCGGTCAGACGATCGTCGACCGCTTCGACTCGACGCAGGAAGACAACTACACGCAGGTGGGCCACCTCTACGCGCTGTTTGACGAGGCGCACCGCGATCGGCTGACGTCGCGCATCGCGGGTGGCCTGGGCCAGGCGCGCAAGGACGTCCAGCGGCTGATGGTCTGCCACTTCTACCGCGCCGACGCCGACTACGGCCGCCGCATCGCGATGAAGCTTGGAATCGATGTGGACGCGATGATGAACAAGTAGGTGCTCTCGTGCTCTCGTGCTCTCGTGCTCGGGTGCACCGGAGCACTTGGAGCACCCGAGCACCGGCGCCTGGTCGCTTCCCGTTGTCGGGTGTGACATGCTCTGGCGTCGTGCCGCGATCGTGGACCGCTCGCTCGCTCCTCGTCCTCCTGGTCGCGCTGGGCGCGAGCACCGCTGCCAACCCGCGGGCGTCTGCGACCAGGGGCCTCAACGTCACCGCCGATCCCCGCCAGGGTGTCGTCAACGTCCAGGTCGAAGTGCGATAACGGTGCTCTCGTGCTCGGGTGCACCGGAGCAGTCGAGGCGACGGTCCTCTACAGGTAGTGCGGCGCGTGTCACCGCGGGATCTCGCCGGTCCTGCGCGAGGTGGCCGGCGACGCCGAAGGGTTCACGCCGGCGTGGCAGGCCGTGGCGACCTCGGCCGGGGTGATCGAACCGTATGAGGCCGCCAGTCTGGAGCGGCTCGGGCGGTTCGCGGGGGTGGCCGTGCGTGCCGGGAAGATTCAGGCGTTGGTGCGGGTCGAAGGCGCGCGGGCGACGGCGACGCTGACGGCGCCGGCCGCGGCCTTGTCGACACGCTGGCCGCTACACACGATGCTTGCCCGAATCCGACACTTCCAGGAACAGGTGGCGCATCTCCGAGTCGTCGAGGCCAATCCCGCCAACTTTCGCCTGTCGGTGTCCGGGTTTCTGGCAGAAATCGATCGGATGCAGTTGGAGGTGCGCGAGTACCTCAGCCTGCACCCAGCCGACGCGGCCGGGGTCCGCTGAAGGCCGGTGCCTGACACGGCTTGCAGCCTATGGCGGCGGGCGATCGCGAGCCGCCGCGGCTGAAGCCTGACGCTGAAGCCCACACCCTGCACACCGCCGCCGGTGTCTACTCGCTCCGAAGCGACGCCACGAGCGGCAGGCGTCGCACCGCGCGGGTGGCCACGAGCGCCGCCACCACGCCCGAACACGCCACCGCCGCCAGCCACACCATCGACAACCCCGGCGGACGACCGCCGCGCTCGACGAGCACCGGCGCGATCGACACCAGCGCCGCCACCACGCCGACGACCAATCCCGCGGTCACCAGCGCGAGATTCTCGGCCACGACCAGCGTCGACAAATCGCGCAACCGATACCCGGACGCCGCCAGCAGCGCGAGTTCACGACGCCGCTCCAGCACATTGCGCGCCGTCACCGCCGCCAGACCAATCGTGCCCAGCACAAGCCCGAGTCCCCCGAGCGTCTGAAACGTCGACAGGTACGTGTTCTCGACGCGGTGGTACGCCTCAAGCTTCCTCATCGTCGACTGCACATCGACCCCGTACGGCTCCAGCCGCGCCTCGATCGCCGCCGCCAGATCGTCGAGGCGCCCCTGGGCACCCGCGGGAATCCCGATCAGCAGCACCCGATACCCGGCCGCCTCGGGAAACACCTGCTGGAACGACGACTCGGCGATGAGAATTTCTCCCTGCAGCACGCTGTCGGCCAGCGAGCCAACGACGAGCAGCCGAATCGGCCGCCCGGTGTCGGCATCAATGACCATTTCGTCACCCACCGCCGCGTGCAACACGTACTGCAGCGACGTGGCATCGACGATGGCGGGGATGACGCCGTCGGCGAGGGTCTGGCGCAGGAGTTGCCAGGGATTGGCGCGTTCGGCATCGGTCGACGCGGTACTCGCCGCAAACCGGAACCGCCCTGCGTCGATCAGCCGATCGGACACGCCCAACACGCGCGGGTGTTTGGGCTGATACAAATTCAGACAACTCGCATCGTCGCCCGGCCGCAAGCGCGCGCCGATGATTGAGACGTCCGCGAGGAGCGGATCGTCCGCGTCGAACTGGAGGCCGAGGGCGTCACGGCCTCTCAAATCCGCCGGATCTTGGACGAGTGGCAGCACCGATTCGGCGATGAGCGAGAATCCCCCGGTGCCCCCCCGCGGATCGCCGGCGTCGTGGGTGTCTTTGCGAAACGCGTCCACCGACACCAGCAGGAACGACGCGACGGCCACGAGTCCCGCGGAGGTCAGGCTGCGGCCCGGACGCCAGCCGGCATTCCGCCATCCGAAGCGCGACACCGCCATCAGGCCGGACCCACCGAGCACACCGGCATCACGGCGACGCAACCACCAGGCGAGTGTCGAGAGGCCGCTCACGAGGACGAGCGCGCCCGCACCGAAGAATCCCGCGGCCGCCGGAACCACTTGCGCGAGCGTCGCCGTCGTCAGCGCCACCGCAGCCACGCCGGTCGCCACGCTCGTCCACGCACGACGCGACGCCCCACGCACGAGTGAAGACGACGGGTCCGCGGTGGTGCCGGTCAGGAGCTGGCGCGGTGATTGCCGGCGGATGGCGCGCACCGTCAGGCTGATGCACACGAGCGACGCGGCCACGCCGCTCACGGCACCGATGACGAGCGTGAGGGGATCGACGTGCAGCGTCAGTGCCGTGGTCCCCACGGCACCCACCCACCACGTGCGCAAGCCGTACATCATGAGCGCGGCCCACGCGACGGCGAGCCCCGCGCCCGCGAGCGCGCCGGTCACCGACACGACAAGGCCTTCGAGCAGGAACAGACGCTGAATCGCCCGCACGCTGAACCCGGTTGCGCGCAGCACGCCGATCTCGCGCAGTCGCTGCTCGATCCCGAGGCGGAAGAACAGCGCCGTCAGCAGCAGCGCCGACACCACGAGGAAGAAGCTGAAGTACGAGAAGTACGCGCCGAAGTCGGTGGCGCCAGCCGACGCGCCGAGGTTCCGCGCCCGCACGTCCACGACGGTCAGGCCGCCACGCGCACTCCCGACCGCGCGCACGGCTGCCTGACTCACCGCGGCCGCCTCAGTCGCCAGTTCGCCGGGCGACGAGGGACTGCTGGGACGGAGCCTGAGCGAACTCACCGAGCCATGGCGGGTGCGCCACAGTTCCCGCGCGACGGCAATCGGGACGAACGCCTTGGCGGTCGCCCGATACCGATCCCAGTAGTCTTCGTCGATCGGTCGCACAAGACTCAGATCGATGGGAAAGGGCGGATCCCAATCACCGAGGCTGTCGGCATCGGTGATCCCCGGATACGCCGGGGCCAGTCGCCGGTCCGCCGCAATTCCCGCGATCGGGACGATGCCCGAGACGCGGAAGGCCGCGCGCTCGGAGACGAGACGGCCGGCGTCAGCCCAGCGGTAATACTCAAGCTCAAGCGGACTGCCGACGCTGACGCCAAGATCGCGCGCGGCCCAGTCGTTGAGCACGACAGGCGGATCACCGGCGCCCGTGTCCTCCAGCATCGACGCCAGCGCCGTGTCACCAACCGCGGCAGGTCCCACGCCGGCGACCAGCGAATACGGCACCGATCGTCCGCCCGTCGTCATGCGGTTGGCGAGCCACGTGAGCACTTCGGTGGTCTCAAGCGAGCGTCGCAGCCCGATGCCCGTGATCGCCGCGGCCAGCGAGTCGGGAATCAGTCCGCTGGCGGTTTCCACAAGCAGGCTGCCATCGGCAAGCGGTTCGACGCGCAGGCCGAGATCATCGGCGTCGAGCGACGCGTCGAGCGCGCGCGTGACGTCGACATCGCCGCCGGCACGCGCCAGCAGGAGCGCGTTCACCCGGCCTGTTTGCCCGAGATCGCGCTGCAGGCGCGGCAGCGCCATGAACACGGCGCGGACGGGGCCCTGACTGGGCGACAACGAGAACTCGCCCATCGCCTCGCGCGGCAGCGGGCCCAGGACGCGCAGTCGCATCGCGCGTCCCACCTCTTCCTTCCGTCCGTGCAACGAGTCGAGCGGGATGTCGGTGGGCCGCGCCACTCGCACCACCAGGGCGTCGTCGGTCGCCGCGCCGAATTCTTCCGCGAGGCCGGGACTGAGCCAGACGTCGCCACCCGTCGGCGCGTCGGCCGTCACGCCGTGGAAGTCGAAGAAACGACGGTCCACGCCGTACACGCTGACGTTGCCCGCGCGGCGACCGCTGGGCTGGTGCGTCGCCACACCTTCGAGTGCAAACACCGGCGCCGCCCCGCGAAACGCCTCTGCAACGCCGGGTTGATCCAGCAGTCGTTCAGTCAGCGCCTCGGTGAACGGGTGTTCCGCGGTGATGACGACGTCGGTGTGACCGAGGCGGGCGGCGACCAGCCCCGAAAGGCTGGCGCGCACGGACGTGCCCACCAGAAGGGCGCCCGCAAGCACGGCGACCGCGCTGGCTACGCCGAAGATCACCGCCAGGTGTGTGCGGCGGTGGTAGCTGAGCCCCCTGAGCGCGAGATGGCCGAACGTCATGCGCTCACAAGCCGGCGATCGGTCAGTGCATAGCGCCGCGAGAACCGCGCCGCAAGTGTGGGGCTGTGCGTCACGATCACGAGCATCGTGTCGTGGGTGCCCTGCAACGAGACCAGCAGGCCGGCGATGGCATCCGCCGACGCGCGATCCAGATTACCCGTGGGTTCATCACAGAGCAGCAGCGACGGTTGCTGAATGAGCGCGCGGGCGACCGCCACGCGCTGACGTTCGCCACCCGACAACTCGCCGGGGCGATGATCGAGACGGCTGGCCAGGCCCATCTGATCCAACAGCATCCGCGCCCGGTCCGCCGCCGCGCCGGGCCGGGGCGACGCGGTGACGAGCGTCGGCACCAGCACGTTGTCGAGCGCCGACAGTTGCGGCAGCAACAGGTGATCCTGAAACACAAACCCGACGTGGGTGTTGCGGAACGCCGACTGGGCCGCGTCGTCAAGGGCGTAGGGGTTGCGCCCGTCGAGTGTCACCGTGCCCGATGAGGGACGTTCGAGCGCGCCGAGCATGTAGAGCAGTGTGCTCTTGCCACAGCCGGACGGTCCCATGATGGCGACCGATTCGCCGCGGGCCACCTCCAGCGACAGGTCGTCCACGATCGGCACCGGTCCTCTGGCTGTGTCGTAGTGTTTCGACAATTGAGCGGCGACAAGCACTAGGGGATGACCTCCTGATAGACCCGCTCGGCCGCGATGGCCATGTGTTCAACCGTATAGTGCGCGCGGACACCCGCCGCGGCCGCCGTGCCGATAGCTGCGGCTGTGCCGCGATCGATCAGCAGCCCGTAGAGCGCGTCAGCCAGCGACTCCGGATCTTCGGGCGGCACCAGCACGCCCGCGTCGCCGACGCGGCGGATGATCTCCGGAAACGCCCCGTGTTTCGGCTGCACGACCGGCAACCCGTTGGCCATCGCCTCGAGGAGAAACAATCCCTTGGGATCGGCATACGTCGTCGGCACGCAGAACACGTCGAATGAATGGAGCAACGCGATTTTGCCCTCGCGGTCTGGGGCGCCGGCGTAGGTGAAGTGGTCGCCCAATCCCCAATCCCGCATGCGGGTCTGACACGCCGTCAGATAGTCGCGATGTTCGTCGAGGATGTACCCGGCCGCGACCAGCCGCGTGTCAGGGACGTTATCACGCTTCCGCAGGAGCCGGTAGGCATCACACAACACGTGCAGGCCCTTCTCCGGCGCCAGGCGCGCGAAATAGCCGACCGTGTAGGGCGGCGCGGTGCGGACGGGCCGAGCCTCGTGACCGTCGAGGCGAATCCCGATTGGCACAACCGAGATCCGGTCCGCCGGGATGCCTAAGTAGTCCTTCATGAACCGCGCGTAGTACTCGCTCACGGCGATGAACCGATCGACGTGCGGCACCGCGCGCCGGATCAGCGCGCGCGCCTCCGACCGCCACGGTTCGTGCAGTTGGTCCAGAAACAGGTCCTCGCCCTGCAGCGTGCACACGATGGGACACCCGAGCGCGTCCTTGAGCGGCTTCGCGAGCCCGATCAGCAGCGCAAACGGCAGGCTCACCGCGTCGAAGCGCGCTTCGTGCGTCAACCAGCGCACCATCTTGTCCACTTCCTTGCGCTGAAAGCCGTCGCTGCCCTTGAGCATCGACACCGTCATCCCGCCCAGGAACGCGGGGTCGACCTTGATCTGCTTCTTCGACGCCAGCTTCAGGACCGCCGGCAAGTCCCACAGGCGATCCAGGAACTCAGGCGTGTGCCGGAACAACGGCACGTTCTGCTCGAGATACACACTGATGCCGCCGAAAAACACCCGCGCCGTGCTGACGTTCTTCTCGTCGGTCGTCGTCGGCGTATAGATGGGCATGAGGACGACGTCGTGGCCACGCGCCATCAGGGCCGCTGCCAGCGCGTTGTCGCGCAGACAACTGCCGCAATACATCTCCGCGGCACCGGCGGTCAGGTACAGGAGCCTCATCCGTGCTCCTGCTGACACCAGAGCACTTTCATCCGACCCTTTGAAACGCCCTGCGCCCGTAGAGGTGCTCGAAGAGGTTGCCTTCGTGCGGCTGATCCCAGGCGATGCGATTGGTCTGCAGCGGCCCGAGGTTCAGGCGGCCGATGAGGTCGGATTCGATCAAACGGTCGATCAGCACCCGATCGTTGGTGAGGGCGGTCGCGGCCAGCGTCGACCCCAGACACTCCGGCATCGTTTCCATCTGTTCCGCGGTGACGTCCACGACCGACACGAAGGGAAACAGGAACTCGCGATTCGCAAGTGGGTGATCGGATGAGGAACAGTGGATGACTGTCGGAAGCAGGAACGTGCCGCCGTGGGCCTGAACGCGGCGCGGACCCTTCCGGACCTTCATCGTCACATCCTCGGCGCCCGCGGCGTCGAGCGCCGCGTCGATCTGCTGCGAGAGGCGATCGGCGATGCGGGCGTCGACGAAGGGCGCGATCTCGGCGCCGGGATCGTCGGCCGCGAGTGGTTCGATCTTCACGAGCCGTTCGGCCAGCGCCTCGGCGAGTTCGCGGCCGTGGGCGGGCGTCCAGACGCCGGACGCGTTGACACAGGATCGGCCGCCGTTCTCGGCGACGGACGCCGCGATCACGTCCAGGTGGTCGCGCCACTGCGGCGCCAGATCCGTGCCGAACACGAGTTTGCTGTACCCCGGACCGTGCAGCTCGACGCGCGGATCTCCCGCCACCGAACCCACCGCGCTGACATCGCCGAAGAACATGCTGCGGCCCGTCTGCCGGACGATCTCGCCGGCGCCGGCGTGGTCGCTCGGAAAGTAGTTGAACGCGTCACCAGGTACGCCGGCCTTCATCAACGCCTGAACGACCCGGAACGGCGTCCACGGTTCGGTGCCGCCCGGCCGCAGCACCAGCGGCATCTTCATGGAAATCGCAGGAATCCACAGGCCGTGCACGCCGGGTGAGTTGCTCGGCAGAACCACGCCCAGCGCCCTGGCCTTCGGAAAGAAGCTGAGGGCCTGGCCGTTCACCTCGCCGAACCCGCGGTCCAGAATGCCGAGGTCGAGGCCGCGCGTCAGTCCCCGCAGAATTTCTGGCACGTTCTCCATCACCGACACGATGCGCTGCATGTTGCGGCGCACCATCACATGCGGCATGCCGGTCGTGGCGGAGAGCTGGCGTACGTAGTCGTCGGGCGTCTGCACCGTGTCGCCCAGGGGCAACGTGTCGTGCACGAAGTGCTGCGCCGCTTGTCTGGTCATCTCCATCAGCCGCGCGACCGGGATGGCCATCAATGAGGCCCGCATGGCGTCCTGCTCAAGCAGGTCGCGACGGATGAGCCCCACGTTCGCCTGGCTGATCTCGGCGAAGGGTTCCCGGGTGGCGTGGTGCGCCATGCGCGCGACATCGAGGCTGCGGTAGCTCCGGCCGCGGCGAATCAGGGGGATGTGGACCATCAAGGAATTCTACCCGGGTCTGTTGGGATTCCGCGCGGGGAAGACTCGATGGTAGGCTTTCCCCGTGCAGCCCCAGATCAAGGACGCGCTTGACGCGCACGTACGGGAAATCGTGCACTGGCACTTCAATCCGGAGACGGGCACCCCGTTCTGGCTCGACTTTGCGTCGAAGCTCGACTGGGATCCCCGCAAGGAGATTCGGACCTACGAGGACCTGGACCGTTTCGGGTTTTTTCAGGATGAATGGCTCCGTGGCGGGCCCGTGCGCCGCTGGGTGCCCAGGGCGTATGCCAACAAGCCGATCTACACGTTCGAGACGGGCGGGTCGACCGGTGTGCCCAAGTCCCGCGTCACGATCGACGACTTCCGCATCGACTACGAGATGTTCAGCGACACGTTGCCTGACGAATTTTTCCCCAGGGGCAGCGATTGGCTGATGGTCGGGCCGTCCGGCCCGCGCCGGCTGCGACTGGCGGTCGAACATCTGGCCCAGCACCGGGGCGGCATCTCGTTCTGCCTCGATCTCGACCCGCGCTGGGTCATCAAACTCGTCAAGGCGCGCCAGATGGATCAGGTCGAGGCCTACAAACGCCACGTCATCGATCAGGCGCTGACGCTGCTCAAAGCGCACGACACCATCAAGTGCCTGTTCATCACGCCGAAGCTGCTGGAGGCGCTGGCCGAGAAGATCTCGCTCAGGAAGGCGGGCATCACCGGCATCTTCTGCGGCGGCACCGAGATGACGCCGCAATTTCACCGCTGGGTCCACGAGGAGGTGCTCGACGGCATCTTCTTCGCGCCGACGTACGGCAACACGTTGATGGGCCTCGCCGGGCACAAGCCCTTCGACCTCAAGGACAACTACGCGATCATCTACTACCCGCCGATTCCGCGCGCGGTGCTCGAGGTCGTCGATCCCGACAATCCCTTCAGCGTGGTCCCCTACGGCCACACCGGCCGCGTGCGTCTCACGACACTGACGAAGGAGTTCTTCATCCCGCGCTTCCTCGAGCGCGACGAAGCCGAGCGCGAACCTCCGTGCGACACGTACCCCTGGGATGGCGTTCGCAACGTCCGGCCGTTTTCGAAGCTGCAGACGTCGGTCACGGAAGGCGTGTACTGACGCGCCTCCTGGAGGATGGAGGGCCGTGCCTTATCGCGCGGTGCCGCGCAGCAGGGCGATGATTCGGCTCAATGTCGGTGTCTGTGAGCGTCGCAAAAGA
>JBCKZS010000075.1:0-9933 GCA_038918905.1 Vicinamibacterales bacterium
GCTGCAAGCGGAGGTTAGGCCGATGCGACCCAGTATTGCGGCATGGAATAGTCCCTCGTTTCAGCGGCCTAACAAACAAGTATTAACCTGCAACACCCGGCCATATTCCTGCGAAATCTCGCTGCATAAGACCCCCAGGCGCGCGACTCAGGAACTGCCGGAACGTGTTGAACGCGCGAATCTTAGCACAGAACGCCCAGCGGAGGAACCGCCGGGAAACCCTGCGGAATTCCGCCGCAGAACGCCGAACGGCTTCGCTCCGTAACACCAGACGATTCACAGCCGATCCGCCGGGCTCCGCACGCCCAAACCGCCGCGATTGACCACATGCGTGTACACCATCTTATGTGGCCGGCCACATAAGATTCTTCTCCAGATCTCCAAATCTCCATGTGAAAAGGGCCCCGTGCCGCCGCGTCTCTGTGCCTCTCTGTGTGCGTTGATTCGCGCTACGTCTTGAGAATGGCCTGCCGCTCGGCGGGCGTCAGTTCCCGCACCTGCCCCGGCTTGATGCGGCGATCGGTGATGGGCCCGATCCGGGTGCGGCGCAGCTCCATCACGTGGTGACCGGTGCCTTCACACATGCGGCGCACCTGCCGGTTCCGGCCTTCGCGGATCACGATCTCGAGGAGCGACTGCGGTTCCTTCTTGTCGGAATACGTGCGAATCACCCGCACGTGGGCCGGCAACGTGCGGCGCCCTTCGATGACGATGCCGCGTGAGAGGCGCTCGAGGTCGCGCGCGTCGGGAATGCCCGTCACGCGCACTTCGTACGCGCGCTCGAGTTCGTGTTTCGGATGGGCGACCCGCTCGGCAAACGCGCCATCGTTGGTGAGGATCAGGAGCCCTTCGGAGTCGTAGTCGAGGCGGCCGACCGGATAAAAATACCCGCGCACGCCCGCCTTCGCGAGCACTTCGATGACAGTCGTGCGGTTCTGTGGATCCGATCGGGTGCTGACGACGCCCCTGGGCTTGTACATCAGGAAATACCTGCGGTCGCCCGTGAGCTTGAGCCGGCGTCCGTCCACGCGGATGTCATCGCGATCGGGGTCCGCCCTGGTGCCGAGTTCAGTGGCCGGTTGTCCGTTGACGTCGACGCGTCCCTGCTGAATCAGTTCTTCGGCCACGCGGCGGGACGACACGCCCGCGTGCGAGAGAATTTTCTGCAGACGGATGCCACGCGACGCGGTGCCGCCGCCGGGCGCGGCCTCCGCGGTGCCGCGTGGGCGGGGTGGAAGCCCCAGCCGCCTGGGCGCCGCCGGTTTGCGCTTAGTGGATCGATTCACCAGGAGGGACCTCCTCGTCTTCTTCCGCGGGTTCCGGTGCCAACGCGTCCGCGTCCGCGGGGATCGGCAGGTCGGGGGTCGCCGGCACGATCTCGTCAGGCGCCTCGCCCTCGGCCGCCGGCGCGTCTGCCACCGGATCGAACGGTAACACCGATTGCGGCTCGGCTTCCCCGACGCCGGCTGGCAGATCAAAGCCGAGCAGGTCCGACAGGTCCTCGACCTTCGGCAGGTCGGAGAGATCGTTCAAGCCGAATCGCTCGAGGAAGTCGCGCGTGGTGCCGTACATGAAGGGCCGGCCCACCACGGCTTTCCGTCCGACGATCCTCACCATCTTCCGATCGACGAGCGTCCCCAGGACACCGGCGGTGTTCACGCCACGAATCTCGGCGATCTCCGGCGCGGTGACGGGCTGGCGATAGGCGATCACCGCCAGAGTCTCGAGCGCGGCCACCGACAGTTTCTGCGTCGTGCGTTCGCGGAACAGCCGGCGCACCCACTCGTGCAGTTCGGGCCGCGTGACGATCTGAAAACCGCCGGCGACTTCGACCAACTGCAATCCGCCCGGGCGGTCGTAGTCCTGCTTCAGCGCGCCGATGGCGGCTTCAATCTCTTCCCTCGGCTCGGTCTCGAGCAGCTTGCCCAGCGCCTTGAGGGTCACCGGCTCGGGTGACGCAAAAATCAGCGCTTCAACAATCGACTTCAGTTCGGACATGATCACGCAGCCTCACGCGTGAAAAGCGGCCGCGCCCTGCGGCCGCTCGCGTTTGTACACGCGAATCGGCCCGAAATTGTCCTGCTGATAGACGCGCACCATCTTCAGGCGAATCATCTCGAGCAGCGCCAGGAACGTGACCACAATGCCGCCCCTGGTCTGGACGTCGGCGAAGAGTTCCTCGAAGCCGCAGGCCTCGGTTTCCGAGAGCCGCGCCAACAACCACGCGATGCGGCTTTCGATCGAAATATACTCGGCGGGAAGAATCACCTCGGGCCGCTGGCGCGCGCGTTCCAGCACCTGGCGGAACGCCGCCATGAGGCTGAACAAATCGACCTCCACCTCGGGTTCGGGGGCCTCACCCACCACCTCGGCCACGCGGCCATCGGGCCGGCCCCACTGCGCGCTGCGCTGAATCTCACGATCGTGGAGCAGTTCGGCGGCGGCCTTGAACTTCTGGTGTTCGAGCAACCGGCGCACCAGCGCCTCGCGGGGATCCTCCTCGGGATCCTCCTGCGTCGGGTCGGGGCGCGGCAGCAGCGTCCGCGACTTGATGTGAATCAGCGTCGCCGCCATCACCAGGAACTCGCCCGCGACGTCGAGGTCCAGGTCCTGCATCACCTCGAGGTAGTCGAGGTACTGGCGCGTCACCAGCGCCATCGGGATGTCGTAGATGTCGAGCTGGTGTTTCCGGATGAGGTGCAGCAGCAGGTCGAGCGGCCCCTCGAACTGCTGCAGCCGCACCGGATACGCGAGCAGGACCGACTCGAAGTCGGCCGGCGCGTCCGCCGTGGTGAACGACTTAGTACTCAAGCTTCACCGCCGCCCGCACCCGGGCCATCGTCTCCCGCGCCACCACACGCGCGCGGCGCGATCCCTCGACCAGCACGTCGCGCAGATATCCCGGCCGCGCGAGCGCCGCCGCGCGGCGCTCGCGGATCGGTTCGAGCATCGTGTTGACCGCCGCCGCCAGCCTCGTCTTGACCTCGACATCACCGACGGTGCCGGCGCGGTAGCGGGCCTTGAGGTCGTCGACCTCGTCGCGATTGGGATTAAACGCGTCGTGGTAGATGAACACCGGGTTCCCCTCGACCGTGCCGGGAATGTCGGCACGCACGCGCTTCGGATCGGTGTACATCTGCCGGATCTTCTTGACGACGTCGTCAGCCGAATCGGCGAGATCGATCGTGTTCGCGTAGCTCTTGCTCATCTTGCGGTTGTCGAGGCCCGGCAGGCGAGGCGTGGGGGTCAACAACGCCTGCGGCTCGACAAACACGTCGCCGTAGAAATTGTGGAACCGCCGGACCACCTCGCGCGACAGTTCCAGATGCGGCACCTGATCCTCGCCGACCGGGACGTAGTGCGCGTTGTAGATGATGACGTCCGCGGTCTGCAGCAGCGGATACCCGAGGAACCCCAGGCTCGACAGGTCCTTCTCGGCGAGCTGTTCGATCTGTTCTTTGTAGGTCGGTACGCGCTCGAGCCACGGAATGGGCGTGACCATCTGCAGCAGCAGGTACAACTCCGCGTGTTCCGGCACCAGCGACTGGATGAACAACGTACTGCGCTCGGGGTCGACTCCGGCCCCGAGCCAGTCGGCCGCGTTGTCGAGCGCGTGCGCGGTGATCTGTTCCGTCGAGGCGTAGTCGCTCGTCAGCGCATGCCAGTCCGCCACGAAATAGAAGCAATCGTAGACGTGCTGCAACCGTTCCCAGTTCTGCAGGGCGCCCACCAGATGGCCCAGATGGAGGCGCCCGGTGGGGCGCATTCCCGAGACGACGCGAGGTTTGGTCATCACAACAGCCACGATCCCAGCGCCTGTCGAATCGGGCGCACAATCAAGTCCAGCACGCCCAGCAGCAGGAGCGCATACAACACCAGAAACCCAAACGGCCGCATCCGATCGATCAGGTGCGCCACCGACTCGGGCACGAGGCCCGCGATCACATTGCCGCCGTCCAGCGGCGGCACCGGCAGCAGGTTGAACACCGCCAGCAACACGTTCATGAACACCGCCAGATACAACAGACTGGTCAGCATCGGCACGCCCGTCTCAGGCACGAGGCCGCCCTGCAGCCGGAGCAGCACCGCCGCGCCCAGCGCCAGCACGAGGTTGCTCACCGGCCCAGCCACCGCAATGATCGCGAAGTCGCGGCGGGGCGCCCGCAGCCGCCGCATGTCCACCGGCACCGGCTTCGCCCAGCCGATGAGCGGCAACCCCGACATCATGCCCACCAGCGGAAACAGCACCGTGCCGATCCAGTCAATGTGCGCCAGCGGATTCAGCGTGAGCCGACCCAACAGCCGTGCCGTCGGATCGCCCAGCCGATCCGCCGCCCACGCGTGCGCCGCTTCATGAAACGACAGGGACGCCACGAGGATGATGAACGCGGGGATGACGAAGTCGAGCGACAACCAAGGCAAGATATCACGGGGCGTGCGGCCCCGCGGCGTGCGGCGTGCGACGTGCGGCGTGCGTTCAGGAGGCCGGGTCTTCAGACCCGGCGGCTCGGCGGGACTGGAGTCCGCCCTCCTACACTTCCGCGAAATGGTCGAGGACCGCTTGCGCGGCCTTGTGGCCGACGACCCGCGCGAGGTCTTCGCGGCTGGCCCGGCGCACGCCGGCCAGCGACCCGAAGGTCGTCAGCAGTTGCTTGCGGCGGCGCGGACCGATGCCCGGCACGTCGTCGAGGCCCGAACGCAGGGTGCCTTTCGTGCGTGCCTTCCGGTGGAACGTCACGGCGAACCGATGGGCCTCGTCGCGGATGCGCTGCACCAGGCGCAAGGCCGGTGTCTCGTGCGGCAGGGCGATGCCCTCCATCCGGTCGCGCCGGAACAACAGTTCCTCCTGCTTGGCCAGACCGACGGCCACCAACTGCTCCAGGCCCAACTGGCGGAGGGCGGCATACGCGGCCGTGAGTTGCCCTTTGCCCCCGTCGATGAGAATCAAGTCCGGGAACGGCCCGCCGTGTTCGAGCACTTTCTGGTAGCGGCGCCGCACCACTTCCTCCATCGCCGCGAAGTCATCGGGCCCGGGTGTGGCGGCTCGGATCGTGAACTTGCGATACTCCCCACGCCGCATCCGGCCTTCCAGACACACCACCATCGAGGCAACCGTGTGGGTGCCCTGCAGCGTGGAGATATCAAAACACTCGATGCGCCGCGGCAGCGCGGGCAGGCCGAGCACGACGCGCAGCGTGTCGAGGGCGTCAAACGCGCCGACGCTGGCCTCGCCGAAGTGGGTGTCGTAGCTGAGCGCCGCGTTGCGCAGCGCCAGGTCGAGCAACCCCCGTTTGTCGCCCCGTTGCGGCGTGGTCACACGGACGCGCCGGCCCGCCCGCTCCGTCAGCCACGCCTCGATCGGCTCGGTGACCTCCGCGGACAGGGGCTCCGACACCGAGATCTCTGGCGCCGGCTGGTGCTCCGCGTAGAACTGCTGGAGCGCGGCTTCGAGGAATTCCGCCGAAATGAGCTCGTAGCTGATTTGACGCTGCGGGTCCCCGGCCGCTGGCAAATCAGCGACGAGCTCAATCCGGTCCACCACCCGGCCGCGGCGCATCTGGAACACCTGCACCACGGCGCCGGCCGGGCCCACTTTGACCGCCACGGCGTCGCGGTCGCCCAGAGCGGGCGTCGCCATCTTCTGCTGCCGGTCGCGGAGGGTCTCGAGCGTGCGAATTGCGTCACGCACGGTGGCGGCGCGTTCGAAGCGTTCCTCCAGCGCGGCGTCGACCATCTCGTGACGCAACTGCTCGACCAGTTCGCCCTGACGCCCTTCCAGCAGCAGCCGCGCCTGGCCGACCGCCTGCTGGTAGGTCTCGAGCGTGCACACCGACGCCACGCACGGCGCCAGGCAGCGCTTGATGTCGTACTCGAGGCACGGGCGGTCGCGCCGGCCGTCGATCACCTCGTTGCACGACCGGATGCCGAACAATCGATGCGTCAAGGCCATCGTCTGCCGCGCCAGCGAGGCGGGCATGAACGGTCCCGCGTAGACCGTGCCGTCACGCGCGACCCGCCGCGCGACCAGGATCCGCGGCGCGGGTTCGTTGGTCGTCAACTGCAGATACGGGTACGTCTTGTCGTCGCGCAGCAGAATGTTGAACCGGGGATTCCGCTGCTTGATCAGGTGGTTTTCGAGCGCCAGCGCCTCGACCACCGAGTCGGTGACGATCGTCTCAAGCCGGACCGCGTCACGCAGCAGGGCGTCGATCCGGGGACTGACGCCCCGGGCCCCCAGGTAGGACCGAACACGGTCGCGGAGCACCCGCGCCTTGCCGACATACAGGGTGTCGCCGGCCTCATTGAGGAAGAGATAGACCCCTGGCTGCTCGGGCAACCGGCTAATCTGGCTCTTGAGTTCGTGAATGGCCATCAGTTACCATCCGCCGTGACCTTTACAGGCGCGATCGGCGCCGTGTTCTACTTCCCCCTCCGGGTAATCATTACCACCTGTATCCGGCTGAAGATCCATCCCAATCTGCTGACCTTCACCGGGGTGCTCATCAGCATCTGGGCCGGATGGAGGCTGGCCATGGGCGATTTCCTGACGTCCGGCTTCATCATGGTCGGCGCCAGCGTCTTCGATTTTATCGACGGCAAGGTCGCCATCCAATCCGGGGCGGACACCAAGTTCGGCGGCTTCTGGGACTCGGTCATCGACCGCTTCTCGGACCTGGCCCTGTCGGTCGGCCTCATCTGCCTCTACGCTTCGCTCGGCCGCACCGACTACGTCCTCATCACGTCGATCGCCATGGTGTTTGCGACGATGACGAGTTATACGCGGGCGCGGGCGGAATCTCTGTTGCAGCGGTGCAAGGTCGGGTTCATGGAACGGCCCGAGCGCATCGTGCTCTTCATGATTGGCGCGTTCTCGAACCGGATGGCCGCCGTCCTGTGGGTCATCGGCGTATTGTCGATCGTCACGGTCGCCAGCCGCATCTACTACACCTACATCGAGCTGACCGGCCGGCAGCACCCGAAACCGCGCGGCGTGCCCGGCGTGCTCTGGCGCGCCTTCTACTGGACCGACGACCGCGCCACCCTCCCCTACGACCTGTGGGCGATCGCCATCCTCGCCTTCATCTGGCTCACCCCCCCGGCCTGGCTCGGCGACCCGATGGCGATGGTGAGGTGATGAGCTGGCAGAGATGACTGAGGTGGCAGAGGTGGCTGAGATGACACCTCAGCCAACTCAGCATCTTCACTGTCCCAACTTGGGGTCGAAGCAGTGCCGGCAGCGGGCTTCGTAGCTGTCGCCGGCGCCGACGAGCACGCGTTCCTTGGAGGCCACCAGGCGCTGCGTGTGATTGGCGGGGTCGCCACACACCATGCAGATCGCGAGCGTCTTGGTGATGTACTCGGCGATGGCGAGCAACTGCGGCATCGGTTCGAACGGCTTGCCGAGGTAGTCCTGGTCGAGGCCGGCGACGATCACTCGTCTGCCCTGGTCGGCCAGCGTATTGCACACCGCCGGCAGTTCGGCGTCGAAGAACTGCCCTTCGTCAATGCCGACCACTTCCGTGTCCGGCCGTACCCGCGCCAGCAGCTCGCGCGACGATGAGACGTTGTCTGACGAGATCTTCATGTCGCTGTGCGAGATGATGTGGGCCTCGCCGAACCGGTTGTCGAGCGCCGGCTTGAAGATCTGAACGCGCTGCTTCGCGATCTGCGCGCGCCGCAGCCGCCGAATCAGCTCCTCGCTTTTGCCGCTGAACATGCTGCCGGTGACGACTTCGAGCCAGCCGGGGCGCGCCGTACGCGTGTGATCCATCTCCCGCCAGCGCCTCAGACGCGCGACAGGTACTCGCCTGTCTCAGTGTTCACCCGAATCACGTCGTCATTATTGACGAAGGAGGGCACGGTCACGACCAGTCCTGTTTCACACGTCGCCGGTTTGACCTGGGCCGACGCGGTGGCGCCCTTGATGCCGGGCGAGGTGTCGACGACCTTCAGGTCCACCGTCGGGGGCAGGTGAATGCCGACCGGCGACTCCTCATGGAGTTCGACGCTGATGACCGATTCAGGCAGCAGATACGGGGCCGCATCGCCCAGCACCTCGGTCGACAAGTGGGTCTGCTCGTACGTCTCCATGTCCATGAAGACGAACATGTCCCCCTCGCGATAGAGATACTGCATCTGCCGCTCGTCGAGGATGGCGCGATCGACGGTGTCATCGGCGCGGAACTTGTGGTCCACCAACCGGCCGTTGCGAATGTCCCGCATCCGCGACCGCACGTGCGCGCGCAGGTTGCCGGGGGTGATGTGCTGCAGCTCGAGCACGCGCACCAGGGCGCCATCGAACTTGATCAGCATGCCCTTCTTCAGACGTGAGGCTTGAACAGAACTCATGGAAACTCAGGATTCTACCAGTTCTGGTAGCATCCTTCCATGCCCTACGATCCGGTCCGCGATCTGATGGCGATGCAGGAGCGGCTCGAAAGCCTGTTTGGCCGCACGTCGCCGGGGTGGGTCCCCGCGGCCGACCTCTGCGAGGTCAGCGACCGGTACCTGCTCACCGTGGAACTGCCGGGCCTGCGGCGCGCCGGCGTGGAGATCGCCTTTGCGGCTGACACGCTGACCGTGAGCGGACAGCGGCCCGACCCGACGCCGTGCGAGCGGTACCAGCAGTTCGAGCGGGCGCAGGGCCGTTTTTCACGCGCCTTCCGGTTCGCCGCGCCGGTCGACGCCGACGGCATTACCGCGGACCTCACCGAGGGGATCCTCACGGTGACTATTCCGAAGGCCGGCACGTCTCAAGTACGGCGCATCGACGTGGAATGACGTCTGGCCGCGCCGGGAGTGAATCGTCATGCAGCATCTGAAGCGAGTCGTGGCCCTTGGCGCCGTCCTCGGACTGGGCGTCACGGCCGGCCTGGTGCTGGCGGGCCGGTTGTCGCTCACATCACCCACCGTGGCCGCGCCCGATCAGGACGCGCCAGCCTCCGCACGCGCTGTCGGCCCGGTGACCACTGCAGGGTGGCCCGACCTGTCGGCGGTCGCCGAACAGGCCGTCAAGGCCTCGGCCAACATCTCCTCCACCCAGTTCGTCCGGGTGCGCGACCCGTTCATGGAGCTGTTTTACGGGCGCTCGGCCGGGGAGCTGATCCAGCCGTCCCAGAGCCTGGGGTCCGGGGTCGTCGTCTCGACCGACGGCTACATCCTGACGAACAACCACGTGGTCGGGGACGATCGGGGCGCGGTCCGCAGCGAGATCAAAGTCACGCTGCCAGGCGGTCGCGAGGTTGACGCGACGGTGATCGGCACCGACGAGGCGACCGATCTGGCGCTGCTCAAAGTGGACGCCACGGGACTGACGCCGCTTCCCTGGGGGGATTCCAGCCGGCTTCGCGTGGCCGAGTGGGTGCTGGCCATCGGCAATCCCTATCAGTTCAACCAGTCGGTCTCGCTGGGCATCGTCTCGGCCCTGGCCCGCAGCGATCAGGCGTTTGTGGACTTCATCCAGACCGACGCGGCGATCAATCCGGGCAACTCCGGCGGCGCGCTCGTGAACGCGCGCGGAGAACTGGTCGGCATCAACACCCAGATCTTCACGCAGACCGGCGGGTACCAGGGCATCGGCTTCGCCGTGCCCTCGAATCTGGCGCGCGCGGTCATGGACGACTTCATCAAGTTCGGGCAGGTGCGGCGCGGCGCGATCAACGGCCTCGTGCAACTGCGCGGCATCACGGCCGACGAAGCGCGCAGCAACGGCCTGGCCACCGTGCCCGGCGTGCTCGTGGGCAATCTCTACCGCAACTCACCCGCCACCCGCGCGGGCTTCCGCCGCTTCGACCTCATCGTCGCCGTCAACGGCACCGAGGTCACCGACTCGACCACGTTTTATCGACTGATCGCGGCCAGGCCGATCGGCAGCACCGTGCGCATCGATGTCGTCCGCGCCGGCAACCGCCTCACGATCGACGCCCCGGTCGA
>JBCKZS010000076.1:0-9916 GCA_038918905.1 Vicinamibacterales bacterium
GATGACGCCCATGCCCGGCAGGATCATGATGTAGACGGCCGGGTGCGAATAAAACCAGAACAGGTGCTGAAAGAGCACCGGGTCGCCGCCGGCTCGCGGGTCGAAGATGGCGAAACCAAGCACGCGTTCCGCCGCGACGAGCAGTATCGTGATGGCGACCACCGGCGTGCCCAGAATCATCACCAGGCTCGTCGCGTAGTGCGCCCACAGGAACAACGGCATCCGGAACCACGTGAGGCCCGGCGCCCGCATCCGGTGGATGGTGACGATGAAGTTGAAGCCGGTGAGGATGGACGAAAAGCCGGCGATGAAGACGCCGAGCGCCGCCAGCACCACATTGGTGTTCGAGGCAATCGAGCTGTAGGGCGTGTAGAAGGTCCAGCCCGTGTCGACGCCGCCGAGGATGATCACCGCCAGCGTGAAGGCGGCCCCGACGACATACAGGTACCAGCTCAGCAGGTTGACCCTGGGGAAGGCCAGGTCCCTGGCGCCGCACATGATCGGAATCAGGAAGTTGCCGAGCGTGGCGGGGATCGACGGGATCAGGAAGAAGAAGATCATCACGACGCCGTGCAGCGTGAAGAACTTGTTGTAGAGGTCGGCCGAGAGCAGGTCGCCCTTCGGCGTCAGCAGTTCCAGGCGGATGGCCGCCGCGAAGAGACCGCCGATCATGAAGAAGATCGTGATCGAGATCAGGTAGAGGATCGCAATGCGTTTGTGATCCCTGGTCAGCAACCACGACGCGATCCCATGGGGGGCGTCCAGATAACTGCGTGAGTCGTGTGCACCAACGTGATTCATAACGATCCTTGCGCCCTACCGCCCGCCCGCCGGGCCGGAGGCCGCGGGGGTGACCGGTGCCTTCAGCGTCTTGATGTAGGCGATGAGCTGCAGCAGGTTTTCTTCACTCACCGTGCCCTGGAATGTCGGCATGATTGGCTGGTAGCCGAGCACGATCCTGGCCTGCGGGTTCATGATCGACTCGCGCACGTAGTTTTCGTCCGCCACCACTCGGCGGCCGTCCTGCAGTTGCACCGTCGTGCCGAACACGTCGTGCAGGATGGGCCCCCGGCCGGATGTGTCCGTCTTGTGGCACGTGATGCACGCCAGGTCGGTGAACAGCCGCTCGCCGTTCTCGACGGCCGTGCCGGTGGACCGTCCGCCCGACAGCCACGCCTCGTAGTCGTGCGGCTCCATCGCGATGACGTGGCCGATCATGCCGGAGTGCTGCGTGCCGCAGTACTCCGCGCAGAAAATCTGATACGTGCCCGGCTTGGTGGCCTCGAACCACATGGTGGTGAGTTTGCCCGGCACCGCGTCCATCTTCACGCGGAACGCGGGGATGAAGAAAGAGTGCAGAACGTCTTCCGAACCCAGCGTGATCCGCACCGGCCGGTTGATCGGGACGTGGAGCTCGTTGATCTCGCGGACGCCTTCCGGATGCTGCACCTTCCACATCCACTGCTTGCCCACCACGAAAATGTCCATCGCGTTTGACGGCGGCCGCGCGAGGCGGAAGTACAAGTCAGCGCCCCAGAGGAACATGACCATCGCCAGCACGAAAGGGATCACCGTCCACAGCAGCTCGAGCGCAATGGAGCCGTGGATGTCGTGCCCGACCTCGTCGGCATGGCGCCGGCGGTACTTGACGGCGAAAAACACCACCAGGCCAGCCACCAGGATGGCGAAGAACGAACACACCGCCAGGATGAAGAAGTACAGCAGGTCAACCTCGGTCGCTACCGTCGAGGCGGCTTGTGGGAACAAGGGGAAACCGCTCGACATCTACCGAGTACCCGTTGTAGTGGAGGCGACCGCGCTTCGCTGGCGGCGTTCGCGCCGCAGGTGAACAAAGACAAACGCCCCGAGACCGGCCAGCGTCAGCACGAAGCCAATGCGAACCAACGCCATGATGGCCACGCTGTACTTGCCCATGGCCGGGTCGTAGTCGAAGCAATAGAGCAGCGCCTGATCGATGAGCGTGCCGATCCGACCCTCGCCAGCCGACACCACGGCGAGTCGGAAGTCGAGTGGCGCGAACTCGACGCCGTAGAGATACTTGGAGACCTTGCCCTGCGGCGTCAGCACGGTGACCGCCGCCGGGTGCGCGTACTGGTCGATCGCTTCGTCGTACACGTAGCGGAACCCCACCGCGTCGGCCAGCCGATCGATCGACTCCTGGCGGCCCGTCAGGAAGTGAATGCCGGTCTCGGCCGTCGGACGCTGGTAGTGCTTCACGTAGACCGACCGCTTGGCCAGCGCCATTGCCGGGGTCTCGCCCGGATCGAAGCTGACGACCACGACGTCGAAGTCGCGTCCGGCATCAATCTTGACCGGCTCCATCGACGAAAACAGGCCGTTGAGCACCTGGGTGCAGAGCATCGGGCACTCGTAGTACACCAGCGCCAGCACCACCGGCCGCGCGCCGAAATACGTCGCGAGCGTGACCTCCCGCCCACGTTCGTCGGTGAAAGGGATGTCCAACGGCACCAGTTCGTCGAGCTTCTGGTCGATGCTGACTTCCTTCAGGATCGGCAAGGGAGCCAGCGCCGGCTGGCCTGGCGACGACGAGCCCGGCATCGATCGCTGGGCGGCGGGAGACACCATGGCCGCCACGGCCAGGGCGGCCGTGGCGCAGATCGTGGAGAGTCGTCGGCGTGTGTGCATTATCGTCCTTCGCGCGCCTGAAACAGGCCGCGCTCGATCGCCAGATCCTTCGCGCGCTCGATCGGCAGGCGTACCGTACCGGCGTTCTCGTCCACCCAGCCGTAGGTGGTGAGCAGGCGCTCTTCCGCGTCGCGGAAGCGCTTCAGATTCGCGGGTTCGTTCACCAGCAGGCTCGTCGGCGGCGCCATGGTCTCGGTCACCAGGCGGCCGTCCACGATCGCCGGCTGACCGGGCGCGCCGGCCAGCGGATTGCGTCCCGGGTCGTTCGCCACCGAGCGCGACTCCATGACGCCGTAGAATCCCCACACGAGCGCATAACAGAACAGGGTGACGCCGGCCAGGATGACCAGCGCCCAGCCCAGGCTCTTGTAGGAGATCCCGTCGCCCTCGGTCCGTGCCGGGCCTTCGTGTCCGTGTTTAGTGTCCGCCATGGGCGACTGCATCCTTGAAATACGGATCGTGGGCGGGCACCAGCGCGCGACCGCCCAGGTTGCGATAGAAGACGAACAGCCACGGCGCGGCAAACGCCAGCACCACGGCGAAGTCGAGCCAATGGACCGTGCTGTGGTGCCGGAACACCGGCCCGATGGTCCAGATGAGGTCCACGACGCGCATGACCAGCACGAGGAAGGCCACGCGTGACAACACGCGGCCGTGACGCTTCAAATCACGCGAGAGCAGCAGCATGAACGGCAGCACGAAGTGGCCGACCAGCACCACGACGGCCCACGGCGCCCAGGGGCCCTGCAGCCGCTCGATGTACCACGGAATTTCTTCCGGCAGGTTCGCCGACCAGATGATGAGCAACTGCGACACGTTGAAGTACGCCCACAACATGACAAACGCCAGCATCAGCTTGCCGTAGTCGTGGAACCGCTCGGCGTTGGCCACCTGCGACATCGGCCGCGAGCTGGCGAGACCCTGCAGCACCAGAATCGTGAACGCCAGCGTCGTCAGCCCCTGCCCGCCCAGCGTCAGGACGCCGAAGATGGTGGAGTAGAAGTGCGGCTCGATCGACATGACCCAGTCGACGCTCATGAAGGTGACCGCGAGGATGTGCAGGACCAGACCGGGGCCCGACAACACGCGGAACCGTCGATCCATCGGGCCGGGGGGCAGCGGCGCCGACTCGTCCTGCGCCTTCGACCACCGGTTCAGGAAGAAGGAGAGGCCGAGCCAGATCGCGAAGTAGAGGACCGCGCGGAGGTAGAACCCCTCCGGGTTGAGATAGGCGGCTTTCGTCTGAATGATGACGTCGTTGACCGCCTCGGGACGCGCCCACTTGTAGAGCGTTTCCAGGTTGAACGCGATCGGCAGGAAGAGCACGACCATGAGCGGCAGGGTGCGTGTGCCCGCCTCGAAGACACGCCGGGCCACGAGGCCCCAGGCGCCGCCGCTGAGGTACTGCACCATGAGCAGCACCAGCGAGCCGAGCGAGATGCCGATCCAGAACATGTAGGCGATGAGGTACGACTGCAGGAGCTGCGACCGATCCTCCAGGAAGGAGCCCGCGACTGTGGCCGCGATGCCCACCGTGCCGAACAGCACCCCCCGGCTGGAGAGCCGGCGCAGGTCGGCGACCGGCCGCTCCTTCAGGAGCGCCGCTGCGTTGAACTCGCCTGTCATCGAATGATCTCCACGGGATTGATTTCCACGGGTGCCGTCGTTCCACCCCGGCGCAACTGGTCGAGCGCGTCCGCCGGCATGTCGGCGGACGTCGCCTGACGGCTGAGTTGCAGCACGCGCACGTACGCGATGATCTTCCACCGGTCGTCCACCGGGATCTGCGACCGGTGGTCGGGCATCACGCCAAAGCCGTTCGTGATCACGTCGTAGAAGTATCCCACCGGGGCGAATCGCAGCCGGTCGATGTGCATCGACTGGGCCTGCCGGAAGCCGCGCTGCACGACCATGCCGTTGCCCTCGCCCGTGCGGCCGTGGCACGGCGCGCAGAAGACGTTGAAGCGTTCTTCGCCGCGATCGAGGTCCGCGCGCGAGATGGCGAACGGAAACGTCGCGACGGGGATTCCGTCCGGTCCCTTGCCGGTGTACAGGTGCGCGTCGTCGTTCAGGTGACCGCGAGCGACGGTGCCGGCCATCAGCGGGCGCGCCGCGCTGCCGTCACGGAAGAGGTCGGAGGCCTCGAGCGGGTCGTACCGCGGCGCGTCGTGCATGTCCTGCCGGCATCCGGCAGACACCGCCGCCGCCAGCGCCACGCTGGCGAGCAGGCGCGTTGTGGTCCTTCGTCCCTTCCCCTTAGTGCTCAACGGCCACCACCTCACGGGGTTGAAGTCCGGCCAGAAACGTCCGCGTGCCTTCCGCGTCAAATCGCGGGTCGGTGGCTTCGATGGCCAGAAAGAACCGATCCTGACTGGCCAGTGCGAAGCGAGGGGCGTTGAAGACCGGGTGATACAGCTGCGGCAGCCCGTTCAACGCGAGCATCGACAGCACGGCGGCAAACGCCGCGAACAGGATGGTGACCTCGAAGGCCGGCGGGATGAACGAGACCCACGAGTGATACGGCCGCCCGCCGACGTTCATGGGGTACGCGATGACCGACGTCCAGTACTGCAGGCCGTAGCCGGCGATCGCGCCGGTGATGCCGCCGGCCAGGATAAACGGCGCCACCTTGCGTTCCTTCATGCCGAGCGCCTCGGCCACGCCGTGAATGGGCATTGGCGAATAGGCGTCGGTTTTGGTGTAGCCGGCCTCGCGCACCTGGTGCGCGGCGTCCAGCAGGGCCTGCGCGGAGTCGAACTCCGCCATCAGGCCGTAGTACGGCGTGGGTGACTGCGACGGGTGGGCCATCAGTGCGCCCCTTCTTGCCTGGCGGCTTCAGATCGCTGCTTTGGCGTGGCCTCTGGCAGCAACGTGCGCATCTCGAAGATGGAAATCATCGGCAGGACACGCACGAACAGGAACATCAGCGTGATGAAGAGGCCGATCGTGCCGAACAACGTCATGAAGTCCCACCGCGTCGGGTAGTACATGTCCCACGACGAGGGGAGGAAGTCGCGGTGGAGGCTCGTCACGATGATGACGAAGCGTTCGAGCCACATGCCGACGTTCACGAACATCGCCACGGTGAACAGCACCGCCAGGTTCCGGCGCAGCTTCTTCATCCAGAGCAGTTGGGGCACCAGGAAGTTGCAGAGCAGCAGCAGCCAGTAGGTCCACGCGTACGGCCCGGTCAGAATGCGGTTCAGCAACATGAACCGCTCGTATTTGTTGCCGCTGTACCACCCGAAGAAGATCTCGCAGGCGTACCCGTAGACCACGATGAGGCCGGTGACCAGCGTGACCTTGGCCATGTTCTCCAGGTGGCGCATGGTGATGAAGTCCTGCAGCTTGTAGATGGCGCGCAGGGGAATTGCCAGCGTCAAGACCATCGCGAATCCGGCGTAGATGGCGCCCGCGACAAAGTAGGGCGGGAAGATCGTCGCGTGCCAGCCCGGCAGGTTCGACACGGCGAAGTCGAAGCTCACCACGGTGTGGACCGACAGCACGAGCGGTGTCGAGAGGCCGGCCAGAATCAGGTACGCCGTTTCGTAGCGGAACCAGTGCCGCGCCGAGCCGCGCCAGCCCAGGGCCAGGATGCCGTAGACGCGCTTCTGCCAAAGCTTTTCCGCCTTGTCGCGGAACGTCGCGAGGTCGGGCAGGAGGCCGACATACCAGAAGAGCGCCGAGACCGCCGCGTACGTGGACACGGCGAACACGTCCCAGATCAGCGGGCTGTTGAAGTTCGGCCACAGGCCCATCGCGTTCGGATACGGGAACAGCCAGTAGATCGCCAGCCACGGCCGGCCGGTGTGGAAGAACGGGAAGATCGCGGCGCAGGCCACCGCGAAGAGCGTCATCGCCTCCGCGAACCGGTTGATCGACGTGCGCCAGTCCTGCTTGAAGAGCAGCAGGATCGCCGAAATCAACGTGCCCGCGTGGCCGATGCCGATCCACCAGACGAAGTTGATGATGTCGAACGCCCAGGCCACCGGGATGTTGTTGCCCCAGATGCCGATGCCCTTGACCAGCAGATACCCCAGCGCCATCGTGAGGCTCATCACGCCGGTGAAGCCCACCGCCATGAAGATGAACCACGCGGTCGGCGTGTTGTTCGTCAGCACGAGCGCCGACAGCGTGTCGGTCAGGCTCCGGTAGCTGTGCCCCGGCGCGATCACCGGAATCGCGCCGAGCGGGTCTTGCTGTGGATGGCTGGTGTCGTCCACCGACTCTCTCCGTTCGCCCGGTCGTTACTGACCGGAAGGTTTCGTTCCCGCCGGCGTCTCGGGCACGAGCGCCGGATTCTGGTTGCGCACGACGGCCAGATAGGTCGTGCGCGGCCGAGTGCCTAGGTCTTCCATTAGCTTGTAATTGCGCTCCTGCGCCGCGAGCTTCGAGACCTGGCTTTCGGGGTTGTTCAAGTCGCCGAACACGATCGCCTCGGCCGGGCACGCCTGCTGGCACGCCGTCAGGATCTCGCCGTCGGCAATCGGCCGGTCCGCGCTCTTCGCGTCGATCCGCGCCTGGTTGATGCGCTGCACGCAATACGTACACTTTTCCATCACACCGCGGCTGCGAATCGTGACATCCGGGTTGCGCTGCGCTTTCAGCTCGGGTGTCGTGAAGTCCGAATAGAGCATGAAGTTGAACCGCCGCACCTTATACGGGCAGTTGTTCGAGCAGTACCGCGTGCCCACGCAGCGGTTGTAGACCATGTCGTTCAGGCCTTCCGCGCTGTGGACGGTGGCCGCGACGGGGCAGACCACCTCGCACGGGGCGTTTTCGCACTGCTGGCAGGGCAACGGCTGGTGATAGGTGCCGGTCGGCGCCGCCGGATCGCCCTCAAAGTACGTGTCGACGCGAATCCAGTGCATCTCGCGGCTGCGCTTGACCTGCTCCTTGCCGACGATCGGGATGTTGTTCTCGGCGACACAGGCCGCGACACACACGCCGCACCCGGTGCAGGAGTTCAGATCGATCACCATGCCCCACTTGTTGCCCTTGTATTCGAACGGCGGATACAGCGTCAGGTTGTCCGCCGGCTTGTGGCCCATGTGCGCCACGATGGCCGGATCCGCCTGATAGGCGGCCGCATCAACGACGCGCACCGGGTGGCGGCCTTCCATCGCAAAGTGCGTCTGCGTCGACGCCAGCACATGGCTCTCGCCCGTGCGCACCATCCCGGCACCGCCGCCAAACCACGGCGTCCGCGCCGTGCGAATGGTGAACGGGTTGTGGCCGATGTTCGAGCCCACCCGCCCGGCCTTGCGGCGTCCGTACCCGAAGTGCACCCCGATGACACCGTCGGCCGTGCCGGGCATCACCCACACCGGCATCTTCGTCGTCCGGCCGTCATACGTGATCTCGATCACGTCCTCGCTCTTGAGGTGGTACTCCTGCGCGGTGCCGTAGCTGATGTACGCCGCGTTGTCCCACGTGAGTTTGGAGAGCGGCTTCGGCACTTCCTGCAGCCAGCCGTTGTTGGCATGGCGGCCGTCGAGGATGTGCGGGTCGGGCCGGAAGACCACTTCGAGCCCGTCCATTGACGCCGCCGGTGCCGAAAACGCGTCGTTAGCCGGCGCCGCCGGCATCACCGCGCCCTCGCGCAGCATCGATGTGCTGGGGATGAACCCCTCGTGCAGCGTGGCGCGCCAGAACGCCTCGGCATTCGCAAACGCCGCGCCGGTGGCCGTGGTGAATCCGCCGGACGCAAACGTGCGCGTCCAGTAATCCTTGATGAGTTCGGCCGGCGTCACACCCGGCGCGCCGTTCATCGTTGACAGCAGCTCGACCGCCTGGCGACCGTCGTAGAGCGGCGCAATGAGCGGCTGCTGCAGCGAGACCGTGCCGTCGAACGACCGGAGGTCGCCCCAGGACTCGAGGAAGTGCGCTTCCGGCACGTGCCAGTCGCACAGTTCCGCCGTCTCGTCGTAGTAGAGACCGAGGTGGATGCGCGTGCCGACTTTCGCGAGTGCGTCGCTGAAGCCGAGGTCCACGGGCGCCGTGAACACCGGGTTGCCCCCCCCCCCCCACCGAAGATCAGCAGCACGTCGACCTTGCTCGCGTTCATGTCGGCGACCAGCGCCGAGAGTGACGCCACGCCGTCAGCCGGCGTCGCGGCCACCGGCGCGATGTAGACCACCGTGGTGCCGACGTTGCCGAGCGCTTCGTTCATCGCCCGGGCCAACGCATGGACCGCCGCCGGCTGCTGCGGACCCGCCACCACAATCGAACGGCCGCGATGGTCGAGCAGATCCTGCGCCATCACCGGCAACATGGCCTGTGTGGTGGCATCAAGCGCGCCGCCCGCGGGCGCTGACACACCCACGGCATTGGCCAGCGCCGCGGCGATCGTGTGCACGGCACTGGCCTTCACTGCAGCCCGGTGGTCGGCTTTCGCGCCCGTGATCGTCGGGATGGGTTCGACGACATACAGACGGTTCTGCTTGTAGGCCGGCGTGCCGATCTTCCGGCGCGACGCAAAGTCCTTCGTGTAGCGCACTGACGCCGGCCCGAAGCCGAGGAAGTCGGCATCCAGTGAGACGACGATGTCGGCGTTTTTGAAATGGAAGAGGGGCGTGGCAGAGGCCGCGCCGTCCTGCACCGTGCCGTACACCGCATCCCACTGGTGCCACCGCGCCTGCGGCAGGGCCGCCATCAGCGTCTGCACCTGCTCGACGAGCGACGGCGAGGTGAGTGGTTCGGTCAGAATCCGCAGGCCCGCGCCGCCGATGGCGCGCTGGGTGTTGAGCGCCGCCTGCAGCGTGCCGATGAAGCCCGACCAGGTCTTCGTGTCTCCGCGGTAACGCAGCGTGCGCGACCGGTCGGGGTCATAGAGCGACAACACCGCGGCCTGGCCGAAGATGTCGGTGGCGCCGAGGCTGGCGGGATGTTCGGGGTTGCCTTCGAGCTTGGTCGGACGGCCGAGGTGGTTTTCGGCCAGGAGCGGCATGGCAAAGCCGCCTTCCGGCATCGCCGTGGCAAAAAAGAGCGGCCGGCCGGGAATCACTTCCTCAGGCTGCCGGACGTAGGGGACGATTTTTTCGTCCGGCTGCCGGGTGCAGGCACTGACGCCCGCGAGCGCAAGCGACGCGCCCATCAACTTGAGGAACTGCCGGCGGCCCGCGGGGTCGTTGAACTCGGAGGCCTGCGACGGGAACTCACGCGCCACAAACTCCTGGAACTCCTCGGTGTTCGCGAGTTCGTCAAGGCTGCGCCAGTACGCGGGGCCGTCAGGGGTTGTTGTGGGGCT
>JBCKZS010000077.1:0-9667 GCA_038918905.1 Vicinamibacterales bacterium
CCGCCCGGTCGCGCAGCCAGGGAGGAATCCAGTGAGAACGCTGACGATTCAGGACTGGTCATCCCGGACGGAGCGCCTGTTGCCACTTTCTCTCGGCTTTCTGGGCGGCTACAGCCCACGATGGTCGCCTGACAGCCAGAGCGTGGTCGTCTGGGGCGGTGCTCAGGCAGGTGCCGATCACCTCGGCTTCTTCAGAGTTGACGCCCACACGGGCGAGGCGACGTTGGTGGTAGTGATAGGCAGGAGCGATCCTGCAATCTTCCAGTTTTCACACGATGGTACGGCGCTCCTGTATGTCGATACGCTGCGCGGCATCATCGCTCGCGATTTCACGACCTACCGGGAGAGGATTGTGGTCGCCAAGGGCGCGCGGGAGGACATCTTAAGGTTCGGCCTCTCTCCGGATGGCCAATGGCTCGCGTTTATTCGCCTGACTGGACCGGAGGCAAACCCGATCGTCACGCTTGAGCTGCAGGCGCTGGCTGGGGGCGCGACCCGGGTGCTTCGACAAGCGACGGCGCCGGCGACATTGACCTTCCAGACGTGGACGCCAGACAGCCAGTCCCTGCTCTACTCGGAATTCACCGTGGGTGCTAACTCGCCGGATCGATTCTGGCGCATCGCGCCGACCGGCGGCCCACCGCATGACCTGCAATTCGGGATTCTTCGCGATTTCAATCCGGCGTCGCTCCACCCGGATGGTACTTGGCTCGCCTATCAGGAACGCAACCGGTTCCTTGAGCTGTTGACGACCGACGGGATCGTGACCGGCGTTCGCCGGTAAGAACCTGTTGATGATCGCTGGAACAGCCGCATGACCGACGCCGCGACGCACCTACGCGCTGCGAATCTCGCGCGTCGTGTTGATTAGATTTGAAAAAGGGATCGACGCCCGAGCCGCAGCACAAGGCGATCTACGAAACCCTCCGCATTCCCTCGGAGGTCATGAAGCCGCTGAAGCGCTGGGTGCGCGCGACATAGTCACTGAAGCCGACGCGAACCCCGCGAAAACACAGGAGATCCAGTGACAGACATTGGAAGTTGGGCTAGAATCCCGCAGGCGGCAAGAGGCAATGCTTGCCGGGGCTGCCGCTACCAGGAGAAGGACTTGACGCAGGTCGACCGCAAGACCGTTCGGCGTCGCCCCGAGCCGGCGAATCCAAAGCGACCGTGGCTCGGCGCGGTCGCTTCAATTGTGGCGATCGCCCTGGCAATCGTCGCTGCCGGGTGGTGGTTGCGCCCGGCCAGGCCGGGCGCCATCATCCTGGTGTCGATCGACACGCTCCGCGCCGATCGCCTTCCGCTCTATGGATACACGAAGGGCCGGACGCCCGTGCTCGACGCCCTGTCGCGGGAGTCGGTTGTCTTCGACTCCGCTTACTCACATGCCCCGCTGACGCTGCCGTCGCATTCGTCGATGTTCACCGGTGAGCTGCCATTCGAGCACGGTGTCCGCGACAACCTCGGGTTCACCCTCTCGACGGACCACACAACTCTCGCCACCCGGCTGACCACGGCCGGCTACGCGACGGGGGGGTTCGTGTCGGCCTACGTGCTCAGGGCAGAGACCGGCGTGGGCACCGGCTTTCAGGTCTATGACGACCAATTGCCCAAGAGCGGCGGTACCCGCGCGGTTGGCCTCATTCAGCGGCCGGGTGAGATGACCCTGGCGGCCGCCACGGCCTGGATGGATCGGCTGGCCGACGATCGTTTTTTTCTCTTCCTGCACCTGTACGAGCCGCACATGCCCTACGCGCCGCCGGAGCGGTTCAGCGATCTCGATCCCTACGATGGCGAGATCGCGTACGCCGACGAAGTCGCCGGACACCTGTTCGACTACCTTCGCCGGCGCGGCTGGTACGACGCCGCAACGATCATTGTCACTGGCGACCACGGTGAGGGCCTCGGCACTCACGGCGAACTCGAACATGGCCTATTTGTCTACAGCGAGTCGATCCGCGTGCCGTGGATCACACGCCTGCCTGGCGGACGAGCGGGGGGGCGGCGCGTCGCCGAACCGATCGGCCACGTCGACCTACTGCCAACCTTGCTGAGCCTGGCGTCTGTCTCCCAACCGGAGGGCTTGCGCGGCCGGAACCTGATGCCCGTTCTCACCGGCACCGGCGCGATCGCGCCGCAGGGTATCTACTCGGAAGGGCTGTACTCGCGTTATCACTTCGGATGGAGCGAACTGCTCGCACTTACCGACGGGCGCTACCGATTCATCCGTGCGCCCCGCGAGGAGCTGTACGACCTCGAGCGTGATCCCGGCGAGACGCACAACATCGTGGCCGAGCGCACGCAGACCGCGACAGTCATGCGCTCGGCGCTCGACCGGCTCGTCGAAGGGCGGGCTCTTCACGCGCCATCGACCGTGTCAACCGAAGACCGCGAGCGACTCGCCGCGCTCGGGTATGTTGGCGCTCCATCGTCCCCGGTGGCGGGCGTCCGCAGCAGTTCACTGCCCGATCCCAAGGACATGGTGCCTGTGCTGCGGAAATACCGCGAGGCCATCGACCTGGTGGGCAGGCGTGAGTTCGCGGCGGCCGCGACGATGCTTGGCACGCTGCTGGACGACCAACCCGACATGACCGACGCCTGGATGCAGTACGCCGACGCGCTCACGCAATTGGGCCGAGACGCCGATGCGCTCAAGGCCCTCCGCGAGGTGGTTAGGCTGAAGCCCGACGACCCTCAGGCGTTGCTCGGCGCCGGCTCCGCGCTCATCAGGCTCGGCCGGCTGGACGAAGCCCGCTCTCACGCGCGCCTGGCCGCGAAGCGAGCGCCCGCCGAGGCCCACGAGATGCTCGCCGACATTGCGATCACGCGCGGGCAGTTCGACGAAGCGGTTCGCGAGGCCGGTTTGGCCGCCGAAGCTGACCCCGGCCTGCCGCTGCCTGGGTACGTCCGCGGCCGCATCGCCTACGAGCAGGGACGGTACAGAGACGCACTGCCACTGTTCCAGCAGGCGCACGACGCCTGGGCCGGGCGCACGGTTCAGACGGCCAACCTTGGTTACTACCTGGCCGATACGCTCGCGCGGCTCGAGCGGTACGAGGAGGCCGAGCGGTACTTCTTCGCAGAATTGGCCGTGTATCCGAACAACCTGCGGGCGCATTCCGGCCTCGCGATGCTCTATCAGGTCACGAGCCGGCCCGCACTGGCCGAGCGTACGATCGACCAGATGCTCGTCGCATCACCGTCGCCGCAAGCCTATCAGGCCGCCGACCAGCTCTGGACCGCGTTCGGGCGCCCCGACCGCGCGGCTGCCGTGCGCGCGGCCGCGGACACGCGGTTCGGGCGCCGCCGGTAACGCCGCCAGGCCCCTCACTTCACCTGGAACTGCACCGTGTGGGTCGTCGGATCGTTGCCCGCGGTAAACACGAGTGCATAGGTGCCCTGCGAGAAACCCGCCAGACTCAGATTGAAGACATAGCTTCCGCCTGCGAAACGGAATTGATAGTCCGCGTTGGCGTTGCCGGAGTCCGCCAGTGGCCCCGGCGCACTGGTCGAGACCAGATAGACTGCCTTTGCGACGAGCGCCACAGACGAACTCGAGACATTCGCGCCTGCGGCGTTGCAGAGGTTGAGCTTGATCGGAATCGTGCTGCCGGCCTTGTATGCCTTGGTCTGATCAAACAGGAGGCACTGCCCGTACGCCACGGTGAAGGCCACCGTCTTGGCCGCCGCGTTGCCGACGGCATCACTTCCTGTCACTGAGAACGTTCGGGAACCAACCGTACCGGTGTCAATCGGCGCGCCGCTCTGGACCGGCCCGCTGCACGCCGCCACACCTGAGCCGCCGTCTTCGCAGGAATAGCTACTGGCGACCTGCTCTCCAAGCAGGAACGTGCTCGACGTGGGCCCAGTAATCGTGATTGTTGGGGCTTTCCTGTCGATCCGGCTCCCGCCGATCAGCCCTGCGATCACACAGTTGCCGGCGTTGTCGCAGACGGTGCGGTCGTTTGTGAGGGCATTGGCGATCTCAACGCCGGCGGGCACAGCCGTCGTCAGCGTGAAGCTCGCGTCCGCCGGGTTCGCAAGACCGGAGTCCGCATCCGACGCCGTGCACGCGATCGTGGCGTCACTTGCACGCCATCCGGCGTCGACTTGGGAGCACTGCACCATCGGCGGCGTGCGATCCGAGTTTCGCGGCGCGGCCAGGTGGGCAACGACGAACGGACTGAGAGAATCAACCGTCGCGCAGATCGTGCGCGTCGTGAAGTCACTTGATGTTGTGCGATCGACCAGCACCCCGTTCTCGCCGTGGAGCACGCGTAGATCGGCGAAGCGCTCCGGATTGCCGACGGACGCAGCATTGAAACAAACGACTATGGGCGGGACGACGCCTGCCGTGGTTGACACTTCGTACGCCTGAGCTCCCTCGATCGAAAACGCCCCTGGAAGCTGCAGATTGAGTTCTGCTGCGGCCACGGGGACCACCTGCGTTACGCCACCGGCGGTCACGCCGGCAAAAGTGACAGACGCCTGAGCGGAGGTAACAACGACCGGCACGCCTGCCGGGCCGGGCGTGGTTGCCAGGACGTCGACAACCACATCCTCCCATACATCCCCGCCGATGTAGATGCGGTTTGTGACTGGGTTGACGAGGAGTCCAGGTGAAGCACCACAACTGTTCAGACTGTGATCGTCCGGGGCCCACCCCGCGAACAGCACCGCGAGGGTGGATCCGTCGAGCACCATCAGATTCTCGCCGTAGACTTCGCAGTCGAAGACCCTCACATAGATTCGATTCGTGACGGGATTGACAACTGGATCGACGTACACTTGGGTGAAGCCCGGGGAGTGGGTCGTCGGATCATAGAGAAGGAAGTAGTACTGTGCCCTGAGATCTGACACGACGTTAACAATGCTGTGAAAGTTGCTGTTGGTCGGATCTCCGTCGACAACGGTCGTCACGGTGTCGAGGCTATTCCCGAAAAGGTAAACTAGATTCGTTTGGGGATTCACTGCCAGAGTACCCACGACGTGCGACAGTGGCACGGTCGCGACAACGGTATTGAACGTTCCGTGGGCTGGATCTCCATCGACAACTGGCAGGACGGCGCCGCAGCACACGTACACAAGATTCGTGGTGGGGTTAACCCTTACCTTAACGACGTTGCCTGGTGCGAAGCCAGGGATGGGGACGACCCCAACGCGCGCCGGATCGCCAGACGGAAGCTTCGTGTTGACGACTATCAGCGCCGTCGTGCCGTTGGCGAGGTACACAACGCCGGTTGCTGGATTCATCGTGATTTCGGAGCCAACTACGTCGGGTGGAAGGTCGATGATCTCCAACACTTGACGCGTTGACGCGTCAAGGACCCAAAGGGCGGGGATTTCACTACTCGTCACGTAGATGCGCCCGGCCTCGCTGTCAACCGCGACGCCCATTGCGACTGCGGACACGCCGTCCTTCGAGAGCCAGATCTGGTCAACGACCGAATTTGTGCGACCGTCAATGACGTGCAGGGCGTTGTTGTCGGTGTCGTCTGATCCGTTGTTGGTCCCTATGTACAGAAGATTCCTTGCCACATCGACGGCACTATTATATCCTCCGCCTTCGGCTCCGGGGAACAAGAGGAGGCTGCCCAAATGCTGCGGAAGAATTGTCGGAGCTCCAGCGATCGGAACGCACATGCTCGTCTGTGTGTAGTTGACCTGATCAGTGGGCGTGAAGGTCACGCAGAGGAGTTGCTGGCTGCCGCCGATCAGTGGCGTGCCAAGAGCGTGCGAACTCGAGTAATCAAGGGTGCCCGCAACGTTTGCAGTGGCGCTCAGGTGCGATGCATCGAGCGGCGCGCCGAATTGCAGCACTGGAAGATTCCACGTAATCACCGGGGTGGCAGTGAACACAGTGAGCATTCCGGCGGCACTCGCAGGAGGAATCTGCGCATCGCCTGGCACGGAGGCGCCGATCGCGTTCGAGTTGTCGCCCAGTCCGAATCCCGCGACGCTGACCCCGATGAGTGTTGCGACGCCGGTTGCGTCGGTCACTGCTGTCCCGACGAATGTTCCACCGAGCGTGAAAGATACGACTTTGCCTGGTACGAGCGAGCCATTCGAGAACAAGACCGCTTTGAGCGTCGTGGTGCCGGAGTACGGTGTAGCGACCTGATAGACTTCGAGACCGCGCAAGAGGTTCAGGCTTGCAATCTCCAGCCAGCTCAGCGCGCGATTGTAGACGCGAACATCGTCCAACATCCCATGCAGGCCACCGAGAAATACGGGCCCTCCGGTGGGCACCAGTCCGGTGAAGGCCCCACGCTCGTGGTCGCCGCCGGCACTGACCATCTGTCCGTCTCTGTAGAACTGCAGAGTTCCCGCACCGTCGTAGACGACGGCAATATGGGTCAGCCGGCCGCCGTCAAGCCTTCCTGTGTTGACCGAGGTGCCCTCCATCCATAACCCGTTCCACCACACGACGTAGAGGCCGTCGCGCGGCGCGTTGCAAATCGCATAGTCTGATCGCCCGCCGATCGGCACCGTCGGTTTGTTCACGATGCATGAATACTCGTCCAGAAAGTCTGATGGAACGCGAATCCAGAAACTGAACGTGAATGGATCGCTCGCGCCGAAGTTCAGCGCGGGTGTGTAGGGCAAGGCCACAGAAGCCGGCAAACGCAATGCCGACACGTTTCCTGGAATGTCCGCTCCGTCATTTGTCGTGTACGTGCCGCCCGAGATGGTGCCGTCGCGACCGTTCCCAGACGAATCCAGTGCAATGGTTCCAGTGACCTCGTCGAACTTCCACCATCCGACGAGGCCGTCTGAGTTCACCGTGACCTGGACCTGTTCAACGGTGACATTGAAGCTGCCGCTCGCGGAGAGACCGCGTGAATTGGTCGCCGTGCACGATACATAGGTGGCTCCGACCGGAAACAGACTGCCCGATGGCGGTGTGCAAGTGACGGGAATGAGACCGTCGACGTCCCAAGCGGATGCGTTGAAGAACACGAGCCGGCCCGATGGGCCGCCGGCGACGCGGAGGTCACCCGGCAGTTGGAGGACGGGCGGCGCGCTTGGGTCGACTATGATGCGCACATAGATCGTTGCGACGCCACAATTGCCGACACTAAATATGTCCGGAAAATCCTGGCAGACGGTCCCTTGGCCAGCCGCCGGATCGTTGCCGTCGACCGTCAGCACCTTGGCATTAAACCCTCCGCCGTCGCTGCAGCCCACTCCCCACTGCGGCCGCTCGTCGCTTCCTCCGCAATAGATCCAACCAGTGCCGGCGCCGTCGAAGTAGGTGTAAGTGCCGGTCAATTGCTGTCCCTGCGTCCAGCTCCAGACCAGAGTCGTCACTGGCGACATGTACCAGCGATTGGCGCGCAGGTACAGGTACTGACGCTGATAGGTACCTGTCAGCTGCGATGCGGTAGCATCCGTGAGCAGCAGCCAGCCCTGCGGCGTGCCTGAGCTCAGATCGACCGGCGATTGCGCGAAGCACGGCACCGCAGCGACAAGCGCGGCGAGAACAAAAACTACGGAGCTAAGGACTTTCACAACTGTCTCCTTACGGTTTCGTCGCTTGGGTGTGCCGAAGCCTCCCGGTCACCTCTGACGCCGCCGTGATTGCCGGCGACGTCGGCTCCGGATCCATCGAGCGGCCACCACCCGACAAGATTGGACGGCACAGCGCGCGGCGCCTGCGCGGCAGTCGCGATCGCGGGTGCGGATCGTCGGCTCCCATCCTCGGTGGCCGGATTCGCCGTTGGCGCGTTGGCGGAAGGTTGAACCAACGCCGCAACGCTGACGCCGAAGCACGCTGCAAACACGGCGCCGAACGTTCGTCTGGTCCACATGAGTCAGGTTCCTTCTCAGGGCAGCGGCGGCTCGGCATGAGTCGCGTCTGTTGCCCGTCATGGTCTAGAACGTCGAATATCCCTGATTTGCACAGCAGGCCCGGCCGCCCCGGGACCAAATGCCATTTCTTCGCGGGCCACACCCCTGAACCGCTATCATCTGCGCGGGCATGGAATCCTCCATTGAACTGCTCGCGCGCGCGCGTGCCGGGGATCAGGCGGCCCTCAACGCCCTGATCCAGCGATACCTGCCGAGCCTCCAGCGCTGGGCGAGCGGCCGGCTGCCCCGGTGGGCTCGCGACATGTCCGACACTCAGGATCTTGTGCAAGACACCCTGATCCGGACGTTTAAGAGGATTGAGGCATTCGATCCGCGCGGCGAAGGCGCCCTGCAGGCCTACTTGCGGCAAGGCATCCTGAATCGCATTCGGGACGAACTGCGGCGCGCCGGTCGTCAGCCTGTCGTTTCCGTGCTGGACTCGCAGACCGAAGATGCCGGCGCCTCGCCGCTCGAACACGCCATCGGCGCCGAGGCGGTCGATCGGTATGAACGCGCGTTGTCGCGCCTGCGGCCCGAGGATCGGGAGGCCATTATCGCGAGGGTGGAATTGAACCAGAGCAACCAGGAAATTGCCGTCATGCTCGGCAAGCCATCGGCGAACGCGGCGCGGATGGCGGTCGAGCGCGCCCTGGTGCGCCTCGCCGACGAAATGCGGAAGGACGTGCGTCCGACATGAGTGCGGCGTTTGAGGCCACCATCGCAGCGACGGCGCGGACCATCGCCGAGGGCCGAGAGGTTGACTGGCCCTCGGTCGAGTCGGGCGCGAACGACCCGGCGTCGATCGAGATGCTCCGCGAACTGCGCATCATCGCGAGCGTGGCCAACCTGCACCGCAGCCTCGAAGACCACACATTCCGGGGCGCGGTTCTGCCCGAGGCCGCCGTGGCCGCTAATCCCGCCGCCACCTGGGGCTCGTTACGCATCGTCAGCCGTATCGGCGGAGGATCGTTCGGCGAGGTCTACGAGGCTTTCGACACGCGGCTTGCCCGCAACGTTGCGCTGAAACTGCTCGGGTTTCAGGCGAATGCTGGCACGGCCCCGAACTCCGCCGTGATTGACGAAGGACGGCTGCTCGCCCGCGTCCATCACCCCAACATCGTCAACGTCTTCGGTGCCGACCACCTCGACGGCAGGACCGGCATCTGGATGGAGTTGATCCGCGGCCGGACGCTGGCCGAATTGGTCCGCGACCAGGGGCCGTTTGGTGGACAGGAAGCCATCGCGATCGGCCTCGACCTCTGTCGGGCGCTCTCGGCGGTCCACCGCGCGGGCCTGCTCCATCGGGACATCAAGGCGCAGAACGTCATGCGAGAGCAGGGCGGGCGCATCGTGCTCATGGACTTCGGGGCAGGACAGGAACCGGCGAGTGAACGCAGTGCGGGTGGCGGGGCGCTGACCGGCACGCCCGTGTACCTTGCGCCCGAGCTCTGGCGGGGCCACGTCGCAACGGAGCAGTCAGACATCTACAGCCTCGGCGTGCTGCTCTATTACCTGATGACCGGCACCTATCCGGTCATCGGCGAGACGATGGCGGAGGTCCGCGAGGCGCACGATGGGGGCCGTCGCACTCTGCTCCGTGACGAACGACCCGACGTGCCCCGCGCGTTCGTCGATGTCGTCGAGCGTGCCCTTGCGATCGAACTTGCCACTCGTTATGAAAGCGCAGGTGAATTTGAGGCCGCGCTGGCGCGCGCGCAGGGTGCGGTCGACCCCGTTTTGGCGAACAGGGCGACGGCGGCGCCGCTCATCACCGGACGTCGGCCTTCGCGCCCGGCCCTGTGGGCGGCGGCGGTGG
>JBCKZS010000078.1:0-9400 GCA_038918905.1 Vicinamibacterales bacterium
CAAGGCGGTGACGCCGGTGCAGATCGGCCAGCAGCTTGGCGCGGCCTACGTGCTCACGGGCAGCCTGCGCCGGGCCGGCAACCGGCTGCGGATCAACGCGCAGCTCGTCGACACGCACACGGACTTCCCGTTGTGGTCGGAGCGGTACGACCGCGAGATGCAGGACGTCTTCGAGGTGCAGGACGAAATCGCGCGCAAGATCGCCGAGGCCCTGCGCGTGACGCTGTCGCCGCAGGAGCAGGCGGCGCTCGCCGCCAAACCGACCGAAAACCTCCAGGCGTACGATTTGTACCTGCGCGGCAAGAGTTACGCGCGACATCTCACCCGGCACGATCTGGAGTTCGGGATGCAGATGTTCGAGAACGCGGTCGTGCTGGACCCGAACTTCGCCCTGGCGTACGCCGCCATCGCGAACGTGTGCGCGCAGCACTATTACAACCACGGTCACGATCCCACGTGGTTGGATCGCGCCAGGAAGGCCGCTGAACGCGCGTCGGCGCTCGGGCCCCAGTTGCCGGAAGCGGCGGTGGCGCGCGGGTGGGTGCTCTATGCGGCCAGCCAATACGACGACAGCATCCGCGTCGTCCGGCAGGCGATCGACCGCAAGCCCGACTGCGAGGGCGCGTACTTTCTGCTCGGTCGCGCGCTGTTTGCGTCGGGGCGCTACCAGGAGGTCGCGGACATCGCGGACGCCGCGATTCGGGCGGCCGGTGAGGACTACAACATCTACGTGCCCATCATCAACGCGTTGGGCGCCCTCGGAAAGACCGAGGCCGTCCGCAACCTGTCCCATCAGCGCATCCAGACCCTCGAAACGCACCTGGCACAGGTGCCTGAAGACGCGCGCGCGCGCGCGCACTTGGCCCTCAGCTACGCGGCCGACGGACGCATCGACGACGCGATGCGCGAGACCACGCTGGCGATGGTCCTGCGCCCGAACGAGGCTACGGTGCTCTACAACGCGGCGTGCGCGTTCTGCACGATGGGGAAAGTGCCCGAGGCGATCGACGCGCTGCGCAAAGCCTGGGACGCCGGATTCCACGACGTGGACTGGGTGCGGCGCGATCCCGACCTGGCCGTGCTGCACGGCCACCCCGAGTTTGAGGCGTTGTATCCCGAGAAAGACGAGAACCCCGCCTGATCGCTGAGGTCCGTTACCGTCGGCCGTTCCGGGACGCCGGCGGATCAACCGTCATCCACTTCTCGAACCAGTAACGCAGGTAGAGCTGCGTGCGCAGGAAGTTTGACGGGATCGATGACGTGCCGTGCCATTCGCCGTTGAAGCGGAGCATCGCGGTGGGCACGCCCACGGCTTTGAGCGCCTGGTAGAACTCCTCCGTCTGGCTCATGGGCGTCCGCATGTCGAGCACGCCCGTCATCAGCATCGTCGGCGTCTTGACGTTACCGACGTACATGAGCGGCGACCGGCGGAGGTGCTCCGTCGGGTCCTCCCACGGGAATTTCTCGAAATCCTCGTACCACCGCAGCGGGTTGCCGTCGACGTTGCCGACAAACGACAGCCAGTTGATGACCGGGCACTGCGAGGCCGCGGCCGCAAATCGGTTCGTGTGCCCGACCGTCCACGCTGTCAGCACGCCGCCGCCCGAGCAGCCGTAGACAAACAGATTGCGCTCGTCCACGAAGCCCTTCGCGATCGCGGCATCCACGCCCTTCATGAGGTCGTCGAAGTCCTTCGACGGATAGGCATATTTGATCGCGTTGCCGAACTCGCTGCCGTAGCCGGTCGACCCGCGCGGGTTCGTGTAGAGCACGAGATAGCCGTTGGCGGCGTGCTCCTGCCACGCAAAGTTGAAGCCCACGCCGTACATCGCGTGCGGGCCGCCGTGAATCGAGAGCATCAGCGGATACTTCTTTGCCGGATCAAAATCCGGCGGTTTGATGAGCCAACCTTGCACCTTGAAGTCGTCCAGCGACGTGTACCAGATCTCCTCCACCGCCCCGAGCGTCACAGGCGCCAGGATGTCGTCGTTCACGTGGGTGAGCTGGCGGACGTCCGCGGGATTCGCGAGGGAAAAGGAGACGATATCGCCCGGCTTGTGGAAGCTCGTCAGCGTGCCGACGGCCTGGCCGTTCCGGTTCACATCGCTCAGGCTGATGAGGTGCGTCCCGGACGTCACGGCGCGAATCGGCCCGTCGAGCGGCGCGTAGTGCAGGTTGCGCGTGCCGCGGTCGTCGGCTGAGAAGTAGATGCCGTTCGAGTCGGGCGCCCAGGCCAGGTTGGCGGGTGACCTGTTGAACGCCGGCGTCATGTGGCGCGTGCCCTGCCCGTTGATGCCGACGACGTACAGCTCATTGTCGATGTAGGTGTCGGTGGTGTAGTCGTAGCCGAGGTAGGCCACCCACCGGCCGTCCGGCGACACGGCCGGCTCCGTGTCGGGTCCGCTCCGCCGCGTGAGCTGCCGGATCGCGCCGGTTTCGATCGTGAGCACGTACACCTCCGACTGCCGGTACTCGCGCTGGGCGCGCTCGCGGTTCTCGTCGCGATTCGCGGAAAACACGACGGCCTTCCCATCAGGGGTGAGCGAGAACGACGAATAATCGTACGGCCCCTGCGTGAGCTGCCGCGCGGTGCCGCCCTCGGCCGGGACGATGAAGATGTGCGTGTGACTCGGGTCCACGAACCCGCGCCGGTCGGCGCGGTAGCTCAAACTCTCGACGATGCGCGGCGCTTCGGTCCAGCGGGCGCCTTCCGGCCGCGCCGGCATTTTGATCGGCCACGACGTCGGCGACGAGCGGCTCATCGTGAAGAGAATCGACCGGCCGTCAGGCGTCCAGGTGATCGACGAGGGACTGTCGTCCACCCGCGTGATCTGCGACGTCGCGCCCTCAGCGTCCATCCAGCGCACCCAGATCTGCGACCCGCGCGGCTGGCCCGTGCGCGTGAACGCGAGCTGCGTCCCGTCGGGTGACCAGACGGCGTCCGACCCCTCGGTCAGAAACCGACTGCGCGAGCCGTCGGCGTTCATAATCCACATGTCGGACTGCCGGCGGTCGTTCACGCGGTCCACGACGCCGCGCGTGTAGACGATCTGCGTGCCGTCTGGCGAGATCCGAGGGTTCGACACGGTCTCCATGTCGAAGAACTGCTCGAGTTTCAGCGTGTTGACCGGTCGAGCCTGCGCCGCCGCGGTGGCGGGCACGAAGATGATGGCAGCGACGCCGACCCATGCCCAATTGCCCCTCATGGTGTCCTCCCGGGATCCGGTGTCCGAATGCCGACGATTCTGCGCCCTGCGGCGAACGGCGACAAGACCTGCCGTCCGGGCAGTTGTCCGGGAGTAAGATGCCCCGCATGCGCCTCCTGATCTCGATAACTGCCCTGCTCGGCTCGGCCGTGGCGATCGCGCTCGGCGCGCAGTCGGCTCCCTGGGACCTCCTCATCCGCAACGGCCTCATCGTCGACGGCACCGGCGCCGCGTGGTATCGGGGCGACGTGGCCATTCGCGGCGACGTGATTGTCGCGATGGCGGCGCGCCTCGTCGGTCCGGCGGCGCGAACGATCGACGCGGCCGGACACGTGGTGGCGCCAGGGTTCATCGATGTCCACACACACGCACGCCGCGGGATTTTCGAGGTGCCGACCGCGCCCAACTACGTGCGACAGGGCGTCACGACGGTGATCGAAGGGCCGGACGGATCGTCGGCCGTGCCGCTGGCGCCGTTTCTCGAAAAGCTGAATGGGCTGCAGAAGTCGGTCAACATCGGCAGCTTCATCGGCCAGGGGTCGATCCGGTCCGAAGTCATCGGCAACGAGGACCGGAAGGCCACCACGGCAGAGATCGAACGCATGCGGATGCTCGTCAAGCAGGGAATGAAGGACGGCGCGTTCGGCCTCAGCACCGGCCTGTTCTATGTGCCGGGCACGTTCACGCCGATCGGGGAAGTCGTCGAACTCGCGCGCGTGGCCGGACGGTTCGGCGGCATCCACAAGTCACATCAGCGCGACGAGGCGTCACGCGTGCTCGACAGCTTCCGCGAAACGATCGCCATCGGCGAACAGGGCGGGTTACCCACGCAGGCGACTCACGCCAAGGTCGTCGGCAAGGCGCACTGGGGCAAGAGCGTCGACGTGTTGACGCTGGTGGACGAGGCGCGGGCGCGGGGCGTAGACGTGACGATCGACCAATATCCGTACACCGCCTCCAGCACCAGCGTGGCTGCGGCGCTGCTCCCGGCCTGGGTGCTCGAAGGCGGTCGCGAAGAACAACGCCAGCGGCTGGCCGATCCCGCCACGCGCGCGAAGGTCAAGGCGGGAAGCGTGGCCATGATCCGCGACGAGCGCGGCGGCGGCGATCCGAAGAACGTCCAACTCGCGCACTGCGGCTTCGACGCGTCGCTCGCGGGCAAGACCATCGCCGATGTCACCCGCCAGCGCGGGATGGAGCCCACCGTCGAGAACGCTGCCGAGACGACGATGTGGATCGTCGAACCGGGAGGGTGCCAGGGCATCTTCCACGCGATGGCGGACGAAGACCTCGAGCGGATCCTCCGCCATCCCGTCACGATGGTGGCGTCCGACGGCGAGGTGCCGATCTTCGGCCGCGCCGCGCCAACCCGCACCCGCGCAGCTACGGCACGTTCGCGCGCGTGCTCGGGCGGTATGTGCGCGACCGCAAGGTGCTGACGCTCGAAGACGCGGTGCGCAAGATGACGTCGCGGCCGGCCGCGCGGCTGCGCATCACCGACCGCGGGCTCCTGCGGCCGGGCCTGAAGGCCGACATCGCGGTGTTCGACCCGGCGCGCGTCACCGACACCGCCACGTTCGAGCGACCGCATCAATACGCCGAAGGCTTCTCCCTCGTCATCGTCAACGGCCAGGTCGTGTACGAGCGAGGCGAGATGACCGCGGCGAGGCCGGGGCGCGTGCTGTACGGACCTGCGAAGTAGGCCGTGCGGGGGGCGAAATGACGTCGGGTGTCTTTTTCGAAGATGACGCGGCGAAAAAGACACCCGACGTCATTTCACTTGTGCCTGCCCCACGCCGACGGCTTCGCGGGCCCAGACGGCCAGTTCGTCCGCGTCTTCGAGCACGCCAGGTGGCACCTGGTAGTAGCCGCGCATCGGCGGCTTGCCGGGGATCGGTGCGAACGGCGGCATGCGGCGTTTCTCGTAGCGCGGGCGCGTCTCGTCATTCACCTTGAAGAAGATGGTGTCGTTGTCGATGACCGCGAAGAAGACTTCGTCGCTGTAGAGCCCGACGCCGCCGAACATGCGTCGATGCGTGACCCGGCGCACACCCGACAGTTGTTCGAGCACGAAGGTGAGGAACGACGGCGAGACGGCCATGGGCGGGCATCCTACACCAGGCGTCGGCGCGGGAGGAGGCACAGTGTGAACATTCTGCGTACTCGCAGCGCGGTGGAGTGTGAACAATCTGCACGTGTGTGTGCAAACTCGGCGCATTTTCCTCTATTTTCCTGGCATGTACCTTGCGATCCCCAGCAGTCGGCGACGATGGTATCGTCGTCGTTCTGCTGACCAGGAGTGAATGATGACGGACGCGCGGTGCGCAAGATGACGTCGCTGCCGGCCGCGCGGCTGCGCATCACCGACCGCGGGCTCCTGCGGCCGGGCCTGAAGGCCGACATCGCGGTGTTCGACCCGGCGCGCGTCACCGACACCGCCACGTTCGAGCGACCGCATCAATACGCCGAAGGCTTCTCCCTCGTCATCGTCAACGGCCAGGTCGTGTACGAGCGAGGCGAGATGACCGCGGCGAGGCCGGGGCGCGTGCTGTACGGACCTGCGAAGAACATGGCAGCGCTCAAGCCTTCCCACTGACGCCGGGTCTGAAGACCCGGCCTCCTGAAGGACGATGCGCTACGCGTTCATGAAAACCGCTTTAGAAGCCGGGGGCTCGCGACAGCCAGCGCATCGTGTTGAGCAGGAGTGGCAGATTCTCAGGCGCCCCCGGTCTGTTCAGGCCGGTCGGAATCCGCCGCGGGCCCACCAGTTGGGCGGCAAACATCGCGGCCTCTCCGAGGATGACGACGCGGCCGGCGCCGGCCTCGACGGCCGCGCCCTGGAGCCACCCCTCGACGGACACACGCGGCGTTGACGCATCGAAGATCCAGGCGCGCTGCGGATTGATGGACACCACGTCGCGTCCGAACACGAGCAGCGGGCGCACGTGCGCGTCCAGCGCGCGGAAGGCGTGGCCCGAGACGAACGTGACGACGGACTCGACGCGCTCGCGCGACGCGCGTCCGTCGGTGATCGGATGGGCGCGCAGCGTGGCGTCGGCGCGCCGGAAGACGAGCGGGTCCCACTCCGCCTCGACGATCGCGAAGCCATTCATGAACGCGACGCCAAACGCGCGGCCGAGTCCTTCCGCCGCGCCCGGGGCCGGCATGTGATCGGCGATGAGCAGCAGCGAGCCCCCCTCGTGGACCCACGTGCGCACCGCGGCGATCTCCTCCGACGAGAAGGCGGGTGACGTCGGAAGCGTCCACTCCCTGGGATCGCTGGAAGCCAGGGCGTTCACGATCACCAGCACGTCAGCCGGCGCGAGCGCGTCCGCGGTCAACGGCGCGTCCAGACCCGTCACCCGGTAGCCGTCCCGGCGCAACAGGCCGGCGAACAGGGCGAAGTGCTCCTCCTGCGCGTGGAAGGTGTGGTGCACGCGATCGACCAGCACCACCGGACCGGCGTCGGCCGCATACTCCGGGTGCGCGATGACCGGCGTGTACTTCGGGTCAGCGACTTCCTGCGCGCCCCGAAGTGACAGGGTCGCCACAAGGGAGGACGCGAGGCCCAGCGCCGCCGCGGCGCGCAGGCGATCACTCATGCGGTCCGTCCGCCCACTGAATGCCTTCGGGGGTGACGGTCGTCATCTTCGTTCCTTATCCATTATCGGTCCGGAATTCCGACGCGCCGGACGAGATCGGCGAACCGCGGATCCGCGCGGACGGGGTCGAATTCGGGATCGACCTTGAGCCACGCCAGGAAGCTCTCGCGTCGTCGGTAGGACTCTTCCAACCAGCGGAAGGTCTGGTCGCGATCGCCGAGCGCCGCGGCCCGGTTCACGGCCGCCATCGCCCGCCCGTAACCGTCCGCGGCGGGAAGGTAGCCCCAGTAGGCCTGCCAGAGGTACACATCCGCAAGCCCCGCATGTGCCCGCGTGTAGGACGGGTCACGCGCGATGGCCTGTTCGAAGAACTGCGTGGCGGCCGTGAAGCCCGCGGGCGTCCGCTTGCCCGTTTCGTGCCGGCCCTTGAGATACATCTGAAAAGTAATGGAGTCCCTCGGGGCGCCTGCCGTCAGCCCCTGCTCGTCCTCGCGGGTAAGGTGCAGGCGTAGATGATCGGCGATGGCCTTCGCGATGTCGGCCTGCACGATCAGCACGTCGGCAAGCGGCCGATCGAAGTGGTCGCCCCACAATTGCGCGACAGCGACCGCATCGATCAATTCCACCTGCACGGTGAGCCGGTCGCCCCGCTGTGTGACCCGGCCCGTGACGTCGGCGCGCGCGTTCAGCGCGGTCCCCACCTCCAGCGGGTCCACCGCCCGGTCCCTGTACCTCGCCGCGAGCGCGCGCGGGACAACGCGGAGACCGCCGATGCGCGTGAGGTTGTTGGTCAGCGTTTCCGAGAGGCCCTCGCTCAGGTAGTCCGCGTCCGCGGTCCCGCTGGCGTTGACGAACGGCAGCACGGCAATCGAGTCGATCGGGCCGGCCGCAGGCACAGGGACGGTCCGCCAGACGCCCGCGGCCCATCCAAGCATGAGCAGAACGATCAACACACCAGCGATCGCCAGCACAGGCCGGAGACGCGTCACCATGCGCACAGGACGACTGGCGCCAGTGCGCCCGCGGCGGCCATCCCGAATCCGCTCGAGCCCGGTGCGCAGATCCGCCGCGCTCTGATACCGCGCGGTCCGGTCCTTTTCAAGCGCCGTGTCGATCACACGCTCCAACTCCGGAGGGACGTGCGAACCGCGTGGGCGCGGCGCGACCGGTTTCCTGTTCAGCAGCTCGTCGATGATCACGGCAGACGTCCGGCCCGAAAACGCCGGCTGCCCGGTGGCCATCTCGTACAGAACGGCTCCGAACGAGAAGAGGTCGGTGCGCGCGTCGGTGGTCTCGCCGCGCGCCTGCTCCGGCGACATGTACGCCACCGTGCCGATCGCCGTCCCTGGACTGGTCAACATCGTCTCGGCGAGCCTCGTCGGCCTGGCGGAGGCGTCCGCCGGTTCGTCGTCGCCCGTCGTGCCCAGCTTCGCGAGGCCAAAGTCGAGCACCTTGGCCTGGCCGCGGCTGGTGATGAAGATGTTCTGCGGCTTGAGGTCCCGGTGGATGACGTGCATCCCGTGCGCCGCCTCGAGCGCGTCGGCCACCTGAATGGCCAGATCGAGCAGGATTTCGAGCGGCAGTGGCCCGGCCTTCAGACGATCGGCGAGCGTCTCGCCTTCGAGGTATTCGATGACGATGAAGTCGATGGGCTGTTCACGATCGGTGGACGGCGCCTGCTCGCCGACGTCGTGCAGCGTGCAGATGTGAGGGTGCGAGAGCGCGGCGATCGCCCTGGCCTCGCGCGCGAAACGCTGCCGCCGGTCCGGGTCGGCCGACGGCAGGATTTTCACGGCGACGGTGCGATCCAGGCGCGTGTCCAGGGCCTTGTAGACCTCGCCCATGCCGCCAGCCCCGATGGCGCTGACGATCGCGTAGGGTCCGAGACGGCTGCCGGGCGCAAGGGCCATGAGAATGGACGCATCTTACTTCGGATGTGTGACGCGGCGGACGCCCGACAGTTGTTCGAGCACGAAGGTGGGGAACGACGGCGAGACGGCCATGGGCGGGCATCCTGCACCACGCTTCGGCGCGGGAGGAGGCACAGCGTGAACATTCTGCGTACTTGCAGCGCGGTGGAGTGTGAACAATCTGCACGTGTGTGTGCAAACTCGGCGCATTTTCCTCTATTTTCCGGGCATGTACCTTGCGATCCCCAGCAGTCGGCGACGATGGTATCGTCGTCGTTCTGCTGACCAGGAGTGAATGATGACGGACGCGTGGATGAACCGATTTGAGGCAAAGCTTGACCGCATCGATGACACGGTCACGAGGATGGACACACGGCTCACGGGCGTGGAGACCACGGTCACGGGCATGGCGACGAGACTGGGTGGTGTTGAGGCCGAACAACACCGGCAGGGTGTTTTGCTGGAAGCGCTCGGGGACAAGCTCGACGGCGTCACTGAGCATGTTATTGACGTGAGGGAGCGGATGGGGCGTGGATTCGCGAAGGTGTACCGCAAGCTCGACGAGCGTGTGCAACCAATCGAGGCGGCGAGCCGACACTTTGCGTCCACGTTAGCGACGCGCAAACGGCCAGCGGCGAAGGCACGGGCACGCAAGCCTGGCTAGCCGCAATGACCGAGATAC
>JBCKZS010000079.1:0-9387 GCA_038918905.1 Vicinamibacterales bacterium
ATGCCGGCTGGTCATGGTGGTACAAACGGTATACCTTGATCCCGTGCTGCTGTGGATCCCGGCCCCCCATAAAGCGATCCTTCCCGCCGGTGTGTTATCCAGAATGGCCTGGACCGTTGCCTGCAAGCCGGACACGAGCTGCTGGGATTCACTCTTGAATTTTTCAACGACCGGCAATGCCTGCGCGCGGTCGTTCTTGATCGGGACCTTCGCGCTCGTCTTCTTGATGGTCAAGGCAATGACCGGATAAAAAGGAGAGAAGACAGGGCCATTGTCAAACGTCGAAAGACGGTCCACCTCGAATCCATTGGCATGGGCCATATTGGTCAGCGAGGTGGGGGTAAAGAAATTGACGTGTTCAAAACCGAAATAACATTTTGGAGCGCGGGGCTCCATTAAATTCGGCACCTCGATATACACCATGCCGCCGGCGGACAACAGCGGACTCAACTCCCTCATGACCTTATCGGGATGAAGCAGATGTTCGGCGACATGGCAGAGCATGATCAGATCGAACGGCTTTTCCTTCTCCAACAGCTCGAGATTGAAAAAGCCCTTGATGACCCGCACGCCATAATGCTGCCGGGACAATTCAATGCATTTATCGCTGGGGTCCAGCCCCGTAACATCCCAGCCGCGGACCTTGAACAGCGACAACGCATAGGCCGTGGAACAGCCGATGTCTAAAGCCTTGCCCGTGAATCCTGCCGGGAAGCGCCCGTTGATTAACTCAACATACCGGTGGATCTGGTTCTTCTCCGCCTGCGGGCGCAAGCCCCCGCTTTCGGGGTGCTCGTAATTTGACATCTTCTCGTAGAACCCGAGGATCATCTCTTCCGGCAGGACAGGACTTGCGAACACAAAACCGCAATGGCTGCACATCTGGATCTTGTGGTGGTACCCGATGTCCCCAATGCCAATGATCGTCTCTGTGGGTTGATCGAACACCTCAAAGTGATCGTCCGACTGGCAAACGGCGCATGTCCTCTTGATCAAATCCATATTCAATCTCGTCAGGGGTTGATGTCTAGACCATCGTAATGCCGCCACACACCCGCACCGTCTCTCCCGTAATGTGCCCAGCTGACGCGCTCAGAAGAAACGCCACGGCGTGCGCGACGTCCATCGGGTCCGCCAACTGGCGCAGCGGTGTCTGCACTTTGGCCAGCATCTTCACTTTCTCCGGGACGTTCTCGATCATGCGAGTCCTGGTCATCCCGGGTGACACCACGTTCACGCGTATGCCTTTGGGGCCCAGTTCGACCGCGAGCGAGCGGGCGAGTGCCGCGAGGCCCGCCTTCGCGATCGCGTAGCGGAGTTGCTGAGCGGGAGGCGCACCGTCCGCATAGATGGAGCCGATGAAGACCATGGAGCCTCCGCCACTCTCGAGCATCACGGGAACGGCTGCCTTGGCGCAGTGGAACGCGCCGCCCACATGGACCTCAAGCTGTTCCTGGACCTGCGACCAGGACAGCGCGTCGAACGCCGCCGGGGCATTGGCAGGTCCCGCTGCGTGGACAAATCCGTGCACACCGCCAAACGACGACGAGGCGGCTTCGAACAGCTTTCGTGCGGTTTCCGGTTCAGTCACATCGCCGGCGACAAGGACAGCTCGTCCTCCTGCCCCTTCGACGTCCTTCGCCACATCCTTTGCGGCCACGACACTCGTGAGGTAGTTGATGACGATGTTGTGACCTTTCGCGCCCAGCACCCGCGCGATGGCACCACCGATGCCACCGGCAGCGCCCGTCACGACAATGGTTTTGGCTGTGTCGTTCTCAGTCATGCCTCTCGCCTTCGGAGTATAAATCACTTTGACGGTCGCCTGACCGTTCACAATTTCCTGGCCATGCTGGTTCGTCACGGAGATGTCGAGAGCCAACAGACGGGCCGCGACTACCTTCTGCCTCACCACACCGCGCACGGTAATGACGTCCCCCACGAAGGCAGGCGCGCGAAAATTCAGCGTCTGCGACGTCCAGAGCGCTCCTGGGCCCGGCAGCAGCATCCCTATGAGCGTCGAGATGAACGAGGCCGACAGCATTCCGTGTACGACGGGTCTGCCGAACTCCGTGGTCCTGGCGTAGTCCGCGTCGACGTGCAGCGGATTGTAGTCGCCCGTAAGCGCCGCAAAGGCAGCCACGTCGCCCTCGAGGATCGAGTGAGTCAGCGATGCATGATCACCGACCTCGATTCGGTCGAACTCGCGGGGCTCCGCGAGCGCCGGAGGGGTCAGGTCCGCCACGTCAGTACCAGCGGAGCACAGAGGTTCCGAACGTAAATCCCGCGCCCACTCCAGAGACGACCACGACGTCGCCGCGCGTGAGCGCACCCGCCCGGACCGCGTCGCACAGAGCGATGCCGATGGATGCGTCCGCGGTGTTTCCGATCTCCGCCACGTTGGTGTACGTCATGGACATCGGCTTTCTCATCTTCGCCATCAAATACTCGATCAGGCGGAGGTTCGCCTGATGAAAAATGAAGAAGTTCACGTCATCCGTCGTCATGCCCACTTTCTCGAGCGCCTGCCGGATGCTCTTTGGCTGGTAGCGGACGACCTGTTTCCAGACTTCAAGGCCATCGACTTCGTAATACTGAAGCCCCTGCCCGACGTTGTCGGGACGCATGGGGTGGCTGGACCCCCCTCCCCGCATGCGAACGGATTCGAATGCCGCAGGATTGCTATAGATGTCGGTCGCGATGACCCCGAAACCTGTCGGCACTCGCCCGAGCAGCGCCGCACTGGCGCCGTCACCGAAGTAGATCGCCGAGTTCGGGTCCGACCAGTTGATGAAACGCGATTGCAGGGCGACGCCAAGCACGATAGCATAATCGATCGTCCGATCGACGATCATCCGGCTCGCCACCACGTCGAGGCCCACCTGGAAGCCTGTGCAATTGGCCATGAGATCAAACGACCCGGCGTTCTTCGCGGCGATCAACTTTTGAACGCGGCACGCCATCGCCGGGTAGATGTAGTCGCCCGTGAACGTGCATGCGATGATCACACCGACGCGCGCCGGATCCACGCCTGCCATCACCAACGCCTGCCCAGCCGCCTCTGCCGCCATCCCCGACGCAGTCTCGTCGTCAGCCGCGAGGTGTCGAAATGCCACGCCGGTCTTTGCCTCGATGGTCTCCGCACTCACGCCTGTCCAGGCGGCCACCTCGTCGTTACCCACTCGCCGGCTGGGCACGTAGCGGCCCACTCCGATCACACCGGCGCCGCCGATTCCCGCGAGGGCTGACATCAGGCCAACTCCGGTTCAAATGCGTCGAGTGCAGGCGCCCGGTCACGGACCTGGGCCCACCAGGCCCGAGCTGCCCAGGCGCGCCAGGGCTCCCGATGCCCGGCGTACAGCACATCATCGTCGCGGACCACCGCGAGGAGGCGGTCGACCGACGCCAGCAGTGCGGCGCGGTCACAACCGGGCAGGTCCGTCCGGCCAATCGTGCGATTCAGCAGAGTGTCGCCTGTGAACGCAAAGCCGGGAAACAACAGGCACGTACTGCCGGGCGTGTGCCCAGGCGTATGCAGGACGCGCATCACATCGGCCTGCAGCGGCGCTCGATCCGCGGCTTCAAGCGCCACCGGGGCCGTGACGGGCGGGAACGGCGCGCCACCGAAGGCAATCGCGTAGGAGGGGGCCTTGCGCAGCAGGGCGAAGTCCGCAGAGTGGATGTGACAGGATACGCCAAAGTGCGCGGCCACCTTGGCCGCCGCCCGCACATGATCATGGTGCGCGTGCGTCAACAGAATCGCCCGCACCGGCACGCCGGCCGCCTCGGCCGTCTCGCAGATCAGGCGCGCCCGCCCGCCGGGATCGATGATCACCTGGTCACCGGCGATGCGGTCCACAACCAGGTAGCAGTTCTCGTTCCACGGCTCGCCGGTGGGCACCGTGGTCGTGTGAAAGCGGGTGTTATCCGACATGACACATGTTCACGGTCTGGCCCGTCACCGCCGCGCTCTCGGGCGCGGCGAAGAACGCAATCACATTGCAGACCTCCTCGACGGTCACGGTGCGATGGATTGTCTGCTGCTGCACCAGCCAATCGGCCCACTCAGGCCCCATCGCGTGCGCCGCATCCGTCATGACCAGGGCCGGGCTCACGATGTTGCATGTGACGCCCGCTGGCGCCAGCTCTCTGGCCAGCACGCGGGTCATTTCCTCGACTGCCGCCTTGGACCCGGCATATGCGGCGGCGCCCTTGAGATGCAGGGGTACCGCCAGTGACGAGACGGTGATGATGCGTCCGGAGCGCTGCCGGACCATGACTTTCGAGACCTCGCGGCATACATTGAACGTGCCGCGCACGTTTGTGGCGAGGAACTCGTCGAGTATCGCCGTCGGCGTCACCGCCAAGAGCAGCGCCGACTTCACCAGGCCGGCGCTGCAGACGGCCACATCAATACGGGCAAAGCGGCGGGCGACAGACTGCACCCACAGGCGCACGGCCTTCTCATCCGAGACATCGACCAGCGCGTGGTCATAGTCCGGCCGCGCGAGCGCACTCTCCGAACGGCTGCACCCGCAAACGATGAACCCACGGTCGAGAAAATAGTGCGCGATGCCGAGCCCAATGCCGCGGCTGGCACCCGACACGAGCAGTACTGGTGGCGTCATGAGTCTGGCGTCAAGAGTCTGGCACAGTAGTCGGCGAGAATCCCGGCCGTCAGCGACGGATTCTCCGAATTGAACTCCCATATTTCGGTGAGGATCAATTCCACCGGCTCCGCGCGGTCACGGTTGAGCGCGTCTTCAACTTCCGCGACAAACGTTACGAATCCGATCGAGTCAAGAATCGCTCCCGCCCCGATGAGCACGGTGTGCTCGGTCAACGGGTCACCCGCTGCCGCCATGTCGGAACGGCGGAGTCCTTCGATGATGTCGGCCATCATCATCACTGCTGAGTCTCGGGTCATTCACTCTCCCTGTTTAGTCGTTCGTACATCGATTCGGCGAACGCCCAGTCGGCCTCATCGTCGATGTCGATTGCCTTGTCGCGGGGCAGGACGTGCCCCACAAATGCCTGATCCGATCCAGCTCCCTCGGCTACACGCACCATCGCAGCCGGCAGAGCGGCAAACGTGCCGGTGTCGAAATACTTCGGCTCGATATCCTGCGACCGAACCGCAAACATACCCGGCTGTACGGGCGTCAGCCGCCCGTCGGCCTCGCGCCGGTACGCCCACTCGATCGGGACCGGATACGGTGCCACTGCCAGCACGGCCTGCGGAGCGCCGTCACGGGCCACAATCCCGGCGGCTGCCTGTAGATCACCAGCGTCAATGAACGGCGCGCACGGCATCAACATCCAAATCTCGTCGAAGAAGACGCCGCGGCCGGCGTAGGTCTCAACCACATACCGGAGCACCGGCATAATCGGAGTATGGTCATCGGCCAGGGACGCGGGACGCGCAAATTCCGGGGCAAAGCCCAGCGACGCCGCCACCGATCGCACGTTGTCGTCCTCGGTCGAGACGTGGATGACATCGAACAGTCCGCTCGCGCGTGCGGCCTCGAGGATGTAGCCGATCATCGGCTTGCCGTGAAAATCGCGGATGTTCTTGCGCGGGATCCGCTTGGATCCGCCGCGGGCCGGCACGATGGCGATGCGGCGGACCATCAGTTCAGCCGCTTGAAACCGCCGTGGCAGATCGGCCCTTTCAGCACGGTGTGGATATCGCGACCGTCTTCACATTCCCGGATGAGGCCGAACACGGGATCGAGCGCCGCGAAATAGGCATCGACGACATCAGGCGTGTGGGCGGTGGACACGTAGGTCAGCGTGCTCGCGAGGTAGCCCTGCGCCAGCATCTCCTGAGCGATCAGCGTCTTGTACGCCAGCGCATTCTGCCCTGGAAATCCGAACGCGGCCAGCGCTGGCAGGCCGCTGACGGCGATAGACAGTCCGTGCCGGCCGGCCAGGGTCTTCCACCGGTCCATGATCTCGGTCCCCGTGCGGGTGATCACTTCCCATGACCGGCATCGCTCCATGACGTCCAGCGTCTTGAGCGCCGCCGCGGGCCCGATCCGGTCAGACCAGAAGGTGCTGCTGATGAACGTGGACTGCGCGGCCTCCATGACCTCACGGCGCCCAATGACCGCGGTGATGCCGTAGCCATTGCCGAGTGCCTTGCCGAACATCGCCATGTCCGGCTCCACGCCGAAGTACTTGTGCAGCCCGCCGAACGCCTGCCGGAAGCCCGAGGTGCACTCGTCAAACAACAGCACGATGCCGCGCGCGGACGCCAGCGCGCGGACCTGTTGCAGGAACCCTGCTTGCGGCCCGACGTTCCGCGAAACCTCCATCACGATCACGCCGATGTCGCCATGGTCGATCAGGCGGATCAGGCTCTGAAGGTCGTTGTACTCGAACGGCAGGACGGTCCCCTGCAGGCCCTGCGGCACACCCTTGGGTTCCAGCCCTGGCAGCAGATGACCAGCCAGGGTGGTGCCGTCACCGAGGTTCGCGGAGAGGTACCAGTCGTGCCACCCGTGGTAACCACAGAAGGCGATCTTGTCCTTGCCGCTGGCCGCGCGCGCGATGCGCACGGCGATGGCGTTGGCCTCCCCGCCCGTGCGTGCGAACCGGGCCATGTCCGCCCACGGGTGCAGCGCGACGAGCCGTTCGGCCAGATAGACTTCCTCCGGGCCGTTGAGCGACGACATGTTGCCGGCGTCCACGACCTGGCGCACGACCTCGTCGACCTCCGGGTGGCCGTAGCCCAGAGTGCTCTGCCCAACGCCGAAGAACATGTCGACAAGCCTGCGACCGTCAAGGTCCCAGACCTCGACGCCCTTGGCTCGAAGGAAATACGTCGGCCACAGCTCCGGCAGCCACAACTCGGGCCGCTTGGAGAACAGCATGTTGCCGCCGGGAATGACAGCTTTTGCCCGCTGCCAGAGTGCCTGTCCGTTATCCACTACACACCTCGAAAGCAATGTCCGTGCGCCTTCACCCACTGCACCAGTGCCTCGCGGCCCTGGATCAACGGAATGCCATGGGCCGCCCGGTCATCCGGTTGCAGCAATCCCGTAGGGTCGTAATAGCAACTGGGCAGCCCCATGTGACGGGCGATCAGGGCCGTCGAAGTGAAGGGCATTGAGATCGCCATGCGCGCCGCCTCGAGTACACGCGTCGCCGCGATGTCGGCACTGACGGCAGTCACACCGTCGGCGGCGATCAAACGCTCGCTGAAGTGACGGTAGCGACCGTGCGCCATCTTGCCGATTCGGCGCTTCTGTTTCCAGAGCATCGTACATCCTGCTTCACGAGCGGCGTCGTATGTGTCCTGAAGGAACGCCTGAGACGTCGCCGGCACGTAGAACTCGCGGTCGAGGCCCAGGGCGACGTAGCGCGAAGCTCGAAACGGTGTCACATCAAACACGGCGACGGCGTCAGAGCCGATCGGTTCCATGACCTCGGCGCCGGTGCTGAACCAGATCGGCCCGACCTCGACGATCTCGGCCTGGTCGCCGACAGCCCGACGGACGAAGGCCGCCAACTCGGTGTCCCACACCAGGTACCGGGGCCAATTCGCGGCCCGCCATCCATACGGCACATCGGCCTCGCCATCAGCCGGTTGAAACGGTGCGACATTGGTTGAATAGAAATAGAAGGTGACGCGGCCGCCGTGCCGCGCTGCTTCATAGGTCCAGAGTGGGCGATAGATCCAGTTCGAATTGTGCAGGAGATACTCGCGCGCGACGCGATCGGGTGACTGCAAACGCATCTGTATCGCCGTCACCGCCTCGCTCAGGAGCAACGCATGCCACCAGCGTCCGCGAACCAGGTCGATCGCGGCCAGGGCAATTGCCGCAGTCAAGGCGCCGGTCAGCCGCAGAAACCGCGCCCCGCCGGTCAACCACAATGCCGGCGAAGGGACACGCAGAATCCTGGGCCCGGAACCGGCCTCTGGCGCAACCCCCTTCGCACTGTGACAGTACGCATCGAGATCGCGAACGCGGCCGTCCCACTGGTGGTACCACGTCACGACGTCGTGGCTTCGTCCATCGGGGCCTGGCTGCGGAAGCGTCGACGCCGTCATCGCCTCGAAGTAGACGTACGCACCCGAAGGCGCCGGCGCGCGCTGAAACCACGATCGCAAATGCCCGAAGACACACGCGGCGGCGGTCACCACGCCGTAGCTGAAGACGAGAGCAAGATAGCCGCCCCACCGCGCTGCCGACTGCAGCTCGGCCACTTCCATCCCCTCGTGCCGAAGCGCCACCCGCCATTCACGAGGGAGCTTGTAGACCACCTTCGCCCGAGGCGTACCGAAAGCCAGCAGCAGGGCACGGTTCAATGCCTGCCCCCCCAGCCGGCGGAGGACATACTGCCGAACAACCCGCTCCGCATCGCCGACGGCGGCGCCGAAGACGATCGGCGATACCCGCCCGCGGCATCGATCGAAGCGGGTCTCGGTGAGCGTGGCGGCGACCGCCGCCGGACGCCACAGTTGATTGGCTTTCCTGAGCTGCTGGTACCCGCGTATCGCCCGACGGATGCGCCGCTGCCCAAACCGCTCCAGCAAGAGCACCCTCATGAACTTCGAGCCGTCCGTCCAGCGCCCGAAAACACCTGCCTAGCCAACTCGAGAGTGCCAGCATTGAGAATCCCCAGCACATACCCCAGCACCAGGTACGCCGCTACCAGACTCATCTTGATGGCGAGTACAAGCACATGGCTGACGCCGGTTCCCGTCAAGACGATCGCGAGAATCGAGGAAGCAAAAAACGTGGATACGATGGCGGCCAAAGGACCGTACTGCCACCGAATCGCGTAATAACGAGCGCCGACCGTCTGGCCGAGCACGACCACGACCATGCCCGACGCGAGGGTCCCCCAGGCCGCGCCCGCCGTGCCCCAGAGCGTGAAGCCAATTGTCACCCCGACCGCGTTGACGACGATTGCGGCCAGCGACAGCACCGAAATCAGAACGGTCTTCTTCGCAAACATCAGCTGGGGTTGCTTGCCGAAGAACATCACCGCGTAGTACATCGCAAGCACCGTCACGAGAACGGCAGCGCCATGGTACTGCGGCGCAGTCAACAGCCGGACAAGTTCCTCCGAGAAGAGCGCCACGCCCAATGCCGAACCGAACGATGCGTACGCCCAGGGCGTCAGGTACGGTCCGACGGTGTCCTCGTCCTCAGGCCGGCGCGAGAACATTCGCGCGTAAACGTTCGGTACGAATACATTTCCAAGCGCGGTCGTCAGCGTGAACACCGGAAAAGCAAACTTCTGTCCAATGCTGTAGAGCCCGGCGGCATCAACCGACCCCAGACGACTGATCATGTATTTGTCGAACTGGTTGGCGATGACGGACATCAGCAGTCGTGGCGTCAGGGGATAACTCAGCCTCAGGGACTCCTTCAG
>JBCKZS010000080.1:0-8639 GCA_038918905.1 Vicinamibacterales bacterium
CACGCTGGCGTTGTTTGGCGTGTACAGACAGATGGAGGACCAATGCGTCACATGTTCGTCACTCTCGCGGTCGTCGCGGTGCTGCTGGCACCGGCGGCCGCTCTGGCCCAGCAGACCGGTGCGATCACCGGTCGCGTCACGGCCACCGACGGTTCCACCCTGCCGGGTGTGACCGTGGAAGCCACGTCCCCGGTGTTGCCGGGCGGCCGTCTGGCCATCACCAACACGGCCGGTGACTACCGGCTCGCCGTGCTGCCTCCGGGCACGTACACCGTGACCTTTGCGCTGTCGGGCATGCAGTCGGTGACCCGCACGGCGCAGGTGCAGTTGTCGCAGGACACCCAGGCCAACGTCACGCTGTCGATTGCGGGCGTGACCGAGACCGTGACGGTCACGGCCACGGCCTCGCTGATCGATCCCAGCGCCGCCACGATCACGAGCGGCGTCTCGGCGATCCAGATCGCGGCGCTGCCGATCGGTCAGGAATACCGCGACCTGCTCAAGCTCATCCCCGGGGTGCAGTTCACGCAGGACGCCGTGCGCGGCCCGAGCGCGGGCGGCAGCGGCCAGGACAACGTGTACCAGTTCGACGGCGTCAACGTGACGCTGCCGCTCTTCGGCACCCTCTCGGCCGAGCCGTCGGCCCACGACATCGCGCAGGTGACCACCATCAAGGGCGGCGCGCGGGCGATCGACTTCGACCGGTCGGGCGGCTTCACGATCGACTCGGTGAGCAAGTCGGGCACGAGCCGGTTCGCCGGTGAACTCAGCTACAAGTTCCAGACGGCCGGCATGTCGGCGGATCTCAAGAGCGGCACGTTGTCGCAGTTCGAGCAGGACAAGACGTGGGTGACCGGCAACGTGGGCGGCCCCCTGCTGCCCGGCAAGGCGTTTTTCTACGGGTCGTACTACCGCCCGGAGATCACGCGCGAGAACCGCGCGAACTTCTACGGCCCCCTCCCGCAGTTCGAGCGCGTGCGCAATGAGGGATTCGGCAAGGTCACGCTGACGCCGATGAGCGACGTGCTGGTCAACGTCAGCTACCGCCAGTCGCGCCGCAAGGACATCAGCAACCTGTTCGCGGAAAACGCGGCCCCGACGACGGGCACGGGCGACGAGGCGACGCAGAAGATCACGACGGCCGAAGGGTCGTGGATTCTGGGCCCGCGCAGCATCGCGACGTTCACGTACACCCGGTTTGCCAACGAAACACTCACCAAGCCCGACTTCGTGTCGGGCGCGGTGCCCGGCAGCGCGATCGGCACGCGGCTGGACCTCACCAACCTGATCACGCAGGGCCGCCTGACGATTCCGGTGCCCATCGCGGGCAGCACGGCGTTCAACACATTCCTGCAGCCGTACATCAACCAGTACGGGTACGTGAATCCGAGCGGCGTGCGAACGGGCGGCGCGATCAACGGTTACGCGAGCCAGTTCAACGATCAGGACTTCTTCCGCGACAACATCCAGTTCGGCTACACCCTGACGGTCGGGTCAACCGTCACGCACGAACTGCACGCCGGGTACCAGTGGTACAAGGACTCGGAGGAGCTCGTCCGGAGTTCGAACGGCTGGGGCGAAATCTCGCTGCCCGGCGGCCGGACGAACCTGAGCGGCACGCCGATCTTCTTCACGGCGCGGTTTCAGCGCCAGTCGGTGGGCCTGCCGGCCATCGTGTCCGACTACACGTCGCAGAACCTCGAGTTCAACGACAGGATTCGCTGGAAGGCGTGGACGTTCAACCTGGGCGTCATCGCGAGCAACGACAAACTGTTCGGCCAGGGCCTGCGCGAGGACTCGTCAGCCTTGTCGGGGTTTGTGTCGGCACCCGGGAACCGCTACAAGATGTACGAGCTTCCCTTCAGCAAGATGATCCAGCCGCGCCTGAGCGTGGTCCGCAGCTACAACAACACGGACACGGTCTACGCGAGCTTCGCGCGGTACAACCCGGCGGCCAGCTCGCTGCCGCGCGCCGCGTCGTGGGACCGCAACCTGGTCGGTCAATTCATCGACGCGCACTTCGACGCGACAGGCGCCCTGTTCGCCGCGGTGCCCGTGGGGTCCTCGTCGGGCAAGCTCTTTGTCAACGACCTGACGCCGCGCAGGACCGACGAGTACCTCATCGGCACCAGCATGCAGCTCAGTCAGCGGTGGTCCAGCCGCGTCTACGGCCGTTACCGTGAGAGCACGCACTTCTGGGAGGACACCAACAACAACGCGCGGGTGGCGTTCAACCCGCCCGCCGGCGTGCCGCGTGAGCTGTACATCCCCGACCTGACGCAGAAGCTCGCGCAGATCGGCAGCGGCTCCACGTATGTCATTGCCGAACTCGACGGGGCCTACACCAAGTACTACGAGGCCACGGTCGAATCCGAGTGGCGCAGCGCGAAGGTGTTCCTGCGCGGTTCGTACACCTGGAGCCACTACTTCGGCAACATGGACCAGGACAACACGACGGTGGGCAACGATGCCTCGATCTTCATCGGGTCGTCGAACGTGGCCGACGGCGCGGGCCGCCAGATCTGGGACAACAAGGACGGCGACCTGCGCGGCGACCGCCGCCACATGCTGAAAATCTACGGCTACTACATGCTGCCGTGGAACGCGACGGCCGGCGCCTTCGCCGTGGCCCAGTCCGGTCAGCCCTGGGAAGCCTGGGACTATCGCCCGTATGCGGCCCTCATCGGGACGAGCACGAGCGACCTGATCCGCTACGCGGAACCCGCGGGGTCGCGCCTGACCGACGCCCTCGTGCAGGTGGACCTGAACTACACCCAGAACTTCCGTCTGGCGGACTGGTTCAACTTCCAGGTCGCGGCCGATCTGTTCAACGTGCTCAACAAACAGACCGGCTACAACCCGCAGCCGAGTCTGAACAGCTCGATCTTCGGCCTGCCGCGGTCGTATTTCGCCCCGCGGCGCCTCGAAGTGGCCGCGCGGATTCAGTTCTAGACACGCGAGCTCGTAGCTGATTGCTCCGCAATCAGCTACGAGCTCATTTATTTAAACAAACGCTCGTTCGCGATCAATGCACGCGTTGTGCCATCCGCGTGCCGCTTCGCCGCGTCGATGCGGGCGGCGCGGTCGGGTTCGTTCAGCAACACACTGACCTGCGCGCGCTTGAACAGCGCCATCGGGTACTCGGGGTGCGACGAGGGCACGCGGTCGAGCGATTGGCGGGCGTCGTTGAGCCGGCGCACCGCCAGATACAACACGCCCAGTTCCAGGTGGTGGCCAAAAAAGGCGCCCTGCGCCGCGGCCGCCCGCTCGAACGCCGCAATCGCCACGCCGGTCTGCTGGACGCTCATCGCCATCTGACCCAGACGCACGGCTTCAGCCGCCGTCGGCGGGCGTAGCGCGTACACCTTCTGTCGCAACGCGATGCTGTCCGGAATGCGGTCCTGCCGCTCGCGGATGACCGCCAGGGCTTCAAGCGCCGGCAGACGTTCGGGCGACTCCCGCACGACCTGCTCCAGCAGCGGCACGGCCCGCGCCCACTCGCGGCCCTTCGCGTAGTGCAGCCCCAGATACAGGCGCACGTCGGGCGACCGCGGCGCGATCGCCGCCGCCCGCCGGAACGTCTCCACCGCCAACCCGTCCTGTCCCAGTGACGAATACGCCGTCGCCAGCCGCATCGTCGCGTCCAGGTGATTGGGATCGGCAGCGAGGATCTGCTTCAGCAGCGGCACGGCGTCCGCGTAGCGGCCCGCCACGAAGGCGCCGGACGCGGCGTCGATCACGGGAAACAGGTGCGCCATATCGGCCGGGCGCGGCGCATCCTTTCGCACCGTCGGCGTCGTCGTCGCACTGACGTACCCGAGGCTGGCCAGCTTCTGTTGCGCCTCCCGATCCAGCGGTCCGGCCGAGGGCGGCTCAAGCGAGGGCACCGGGTACTCGTCCAGCACCGCGCGCACGGGCGCCGGCAGCGTCGCGGCCGTGCCGAGATCCTGTGCCTCGCGCGGATCCGCCAGCACGTCGTAGACCTCGACGCGTCCGGCCAGAATCGCCTTCTGCGTGCCCGACAACGCCATAATCTGCGGCTGCCATCCGTACTGCAGGAACGGCTTCATCGCCTCGCCCACGACGACCTCAGGCGACACGGTCGAGGCGCGGAGACTTTCGGGAGACGGGCGCCCCGCCCAATCCAGCACCGTGTGAAAAATCCGCCGGGCGCTGACGGGCGTGTCCACCACGTCTCGGCCGACACCGGGACCGGCGATGACCAGCGGCACGTGCATCGTGGACTGATACAGCAGGTTGCCGTGTTGCGCCTCGCCGTGGTCGCCGAGTCCCTCGCCATGGTCGCTGACGACGACGACGGCGGTCTGACTGCCGGCGGCGGCGGCGCGGATCTTGAATGCGTCAAGAAGCCGGCCCATCTGCTGATCCACGGCCGCCACTTCGCCGCGATACGGCGCGCTCGCGTACTGCGTGCGGAAGGGTTCGGGTGGTTCGTACGGCGCGTGCGCGTCGAAGTAGTGTACCCAGAGGAACAGGGGCCGATCGGTGGCCGCCTGGTTGAGGTGTGCCAGCGCCCGATCGGTCGACTCGAGCGCCGCGCGCTCCGGCCGCCCCGCCGGCTGCTCATCGTCGTACACCTCGAAGCCGCGGGCGAGGCCAAATCGGCGCGCCAGCACAAACGCGGAGATCACCGCCGCCGTGTGATAGCCCGACCGTTGCAGTTCCTCGGCCAGCACCGGGTGGGTGGCCGCGAGAAACCGGGCGTTCTCGTGCACGCCGTGGCCGCCCGGGTACAAACCCGTCATCATCGAGCCGTGGGACGGCAGGGTTTCCGGCGCGGTGGCGTAGGCCTGCCGGAATCGGCGGCCGCGGGCCGCAAGGGCGTTGAAGGCGGGGGTCTGCACCCCTGTGGCGTCGGGACCGATGGCGTCGGCACGGACCGTGTCGAGAGTCACGAGCAGGATCCAGGGCCGCGAGCCCGCCCCCGCGGACTGGTCCTCGCGCGCACCACACCCGGACCCCAACAACAGCACCGCGAGCGCGAGTGTCGGGAGACGCATGTCCGGCGATTATAATCGTCGCATATGCGACGTTCCCTTCTTTCGCTGCTGTTCGTGTTGGCGGTGCCCGCGCTGGCGGGCCAGGCGCAACAACTCGAGACGCTGAAGACCGTCGCCGAGTCGTCTGGGTACCGGTCGACGTCCACCTACGCCGAAGTGCTGGGCTTCCTGCAGATCGTCGATCAGGCGTCGCCGGACATTCACCTGACGAGTTATGGCACGACGCACGAGGGGCGCATGATGCCGCTCGCGGTGGTGGGCACGGGCTTGAAGGACGCGTCGGCGGCGGCGGTGAAAGGCACGGGCAAACTGCGGGTGCACATCCAGGGCAACATCCACGCGGGTGAGGTCGAGGGCAAGGAAGCCACGCTGATCCTGCTGCGCGAGTTGGCCCAGGGCCGGCACGCGGAGTGGCTCGAGTCGATGGTGTTTCTGATCACGCCGATCTTCAACGCCGACGGCAACGAACGGTTCGGCCTGCGCAACCGGGGCGTGCAGAACGGCCCGATCAACGGCATGGGCACCCGCGCGAACGCGCAGGGCCTCAACATCAATCGCGACTTCATGAAGCTCGACACGCCTGAAGGGCGCGCGTTCGTCAAACTGTGGCTCGACTACGACCCGTACGTCGGCATGGATCTGCACACCTCGAACGGATCCAGGCACGGGTATCACCTGACCTACTCGCCGCCGCTCCACCCGAATACCAGCGACGCGATCATGTCGATGATGAAAAACGAGTGGTTTCCGTTCGTGACGCAGGCCATCCGCGACAAACACCAGTGGGAGACGTTCTACTACGGCAACGCCTCGACCCCGGGAGGCGCTCGGGGCGGTGGCCGTGGCGGCCGGGGGGGCGCTGCGGGTGCCGCTGGCGCCACACCGCCCCCCACACCGCCCCCAGCCCCGCCCCCAGCCCCGCCCCCGGCCGCGCCGGCTGCGCCAGCCGGTCCGCGTGCCTGGGGCACCTTCGAACACGTCCCGCGGTTCCACAACAACTACGTCGGCATGCGCAATCGATTTGCGCTTCTGAGCGAGGCCTACGCGTACGCCACGTTCGAGGACCGGATCAAGGCCACCAAGTACTTTATCGAAGAAGCCATGAACTTCGCGCACCGCAACGCGGCGCGGATCAAACAGGTGGTGGAAGACGCCGACCGCGAGGCGCTCATCGGCACGACCCTGGGGACCAGGGCGCAGATCAAGACAGGCGGGATGATCGAAATCCTGATGGGCGAGGTGGAGGACGAGAAGAATCCGATCGACGGCAACGTGATGAACCGTCGCAAGGACGTGATCACCAGGGAACAGATGACCGACCGGCTGTGGTTCGAGCCGACGGTCACTGAAGCCGTACCGGCGGAGTACTACATTCCGGCCAGCGCTACGAAGGCCCTCGAATTGCTGCGCACCCACGGCGTGCAGATGCGGCAATTGACCCAACCGGCGAGCGGGCCGGCGAGCGGGTTTGACCAGTTCACGATCACCGGCAACACGCAGCGGGCCGTCAACCCGAACTCCATCGACACCGGCCGTCACGGCCTGCGCGCGCTCGAAGGCACGTGGGCCGCAAGCCACGCCACCGTGCCCGCCGGCACCTGGGTCGTGGCGATGGATCAGGCACTGGCGCGCCTGGCCTTCTACCTCATCGAGCCCACGTCGGACGACGGCCTCACGGCGTGGAACTTCCTTGACGAGGTGCTGGGTGTGGAGGGCGTGAAGGCGTACCCGATCCTCCGGAAGAGGTAGATCGATGGACGTCCGGGGCACCCGCATCCGGCGCGCGGCCGTCGTCGGCGTTCTGTACGCGGCGTTGACGCTGGTGATGACGTGGCCGGTCAGCGTGCAGCCGTCGGGCCATCGCATGGGCGGCGGCGCCGACCCCAGCCTCTACGTGTGGACGATCGGCTGGGGCGTCCATGCCCTCACCCACCACCCCTGGTCGATTTTCGACGCCAACATCTTCTTCCCCGCGCGTCACACACTGGCCTACTCGGAAAACCTGATCGGCAGCGCCGTCCTTGCGGTTCCGATTGTGTGGGCCACGGGCGACGTGCTGGCGGCAACGAATCTGGTGGTGGTCTTGTCCGTCTGGCTGTGCGCGGCCGGCGGGTACCTGCTGGGCCGGCAACTGGGGTTCTCGCCGGTCTCGGCGTTCCTGTGCGGACTCATCTTCGCGTGTACGCCGCCACGTTTCGCCCGCCTGTCGCAACTGCACCTGATCACGATTCAGTGGGTGCCGTTCGGTCTCGCGTTCCTCCACCGCTATTGGCAGCAGGGACGCGCGTGGGATCTGCGATGGGCCGGCGCGTTCCTGTCGCTGCAGGCGTTGACCAGCGGCCACGGCGCGGCGTTGATGGGCCTGGGCGGCGCGATTATCACGGCGTTCCGATTCGGCGCCGGTGAGCCCCTGGCGCTGGCCCGTCGTCTGCGCGACGTGGGCGTGCCGGGCGTATTGCTCATGCTGCCTGCCGCGCTGTCGTTCATCCCCTATTGGCTGGCCAGGCGCGACGTCCCGCTCGAACGGACGCTCGACGATGTCGGGGTGACGTTGTCGAGTTACGTCAGTTCACCCGCTCATGTGGCGCAGTACCTGTCGTCGTTGCTGCCTGACTGGGCGTGGCTGCGGCAGGACCCGGACACGTACCTGTTTCCGGGGATCCTGCCGATCGTCCTCGCGGCGATGGCGTTCTGGCTGCGCGATCCCGCAGCCGCGCCGGCCGCGGACCGCTGGTCGCGGCGTCTGGCGGGGGCGCTGACGGTCCTGGCGATCTCGCAACTGGTGCTGGCGATCGCGGTGGTGATCCACGGCGGCGTGATGCTGCGGGTGGGCGGCGTCCTGCTGCTGAGAGCGCACGGCTGGCAGCCGTGGCTGTACGGCGCGCTGGCGATCGCAGGGCGGGTCCTGCTGTTGCGCCGGGTCCCCGTGATGACGCCGGGCCGGCTGCGCGAAGCGTTCGTACGCGCCGATGCCCGGTGGCTGTACCTCGCGATGGGCGCGATCACGGTCTGGCTGACGATCGGACCGCCGCTGTCAATCTGGCCGTTGGTGCACTGGGTGCCGGGGCTGAACTTCATCCGCGTGCCGTCACGGTTCATGTTGCTCGGCATGTTGGCCTTGGCCGTGCTGGCGGCGGCCGGCTACGAGCGTTGGACGCGGCGGTGGCCCACGGGCCGGCGCGCGGCCGTGGCCGCCGTCGTCGCCGTCGGACTCGCCGCGGAGTTTGCCATGGTGCCGGTGGATTCGCGGCCGTTCACGCTGGACGTCCCCGCAGTGGACCGGTGGCTCGATACCCAGCCGAAGCCCTTCTCGATTGTGGAAATTCCAGTCTCGGCGTCCGACCATGACAGCGCGCGGGCCGACATCACCGTGCGCTACATGCTGCACACGCTGGCGCACTTTCAGCCCACCGTGCTGGGCTACAGCGGCGTGGATCCGGCCCCCTACCTGGCGTTGTACGCGGAGCTGATTCGGTTTCCCACCGAGCGCGTCCTGCGGCGGCTCGCCGGCCTGGGCGTCACCTACGCGGTGGTCCACCTGGACTACTACCCTGAGGGAGACCGTCCGGACGTGGAGGCCCGGCTGGCGGCGTTTTCGGACTGGCTGCGGCTGGTGCA
>JBCKZS010000081.1:0-8621 GCA_038918905.1 Vicinamibacterales bacterium
GCCGCCAGCGAGTGTGACCAGTGGAGCATCTTTCCCTGTTTCCTGGTCGATCACGGGAGCGGCGTCCATCGAGCATGGGAATGTGCATTGGCATCCGACCGATCCGGCGGCCAATATCGCTGATGCGACCTGTGCCAGCGCAATCAACTGTTGGGCGCCGTCGACCGGGATTGCCGGCACGGCGACGGGGGGGACGCTGGCCCTCACGGCCCCAACGGTGACCTCCGCGACGACGATCAGGTATGGGGTGCACGTCCGGGTAAACGGCAGCGCAACGCAGGTGTGGACGACGTATGTCTCGGTGACCATCCAGGAATCTAACTGGGTGTTGAAACTGCCTGCTAACAGCCCGCCACGACGGTTCACTCACGTCATGGCCTTCGACGCTGCCCACGGAGCCGTTGTCATGTTTGGTGGTGGCAACGATAGCGGTAACTCGCTCAACGACACATGGGTGTGGGATGGAACGGATTGGACGCAGAAGAGCCCGACACATAGACCGGCACCGCGATCCTACGCTGCGATGGCGTACGACACTGCCCACGCGCAGGTGGTTCTGTTCGGGGGCCTACAAGCAACTCGCAGCAATGAGACCTGGGTCTGGGACGGCACCGACTGGACACAAAGAAGCCCGGCGAACAGGCCGGCCCCCCGCTTTCGGACCGCAATGGCTTACGACGCAGTTCGCGGGCAAGTCGTCTTGTTTGGCGGTTTGGTGGGAGACAGCACGCGCGCGAACGATACGTGGGTCTGGGATGGGGCGAACTGGATCCAGAAGAGCCCAGTTAACAGCCCGACGCCTCGCGAGGGCATGGCGATGGCCTACGATGCGGCCCGCGGACAGGTCGTTCTATTCGGAGGCTCTTCGAACGGCAGCAACTCCATGAATCATCTCAATGACACGTGGGTCTGGGATGGAACGGACTGGATGCAGAAGAGTCCTACAAGCAGCCCCCCCGCTCAGATTGGGCACGCGATGGCCTACGAGGCGACTCGGGAGCAGATCATCCTCATCGGATTTGATGGCCACACGTGGATCTGGAATGGATCGGATTGGGCTCAAAAACACGCGACAGACGGACCGGTAGGTCGGGCCGCCGCCGCGATGACTTACGACGCAGCCCGCGCCCAAGTGGTCCTTTTCGGAGGTCTTTCTGCCGGAGGGCTTCTTAACAACGACACCTGGGTTTGGTCCGAGGGTTCGGCGTCGGCGCCAGCGACGCTTTCTATTACCACGACATCCCTTCCCTCGGCTATCGGCGGCACGGTGTATGGACAGGGCCTGGCGGCGAGTGGCGGCCAGTCGCCCTACACCTGGTCGGTGTCCAGTGGCCTGCCGCCTGGCTTGGCGATCAATTCGACGGTCGGTTCAATCGTCGGCACGCCGACTGTGGCCGGCACGTTCACGTTCACCGTCGTCGTCCGTGACAACGGCAACCCGCAGCGTACGGCCTCGCGTGTGCTCTCGATCGCTGTTGCCGCAGCTAGCTCGGCGCTGCAGATCACGACGACGTCGCTCGCCGGCGCCACCGTCGGCACGGGATACGGGGCAGGCGTGACGGCGAGTGGGGGCCGAGCGCCGTACACCTGGTCGGTGTCCAGCGGTATACCTCCTGGCTTAGCGGTTAATGGCACGGTGGGTTCAATCTTCGGCACACCGACTGCCACCGGCACGTTCGGCTTCACCGTGACGGTCCGTGACAACAGCAGCCCGCAGCAAACGGCCTCGAAGGTGCTATCAATCATCGTCGGCGGCGTCCCGGCCTTGTCGATCACGACGACGTCGCTCGCCGGGGGCACCGTCGGTACGGGATACCGGCAGGGTGTGGCGGCAAGCAGTGGCCAAACGCCGTACGCGTGGTCGGTGTCCAATGGCCTGCCTCCTGGTCTGGCGATCAATGCGACGGTAGGTTCTATGTTCGGCACGCCGACGGTCGTCGGCACCTTTAGCTTCACCGTCACGGTCCGCGACAGCAGCAGCCCGCAGCAGACAGCGTCGAAAGTACTGTCGATCAGTGTCGCGCAACCCTCTGCCCCGAGCGCACCCAGTGCGCTGACGTCCGCGCGGGTCAGTGGCCGCGTAAGTCTCGCGTGGAACGACACGTCAACCAACGAAACCGGTTTCAAGCTCGAGCGACGCGATGATCCGTCCGGAAGCTATGCGCAAATCGTCCTGCAAGGGCAGAATCAGAATCTCTACACCGACATGACTGCCGTGACGACCGCAGGCTACTGCTATCGAGTCCGTGCGACGAACACGACGGGGGACTCGCCCTACAGCAATGAATCCTGCGTTGCCGGCTCGAATGCCACCGCCGGGCAACAACTGCAGTTCAGCAGTGCGTCCTACAGCGTTCCCGGAGCGTTGGCGGATTGGCCCGTCACGATCACAAGAACCGGGGGCACGTCAGGATCTCTCACAGTGACATTGCTGGTCAGTGGTGGCAGCGCATCGTTGGGTGTCGATTACTCCGTTCTCACGAATGGCACCGTGTCCTTTGCCCCAGGGGAACCCTCGAAGGTCGTAAATGCCATTCGAGTGCTGGTGAGCAATCCTCCAAACAGCCGGACCGTCAATCTGAGACTTAGCCAGCCGACAAGCGGGGTCACCCTGGGTTCGCCGAGTAGCGCGACGCTGACGATTCAGGCGGCGCCAGCAGGTCCTCCGGGGACCATCACAATGTTCGACACGGTGTGCGTGGATGATGTGATTGGTTTGCCGCGATGTCTCGGAGAGTACATCAAGACCGGATACCCATCCGCCGAGTCTTTGGAGCAACTGAATATCTCTCGAATTGGAGCGGTGACCGACGGAGTCACGCTGTTGTTACTGAGGGTACGCAGTTCAACGCCTGTAACGTTCACGTTGAAACGGTCAAATGCGGTCGCGCTCAGTGAATATGGAACCCTGGCGTGGAGTGATGGCACGAACGTTAGTTCGTCGGTTGAGGTGGCTCCAGTCTCCACAAAGGCAGGACCAACGGCCTACGCGTTGTACCAGGCACCAGGCGATTTTCCGGTCGACCCCGGTTCTCTCCAAGTCGAGGCAAAGAACAGCGCGGGGACGACAGCGGCACCGATCATTCTAAGACTCCCGCCCGTTGTACTTGTTCATGGTGTGTGGAGCGAGTGGAGAGCCTTCTCGGACCTTGAGCTATTTCTCAGTCAACGCGACTTTTTCGTTGCAACCGCTGACTACAGCGAGGACCCCGCAGGCTCGTTCAATCCAAACGGCCGCAGCGTTCCAATCCAAAACCTTGCTATGTGGGTCCGCATTGCGCTTACCCGCGCGCGCGACGTCTCCATTGCCGCGAGCCAAGTCGACGTCGTGGCCCACAGTATGGGCGGACTTGTCGCGCGGGCCCGAGCAACCAACATAGTCTCCGAGCAGAACAAGAAACAAGGTTTGACGCCCTATAAAGCACCCTGGAATCGCAACCAGGGCGAGTTTCACAAGTTGATCACCATTGGCACTCCGCACCGCGGAACTCCACTTGCAACGTTTCTTATCAAGTATAAGTGTAATCAGGTTGGTGTCTTTGGCGACGTGACTTCTGGACTTACATTAGGGATGAATCTGGAAACATACTTCTTCAGTCATGGTAAGACGCTCGGTGATGCCATTTATCAGTTCCAGCCTGGGAGTTTGGCTTTGGGTGGCCTCGGGGCAGCGAAAGTGCCTACTCACACGATAGTTGGCCGTAGACCCACCATAGTGACGAACACCCAGTTCTGGCTGAACCGGCTAATTGAAGGGACGGTGTCATCGTCGCCCAATTGGATTCAGGATATTTTGGGCCCAGACCACGACGTGATCGTCCCATTCCTCAGTCAATCGGCCGGTCGCATGTCCGGAAACACGGCTTCGCTCATGGATGGCGCTATTCATTTCAGTCTACTTGACCGCCCAGGGCTTAACTGGGCTGTGGGCAATAAGGATATCGCAGAGACAACGGATCGTCGTCTGTTTCCGTGGGTTGACCAGTTGCTTCGCACCCCGCTGAATCAAGGGTGGTTCGCTGCCGTCGAGCAACCTAGCCCCGAAGGGCCTGTGTTTAGCAGGTCGGTTTGCCCTCCTGCCAGTCTGAGCGTATCCCAGAGTGCTCTACCTGCGGGGGCTATTACGCTTACGCCCAGCGCCGGAACGATCGTCCGTCCGGGCCAAGAGCTCCAACTGACGCTATCGGTGCCCGATGACGGTGTCCCGACACAGGTTCTTTTTTCGTTTCGAGGTGACACAGTCCTTGTCGACGGTTCTGGGGGCGTCTTTTCATTGACGTACAAGATTCCCACAGATGCGGCCGGCGACCTGAGCGTTTTTGCGACCACAACGAAGCCGGATAGCAACAACTACGCTGCTAGGACATACGTGACCGTGCTACCGAGCATTCCGCCGGATACGCTCACGGCCTCTCCAGGCGCCGTTGCCATGGCCGTGCCTGGAGCGACAGCGCAGTTGATAGTGAACGGCGGATACACAGATGGATCCACCATCACCATCACATCAGCGGCAGCCGGCACCACATACTCCACTGAGAGCGGCACGAACGCCGTCGTCAGCGTCACCGCAGCCGGGCTGGTCGGGGCTCAAGGAAACGGTGAAGACACGATCATCATTCGCAATGGCGGTCTGGTCGCCGCGGTGACCGTGAACGTGAACATCACGAACCGGGGGCCGAACCTGGCCGCTCTTACTGATACGACGATTCGTCCTGGCGACGCGGTCGACATTGCGTTGGCCGCTACGGATCCTGACGGCGATGTTCTTCGGTTGGCTGGGATCGGTCTGCCATCGTTCGCGACGCTCGTCGACAATCTCAACGGAACGGGTGTTCTTAAGCTTCGCCCGACCATTGTAGATGGTGGCAGCTACGGGATTGTGGTTGGCGTCACGGATGCCGGAACGCCAGCGCTCGGAGTGTCGCAGAGCTTCCAGTTGACAGTGACCGCCAACACGCTGCCGGTATTCACGACGCAACCATCGAATCAGTCCGTGGCCGCGGGCGCCAATACGTCGTTCACGGTTGTGGCCATTGGAACACCGCCGCCGACGTATCAGTGGCAGGTATCGGTCAACGGCGGCGCTACCTGGACCGCGCTGACGAACACAGCCCTCTACAGCGGCGTGACGACTCCCACGTTGACGGTGACGAGTGCGACGGGGAGCCTGAATGGCTACCAGTACCGAACGCTGGCGAGCAACAGTGTCGGTTCGGCGACGAGCACCGCGGCGACACTGACGGTGAACACCTCGTTGCCGACCCTGACCGCGAGTCCGACGACGCTACAGTTTGGGGCGATCAATACGGGTGGCGGCACGCTGGGGTCAAAGACCGGCAGCCAGCAAGTCACGCTGACGCAAACGGGCACCGGCACGGTGCCGTGGACGGCGACCGCCAATCAGCCGTGGCTCCAGGTGACGTCGGGGTCGGGCACCGGGACGGGCCGGTTCACCGTGAGCGTGGTGAGTGCCGCGGGGCTGCCCGCGACCGGCACGGTGACGGGGACCATCACGGTCACGGCGCCGGCCGCGCTGAGTAACCCGACCCTCGCCGTCACGCTGACGCTGTCGGCGCCGAACACCACGAGTGCGCCGTTCGGGCAGGTCGACACACCGGTGCAGAATGCGACCGGGGTGGTGGGATCGATCGGGGTCACCGGCTGGGCGCTGGACGATGTGGGCATCAGTTCGGTGAAGCTGTATCGCAACTGTCTGGCGTTCGAGCCTCCCGCCAACTGCCAGGTGCTGGGCGGGGTCAACGTGGTGTTCATGGGCGACGCGGACATCGTGCCCGGCGCGCGCCCCGACGTGGAAGCGGTGTTTCCGACCTATCCGCAGGCGTCGCGGGCCGGCTGGGGATTTCTGCTGCTGACCAACATGCTGCCGCACCTGCCGAACGCGCTGATGTATGGCGGGCAGGGCGCCATCGCGATCTACGTGTTCGCGACGGACGTCGAAGGGCGCCAGCAGTGGTTGTTCGATTCGACCGGCGCCCAGACGCCCACGACCATCACGATGACCAACGACACGGCGGCCAAGCCGTTTGGCGCGATCGACACGCCCGGGCAGGGCCAAACCGTGAGCGGAGCGCTGTACAACTTCGGCTGGGCCTTGACGCCGGACAGCAACACGACGGCCGGGGCCGGCGACATCCTGGTCCCGACGGCGGGCACGACGATGTGGGTCTGGATCGACGGGGCGCCCGTCTCGACGGTGATGTTCAACCTCTGCCGGGGCACCGTGGGGAGTCCGGTGCCGGCGGGGCTCTACTGCAACGACGACGTGGCGAACATCTTCGGCAATCCCACGCCGCAGGCGACCTTCACGCCGCGGAGTGCGAATCCGACGAAGTACCGGAATCTGGACGCGGGACGGGGCGCGATGGGGGCGTATTACCTCGATACGACCACGCTCACCAACGGGCGGCACAGCATTGCGTGGGGAGTGACCGACAGTGCGGGGCGGGTGGATGGCATCGGGAGCCGCGACTTCATCGTCTTCAACGCGGGGGCGGGGGTGGTGGCGGCCGATGCGGCGGCGCAGGTGGTGGGCGACGCGGCGGAGGTGGTGGGGCGGCCGGTGGGGGCGGGGACCGTGTGGGGCCGCGCGGGCTTTGACCTGCGGGCGCCGTGGCAGCCGATCGAGGCGGATGCGGCCGGGACGCGGTACATGCGGATCCCGGACCGGGGACGCCTCGAGCTGTGGCTCGGCCCCAGTGTGACGACCGGCTACCTGTCCGCCAATGGGACGTTGCGGCCGTTGCCGGCGGGAAGCCAACTGACCGACGGCTATTTCACGTGGACCCCGGCGGTGGGCTACTTCGGCACGTATGACGTGGTGTTCCTCGACGGGACCGAGCAGCTGCCGGTGACGGTGACGATCTACGGCGCGAGCGAGCCGGTGCGCGTCGAGGGGTACCTCGACCTGCCGCGCGCGGCGGAGACGGTGAGCGGCGCGTTCACCGTGGCGGGCTGGGCGGCGGACCCCGCCGCGTGGACGGGGACCGGGATTGGCGCGGTGCACGTGTGGGCGCACCGGCGCGACCTCGCCGGCGTGGCGCCGATTTTCCTGGGCGCGGCCGAGCAGGGCATCTGGCGGCCGGACGTCGGCGCGCAGCTCGGGCCGCAGTTCGAACAGGCGGGCTGGCAGCTGGTCGCGCCGCCCTTGCCGCCGGGCGAGTATGAGGTGGCCGCGTACTTCTGGAGCCAGCGCACACAGCAATTCGAAGGCGCCCGCGTCGTCCAGGTGCGTGGGCGGTAGCAGGTGCCTTCATTGGCCGATGGCGTGGTCTCACGTTCGGGCCCCTGCGGCCCTCGCTCGCGACCCCCCGTCGTGGACAACGCGCAGGCGGTGAAGCCGTTTGGTGCGCTGGATACGCCTGGGTACGGCGATACGACGTCCGGGGCCTTCTGGAACTTCGGCTGGGCACTGACGCCGACCGCGACGCCCACTGCACCGTCGTCGACGGCAACGTGTCGATGGCGATTGATTCCGGCCCGCTCACGGCGGTGACCTACGGCGGAAACCGGACCGACATCGCCGGGGCGTTCCCCGGCTTCAGCAATAGGGGACAATGCGGGCGAGGCGTTCTACCTGGACACCGCGACGCTCAGCAACGGCACCATCAAATCGGCTGGTATGTCGTGGACAACTGCGGGCGGGCCGACGGCATTGGCAGCCGGTTCTTCACGGTGCTCAACGGCGGCAGTGCCATCGTCCCGACCGACCGCCGTGTGACGCCGGCCGCCGAGGCGACGACGGTGCCCAGCGTGGAGTGGAATCCCGTGCGCGTTCAACGTCGCGACCAGACCTGGCACTGGAGTTATCCCAATGCCGGCGGCACGCGCATCGTCGGGGTCGAACAGGGCGAGCGCATCGAGGTGCAGCTCCCGGCCCTGGAGGACGCGACCTACGCAGGCGCGCGCTTGGACGCCCGTCGACGATCTGTCTGGCGCTGATGCCAAAGGCGTTTGGCATTCCCTCAGCCTTGCCGCTGTAAGGAATCCTGCCCCACCTTCTGTAGACCCCCGCCACCGGGAATAACCGACGCCGCCTTATTGTCGGTCAAGGCCGGGAAGCTCCACGCGAACTACCTTCGCGATCTTCGTGGCGTGCTGGACCGCGAGGAAGCGGACATCGGCGTCCTCATCAGCATGGACGAGCCAACCGGCCCCATGCGGAAGGAAGCAGCGTCGGCAGGGTTCTACACCTCACCATGGGGTAAGCACGCCCGGCTCCAACTACTGACCATCGGAGACATGCTGACCGGGAAAGGGATTGACCGTCCGCCTGCCCAGGCCAGCGTGACGTTCAAGCGAGCGACGAAAGCGAAAACAAAGGGCGCAGAGCCGCAACCGCTGGAGTTCGAGGCCGACACTGACGAGCCGTTCTGAGTACGTGGACGATGGAGTAGACTGGCGATTGGCGACTGCACGGAATCGCAACAACCATGACCAGCACGCGGAGCAGAACCCCATCGACTCGCACTGGCCTTCGACTCCAGCTTGAGGGACAAGTCACCCTCCAACGGCTCGGCGAGGCGTTGGATGCGTGGACCGACTTTCTGCGGGAAGTGGGACGTGATGTCGCGGGAGTTACGAGCCGCGATGCTATTCGATTT
>JBCKZS010000082.1:0-8588 GCA_038918905.1 Vicinamibacterales bacterium
GAAAGGTTTTGAGAAACCGGGGTCCGATCCTTCTGAGAACCGACATGCGCGGGTGCGCCGTACCCGATTCTCGACTTCCGGGCACTCTGGTCGCTCTCCTGCGCAGTTCCGGAAGCAGGCTACGACTTCGACCTGTGGTGGTCGTACTGCGAAATCACCCGTGAGCTGGCCACCGAAAACGGAGTGTCGATGCGCGTTCTGGACCGGGCACTGTGGCAATACTCAAAAGACAACCAGCCCAGCGGTGCCTAACCAGGCGTTGGAGCCGACGCCCGTCGGCCGCGTGCGCATCGGCCGCGTGCGCGTCCGGCGGGTTCCCGCGCTCGGTGGTATCCTGCCTCGCGCGGCGCGGCTCAACGCCAATGCGTTAGGCGGACGTCGTCGTGACACGCGAGAACTCGGACGAAGAAAGGCGGGAAGACGTGATGGCTGAGACTGGGGTCGTTGCGACATGGTCGGCATGGGCGCCTCGCCTTCGGAGCGTGCTCCGCATCGTGGCTGCGTTCATATTTGTCACGTCGGGAACGATGAAGCTCTTCGCCTTTCCGGAGGGCGTGCCTCCGGACGGCGGAACCGTTCCGTGGATGTCCCAGATGGGCATTGGTGGGATTCTGGAGGTTGTTGGCGGAGGCCTCATGCTCATTGGCCTCTTCTCTCGGCCGGTCGCATTCCTCTTGTCGGGCATGATGGCGGTGGCGTACTTCCAGTTCCATTTTCCAGGCGGCTTCTGGCCGACGACAAACGGTGGCATCCCCGCGATTCTGTACTGCTTTGTCTGGCTGTATTTCTCCGCTGCTGGTGCCGGCCCATGGAGTCTCGACGCCAAACGGGGCAAGTAGGCAACGGTTCTCACGAATCCAGGGATGGTCGCACCTGACGGATATTCCTGAACTTACGGAAGCACAGCTGGCGCGGGCTATTCCCGCCCGGGTGAGGAAACGTTTGATGGCGGGGCAGATTGAGTCCGGCGAGGATGTCGCGGCGTTGCGCCGATTCGTCGGGTTGACGCAATCTCAATTTGCAGAGGCGATGGCCATTAGCGTCCACACGCTCCGAAACTGGGAGCAAGGACGGAGGCGGCCAGAAGGCCCTGCGATAGGGTTGCTGAGAATTGCCGCCCGTCATCCCAGGATCATTCGCGAAAACGTCAAGTCAGCGGCGTGATCGATGCGTCTGCGGTCCAACAAACGAGTGGAGCCGACGCGCTGGCGCGTCAACCCGCGCGGCTCATGCGTAGCGTTTGGCGTGAGCGATCCCTCAACGGCAGGAAATGAAGAATCGAGGCCAGGGCCGTCGGCGTGTGAGAGGAGAGGCGGCTGGGCGCGCCCGTGCAGGGCTCTTCGAGGCGGACCTCTCCGGGCTCATCGACCACGCGGGCGACTTTCTGATTGGTCGCCGTGAGTACAAGGATGGTCTTGAGCTGTACCGAGCGGCTGCATTGCGGTTTCCCGATGTAGCCGTCTTCCATCAAGGGGTCGCTTGCTGTGCGGGGCACCAGGGGCTTCACTCGGAAGCGATTGCCGCATCCAGGCGCGCTCTGGCGCTCGAACCAGGCAACCAGCGGTTCATGAACGACCTTGGCTGGAGCCTCTTCGAAGCCGGACAGCTCTCGGAGGCCGAAGAGACGCTGAGCCGAGCGGTGGCGATGGACCCGAACGATCAACTGGCGGCGGAGAACCTCCGGTTCTGCAAGACGCAGCTGGCCGCGACAGGGGTCACCGGGGCGACGCCTGACCCCTATCAACCCTCTCCAAGTCAAGTGCGCAGATCTTCTCCGTCCGGTCGTGCTCGTAAGCCCAAGCGCGACCGTTGAGTTCGAGCCCGGTCGCGTTCTCCGTCGCTGCGGTCTTCGTTTCCAGATCTGGCGCCACGTCATTGCCGCGGCACCCAACACCCTCGTAGAGGATGGTCAGGGTCAGGATCTTGCCGGTGCCCGGCACGGACTTGAGGCGGTGGAAGGCGTCACCATCGTGGCGTTTGGCCTCACGCACGATCGGGTCGGGAACGTGTTCGACCACCCCGTCGCGATTAGCCGGATACGCGAGACGCCGTTCGAATGCCGGCAGGTTGTCCTGCGCGCGGGTGTTCCGGATGTGGGCGAGGAGGTCCCGTGTCGATCGCATCGCGGCCGGATACACGTAGGCTTGCGGCAACATCCCGCCGCGCAGCAGGACGCCGATCTTGTGCGAGTCGATCTTGTCGTTCTTCGCCTTACGGCCGTGAATGGCTTTCATGGCCTGGGCGTGGCCCAGGACGAACGCGATCCCCTCGGCGGCGCAGAGGTCGGCGAGTCAATACCACGTGAACAGGCACTCGGCGGCGACGACCAAGTCGGCGCGGTACGGCGTGACCGTCTCGAGGAACGCGGCCGGGGTCGACGGCACGTTCCGGTGCACGAGCACCTGGCCGGCCCCGTCGAGGATGCAGACGTACATCGTCTTCACGTGCCGATCGATCCCGCAGTAGTACTGGTGCGGTCGGTTGTAGAATCGTATCGGTCCTCCTCCTGCGCGGTATGCGCAGGTGCCCTGCGTCAGCCTACTCACAACGAGGAGGGGCAGGGGGAGGGCTGTATGAGGATCAGCGCGCTGGATCCGGCGGCGCGGCTCCAAGCCGATCGATCGCATCCTGTTCGAGCAAGTACGTCCGGGGTTCGCGATCGTAGTGGAGTCCCGCCTCAACGTTCACCGCGTGGCTTGGTCGAGGCCCTCTCGCGTTTCCTGGCCGCCCAGGAGCGCCGCATTGCCTCCGGCAAAACCTGGGTGGCTACCCGTGGCTTTCGCTTCCGCACAGGCGTCTTCGAGGCCGGCGGCTTCGCGCTGCCGCGTCTGGCGGCTCGCGGCGCCACGGACGCCAGCTCGATCCCGAAGATCTCCGACAGGTCGCCCTCGACGAGTGCGTTCTTTTTCGCCGGGCCCTTCTTCGCCCGCGGCAAGTCCTTTCCAGCTCGCGCGATCAGATCCTGCGCATCAACTTGACGCAGGGTGAACAGGAGATCGGGCTTCTCGTCGAGCCGCGCGCCGATGCCGTAGAGCACGGCCGCGATGTGTTTGCACATCCCGGCCCAGTCGGGACAACTGCACGTGAACACAATCTCGGCCGGTGAAGGGAAGAGGCCGGTCTTGTCGTGACAGAGGCGTGTCATCACGGCCTTCGAGAACCGTCCCTGCAGGAGTTCGATCACGGAGTCGATCGCGCCCGCGCAGTCCCTGCAGACCGCGCTCCATCGCGCCTTCGGGACGGCCGCCACCGTGACGCGCACGTCATAGAGGCGCGACCCGCTGACCAGAGCGGTCACGACGCCCGACGCGATCTGGAGATCCACCACCGACCCGTTGCGCACGTACGTCCGGCCGCGCGGCAGCCGGTTCTCATAGTCGCTGTAGCGCTCGAGATTCTCGCACCACGCCTTCCCCCAGAACGTCTTCGCGATCGCTCGACCGTCGATCACCACCGGCGAGCCCACGTGCCCTTTCTTCAGGCGTTTCTTGATCTCCTTCGCCGCCTGCCGCCGCCGGGCAGCAACGGAGACGTAGGGCCTCCAGCCGTAATAAAACACAGGGTCACTCCTCGTTATTCGTCTAATCGATCAGGGCCGCGTGCACATCCAGCGCCACGAGCTTCAACAGCTCATTGTCTTTCATTTCGGTCAGCAATAACTCTCCGCCGCCTTCGAGCAGGTCCTGCGAGAGCTGCCGCTTCGAGTCGATGAGCTGGTCGATCTTCTCCTCAACCGTCCCGCGACACAAGAACTTGTGCACGAGCACGTTCTTCGTCTGGCCGATGCGAAACGCCCGGTCGGTCGCCTGATTCTCGACCGACGGATTCCACCACCGGTCGAAGTGCACCACGTGCGACGCGGCGGTGAGGTTGAGCCCGGTGCCGCCGGCCTTGAGCGAGAGGACGAAGAACGGCACCTCCTCGTCGTCCTGGAATCGTCGAACCAGGGCCTGACGGCTTTTCACCGGGGTCTCGCCGTGCAGGACCAGCCCAGGACGTCCGAACACCGACCCGAGAAAGGCCGCCAGCGGCGCTGTCATTTCGCGGAACTGCGTGAAGACCAGCACCTTTTCCTGTTTTGCCGCGATGACGCCGGCAATTTCGCGGAGCCGGGCGAGCTTGCCGCTGTCGGCCTCAGCCCACGATCCGTCGCCGAGCCATTGCGACGGGTGATTGCAGATCTGCTTGAAGCGCATCAGGAACGCGAGCACCACGCCACGCCGTGCGATGCCGTCCGTGCCGTCGAGCGCGCGCGTCAACTCCTTCACCGCCTGCTGGTACAGCGCCGCCTGAATCCGCGTAAGCGGGCAGTACGCCTTCAGTTCCGTCTTGTCCGGCAGGTCGGCAATCACCGTCTTGTCGGTCTTCAGGCGCCTGAGGATGTACGGTCGCACCAGCGCACGCAGCGGTGCGTACGGATTCTGCGGTTGGCCGGCGAGCCGCGACGTGAACCCTGTGAACTCTTTGATCGAACCCAACAGACCAGGGTTGATGAAGTCGAAGATCGACCAGAGATCGCCCAGACGATTCTCGACCGGCGTGCCCGTCAACACGATACGCGCCCGCGCGTGGATCTGCTTGGCGGCTCGCGTCTGCCTGGCGCCGGGGTTTTTGATCGCCTGGGCCTCATCCAGCACGGCCAACTGCCACGGTATCGTCAACAGCGAGGGAATCCGCAGCAGCGATCCGTAACTCGTGATGACGAGGTCCACGCCGGTGAGGCGGTGGTCGCCGAAGTCCCGCAGTTCGGCGGCCGGCATCGCGGACGGGTGCACGACCAGCGCGCGCAGGGCGGGCGCGTGGCGGGCGATCTCGGACTCCCAGTTCGCGAGCAGCGACGCCGGGGCGACGACGAGGCTCGTCCTTCGGTCCCCCACATGGCCCTGCCGAAGTACCAGGAGGAGCGCCAGCACCTGCAGCGTCTTGCCCAGTCCCATGTCGTCGGCCAGACACGCGCCAAGACCAAGCGACGAGAGCAGGTGCAGCCAACGCAGGCCGACCTGCTGGTACGGCCGCAGGGTCGTCTTGAGGTCGTCCCCGGGGTCGACTCGAACGAGCGCATCCGGCCGCCGAAGGTCTTCAAGGGTCTGGGCGAGCCACGGACCGGCGACGACGTCCGACCAGTCTCGGGCCGCGTCGAGCGGGCTGCCACCGGTGATGGTCGCGCCTGAGAGCAGGCGCATTGCCTCGGCGAAGGTCAGGCCGTCCTCAGTCGCAGTCTTCTCAACCGATCGGAACTCCTCGAGCAGACGCGCGAGTTTCTCGCGATGCACCTCGACCCAGCGGCCACGGACCAGGTGCAGGCCATCGGTACTTGCCAGCAGACGTGCGATCTCGGCGGCGGTCAGCCGATCGCCGTCGAGTGTGACCTGCAGGTTGAAGTCGAGGAGCGCGGATCCGCCGAGCCCGGACGGCGCCTTGCCGCCCACCGTCACGCTCACCTGTGGCCGTGGCGGCCGGTTCGCCTGCCACGTCCTCGGGACGCGCACGACGACACCCGCCGCTTCCAGGAGTGGCAGATCGGTGAGCAGTTGGAATGCCTCGCCCGGCGTCCAGCGGAGCGGATGATAGATGTCTCCCGCATCGACCATCGCCTTCAGCCACGCGCACTGCTCCGACGCACGCTGGACCGGCAGCAGGAGAGACAGCAGGCGATGCCGGTTGGCGGCACCGGCGTATTGCTGAAGGGCTTGCCCGAGCGGCACGTGCTGCGGCGTGGCATGCGCCGACAGCCGCGTGGTGTACGTGGCGAGGAACGCAAACGGCGCCGCGTCATCGCGCGTGTTTTCGGCCAGGTTGAAGTGCACGCGGCCGACCAGATGCCAGGCCGGACTCTTGCCCGCCAGCCAGTCCTGAACGGACAGTTTCGATTCGGAGATCTCGGACTGAAACGCCGTGTCGAGGGCGTTCCACAATGACGCCAACACAGCGGCGGAGAGGTACTCGGCGCCGGTCATCGGCGGCGCGGAGGCGGCCAGCGACTCGAGGTCTGCGGTCGGAGGTGCCGGAATTGGCGGAAGGGCGTGGCCCACGCCGATGTCCGGCAGGGTGCACACCGCGGTCACGTAGCGGGCGGCGAATTCGCGCCAGTAGCCAAACAGCGGCGGCAGCGCCGTGCCCACCTCTCCGGCGCCCAGTTGCAGCAGGCCGTGGCCGGCGCCGCGCGCAAACGCCACCCGCAGCCTCTCTGCTGTCTCATACAGCATCACCGGGGCGTCGTCGGTTGACGTCAGCAGCAAGCGGCCGTGAGGCGTGAGGACCGGACCGAGCGGGGTTGGTGTGGTTGTCATGGTGCCGGCCGGCGTTGGCGATTGTAGCGCGGCGCCAGGCGCGCGGGACGCCGTAGGGCGAGGATTTGCTGGAATCCGTGGCGTTCGACAGTGTCGCAGGCTTTGCCGGACGGCAGGCGGTTGCTCTAGACTTGGGCCATGAGCTTTCTCGATCGCATCAGCATCGATTCGGCCGTCAGGTTCGGGAAGCCTTGCGTCCGAGGGACCCGAATCGCTGTGGGCGACGTTCTCGGGTATCTGGCGGGGGGGAATGTCCGAAGAGCGGCTCTTGATTGAATTCCCACAGCTCACACGGGAAGACGTCCGGGCATGCCTGGCCTACGCAGCCGAGCGTGAGCGCCGGACGTTAGGAATTCCGGCCGCCTGAACTCGTGCGCCTCCTCTTCGACGAACAGTTGTCTGAGGACCTCGTCACGCTGCTGCGCGACGTGTTCCCTGGTTCCCTGCACGTTCGGTTACTTGAGGCCGGCGGATCGCCAGACGCGGCGGTGTGGGAATTGGCGCGCGAGCACGACTGCCTCCTGGTGACGAAGGACGAGGACTTTCACCGGCTGAGTCTGCTTCGAGGTGCGCCCCCCAGTGTCGTGTGGCTTCGCGTGGGGAACTGCACGACGGACGAGGTCAGTGGACTGTTACGGCAGCGAGCAGACGAGATTCGGCGATTCGCCGAGCATGGCGAAGAGACGTTTCTCGAACTGGGGTAGTGGTCAGCGTCGTACCCGCTTCACGCGCGTCCTCACGGACGCCGGTCGAACGATTCCTGGCCAGGAATGTTCGGCCTCCGGCCTCAGAGCAGGAATGTCGGCACGGAACTTTCATCCAGTTCCCGCGTGGAATCGCCCGCCCCTCAACCCAAGCCGCGACTCCTTGACCAGGTCCATCACTCCCTTCGCCTGGGGCACTACAGTCCTCGCACCGAGGAGGCCTGCGTCGCGTTCCTGACCCATCTTGCCGTCAAGGACACCGTGAGTGCCTCGACGCAGAATCAGGCCCTGGCCGCGGTCGCGTTCCTCTATCGGCACGTGTTGCAGCCACCGCTGGGCGCGCTCGGGGGCGTCGTCCGTGCGCGGGTGCCGGAGCGTCTGCCAGTCGTGATGGCGCGAAGCGAGGTGCGTGACGTGTTGTCACGGCTGCGTGGGCCGGTCTGGCTGGTGGTCACGCTGCTGTACGGAGCTGGTCTGCGACTCAACGAGTGTCTTGAGCTGCGGATCAAGGATGTGGACGCCGAGAGGAATCAGGTGACCGTTCGGCGTGGCAAGGGCGGCAAGGATCGGCTGGTGCCCCTGCCCGGCGTGGTGAAGGCGCCACTCGCGCTGCACGCGGCGACGGTGAAGCGACTGCACGATGCCGATCGAAAGAACGGCTTCGGTCGGGTGGCGCTGCCGGACGCTCTGGACCGAACGTTTCCCAATGCGGCGACCGAGTGGGGCTGGCAGTTCCTGTTCCCAGCGGCTCGCATCTGTCGCGACCCACGGTGGGGCGGGCCGACACGGTTTCCTCTCCACGAGACCGCCGTGCCGCGCGAGGTCAAGCGTGCGGTGCGCGAGGCCGGGCTCGCCAAGCGCGTCAGTTGCCACACGTTCCGGCACTCGTTTGCCACCCACCTTCTGGAGGACGGGTACGACATTCGCACCATTCAGGAGTTGCTGGGTTACGCGGACGTGAGCACGACGATGGTGTACACGCCTGTGGTCAATCGGGGCGGATTGGGCGTGCGGAGCCCGGTTATGCGCATCTACGCAAGAAGATGCGACAATGGTGCGACGGTGACGCGTGGTGCTACGCTTGGAATGGGATACTGAGAAGGCCGCCGCAAATCTGCTTAAGCATGGCGTGTCCTTCGACGAAGCGAGCACGGCGTTCGCGGATCCGCCCGGCAAGATCGTCGACGATCCGCGGCACTCGGTGGATGAGCTACGATACGTCCTCCTCGGCCACTCCGAGCGGGAGCGGCTTTTGGCGGTCATGTTCACGGACAGGGGCGACACGATCCGCTTGACTTGATCTGTGCGCGAAAGGCGACTCGTCGCGAACGGAGAGCGTATGAAGAAGGCGAGAAAGTCCGGCGGGAGCGCTGACGTCGGGGTAGACGACATCCTGCCCGAGTACGATTTCAGTCGGGCGCGTCCAAACACGTATGCCTCTCGGTACCGGAAGGGCGGCTTGGTCGTAACGCTCGACCCAGAGGTCGCAGCCGTCTTTTCGAGCGCCGCCGAAGCGAACGACGCGCTAAGGTCCCTCGCGAGAATCATAACGGCACAGCGAGAGCGCCCTTCAAGGAAGACGCGAGCGCATAAC
>JBCKZS010000083.1:0-8459 GCA_038918905.1 Vicinamibacterales bacterium
CGCGCTCGCGGCCGACGTGCTGCTGGAGAACCTGTCCGCGAAGGCCACCGCGGCGCTTGCGGTGCGCGCGCTGCTCGCGCAGCACCCCGCGATCGACCCAGGTGACATCACCTATGTGCTGAACTCCGGCGAGGAAGCCGTCGGCGATCGCTACCAGCGCGGCGGCGGCAACCTGGCGAAGGCGGTGGCCGAAGTGGCCGGGCTCGCAAACAGCACCGGCGCGGACGTGAAGGCCTTCTGTTGCGCGCCGGTCCACGCGCTGGTCATCGCGGGGGCGCTGATTGCCGCCGGCGTGCACCGCCGCGTGCTCGTGATCGGGGGCGGCTGCGTCGCGAAGCTGGCGATGAAGTCCAACGGCCACCTCAAGGCGTCGATGCCGATTCTGGAAGACGTGCTCGCGGGGTTCGCCGTGCTCGTGGGACCGCCCGGAGAGACCGGCCCCGAACTGCGCCTCGACGTCGTGGGCCGTCACGACGTGCGGTGCGGAAGCGCGTCGCTGAAAATCATCGAATCGCTCGTATCGGAGCCGCTCGCCCGCGTCGGCCGCACCATCACGGGCGTCGATCGCTACGCGGTCGAGCTGCACAACGCGGAAGTCACCGAGCCGTCGGGCAGCGGCGACGTCCCGCGCACCAACTACCGGACGCTCGGCAGCCTCGCGGTGCGGCACGGACTGATTCCGCCGACCAGCGTCGAAGAGTTCCACCGGACGTTCGGCCTACCCGGATTCTCCCCGACGCAGGGGAGCGTGGCGTCGGCCGTCCCGTTCATGCCGCACGCGCTGCGAATGATGGCCGAGGGCACGCTCACGACCGCAATGTTCATCGCGAAGGGCAGTCTGTTTCTCGGGAAGATGACCCGCATGTCCGACGGGATCTCGGTGCTGATGGAGCAACGGTGAGCCCGGCGGAACACTGAAGGAGCCTACATGGACTTGAAGGGCAGGAAAGTGATCGTCATCGGCGAGCGTGACGGCATCCAGGCACAGTCGCTGCGCGCGTGCGCGGAAGCCGCGGGGGCGGTCGTCGTCCACGGCAACGATCACTGCTTCGTGTGAACGGCCGCCGGTGCGGTAGGCCTTGAGGATCAAGGTCATGTTCGGGATTTAGCGGAAAAGTTCGCCGGAGAGCTGATCGTGCTGCTTGGCTCGCCCGACGCGGCATCGGCGGAGCTCTACGCCGAGACCGTGACGCTCGGCGATCCGACCTATGCGGGCGCGCTCACGGGCGTGGCGCTCAAGCTGCCGGTGTACTACATCGCGGATCCGCTCGTCAGGGATCAGATTCCGCCGGCCGTCTACGAGGAGCATGTCAGTCTGATGGAGCTCGCGCTGCCGATCGCCGATATCATCGAGCGCGTCCGCGCGGTGCGTGAGCGCGCCGGTCTGCCGTGACAAGAGGGAGTTCCGGGTGAAGCGTTACGACCTGTTCGTGCACGGCGAGTGGCGGCCTCCCGCGGGCGGGCGCTATTCGACGCTGCTCGACCCGTCGACGGGCCAGCCGCTGGCGCAGGTCGCGTCCGGCACGGCGACGGACGTGGACGCGGCAGTCGCCTCGGCGGCGGAAGGCTTCGAGACCTGGCGCCGCCTCGACGCCGGCGCGCGGGGACGGATCCTCACGCGGATCGCGGCGATCCTGCGCGAACGGCGCACCGCGCTTGCCGAGCTCGAGAGCCGCGACGCGGGCCAGTCGCTCGCCTACGCCCATCACGTCGTGGGCGATGTCGCGGCGCGGCGCTTCGAGTATTTCGCGGGCGCCGCCGAGACCCTTGGCGGACGCACCGTGCCGATGTCCGGACATCTCGACTACACGGTGCGCGAGCCGCTCGGCGTCACCGCGCACATCACGTCGTGGAACGGGCCGTTGTGGGTCGGCACGCGGAGCATCGTGCCCGCGCTCGCCGCCGGAAACAGCGTGGTGCTGAAGCCCGGTGAAGAGGCGATGCTGACGCTGCTGGAGCTCGCGGCGATCTGTCACGAAGCCGGCCTGCCGCGCGGCGTGTTCAACGTGGTGCCGGGCACGGGCGCGGACGCCGGGGACCCGCTGGTCGGCCATCCATCCGTGGCGTCAGTGGTCTTCACCGGATCGGTCGCGACCGGACGGCGGATCATGCAGCGCGCCGCCGAAGGCATCAAGCCGGTCGTGCTCGAGCTGGGCGGCAAGAGCGCGAACATCGTGTTCGAGGACGCCGACCTGGATCGTGCCGCCGACTGGGCGGTGCGCGGGATCTTCTGGGGCGCTGGCCAGATCTGCGTCGCCGGATCGCGCCTGCTGGTGCAGGAGTCGATCGCGCCTGACTTCACGCGCCGTCTGCTGGACCGCGTTGCCGCGCTGCGGATCGGTCCGTCGATCGAGTCTCCCGACATGGGCCCGCTCATTTCCAGCGGGCATCTCGCCCGCGTGAGCGCCTGCATTGAGGCCGGCCTCGCGGAAGGCGCGCGAATGGCGACAGGCGGCCAGCGCCTCACGGCGGCGCCGCTCGCAGACGGATTCTTCCTCGCGCCGACGGTGTTCGAGCACGTGCCGCCCGAATCGTCGCTCTTCACCGAAGAGATTTTCGGACCTGTGCTCGCCATCACGACGTTTGCCGGCGAGGCGGAGGCGATCGAACTCGCGAACCGGACACGGTACGGCCTGGCCGCCGCGATCTGGACGAATCGCGTCGGACGCGCGCACCGCGTAGCGGCGGAGCTGAAAGCGGGAAGTATTTACATCAACCGGTACTTCTCGGCGGGCATCGAAGCGCCGGCAGGGGGATACCGAAACAGTGGCTTCGGCCGCCTCGACGGCGTGGAGGCGCTGGCCGAGTTCACACAGGTCAAGAACGTCACGGTCAGCCTGGAGCAGGACGAGTGGTGATAATCGCGTGACGCAAGAGGGAGCGGCATGAAGGTGTTCGACTGGATGCGGCGTTCCGCCGGCACGCTCGTCATCGCCATAGCGGCGGCCGCCGCGTGCGGGATCGCGGGTCACGCGCAGCCGGCTCTCGCGCCGCAGCCCGCGCGGCACCTGGTGCTCATCTCCTTCGACGGTCTCATGCCCGCGAGCTACATGGAGCCGCAGCGGCTCGGGCTCGCGATTCCTGACCTCCTGTGGCTCAAGACGCACGGCGTCTACGCATCCGGCGTTCGCGGTGTGCTGCCGACGCTGACCTTTCCGTCACACACCACCCTCGTCACCGGCGCGAACCCGGCCCGCCACGGCATCGAGGCCAACCTGTTGTTCGATCCGTACGAGCGCAACAGCGGCGGGTGGACCTGGTATGCCGAGGATCTGCGCGCGCGCACGTTGTGGGACGTGGCCCGCACCAGCGGCATGACCTCGGCCACGTTGTTCTGGCCCGTCACGGTCGGGGCGCGCTCCGACTGGAACATCCCGGCGTTCTGGCGCATCGGCGGCGGGGAAGACACCATCAAGCTGCTGCGGGCGCTCGCCACCCCCGGATTGCTCGACGAGGTGGAGAAGGCGACGGGGCCTTTCGTCTCGGAAGGGATGAGGGACGCGCAGCGCGCGCGGATCGCCCTCGCGGTGATGCTCGAGCACCGGCCGAACGTGCTCACCCTGCACCTGACGGACCTCGACGACGCGCAGCATGCGAACGGACCCGAGACGCCGCTCGCCCTCGCGAAGCTCGAGTCCACGGCGGCGGCGATTGGGGTCCTGATCGACGGACTGCGCAAAGGCGGGCTGCTGGAATCGACCACGATCGCCGTGGTCTCCGATCATGGGTTCTCGCCGGTCGACAAGGCCGTCAAGCCGGCCGTCATCTTCCGGCGCGAGGGTTGGGTCACCTACCAGGGGGCGCGCGTCGTGGACTGGAAGGCGACGCCGGTGATCGGCGGCGGCTTGTGCGCGGTCGTCCTGCGTAACCCGGCCGATACGGCGACGCTTGGCGCGATCCGCCAGGCATTTGCCGCGCTGGCGGCCGACCGGGCGAACGGCATCGGCCGCATTTACGAGAAGCCCGAGATCGCCGCGATGGGAGGGTATGCTGAGGCGGCCCTGCTGATCGAGGTGCGCCCTGGTTTCCGGATGATTCCTGGATCGGACGGGGATCTCGTCGTGCCGTCGCCGCAGAAGGGCGCCCACGGGTACACACCGGATTATCCCGGGCAGCGGGCCTCTTTTCTCGCGGTAGGGCCCGACATCCCGGCCGGACGCGACCTTGGAGAGGTGCGGATGATCGACATCGCCCCGACGCTGGCGGCGCAACTCGGGCTGGTGCTGCCGGATGCCGACGGCCGGGCCATCCCGTTGCGACCGGTGCGCTGAGAGGTGGCTGGCACGCCGCGTAACGCGACGATGGCGCAGATCGCCCGGGCCGCGGGCGTCGGCACCGTCTCTCGCGTCCTCAACGACGACCCGAAGGTCAGCGACGCGACACGCGAAAAGGTGCGGCGCGTCATGGAGCGGCACCGGTACCGCCCGCCGGCGCCCGCAACCTCGCCCGAAACGCGTCACGGACGCTGGCGTTCGTGATGGGGAACCGGCCCTCCATGCACCTCTATAACGTGACGACGCTGAACGGGGTGTTGGCGGCCTGCGCGCAGGCCGCCTATTCGGTCCTCTACACCCACATCAACTACCCGAGCGCGGCGAAGCCCACGGAAATAGAGATGCCTCCGTTGATCCTTGAGCGCGGCGGCGCGGACGGCATCCTGCTCGTCGGTCTCAACCACCCGAATCTCATCGAGCGCCTCGCCGAGTTGCACGTCCCGTTCGTGCTGCACCATGCAGGCTTCGTCGGCACGCTCGACGGCGTCCACGGTGGCGACATCGTCGCGATGGACGACGCTACCGGCACGGATCTGGGAACCCGGCACCTTATCGAGCAGGGGCATCGGCGCCTGGCAAGAGCGTCTGGGCCTTCCCCCTCACCCCGCGCTTCCGCCGGCTCCTGACCGAGTAGCGGGAACTCATCCCGCTCGGCCACCCCCGCCAGAACGGCGCTCCCCTACTCCGAATCCCAGTGCGATCATACGGTAATTGCGGCGGGGCGGCGGATGACATAGGATGGCGTCAAACGTCCGAGGAGGATAGCAGCCGTGTGTGGAAGCGCTTCCACGACGGGCCATCCGTCGCATAGTCCAGAGGAGAGGTGAATATGGCGGTCTCGCGATTGCTCGCAGCAGTGCTCATCGTCGGCGCCCTCACAGGCTCGAGCCGCCCCGCGGGCGCGCAGACCCTTGACCGGGGCGACATCTCAGGCACGGTGTACGACGAGTCCGGCGCCGTCCTGCCGGGTGTGACCGTGACGGTCCGCGAAACGGACACCGGTTTTTCGCGCGTCGTCGTCACCAGCAGCGTCGGGCAGTTCACGGCCGTCCTGCTGCCGGTCGGCAATTACACCATCACCGCGGACCTGCAGGGGTTCTCCCCGGCGCAGAGCGCCGTCAGGCTCGCGGTCGGGCAATCGCTGAGCGTGAAGCTGTCCATGAAGGTCGCCGCGGTCGCCCAGCAGGTGGAGGTCACCGCGGCGCCCGCCTCGATCGGCACCGCGGCGAGCACGGTCATCGGTGGCGAGGTGGTCGCGAAGCTGCCGATCAACAGCCGCGACTACCGCGACTTCGCCCTGCTGGCACCGACCGCGCAGGCCACGACCGGCACCCGCGGGACCTTCCGCGTCGGCGGCCAGCCCGGCGACTACCTCGCGCTCCACGTCGACGGCGCGGACTTCACGAACAACTTCTTCGGCGAATTCTTCGGTTCGCTCGAGACGAAGAACTTCACGATCCCGATGGAGGCCGTGCGGGAGTTCCAGGTCGCCGCCGGTGGATTCGGCGCGGAGCTGGGACGGTCCAACGGCGGGCTCGTCAACGTGGTCACGAAATCGGGCACCAACCAGATGCGCGGGTCGGCGGCGTACTTCCTCCGCCACCACTCGCTGACCGCGAAGGATGCGTTCGGCAATCCTCCCACCGGCCTCGTGCGGCACCAGTTCGGCGGCAGCTTGGGCGGGCCGATCGTCGCCAACCGCACCTTCTACTTCGTTGCGACCGACATGCAGAAACAGCAGACCCCGATCACGGTGAAGTTCGCGCGCAACGTGAGCGGGGTGGCGGTTCCCGAGCTCGGGATCACCGATTTGGGCGCATTCGAGGGGCAGTACCCGCGGAACGAGAACCTCTCCACCGTCCTCGGCAAGATCGACCACGCGTTCTCGGCCAGGCAGCGCGTCAGCTCGCGCGCGAACTTCACCCGCAACAAGGGCACGAACATGGCCGGCGGATCGCTCATCCTCTCGCGCGCGGTGTCGAACCTCGAGTCGTTCACGAACGCCGGCATCTCCTCGGTGACGAGCCTGAGCAGCTCTTTCGGCGATCGGCTGTTTGCAGAGACGAAATTCCAGTTCTCGCGCGAAGATCGGCCGCGCCTCGCGCAGGGGATTGGCCCCCAGGTGCAGATCACCGACACCGGCACGTTCGGCGGATCGAGCACCCTGCCGACGACGCAGGACATGTACCGGTACCAGGTCTCCATGAACGTGAACTACGTGCTCGGGCGGCACACCGCGAAGTTCGGCGCCGACTATAACGGGTTCAACATGCGCAACAACTCGTTCGCGGTGGCGATGTTCGGCGCGTACACGTTCCCGACGCTGGAGTCGTTCCTCGCGCGCAGGGCGTCGCAGTACAGCCAGAACTTCGGCCTCGGCGGGTCGACGGCGGAGCAGGCCGCGCTGCTGAAGACCTTCTGGCAGCACGAAGTCGCGATCTACGTGCAGGACCAGTTCCGCCCCTCGTCACGGCTGACGATCGGGATGGGCCTGCGCTACGACGCGCAGTTCAACCCGACGCCGCGCGCGGGGACCGCCGGCGTCCGGGTGCCGGTCGGCGCGCCGCGGCGCAACGGCAACACCTATGAGGTGGACTACGGGTCCGTGCCGCAGGGCGTGCCGGACGACACGAACAACTTCTCGCCGCGCCTCGAGGTGACCTACGACCTCTCGGGTGACGGCGCCACCGTTCTGAAGGGGGCCGCCGGCTACTACTACGGGCGCACGCCGATGATCTATTTCCCCGTGCGCGGCAGCGGTATCAACAACAGCACGATCTTCGCCGCGCCGGCGGCCTTCGGGGTCACGTTCCCGCAGGTGCTGCCCGGCACCATCACGCCCGGGTCGGCGCTCGCCGCGCTGATCCCGAAGGCCGCAATTCAATACGTCGACCCGGCCTTCCAGAATCCGCGGGTGCTCAACGTCAATGCCTCGATCAACAGGCGCCTGGTGGGCGGCTGGTCGGCAAACGTGGGGTACCTCTTCAGCGATTCGAGGAACCTGCGGATCGGCGGCTTCCGCTCCACCTTCTGGGACCGCAACCTCTTCCCGACGACGCAGGTGGACCAGTTCGGCCGCACGCTCGGCATCTCGACGACGGTTCGGCCCGACACCACGATCGGGCAGGCGAGCGCGATGGCGAGCCTCGGACGCGGCCGCTACCACGCGCTGTTCGTCGAGGCCAACAAGTCGCTCGCGCACAACTGGCAGTTCTACGCGAGCTACACGCGGTCGTCCAACAAGGGCAACGGGTCGACCGAGCGCAACACCGAAGGCGCGTTCGGTCCGTCCGATCCGTTCAACCTCGATCTCGACTACGGCTATAACGAGATGGACATGCGGCACTCGTTCAAGTCCTACCTCCTCGCGACGCTGCCGAAGGACGTGCTCGTCGCCTCGACCTGGACGTCTACTTCGGGGCTGGCCTTCCCGGTGTATTCGGCGACCGACGTGAACGGCGACACGGTCAGGAACAACGGCTTGAATCCGGATCGGCCGACCGTCGACGGCGCGCTCCTGCCGCGGTTCCCTTACCATCAGCCGAAGACGTTCACGTGGGACGTTCGCGTGTCGAAGGGGATCAAGATCGCGCGCGCCAACTACCAGGTGATGCTCGAAGTCTTCAACCTGCTCAACACCAAGAACCTCTTCGCGGATACGGGCACCAACGCGACCTATGGCACCGCGACGTTTCGGCAGTTGAACCGGACGCTCGGCCCGCGGATCGCGCAGCTCGGCATGCGGATCGATTTCTAAGTCGAATGCGCTGAATGCCGTCCGGCACCCTGAGGATCGTCCACTATCTGAACCAGTTCTTCGCCGGCGTCGGCGGCGAGGAGCGGGCGGATCATCCGGCGGAACTGCGCCCCGCGGCCGTCGGCCCGGGCGTGGCGCTCACGGCCGCGCTCGGGACGTCCGGAACGGTCGTCGGCACCATCGTCTGCGGGGACAACGCGTTTCACGAACGGCGCGAGGCGGTGCTCGACGCCATCAAGGGATGGCTGACGTCGAGCCCTCCGGACCTGCTCGTCGCGGGCCCGGCGTTCAACGCCGGCCGGTACGGCGCCGCCTGCGGCGACGTCTGCGCGCTGGCCGAAGAGATGGGGATTCCGGCGATCACCGGTCTGCACCCGGACAACCCCGCCGTCGTGATGTTCCGGCGCCGCGTCATGATCGTGCCGGTC
>JBCKZS010000084.1:0-8050 GCA_038918905.1 Vicinamibacterales bacterium
CTTCGCCGAACATGCCCGTCTTCATGTTCAAGATGTTGAATGACCGGCTGAACTGCGCGTGGGTCCCTGCTAGCTCCAAGCGTATTGACCAACCATCGCACGGTGCCGCTTTCCTTCGATTCGGTTGATTGAAGGATCTCCGTCAGAGTTTCGACCTCGGCACCTTGGGGGCACCAGATAGGTTCCCGCCTGTCCCATGAGGTGGAATCTCCGTGACATAACCACCCAAGCGCCCAAGCTGCTGCGAAACGCTCCGGTGGACTTGATGGAAGCAGGGCGAAAAGTGCTTCTATCAATCCAGGTGCCGTGAATGGTTGCTTGAGGAACGCAACCGCCATCACCACCAATGCAGCGGAGATCCTGTCGATTTTATCTTCAGACCGTAGGCGGATGGTTAGGCAAGCGAACCAAGCTTCGAACGCCTCAAGTGCATCAGGCGCACTGTGAGCCTCGATCATAGCCCAGAGGCTCCCGAATTTGTGTCGCTCGCTTGGCGGGTGCCGCAGATACTCTTGCATCAGGCGCTGTTTCAAAAGTGCGGCCCAAATGCACTTGCCCAGTTCCACCCCGGCAGCCGACAGGCTGGTTCTGATATGGCCTCCAGCGTCAGCTTTTCGCACCTGAGCTACGAAACAGTCGAGAATCCGAAGTGCGGTTTCCTCGCTGATGTTCGGTTCATCCGTGAGACAGAGGGCGGCCAACACCGTGCGAGGTCGTGCCGTCTTTGCGCGGTCTTCGCCCGAGGCCGGATTCAGGATGGCCAACAGCACGTCGTCCACGTCATCGTCTTTGCAATCCGCGACTAGAAGTCGTAGGGCCTCTCGCCACGATTCTGGCACTTCCACCTCAGGCTTGGCATCCGGACGACCGCGCTTGCGCTTGGATTTCTCCACCTTACCGGCGAGCGGAGCTACCTGTTCAGCGAGCGACTGGGTCTTGTCGCGTCCGGGATAACGCCCGTCGTGGAACGCGCGGGCCGTGAGGTATTCCTGAAAAGTCAGGTGGCGGAACTCCCAAACAGATTTCTCCTCTGCCTTGTTCTTCTGCCAGATGCCCCCCGACTTCATGAGGAGGCTGGAGCGGGCTTCCAAGTGTTTCAGAAACTCGTGAGGCTCACGACGGCGGATGGCGCGAATGTTCGGATACTCGATGCGGAGTTTGTCCAGCAGGTCGAGAACTTCGTCGTCGGTCAGTCGCTGAACGCCGCGTCGGCACATCTCGTAGGCAAGATATTCGAGCTGGGGGATGGCTTCATCTTCTTCAATGGTCGGGTAGAGCCTCGGGTTCCAGTTGAGCAACACGGAAACGGCTTCGGCGTAGAGTTTGGTCCGGCGGTTGGGAAGTTTGCCGACCTTGCGCTTCACCAAGGCTAGCGTCGTCAACAGCATAGGATTGCCCGTGAGACGCTCGATGCGGTCGCTGGAGTGCAAAGCGTCGAGCAGTTCCTTGGCACGCTTTGTCTTCTCTGCGGGCGGCTGATGTTGCTCGGTAACTTCCACCCAACGTCGAGCAAAGAGGTCTTTGTCCTCGCGGCTTAGTTCGGCGATTTGACCATGCTCGAAACCGGAGCCCATGCGATAAGGCATGTCGCGGTAGCCGACGATGCGGGAAGTGACGACGATAGGTGCATCCGGGTAGCGCGCGGCGGTGCGCTCCAGTTCCTGGCAGAACATCATGCGCACTTGCGGGTCCGTAATTTCGTCCAGACCATCCACGAGTAGCAACGCTTCGCCCTTGGCAATGCGGTCGAGGATGACGGCGTGCATCACGTCCGCCTCTTCCGGGAGGAGTTCCGTCTTGTTGAGGTGCTGAGTCAGGAAATCCGTGAAGCAACGACAAAGATCCTCCTTGCCGAGATCGCGACAGCGGATGAGCACAGGAATCCAAGGCTGTGCAGGCAGTGTCTCGGTGTCGGGAATCTCGTTGAATGCAGCGTCGCCTTTGTGGCGCAGGAGATACGCGGTGGCCATCCAGCGGAGCATTGTGGTTTTGCCACCGCCAGGGTCGCCGAGAACGACCAGCCGGCGGGACGCGCCCAAGCGTTCCCCGACGGGAGATCGCGACTTTGTGCGGTCGGGCCGGTCGGGTTCATCCGCGAAGAGATGGCCGGCTTCGCGGTGGCGGCGGGTTTCTCGTTGCGCTTCCAATCTGGCCAACGCGGCATCGTCGTCTTCACCACGTTTGGTCGGCTCGACCTCGATGCGCAAAGGCATGTAGAGCTGGCGCAGGAGCAACTGCTGGGTGCCAATGTCAATGTCGTCCGCCGGCAAGTTGCTCAAGTCAATAATGTCCCAGGCGACGAGTGCCGTCTCGCAGTACCGGTCAAGGGCGACCTTTTGCTTCTCCGGGGTATAGACTCCCGCAGCCTCCTCAGCGTGGCGTCGTAGTTCGGCGACCTGCTCGCGGAGGTAATCGAGGCTCAGTTGATGCCGCCAATTGGCGAGGACCGGATGCGCGAACACAGCCTTCTCCACTGCCTCAAAGTAGCCGGTCCTGAGAAACGTAATCTGTTCTTCGCTAGCACCTCCGTTGACCAACGCAGTTTCCATCGTCTGGAGGATGCGACTCTTGGCGGCGTTCCCTTCCTCGATGGCACCAGTCATCAGCCACTCGGATATGTCTGCCTGGAAAACCTCGTCGCTCAGGAGTCGCCAGAGTGGTGCTTCCTGTGGCGTGACACCCAGTTCGTCACGGTTACGGGCGAGTTCAACGCAGGTGGCGCGGACTTCGTCGCGAATCGAATGCACGGAGGCGAGGGCCTTGTGCAAGGCTTCATCCTTCTCCAGCGATTCTTTGAGCTTGCGCTCCCTCTTAGCGCCGATTGCTGATGATCGCTCGTTGGAGGCGAGATTGATCAGGTAGGCGAGCAGGCTGGTTAGCAGGAGTTCCCCGATGATGGTCATTGGAATTTCCAGTTGTTGGATTGCTCGCGCTGTAACAGTTCAGGGGGTCTGGCCCTGTCGCAGCAGTGATGCGACCGCCTGACGACGGCGGTGAGCGGTGAGGGCGGCCGTGAGGTACATCAGCGCATTGAGCTGTTGGAGCTGGCAGGTCCGGACAATCGTGAGCAGACGTTCCACGGCACGTTCGCCTTCGTCACTCCGGGTGCCAACCATGATCTTTCGCCACTGCACGGCGGTCCGGAGCGCGCGTTCCGCGGCGTTGTTGGTCGGGTCCACCCCGTCTTCGTGCACGAAGGTAAAGAAGTGCGCGTGGTGCACGAAGAGCGCCCGCGCGAGATTGCGCACATCCTGAGTGGGGGCGTTGACGTGCCGGTCGCCGAGCCTGAAGAAGGCCTGCTCGACCGGCCGCATGCGCGCGATCAGTGGCTGGCGGGAGAGCGGCCCCGCGCGCACCGTGGGGTCGCCGCGAAACCGATGCCACAGGCGAAACAGGCGACGCTGGAGCCCGAGCGCCTCGCGACAGAATCGCTTGGCTGACGGCGTCGTCGCCACGTCACGGGCACTGAGCAGATTGCGGGTGACATGCGCCCAGCAGCACTGGCGCTGACCGACCCCATACGTCAGGTCGCTCGGCAGACGGTCACTCCCGAGGATCCCGGCAAAGGTCGGTCCTCCCATGGCTGTCAATACGGCCGCGTCGCGCGACAGGGCAATCCGATAGACGACGAAGGTGCGCGCGACAAACGCCCAGAGCCACCGCGTCGCCCCAGTGGTGCGATGCCCGGTTTCGTCGGCGTTGAGCACCGGTGCCTGCGCCAACGCGGCCTGCAGTGCCGCAGACGGCGCGGCCACCGCGGCACTGGTCTCTTCCCACGCCGCTTGCGTGCTGCCGAGACTGATCGGGATCTGCAACGCGCCTTCGAGTCGCCGCTGCACCACCAATCGCGGCGCCCGGCACACGACGGTCCCATAGGCCATCAGCGCCGTCAGGCGTGGGCCACACTGGCCGACCAGGTCGTCGGGCACGCGGGCCAGCGTCGTCTGGTGGCAGACCGGACACACGCGGCGGGGGCAGCGGTACTCGGTCACGTGGGCCTCGATCGGCGGGAGCTCGGTGACTTGATGCCGGCGGGGCTCGCCGACGGCATCCCGCGAACGCAGGCGGTGTTGGCAATGGCGACACGTGTCGGGCTGCAGATCGACGATCGCCTGCACGCGATCGGCCGGCACCAGCGGGCGACAGAACCCGGGGTGCCCCGGTTGCCCGCCGGGCTTCCGTCGACGCTTCTCCCGTCGGCCGCGGATCCGCTGCTGGCCGGCGAGGCCGTCAGACGAGGGCGGCGTTGAGGTCGTGGTGGAATGCTGTTGTCGCATCGCGAGCTGCCGTTCCAAGTCCGCGAGGCGCTTCGCCTGCTCGGCCACTTGCTTCGTCAGGTCCGCGACCTGTTGACGCAAACGGTCATTCTCGCGCTGCAGGCGTTCGATGTCGCTGGGCTCGCGCCGTTCGGGCATGACCTACATGGTACGCCTATCCCGCGCCCTTGTACAGACCCCCTGAACTGTTACGATCTGTTCGACCTGCGCCGCTCTCTGATGGACACCTGGACGGCCTTCGCCACGACAAAGGCGGCTGACGTAGTAACCCTTCGCGCGTGACGATCAGGGCAGCGCTGGCATGTGCGCGCGAGGGAAAAGAGAGGCGGCAGGACGCTGACAGAAGCGGTCGCCTTTTTTCGATCATTCCCGAGTCGATCGAGGCCGTCAGCTTAAGCGAGGTGGGTATAATCACTTCGTTCCAGACGTGATCGCCGAATCAGGGCTCGCCTTTGGACGCAGGGCACGAGCCGTGCCTCTGAGACCAGCCGAGGACCCGTCCCATTGACTCCTCCGACCGTAGCCGAACTGCTGCCCGAACGCGCGCCCGAGAAGGGCGAATTGGTTAGGGTTCGCTCCAGGACATGGCTGGTCGATGATGTCAAGCCGCCAGCGACTCCCGGCCAGTCCGCGCTGGTCAGCCTGTCCTGCGCCGACGACGACGCCCAGGGTCAGTCCCTCGACGTCTTCTGGGACTACGAACTCGACCGTCGCGTTCTCAAGGAAGAGGGCTGGCGGGACCTCGCGACGAAGGGTTTCGACGCTCCGCGACAGTTTGCTGCGTTCCTGCATACGCTGCGGTGGAACTGCGTCACTGCCACCGATCCGAACCTGTTCCAGGCGCCCTTCCGCGCCGGCATCAAGATTGACGCGTACCAGATGGAGCCGCTACGCAAGGCGCTCCGTATGCCGCGCGTCAACCTGTTCATCGCCGATGACACAGGCCTCGGCAAGACGATCGAGGCCGGCCTCATTGCCCGCGAGCTGCTCCTCCGCAAGAAGGCCAAGACCATCGTTGTCGCGACGCCGCCGTCGGTCCTTGAGCAGTGGAAGGCGGAGCTCGAGGAGCGCTTTGGACTCGTGTTCGAGATCCTCGATCGCGCCTACCTGACGCGCATGCGGCGCGAGCGCGGCTTTGGTGTGAACCCGTGGCGCACGCACAGCCGCTTCCTCGTCTCGCACAACCTTCTGATCGACCCGACCTACACGGATCCGCTGCGCGAATGGCTCGGGCCCCTCCTGCCGGGCAGCCTCCTGATTCTCGACGAGGCGCATCACGCCGCGCCGGCAAGCGGCGGGAAGTACGGCATCGAGACAAAGTTCACGCGCGCCGTGCGCGACCTGAGCGGCCGCTTCGAGCACCGCCTGTTCCTCTCGGCCACTCCGCACAACGGCCACTCGAACAGTTTCTCCACGCTGCTGGAACTGCTCGACCCCTATCGCTTCACCCGCGGCGTCAAGGTGCGGGGCAAGAAGGCCCTGGAAGATGTGATGGTTCGGCGGCTCAAGGAGGACATCCGCGACGTCCAGGGCGGTTTTCCCAAGCGCGTAGTCGAGCGTGTCTCCATCGACGGCCTTCCCCCGGACGCTCCCGAGCTCGTGCTGTCCCGCCTGCTCGATGAGTACCGAACCGCGCGCGAAGAGAGGCTCGCCAGCACCACGCGTCGCGCGCAGGCGGCCGCCGGGTTGCTCGTCGTCGGCTTGCAGCAGCGCCTCCTCTCGTCAATCGAGGCATTCGCACGGAGCCTCAGAGTCCACCGGGCGACGGTGGTGAGACACTGGGAGAAAGGGCGCGCCGCGGCCGCTGATGGTGCGAAGGCGGGCGATGGGGAAGCGGAACTCTTCACCAGCGCGCCCGACGCCGACGACGAGCGTGGCGAATGGACGGCCGAAGAACTCGACGCGGAGGAGACGGCCCAGATCGAGGCCGTCACCGCGATGGCGGAGGCCGGCTCGGCCCGAGACGCACCTGCAGAAGCACTTTGGCGCCGGGAGCAGTCGCTCCTCGATCAGATGCAGGAAATCGCCGAGAGGACGCGACACCAGCCCGATGCGAAGGGCCGGCGCCTGATCGACTGGATCCGCGAGAATCTCTGTGCAGAGCTGCCGCCCTTCGGCAAGCAGCCCAAGGGTACGCCTCCCAAATGGAACAACCGCCGCGTTCTGATCTTCACCGAGAACCGCGAGGGAACGAAGCGCTACCTCAAGACCATCATCGAACAGGCCATTGAAGGAACCGACCGCGCTGACGAGCGCATCGAAGTGATCGACGGCCTTACCAGCGGCGCGCATCGCAAGGAGATTCAGCGCCGCTTCAACGCCGACCCCGCGAAGGATCCGCTGCGCATCCTGCTCGCGACCGACGCTGCGCGCGAAGGCCTGAACTTCCAGGCGCACTGCGCGGACCTCTTCCATTTTGACCTGCCGTGGAATCCCGGCCGTATCGAGCAGCGCAATGGCCGCATCGACCGCAAGCTCCAGCCGGCCGAAGAGGTCCGCTGCCACTATTTCGTCTTGCCCCAGCGCATTGAGGATCGCGTGCTTGAGGTCCTCGTCAAGAAAACCGAGACGATCAAGAAGGAGCTCGGCAGCCTGTCGAAGGTCATCGACGACGACATTGAACGCCGGCTCGGACAGGGCATCCGCCACCGCGACGCCGAGCAGCTGGCGCGCGAGATCGAGCAGGCAGACCTCGACGCGGACAAAAAGCGCATCACCGAGGAAGAGTTCGAGGCCGCGCGCGACCGAAAGGAAGACCTGAAGGCGCAAATCGAGCGCTGTCAGAGCCTGCTCGAGGCTTCTCGCACCTGGGTGGCCTTCGAGGCGGCGCCGTTCCGCGAGGCGCTCTCCTGCTCCCTTGAGCTACTGGGGGCCGAGCCGCTCGCCGAGACGACCGACGAAGACGGCCGCCGCGTCTGGGCCTTCCCGCCGCTTGACCGGCGCGCGGGGACCGACGCGAGCTGGGCCGCGACGCTCGATACTCTGCGTTCACCTCGGAAGCAGAACCAGAAAGTCGCCGACTGGCGTCGCGAGGCGCCGATCCGGCCGGTCGTCTTCGAAGACGCGGGCGTGCTCACCGAGGACACCGTCCACCTGCACCTGGAGCAACGGGTCGCTCAGCGCCTGCTCGCCCGCTTCCGCTCCCAAGGCTTCATCCTTCACGACCTATCGCGCGCGTGTCTCGCACAGGCGGCTGACTCGATCCCGCGCGTGATGCTACTCGGCCGCCTCTCGCTTTACGGCCGGGGTGCGGAGCGGTTGCACGAGGAACTGGTGCCGCTCGCGGCGCGCTGGGTCGAGCCCTCTCAACGCAAGGGACCGCTCGGGGCCTACGCGCGGGAGGCGGAGGCGAAGACGCTCGACCTCCTCGAGCGCTCGCTTGCCGACTCGGGCCGCCGTATGCCCGGCGAAGCGATCCAACGCAAACTCCTCGCCTCGGCTCCCCGCGACATCGAAGATCTCTTGCCGCAGCTCGAGCCGCGTGCCGGGGAGCTGGCAGCGCTCGCCATCGACAAGCTCAAGAAGCGCGGCGAACGGGAGGAGAAGGATCTGCGAGAGACCCTCGAGCGGCAGCGCGAGCGCGTGCGCGAGGAGCTGGCAAGGTACGAAGGCAAGGAGTTCGAGCAGCTCACCCTGGGCTTCGAGGAGGACGAGAAACGCCAGCTCGAATCGAATATGCGGTCCTGGCGCACGCGCCTCGAGCAGTTCGACCGCGATCTCAAGCGAGAGCCGCAGCGCATCCGCGAGTTCTACGACGTGCGCGCGAAGCGCGT
>JBCKZS010000085.1:0-7920 GCA_038918905.1 Vicinamibacterales bacterium
CATGAACGAACGCATCCTGCGGATTGAAGATCACAAAGGGCGGACCGTCAGGAAGACACTGCCCCCGACCGGGTGACAGCTCCCACACGGCGTGGTAACAGCTACAACAGTGTTACCCATGTCCCCGGACTGATCTGTTACCTATGTCCCCGGCCGCACAGTTCGGTACCCGTGTTCTTGTCGAGCGCGACGATGAAAGACTCGCCCTGATGATCCCAGACGTGCACGAGGTAGCGGCCGTGGAGGGCGGGCGTGCTGCCTTCGCCAAACTGGCTGCGCATCAGCTTGCGGCCGAGGTCCTTTTCCCAGAGCTTCCTGCCGTTGAGGTCGTACGCGTAGATGCCGCGCGATTCGAACGACGCGATCACGACCTCGCCGTCAGTCACGGCCGAGGTGGAGGCCCAGGTGCCGTTCTCCTGGTGCCGTTCGTGGGGCGTCGCCTCGCGAGCGACGTGTTCCCAGAGCGTCTTGCCGGTTTTGCGATCGAGCGCCATGACGACGAATTTGTGCGGGCTGGGCGGGGGGACCGAGCCTCGGGGCGCGAGGCCCGCGACGGCGGCCGGGTCGTTGGGCACGGCCGTCAGCAGAAAGATGCGGTCTCCCCAGATGACCGGAGACGACGAGCTGCGGCCCGGAATGGGGACTTTCCAGCGAACGTTCCTGGTCTCGCTCCACTCGGTTGGCGGGGTCGCGGTTTTCGAGACACCCGTGGAAAACGGGCCGCGCCACTGGGCCCAGTAGCGGTCGGCAGGGTTCTGTTGGGCCAGTGCGACCGGCGACAGGAGCACGGCCGCCATCAAGGCGGAAAACGCAGGGCGAGACACACGTGTAGCCATAGTTTCAGATACCATCCCGACCATGATTACGTCCCGACTGTTCCAAGTGTTACGCCCCGCGGCGATTTTTGTGGTGATGGCCAATGTGGCGGCTTGCGGGTCGCCGCCGCCGCCGGATCCCGTCGCTCGGGTGAATGCCCTTGCGGATGCCTATGTCGCCGACTACCTGGAGGCCTTTCCGTACCACGCGCTGGCGATTGGCGCGCCGGAGGTGCACGCCGATCGGCTGGCCGACCACTCGTTGCCGGCGTTGAAAAAGTGGCAGGACCGCGAGGACGCGCTGTTGAAAGACCTGCTCGCGATCGATCGCGCATCACTTGGGGGCAACGCCGCGGGCGTGACCTACATCTTTCTGCAGAATCAGCTCGAGGCCGCGCGCGACTTCCGCGTGTGTCGCTCGGAGTTGTGGAACGTGAGTCCGACGTGGACCGGCTGGCAGGGCGAGTTGCCGCTGATCGCCGGGTTGCAGGCGGTCGGCACCGGCGAGGAGCAGCGCCTCGCGCTCGCGAGATGGTCGCAGGTGCCGGCGTATCTCGACACCGAGATCGCGAACCTGCGCGAAGGCCTGAGCCTTGGCTACACGGCGCCGAAGAACAACGTCGAGTCGGTGATCGCGCAGATGGACGCGATGCTCGCGGCGCCGGTCAGCGCCTCGCCGTTTGTGCAGATGGCGAAGGCGGAGCAGGCGGCGTTCAAGGCACAGTTGGAAGCGCTCGAAACCGGTGGGATCCGTCCGGCGATCACCCGCTATCGTGATTTCCTTCGCAGCGAGTATCTGCCGCGCGCGCGCACCGACATCGCCGTCGCGGCCAATCCTGACGGCGAGGCGTGTTATCGCGCGGCGGTGAAGTATTACGCGACCGTGGCGCTCCTGCCTCAGGAGATTCACGACATCGGCCTGACGCAGATGCTGAGTCTGCGCGAAGAGATTGGCGCGATCGGCACGCGCAGCTTCGGCACGTCTGATCCGTCGAAGGTCCTTCAACTCGTCAAGACCGACCGGCGGTATCGGTTCAAGAGCCGCGAAGCACTGATTGCGTACGCCGAGGCCGCCGTGGAACGCGGTCGCCTGGCGCTGCCGGACTTCTTCGGCCGCCTGCCGAAGGCGCCGGTGATCGTCGAGCCGTATCCGGCGTTTCTCGAGAAGACGGCGCCGGGAGGGCAGGCCATTCCGCCGTCGGCCGACGGCAGCCCCGGCAAGTACATGATCAACGCGTACAACGCCACCGGACAGAGCCGCGCGGGCCTCGAGTCCACCGCCTTCCACGAGGCGTACCCCGGCCATCACCTGCAGGTCGCGCTGGCGCTCGAGCGCGAGGGTCTGCATCCCATCTCGCGCTACTTCTTCCTGTCGGGCTTCGGCGAAGGGTGGGCGCTCTACACGGAGCGGCTCGCCGACGAGATGAAACTCTTCACCTCGGATGTCGATCGCCTCGGGCTGTATTCGAACGAAGCCCTGCGCGCCGCCCGGCTGGTCGTCGACTCGGGCATGCACGCGCTCGGGTGGACGCGCCAGCAGGCGGTGGATTACCTGCTCGCCAACACGACCGAGACCCGCGACCGCGCCGAGGCCGAGATCGATCGCTACATCGCCGTGCCCGGACAGGCCACCGCCTACATGATCGGCAACCTCGAAATCCGTCGCCTTCGCACCGAGGCCGAACAGACGCTGGGGACGCGGTTCGATCTGAAGGCGTTCCACGACACCGTGCTCGAAGACGGCGCGATGCCCCTGTGGGCGTTGCGCGAAAAGATCGAGCGCTGGATGGCCAGTCAGTAACGGGCGCGCCGATCCGACCCATGCACACCGTGGCGATCGTCCTGGCCGCCGGGAAGGGCGCGCGGTTCGCGGCCGACGCCGGTCCCGGCGCGCCGCTCAAGTTGCTGGCCGACGTCGATGGCGTGCCGCTGCTTGCGCGCACGCTCCAATCCCTTCGTGACGGCGGTGTCGATCGGTGCGTGGTGGTCGTGGCATCCGACACCCTCGAGCGCCTGCAACAGGTCAGTGACGATCCGCAGGTCGCGTGGGTCGTCAACCCCGATCCCACGCGCGGCATGTTTTCTTCCGTGCAGGTGGGGCTGGACACTTCGGCTGCCCAGCCTGACGACACCTGCCTCGTTCTGCCAGGCGACATGCCGTTCGTGCAGGCGTCCACCGTCGCGGCCGTCATCGGCGAGTCGCGTCGTGGTGGCCGCTCGGTGACGCCGCGGCATGGCGGGCAACGCGGTCATCCGGTCGCGCTGTCCGCCGCGCTGCGCGCGCGAATCCTGGCCGCGCCGGTGACGTCGGTTCTCCGCGACCTGCTGGCCGCCGACGCGCCCGTTGTCCTTCCCGTCAACGACACGGGCGTGCTGAAGGACGTCGATCGGCCTCGCGACCTGTAGGAGGCTGGTCCAAAGACCCGGCCTCCTAACCTACAATCCCTCTGTGGACCGTTCGATCTACTCCCGCATGGCCGCGTTGCGCACTGCCGGCCAGCGGTTTGCCGTCGCCACCGTCGTGCGCACGACCGGAAGTACGCCGCAGGTGGTCGGCGCCACGCTCGTGCTTGGTGAACACGAAGACGTCCGCGCGGCGGTGGGCACCCTGGGTGGAGGGTGTGTGGAGGCGGATGCCATCGACGCGGCTCGCGAGGTCATCGCGTCGGGCGTCCATTCCCTGCGCGCCTACGAGCTGACCGAAGACCTGGCGTGGAACACCGGCCTCGTCTGCGGCGGCACGATGTGGATCCTGGTGCAGCGTGATGACGAGGCCCTGACGTTCGACGGCCGTGACGTGTTGCTTCACCTGGTGGCCGCCGCCGCCGGTGCGGCCCCCGTGGCGCTGGTCACACGTCTCGCTCGCAAGGGCGGCACGCTCACCCGCCTCGGCCGTCTCGCCGTGTTGGCCGACACCGGCGTGCTCGGCTCGCTGGGCGACGAAGTCTGGACGCAGCGTGCCGTGGACGCCGCGTTGGCGCAGTTGCCCCACGGCACCGCGCGCACCGTTCGCGCCGATGATGACGATGACCTGCTGGTGGAGGCGATTGCGAGTCGTCCTCGAATCGTGATCGCGGGTGGCGGCCACGTCGCCCTCGCGATTGCCCGACAGGCGGCCGCCCTCGACTTCGACGTCACCATCGTCGAAGACCGTCCCGAGTTTGCCAGCGCGGATCGTTTTCCCGGCGCAACGATCCTTGAGGGCGATGTGCCCACGACGCTCGGGTCCGTCAACTACGGGTGGAACAGCTTCATTGTGATCGCCACGCGCGGTCACAAACTCGATGCCGACTGCATGCTGCAGGCCGTGCGTACACCCGCGCGGTACATCGGCCTGTTGGGGAGCCGGCGCAAGACCGTGCTGATCGAGCGGATGTTGCGGGACGAAGGGGTGCCCGAGGAGCGGATTGCCGCGGTGCGGGCGCCCGTGGGCCTGGACCTGGGCGGAAGAACGCCCGCGGAAATCGCGCTGTCGGTGCTGGCCGAGATCACGCGGATTCGGTATCAGGGCACAGGGCAGCCGCTGTCATCCAGGAGGCCCGGTCTCCAGGAGGCCGGGACTTTAGGAGGCCGGGTCTCCAGGAGGCCCGGTCTCCAGGAGGCTCTTTAGACCCGGCGTATCGCTGGCGCCTCAGGGAACCGGGAGCGCCGCGTACCCGTCCGTGCATGCATGTTGTCCGACATCCGGCACTCCGCCCGCCTCCTCCTCAAAGACCGCAGCTTCACGATCACCGCGTTATTGACGCTGGCGCTCTGCATCGGGGCCAATACCGCCATCTTCAGCGTGGTGCAGTCGGTCCTGCTGCGGCCTTTGCCGGTGCCGGAGGCCGGCCGGCTGGTGCTGATGATCAACAGCTACCCGAACGCGGGCGCGCCGCGCGCCGCTGCCGCCGTGCCCGACTATTTCGACCGGTTGGAGAGCCTGACCGTGTTCGAACAGCAGGCGGTCTACCGCCGCGGGGGCGCGACGCTGGGGTCCGACCGCGGTGCGGAGCGGCTCGTGTCGATTACCGCCACGCCGTCCTTCTTCCACCTGCTTCGCGTGCAGCCCGCCGTGGGGACGCTGTTCGCCGACGCCGATGCTGAAGAGGGCGCCACCCGCCGCGTTCTGCTCGGCCACGCGCTCTGGCAGCAGAAATTCGGCGCCGACCCCGCCATCGTCGGTCGCGAAGTGCGCCTGAACGGGACTGTGCACCTGGTGGCGGGGGTCCTGCCGCAGGGGTTCCACTTCCTGTGGAACGACGTCGACGTGTGGCTCCCGACGCAGTTCACTGTCGTCGACAAGTCGGACGAACGACGGCACAGCAACAACTGGACGATGGTCGGCCGGCTGAAGCCCGGTGCGACGATCGCGCGGGCGCAGCAGCAACTGGACGCGTTGAACGCCGGCAATGATGAGCGATTTCCTCACTCTCGCCAGATCCTGAAGGACGCGGGCTTTCAGACGAGGGCGCTGTCGCTGCAGGACGATCTCGTTCGAGAACTCCGTCCGGTGCTCTACCTGCTGTGGGGCGGCGTGTTTTTTGTGTTGCTGATCGGCTGCGTCAACATTGCGAACCTCGTGATGGTGCGGTCGAGCACGCGCGCGCGTGAACTCGCGACACGCCATGCAATCGGGGCTTCGCACTGGCGCCTGAGCCGGCAGTTGCTCACCGAGAACGTCCTGCTGGCCGTGGCGGGCGGGGTGCTCGGGGTCGTGCTCGGCTGGTGGGCGCTCGGTGCCGTACCGCTGCTGGGACTCGACGAGATTCCGCGTGGTCATGAAATTCGCATGGACCTGGTGAGTGTCGGTGTGGCGCTGGCACTGACCCTCGGGGTGGGCCTGATCGTTGGTCTTGTGCCAGTCGTGCGCCTGCGCCGCATGAACGTCAACGCAACGCTGCGAGAAGAAGGACGCGGCGGCACGGTCAGCCGCAGCACGAATCTGCTGCGTCAGGGGCTGGCGACCGCGCAGATCGCCCTGGCGTTCGTCCTGCTTATCGGTGCGGGGCTGATGTTGGCGAGTTTCCGCGAAGTCCTCAAGATCGATCCTGGCTTCACGCCGTCGGGTGTAATGACCGTGTCGGTGAGTCTGCCGGCCGCGGCGTATGCGGATGACGCCGCGCTGGTCAGCGTCACGGCGCGTCTGGTCGAGGCCGCCCGCTCGATTCCCGGGGTGGAGCATGCCGGCGTCACGTCCGTGATTCCCATGTCCGGCGACAACAACAGCAGCGTGATCCTGGCCGAAGGGTATGTGATGAAGCCGGGCGAATCACTCATCGCTCCTAACCAGACGATCGTCAGTGAGGGGTACTTCGAGGCGATGCAGACGCCGCTGGTGCGCGGCCGATTGTTCAACGCGAGCGACACCGCCGACGCGCCGGGAGTGGCGCTGATCGATGAGCGGCTGGCCGCCAGATTCTGGCCAGGTCAGGATCCGATCGGGCGCCGGTTGTACTCGCCGGACAGCCTCGAGGATGTGACGGCGATTACTGCCAACACCCAGTTCTTCAACGTGGTCGGCATCGTCAAGGACGTGCAGATGGCGGGCCTCGCGACCGGCATGGAATCCGTGGGCGCGTACTACTTCGCGTACGCCCAGTCGCCCAGCCGGGGCATGGTGATCGCCATGCGCACAGCGGTATCGCCCGAGTCGGTCGTCAACACGCTGCGCGTCAAAGTGGCCGGGATCAATCCCGAGCTTCCGATCTATGGAGTCAAGACCATGATGGAGCGGCTGGAGGAGTCACTGATCAGCCGGCGCGTGCCGATGCTGATCGCGCTGGCGTTCGCCGTCGTCGCGCTCTTTCTCTCGGCGGTCGGTGTGTACGGTGTGCTGGCGTACCAGGTCGCGCAGCGGCGTCGCGAGATCGGCATTCGGATGGCGCTCGGCAGCACCGCGCGCGAGGTCTTCGGCCTCGTGCTGCGCGACGGGTTGAAGATGGCTGGGGCTGGACTCGGCATTGGCCTGGCCGGCACCTGGTTCGTCGGCCAGGCCGTGCAGAGTCAGTTGTACGCGGTCGCCCCGACCGACCCTGTCGTCATCGGGGGCGTGTCGCTGTTACTCACGGCCGTCGCGCTCGCGGCCACCCTCGTGCCCGCCCGCCGCGCCTCGCGCGTCAATCCCCTTGAAGCCCTATTAGATGGCTGAGATGGCTGAGGTGGGGAGGTGGCTGAGGTGGGCATCTCTGCCAGCTCAGTCATCTCTGTCATCTCACCACCTCAGGCGTCTCGCCCCGAAGGTATGACGCTGAACCTGAAGGCGTCCGGCCGCGCGTAGTGGCCGGCGACGTCCAGCGTCATGCGCTCCTCATCGAGGCGCGTGGGATCGAGTGACGCGCGGAGGATGACCGGCCGGTCGAAGACCGGCTCGGCCAGGTACTCGCCCGCCGGGCCGATGATGGCGCTGCCGCCCCGCAGCACGAGGTGGTCGTCGTGGGGAGCCCGGGTCGGGTCCCGTTCGAACTCGTCTGGCAGCGCCGCCGCGCGCATCAGCGATCCCGCGGCCAGCACGAAACAGCGGCCTTCGAACGCGTAGTGCCGGCTGGCGATCTGATGGCGTTCGTGGACGGTCGGCCAGACGGCGACGTGAACGTTTTCGCCGGACTCGTGCAGCGCCTGTCGCGCGAGGGGCATCCAGTGCTCCCAGCAGACGAGACCGCCCACGCGCCCGGCTGGTGTGTCGACCGCGCGCAGGCCTGCCGTGTCGCCTGGTCCCCACACGAGCCGTTCGGTGTACGTGGGCACGAGCTTGCGATGGTGATTCAGCAGGCGGCCATCCGGACCAAACGTCACCAGCGTGTTGAACAACGTGCCTGAGCCCGGACCGGATTCAACCCGTTCGCTGACGCCCACCACCAGCGTGACCTCCGCCTCCAACGCGATGGCTGCCAGCTCGCGACCTGATGGTCCCGCGAGATCGACGCTGTTGGCGCGATACCGCGCGAACAGCGCCTTGGTGGGCGCGTGATCCCACAGCCCGACATCACGGCAGACATCCAGCCAGGCGGGATAACCGGGCAGCCACGTTTCCGGGAACACGACCAGCCGTGCGCCAAGCGCCGCCGCCTCGCGTGTCAGCGCGCGCGTGCGCACGACGCCCTCACCAAGCGTCGTCGCCACTTCA
>JBCKZS010000086.1:0-7826 GCA_038918905.1 Vicinamibacterales bacterium
AGCTGGCCACGACGCCCTCGGCGACACGCGTCTGTCGGGAGGCGCGCGCCCTCCAGCGCCAGCTGTTTCGCCTGTGGCATCGCTTTCGAGGGGATCCGCACATCCGGGGCGCGCCGCTCACGCGCGCGCACCTGATCGCCAAGGTATGGCCGATTGAGCGGCAGTTCTTCGCGTTGGCCGAACGCCATGTCCATGCCGCAGACGGCGACGTGTCGAATCTCGCCCGCGCGTTGTGCGTGCATCATCCCCACTTCTTCACGTTCGTGCATGAGGAGGGCGTCGAGCCGACCAACAACGTCGCCGAACGGGCCCTGCGCACGGCCGTGCAGTGGCGCAAGATCATGTTTGGCAATCGGAGCGCGGCAGGCGAACTCGCCGTCGCCCGGTTGCTCACGGTGACGCGCACCTGTCAGGGACAACAGCTCAGCGTGCTGGCGTATCTGACTGCCGCGATTCGTTGCCACCGCCGTCGGCAGGCCGTCGCGTCCCTGCTGCCGAACCGGCTCACCCCCTGAACTGTTACCTGTGCGATCACCTGTGGCACCTCGCGTGGCATGCGGACGCTTCGCCCACAGCGGCCGGAGTGTGCCACCGGCCACGATCTGCTGATTTTCGCCCGGACGGAGTTTGTGCGGATCACAACCTGGAAACCGGAGTCGGCGGGGCATCTGGCTGAGATGGCTGAGGCCAGGTGTTAGGCTATGATTGGGACTAAAGCAGTCCTACGAAGAGGCAAACATGCAGACAGCCACACAGACCATCACCCCGAGACGCCGGTTATGACGCTCGCGACCATCACGGTCACCGAAGCGGCGGCCGGGAAGATTCGCGAGTTGCTGACCGAAGAGAGCAAGACCGAGAGCGGCCTTCGCGTGTTCGTCCAGGGCGGCGGCTGCTCGGGCTTTCAGTACGGCCTGATGATCGAAGAAGGCGGCGGCGTGGGCGACCAGTTGCTTGAGTCCAACGGCGTGCGGCTCTTCGTCGATCCGGTGAGCATGAGCTACCTGAAGAGCGCGGAGGTGGACTTCGTCGACACCATCACGGGCGGGGGATTCACGATCAAGAACCCGAACGCGACGTCGACCTGCGGCGGCGGCTCGTCCTTCACAGCGTAGAGCGGGCGTCATGGCCACCACGGCGGCCGTTCCGGATCTCGACGTCTCCGGCCTGCCGGTACCAAGCGCTCCAGTAAGCGCGATCTCATCGTCAACGTGTTACTTCCTGCGTCGGCGGTGATGGCCTCGACCGCCCACCCGCCAAGGAACCCGCGCAAGTGCTCGACGCGCGGCCGGGCCGTATTTATGGTCCGATAGCGCTGCAGCACGTGTCTTCCAAGTACGCCCTGCGCCATGGTGTCAAACGTCAACGGCGTGCCGTCTGGCACCGGCGTGATCTCGAGGGGTGGGTTTTTTCGTCCGCGCATCGTGGTGAGCACCTCCGTGGGCGGGGAGCCGCGACCTGCGGCCTCCCAGACCGGTGTCCACACCTTCGCTCTCGTGCCGGTGGAATGGAAGTCCCGTCTGCACGCGGCGAACAGACGGCGATGCCTGCGGAATCGCGACATCGCGAACCGCGTCCCGACCGCGCGTCACCAGACACGGACTTGACGTCGCTACTCCGGCAATCAAAATTTGGTAGGCACAGGGAAAAACTCGCTCGCGCCGTCCATCTATGAGTGTAAACTCAGGCATCTGAAACCGTTTTGTCATCCGTCCGACGAAGATCGCCAGGGCGGACCGGGCAAAGGAACGTAAACGATGGGTTCCACGACCATGAGCTTCACGAACCAGAAGGCACCGTGTGGACGGATTGTGGATGGGGAGAGCTACCAGGATCGGGACGAGGAGGTACTCGTCACTGAGGCGTTGGACTATGCTTGCGGCTACCGGAGCATCCGTCACGAGTACCACGACGGCGGCGTGAGCCGCAACGTGGTCCGCCACGACGGCACCGTCCTGGTGGATGAGCTCCCCTCTGCGGAATAGCCATGAGGGTGCGCCGCCGGAAGGTCCGTGGACCCGCTCGGAGAGACAAACCGTGATCCCTCGTTATGACGTCTTGCTGGTGGGCGGCGGCGGTGCGGGCTTGCGCGCGGCCATCGCAGTCGCGGAGGCCAACCCTCGGCTCAGTATTGCCGTGGCGTCCAAGGTGTACCCGATGCGCAGCCATACGGTCTCCGCGGAGGGGGGCGCCGCGGGGGCGATCCGTCCGGACGACAGCCTCGATGAGCACGCCTACGACACCGTCTCCGGCGGTGACTGGCTGTGCGATCAGGACGCGGTCGAGGCCTTCGTCAAGGAAGCTCCCGACGAGTTGCTCCGCCTCGAGCACTGGGGTTGTCCGTGGAGCCGTGAGCCCGACGGCCGCATTGCCGTGCGTCCGTTCGGCGGCATGAAGAAGATGCGCACGTGGTATGCCGCGGACAAAACCGGCTTCCACATGCTCCACACGCTGTTCCAGACCTCGCTCAAATACACCAGCGTCGTTCGCTACGACGAATGGTTCGTGACGAAACTCCTGGTCGATGACGGTCGCGTCCACGGGGCGGTCGCCCTCGAGTTGGCGACGGGGAGGATTGAAGTCATCACAGCTCGCGCGGTCATACTGTGCACGGGCGGATGCGGCCGGGTCTTCCCCTTCACCACCAACGCCAGCATCAAGACCGGCGACGGCATGGCCTTGGCGTACCGGGCCGGCGCGCCGCTCAAAGACATGGAGTTCGTCCAGTACCATCCCACCGGTCTGCCGTTCACGGGCATCCTCATCACGGAGGCGGCACGGGCCGAAGGTGGCTACCTGATCAACAAGGATGGCTACCGCTACCTGCAGGACTACAGCCTCGGCAAGCCCGAGCCGCGTCCCGTGTTTCGCAGCATGGAACTGGGACCACGTGACCGGCTGTCGCAGGCCTTCATGAAGGAGGTGGAGAAGGGTCGGACCATCGACACGCCCCACGGTCCGATCGTCCACCTCGATCTGCGCCACTTGGGCGCAAACGTGATCGACGCCAAGCTCCCCTTGGTGCGCGAGCTGTGCCTCAAGTACCAGAACATCGACCCCGTCACGGATCTCATCCCCGTGCGACCGGTGGTTCACTATATGATGGGCGGAGTGCACACCGACATCCACGGCGCCACGCCGCTGCCCGGACTGTACGCCGCGGGGGAGGTCGCCTGCGTGAGCATCAACGGCGCTAACCGACTCGGATCCAACTCCCTGTCCGAGCTGCTGGTCTTCGGTGCCCGCGCCGGCCGGGCCGCCGCCGAGTACGCCAGCGGCCAGAAGGACCCTGGCCCAGCCGTGTTGGCCCAGGCGAAGGACGAACAGAACCGGCTGGAGAAGCAGTTCCTGGACAGGACCGGTAGCCGCGAGGGCCTCGCGGCCCTCCGCGAGGAGATGCTGACGACGATGGAGCAGAGTGCCGGCATCTACCGCTCGGGCGATTCGCTGGATCGGGCGGCAGACACGCTGCGCGGGCTGCGGGAGCGCGTCGTGGATGTCGTCATCGAGGACCACAGCCGGACGTTCAACACCGAGCGGGTCGCCGCCCTGGAGTTGTCCTTCATGGTCGACGTGGCGGAGGCCATCGTCAACTCGGCCCTGCGCCGGGAGGAGTCGCGGGGCTCGCACCAACGCACAGATTTCCCCGCCCGCGACGACCAGCGCTTCCTGGCGCATTCCCTGAGCTACCGCAAGCCCGACGGTTCGTGTCGGGTCGAGTATCTGCCGGTGACGATCACCCGCTGGCCCCCGGCCGAGCGGGTCTACGGGAGGTAGGACCCGATGGCGGACCGAATCACGCTGCAGGTAGCGCGCTACCGTCCGGAAGAGGAGTCCGAGGCTACCTTCCAGGAATATGAGGTGCCCTACCACAAGGAGTGGGTGGTTCTCGACGGCCTCAACTACGTCAAGGACCGCCTCGACGGGACGCTGTCGTATCGCTCGTCGTGCCGGATGGGGATCTGCGGCAGCTGCGGCATGACCGTCAACGGCGAGCCGAAGTTGACTTGCGCCACCTTCCTGGCCGACTACGCGCCGGGTCCGGTGCGCGTGGAGCCGCTGCGCAACTTCCCTGTGATCCGCGACCTCGTCGTCGATATCGGCGACTTCATGTGGAAGCTCGTCACCGTCAAGCCGTGGATCGTCCGTAAGGAGGACAAACCGCTGTCGGCGGGCGAATACCTGCAGACGCCGCAGGAGATGGACGAGTACCAGCAGTACAGCATGTGCATCAACTGCATGTTGTGTTACGCGGCTTGCCCGGTCTACGGTCTGGACCCGAACTTCATCGGGCCGGCCGCCATCGCGCTCGCGCAGCGTTACAACCTCGATGGGCGCGACGAGGGCGCCCGCGAGCGCCTCGAGGTTCTCTCCCAGCACGATGGAATCTGGGGTTGCACCTTTGTGGGTGAGTGCACCGAGGTCTGTCCGAAGGATGTCGATCCCGCTGGCGCCATCCAGCGCTACAAGCTGACCGCGGCGTTGGAGTCGGTGAAGTCCATCCTCACGCCCTGGGGCGCGCGATGAGCGAAGGCCCCGTCTATACCGAGTACCATCCGCGCTGGCTGCGGCGCAGGATGTCCACCTACTGGTGGCTGGAACGCCGAGCCTACCGCTTCTTCATCCTGCGCGAGCTGAGCAGCATCTTCGTCGCCTGGTTCGTCGTGTACCTTCTCCTCCTCGTCCGGGCGGTGAGCCAGGGCGACTCCGGCTACCAGCAATTTCTGGGATGGTCAAGGAGCCCAATCGTCCTGCTGCTGAACGTCGTCAGTCTGCTTTTCGTCGTTTTCCACGCAGTCACCTGGTTCAACCTGACGCCGCAGGCGATGGTGGTGCGCGTGCGGGGCCGACGCGTGCCGGGAGTGTTGATTGCCGGCTCGAACTACCTGGCCTGGGCGCTGGCGTCGGCGCTCGTGGCCTGGCTCCTCCTCGGTGGATGAATGGCCAAGCGACCGATCGAGCCGTTGCTGTGGCTGCTCTTCAGCGCTGGGGGCGTGCTGGCGGCGCTCCTGATACCAAGCCTCCTGTTCCTCTTCGGCCTCGCGTTCCCGCTTGGATGGTTCTCGCCCCCCAGCCACGAGCATCTGCTCGCGCTGCTGCGCCATCCCCTCACGCGCGTGGTTCTTTTCCTCCTCTGTATGTTGTCGCTGTTTCACTGGGCCCATCGCTTTCGCTACACCCTGTATGACGGGTTACAGATCAAGCACATGAGCGATCTGATCAACCTGCTCTGTTACGGTGGAGCGATCGTCGGATCAGTGATGGCGGGGTATCTCCTGTGGCAGGTCCCGTAGGGGGCGCAACCCTTCCTGCCAATACCAAGTGAGACACCGACGCGACGATCCCGTCCGGCCTGCTATGGCGGGGAGAAACCCATGGACTCCTACTGCAACCACCGGGCCCCTTTCTCCCGAGGAAGTCGTGATGGCCTATCACGAGCGAACGAAGCATCACTACCACCGCTCCGCCGCATCGCTTGGCTACATGGATTGGGCGACGCAGCCGGATCCGTTCCGGCGCTACGCCGGGGCCTCGCTGGTCCGACTGCCTCTCCCCGAGGCCGGGCGAGCGCTTCCATACTGGCAGCTCTATGTCGCTGACGGCCTGGCCCCGGCCCCGCTTTCGATCGATTCCATCTCGCTCTTCTTCCGCTACGCCCTCTCGCTGACCGCGTGGAAACGGCTTCACGACACCACGTGGGCTCTTCGTGCGAATCCCTCGAGCGGGAACCTCCACCCGACCGATGGATACGCGCTCCTGCCTGCGCTTGGCGCCATCCACGACCGTCCTGGCGTTTATCACTACGCACCAAAGGAGCACGGTCTCGAGCGCCGCGCGGATCTCGACCCCCTGGTCTGGGCCGCCCTGACCGCGGCGTTTCCAGAGGGCTCCTTCCTCGTGGGGCTCTCGTCCATTCATTGGCGGGAAGCCTGGAAGTATGGCGAGCGGGCGTTCCGGTACTGCCAACACGACGCCGGTCATGCGCTGGGGACCTTGCGCTTCGCGGCTGCCGCCCTGGGATGGAAACTCTGCCTCCTCGATCATGTGGGTGATGACGCCGTGTCGCAGCTTCTCGGACTCGACCGCGAGGCCGACTACGCCGGCGCCGAGCGAGAGCATCCCGAACTCGTGGCGCTTGTGGTCCGCGAGCAATGGTCGAGCGACCGGGGTCTCTGCCTGTCCAAAGAGTTGGTATCCCAGGTGGCCGCTTCCCGATGGTACGGCACGGCGAACGCGCTGAGCTCCGAGCACGGCGTCGATTGGCCGGTGATCGACCAAGTGGCCGGCGCCACCACGAATCGGAGGATGGCGGCCGACGAGGATTTCTCGAGGTTCCCTTCGGAGGAAGAGATCTTCGCGGCGCCAGTTCGGTCTGGTGCGTTCACCGCGGAGAGCGTCATCCTGGCCCGTAGAAGCGCGGTGAGCATGGACGCATCCACCGCGATTTCCGCGCCGACGTTCTTCCGGATGCTCGCTCGTCTCGTACCCACCCGAGACGGGCGATCCGCGCCGTGGGACGCCATTCCCTGGCGCCCGCGCATCCACCTGGGCCTCTTCGTGCACCGCGTGAACGACCTTTCTCCGGGTCTCTACGTGCTTGCTCGAGATCCAGAGAAGGTCGAACCACTCCGGAAAGCGATGATGGGCGAGTTCCTCTGGCTGCGCCCTCCGTCATGCCCGCCCGGGCTCCCGCTGTACCTGCTCAAAGAAGGGGACTGCCGCGCTCTGGCTGCGAGCGTCTCCTGCGGACAGGACATCGCGGGAGATGGGGCCTTCAGCCTCGGGATGATCGCCGAGTACAGGGACAGCCTGGTTACCTGCGGCGCCGCCTTCTATCGAAATCTCTTCTGGGAGGCCGGTCTCGTAGGCCAGGTGCTGTACCTCGAAGCTGAAGAGGCGGGGATTCGTTCGACCGGGATCGGCTGCTACTTCGATGATCCCGTTCACGAGGTGTTCGGCATCTCTTCGCGCGACTGGCAGAGCTTTTACCACTTCACGGTGGGTGGCCCAGTCGAGGACAAACGGCTGACGACGTTACCAGCGTACAAGTTGGCTGGAGAACGATGAGCACTTGGAGATGTGGATGACATGAAAGAGACGGCCCACCGAATACTACAAACAGACTGCCAGCATGAAAAGGCCACCGGCATCGACGAGATCTCGATCCGGAATGGCCACACCTATCGCATCGTGGTGAGCGATCTGATTCGGAGGCGCCAGGTCTGGTTCGGGGGCGAGGAACGCAAGGAGGCGAGCATGGTGCAGTGCTACGACTGGCTGGGAGAGAAGAAACGCCGGAGCATTCGCCTGGCGGTGATGGACATGTGGAAGCCGTGTCGCCACGCGACCGTGGCGCGTGCGCCGCAGGCGGCGATCCTGTTCGACACATTCCACAGCATGCGCCACCTGGGAGATGCGCTCGACGAGGGGGGGGGGGGCGTGGCTTCAGCCGCGCCAAATAGGCCCGCCCTTTGCACGTCGTCAACCTCATGGCTCGCCCCCCACGCCTTCCCAGCATTTCCTACGTCGGCCCCGCCGCGTATTTTGTGACCGTTTGCACGCACCTGCGCGCGCCTGTGTTCGTGTGTCCCGCGCTGGTCGACCTGACGCTCGTGCATTTTCTGCAAGCCGCCGGTGTTGCGGACGTCGCAGTGTTTGCGTACTGCTTCATGCCGGACCACCTCCACATGCTCGTGATGGCGACGAGTAAACGCGGCAATCTCGACGCGTTCATGCGTCGGGCCAAGCAGTCGTCCGGATATGCCTTCACGCAGGCGAGAGGCAGTCCGCTGTGGCAGACGGGTTACCACGATCGGGTGTTGCGC
>JBCKZS010000087.1:0-6937 GCA_038918905.1 Vicinamibacterales bacterium
GGACGGCCGCTTCATCGAGGCCGGCACGGCCATTGAGGTCACGCGGGTCGACGGCAACCGGATTGTCGTGCGCGCACGACCCGCCACGCCAGAGTTACCACCAGAGTTACCAAAGGAGTAGAACGTTATGACTGAACTTGAAACTGGCGCGTTTGGCGCCCTCGGCCTGTTGTTCATGGCCATCTTCGTGATCGTGCTGGTGTTGTACCTCGTGCCAGTGCGGCTCTGGATCGCGGCGTGGTCCTCCGGGGCGTATGTCGAGCTGTTCACCCTGGTCGGCATGCGACTGCGGCGCGTGCCGCCGTCGATCGTGGTGAACGCCAGAATCAGCGCGGTGAAAGCCGGCCTTGAGGGCATCTCGATTAACGACCTGGAGGCGCACTATCTGGCTGGCGGCAACGTCGTGCGCGTCGTGCATGCGCTCATCTCGGCCGACAAGGCCAACATCCCGATGCCGTTCAAGCGCGCCGCCGCGATCGACCTCGCGGGCCGCGACGTGCTGGAAGCCGTGAGGATGTCCGTCATCCCGAAGGTCATTGAAACCGCGCGGATCGCCGCCGTGGCCAAGGACGGCATTCAGTTGATTGCCGTGTCACGCGTGACCGTCCGGACCAACCTGGACCGCCTGGTCGGTGGCGCCGGGGAGGAAACGATCATCGCGCGCGTGGGCGAGGGCATGGTCAGCACCATCGGATCCGCCAACACCCACAAGGATGTGCTCGAAAATCCGGATCACATCTCGAAGAACATCCTCGCGCGCGGCCTCGACGCCGGCACGGCCTACGAAATCCTGTCGATCGACATCGCGGACGTGGACGTCGGCGAGAACATCGGCGCCAAACTCCAAATCGATCAGGCGAACGCCGATAAACAGATCGCGCAGGCGAAAGCCGAGGAGCGACGGGCGATGGCCGTCGCGCACGAGCAGGAGATGCGCGCGCGCGTGGTGGAAGCCGAAGCGGAGGTGCCGCGCGCCATAGCCGACGCCTTCCGGAAGGGCAACCTCGGCATCATGGACTATCAGCGGATCAAGAACATCCAGGCCGATTCGTCGATGCGCGAAGCGATTGCCGGCCAGGGCGAGGGCCCCGATCCGAAGCCGCCGATCCGGTAAGCGACCATGTCGATCGAGTCCCTGCTGCTGCTCCTGTTCCTGGTCGGGATTCCGCTCGCCGAGCGGCTCAAGAGCTGGCTGCGCGAGCGCGCCGAGGCCGGCCCCGCCGTGCCGGACCGGCCGGCCCCCCGCGGGCGTTCGACCGCACGCCAGCCGGCCGGCGACGCCGGGTGGGAAACACCCCTCGAGGTGCTGCCGCCTCCACTCCCGCTTCCGCCGCCGCCCGCACCCCGACATCCCGCGCCCGTTCGGCTCAGGGCGCACGAAGCGGGTGGTGCACGCCCCGCACAGCAGCATCAGGCCCAACAGACCGGGCGCGTGACGCCCGCAACGCGCGCGCCGACGCGCGCGCGACGCGGGCGCCTGGGCTCGGTCAAAGATCTCCGCCGGGCCGTGGTGATGATGACGATTCTCGGCCCGTGCCGGGCGTTGGACGCCACCGACGCGTCGGACCGGCCCTGGTAGGGGCCCTGGCAGGAGCCTCTGCCGCGCCGGCCAGGCCCTTACGACAGCGGTCGCAAGCCGAGTTCGCCGCGAACGAGATCGATCGCGACGACGTACCGGCTCAGAAATTCGTGGCCGATGATGCCGCCCAGCTCAAACCCGAGCAGCGCACTCGGGGCGTCAAGGTTCAGCACGACAACCGAGCGCTGCGACGAGCCGACGCCGGGCGCCAGTTCGATGTCGACATACGGCAGCAGGAACGCGGTCGGATCCCATCCCGAGATGCCGAAGACGCGCGCGGGGACAAGCCGCGTGCCGGGGGCCACGTCCAGGCGACGCGCGACGCTCCGGCTGAGGGACACCGCGGTGCCGCCGGTGTCGATCACAAAGCTGACCGGCGTCGTGCCGTTCAACACGCCGCGCACGGTGGCGAGGCGTTGCAGGCGCAACGGCAGCCGAATCGGGTAGTCGCCCGCCGGCAACGTCCGGGCCATGGTCAGCACCTGGCGCCCGTAATCCACCTCAATCGACAACCCAAGCGCCAGAGGCGAGAAACCGGCGCCCTCCGGACGAGGCAGGCCGGTCATCACGGGGCTCTTGATGAGACAGCCGACCTGGTGGACCTGAAGTCCGCCAATGTCGAGACGGTCCAGGCGCGCGACCTGCAGTCCCCGATAGCCGATCCCCACGCTGCCCACGCCGGCGGTCTGCAACGTCTGCATCGGAACGACACCGGCCCGTGAGGCCATCGCCGGCGGAATCGTCGTGCGGTCGGTGCCGGTGTCGAGGGCAAAGTCGACGTCCGTCCTGCCGTTGAGCCGGCCTCGCACCAGCACACGGTCGTCCTCGATCCGGAACGGAACGGTATACACCTCGTCGAGGCTGACGATCTCGTTGGGAGTCCGGGTGCCGAAGCCGCGCAGGAATGCCGCCTGGGCTTCGGCCCACCGCGCCAGTTCCCCCTCGCTCGGAGGGAGGCGCCGGCGGTAGATGTCGAGGGTGGCCGCAGCGTCCGCGTACTCGTGTCGCGCTTCGTGAATGGCGGCCAGGGTGTAGTAGAAGGGCGCGTGGGTGTCGTCGGCCGCAATGGCGCGCCGGGTCCACTCAAGCGCCGGGTCGAGCTGCCGCCGCGCGGCCAGCGCGCGACCCCGGCCGTGCAGCGCGACGGGGTCCTCCGCGCGCAACGTCAGCGCGGCGTCGTAGCGACGTTCGGCCTCATCAAACCGGCCCAGGGCCCACAACGCATCACCGTGGACGGCGAGCGCCGCCGCCGCGCCCGGCTCACCCGTGGCGAGGGCCGCGCCCTGGCGTTCAGCCTCGACAAACAGGCTCAGGCGCAGCAGGATCCGCACCATGCCCGCGCCCGCCCTGATCCGGGTCTCCGGATCCGCACTCTCGCGCACGGCACGGTAGGCGACGTACGCGTCCTCGTAGCGCCGTTGGTCCAGCAGCGCGTCGGCGCGCGTGACGAACGGGTCAGAAGTGGTCAGGGGGGCCGGCTGCTGGGCCGCGAGGCCGAAGCCAGCCCACGCCGCGAGCACGGCCACCGCCACGATCCGGGCGGCCAACACGGGGGGGCGATAGGGCATATGCGCGGAGCCTACCACACGGCTGGGCGATGGCGTGCGGTACTCCGGGGGACAGCCTCGGGCATTGCCGGGCGTGTGGCGAACGGTTACATTAAAGCGCGAATGCCGTGGCTCATTCTCGTCCTCGCCGGCCTGCTGGAAAAGGGGCGGGCGGTGGGACTCAAGTACACTGATGGGCGCACGCGGCCCGCGGTTCGCCGTGGGCCGCCGGCAGCACGACCGAATTTTCAGAAGGAGACGGCTTGGCCAATCACCCCAAAGTGAGCGCGCAGAAGCGCGCACGCGAACGGGCGCGTCAGGAACGGCAGAAAGAAAAAGCCGCGCGCCGCGAGGAAGCGAAACAAAGCAAGGTGCAGGTGCCGCGCGGCGCGGGCGAACTCGACCCCGACATCGCGGGCATCGTGCCCGGTCCACAGGCCTCGCCGTGGGGCGATGACGCGCCGTGGGGAGACGAAGAAGAGGCGGAAGCGTCTGACGACGATGCCGAAGGGAATCGCTAGCAGCAAACAGCCCCTCCTGGGTGCTCGTGTGCACCAGAGCAACCAGAGCACCAGAGCACTGGTGCTCTGGTGCATCGTGTCCGAGTTGAATCGCAGTCCCATGTCAGGTACTCTTTGACCGGCCCACCCGCGTGAAGCGCGCGGCGTGGTGCCTGGTCTTCAGGAGGATACAGATGAGAAAAAGTTGGCACACAGGCGCAGTCCTGGCTGTGGCGGCGCTTGCCTTCGCAGGCATCGTCGCGACGCCGAATCTGGGGGCGCAGCGTCCGGCGGATCCCAACGTCATGGTGGATCCCGCGATTCTGAGCACCGTGCAGTTCCGGAATCTGTCGGTGTTCAGCCGGGGCGGTCGCTCGACGACGGTCGCCGGCGTCCCGTCGAACCCGTCGCTGTTCTACGTCGGGTACTCCGGCGGTGGCGTGTGGCAGACGGCCGACTCGGGTGAGACCTGGACGAATCTCTCGGACGGCTACTTCGAGGCCGGATCGATCGGCGCGATCGACGTGTCGTTGTCGGATCCACGCGTGATTTACGTCGGCACGGGCTCCGCGTGTCCCCGCGGGAACGTGTCGCCGGGCGTGGGCATGTACAAGTCCAGCGATGCGGGCAAGACGTGGCAGCACGTTGGCCTGCGCAACGCCAGCACGATTGGCCGCGTGCGCGTCCATCCCACGAATTCCAACCTGGTCTACGTGGCGGTGCTCGGCAACATGTTCGCGCCCAGCAGGGAACGCGGCGTCTACCGCTCGAAGGATGGCGGCACGACCTGGGCACTGGTCCACGGGATCAGTGATCGCACGGGCGCGGTGGATCTGACGATGGACCCGAAGAATCCGAATGTGCTGATCGCGGCCATGTGGACGACCGAGCGCAAGCCGTGGACCATTGAATCGGGCAGCACCGAGGGTGGCCTCTTCAAGACCACCGATGGCGGCGACACGTGGACCAAGCTCGGCGGCGGACTTCCCGACAAGGTGATGGTGGGCCGCATTGGTGTGGCGATTTCTCCGGCGAATCCCAGCCGGGTGTACGCGCAGGTGGAGGCCGCTGACGCTCGGGGCGGTGTCTACATTTCCAATGACGCCGGGTTGTCGTGGACGCGGGGCTTCACCGGCCGCGCGTTGCAGCAGCGCGCGTGGTACTACACCCACCTGGTGGCGGACCCGGTCGATGTCGACACGGTCTACGGATTGAACGTCGGCGCGTTCCGGTCGACCGACGGCGGCAAGACGTTCGGCACGGCGGGTATTCAATCGCATGGCGACTATCACGACCTGTGGATCAACCCGGCCAACACCCGCACCATGGTCGTCGCCAACGACGGCGGCGCCGCGGTCTCGACTGGGCAGGGCTGGACGGGACAGAACAACCAGCCCACCTCCGAAATCTATCGCGTCACGATGGACTCGCGGTATCCGTACTGGGTCTACGGCGCGCAGCAGGACAACAGCACGATCGCCGTGCCGAGCCAGGGCAGCGCTGAGCCGTACGCGGTGGGCGGCGGCGAAAGCGGGTACATCGCCGTGGATCCGCGCGATCACAACATCAATTACGCGGGCAACTACGGCGGCGCGATCTCGCGCGCGAACCGGAACACCGGCGTCACCGAGAGCGTGCGTGTCTACGCCGACTCACAGACGGGCCAGCGGGCGGCGGACATGAAGTACCGCTTCCAGTGGAACGCGCCGATTCTGATCTCGCCGCACACGCCGGATGTCGTCTACACCACCTCGCAGGTCGTGCACCGCACGACCGACGGTGGGATGAACTGGGACGTCATCAGCCCGGATCTGACGCGCAACGACAAACGGCGCCAGCAGTACTCGGGTGGCGAGGGCATCACGCGCGACAACACCGGCGTGGAGGTCTACAACACCATCTTCGCCTTCGAGGAATCACCGACGACCCCCGGGCTGCTGTGGGCGGGGAGCGACGATGGCCTGGTGCACATCTCGCGCGATAACGGCAGGACGTGGACGAACGTGACGCCGGCCAACTGGCCGGAAGGCACGATCAACGCGATCGACTTGTCTGCGCACGATCCCGGCCGCGCGTTCGTGGCCATGCACCGCTATCGGATGGGCGACTTCACGCCGTACCTCTTCAAGACCGACAACTACGGCAAGTCGTGGACGCGGATTGCCGACGGCAGGAACGGCATTCCCGACTGGCACTTCACGCGGGCGATTCACGAAGACCCGAAGAAGAAGGGGTTGCTGTACGCGGGGACCGAGTTCGGGTTGTTTGTCTCGTTCAACGACGGCGCGAACTGGCAGAGTTTCCAGCAGAATCTGCCGGTCACGCCCGTGACCGACCTTGAGGTGTATCGCAACGACCTCATCGTGTCGACCCAGGGCCGCGGGTTCTGGATCATGGACAACCTCGCGCCCGTACAGTCGGTGGCGGCAGGAATGCAGAGCGCGCCGGCGGCCATCCTCTTCAAGCCCGAAGACGGATTCCGGCAGGGCGGACGCCTTCCGACGATTCAGTACTGGTTCCGCGAGAAGCCGACCGCGCCGGTTGAAATCGCCATCTCGGACAGCCAGGGCCAGGTGGTCTGGACCGCGAGTGGTGTGCCGGCTGACCGGCCGCCTCCGCCTCCGCCAGGGGTGGCGGCGGGCCCCGGTCGGGGTGGGCGCGGTGGTGGTGGAGGTGGCGGCGGCCGTGGAGGCCGCGGCGGATTTGGCGGCGGCGGTGCGGGTGTGACCGGGTACCAGGGCATGAACTCGGCCACGTGGAATTCACGCCTGCCCGCGCCCTTCTCGATCCCGCAGGGCATCGTCATGTGGGGCGGCGGCGGGGGACAGGGCCCGAAGGTCAAGCCGGGCACCTACACCGCGAAGGTGTCGTCGGGCGCGTGGACCGCCACGCAGACGTTCACCCTGCTGCCGGATCCGGGTCTGCCGATGGCGACACCCGCGCAATACGACGAGCAGTTCAAGATGACCACCGACATCGGCGTGATGACGAAGCGGTTGTACGACGAATTGGCGCGTATTCGCGACGCGAAGCGCCAGATCGCCGAGCACGTGACGAAGGCCGGGGAGACCAGCGCCGTGGGACGTGCGGCGAGGACGCTCACTGACAGGCTGATCGCCGTCGAAAGCGAGCTGACGCAGATCCGGGGCGAGGGCGGTCAGGACGCGCTCAACTTCCCTGGCCGCCTCGACAACCAGTGGGTCGTGCTCTATGGCAACGCGGCAGGCGCCGAGCGCTGGCCGGTCAAGGGCATCATCGAGCGGTACAACGACCTGCTGCCCGAGACCACCGCGCTGCTCAAGGCGATCGAG
>JBCKZS010000088.1:0-6834 GCA_038918905.1 Vicinamibacterales bacterium
CGACGCGGATGCGCTGGTGGTGGCCAAGGCCGCCCTCGATCGGCTGCTGCAACCGCTGGACGAAGACGACAACGCTGCGGACCACACGCTCCGCGACCTGCTGGCGCGGTGCCAGTGGATGGTGCTGCCGCTGCGACGTTTTCCCGCTGCACCGGCGCAGGGCGCGCTGGCCATCGAGGTCGCCGCCCGCAACTCGGCGCTCCGCGACCGGCTCGACGCGTTGTGCCACGCGCCCACGTGGGAGGCGGTCAGCCACGAACGCGCGCTGCTGGCGGCGCGAGGGGGTGGCTGCCACGATGCTTTTGGCGCCATCGTGTTGCCGCGGCCGTACGGCCGCGTGTTGAGCGCGCGGGGCCGCACGGGCGACACGGAGGAATCCACCTGGTCGCTGGTCACCCCGTTCCCGCGGCCTTCGCGCGCGGACGTGGCAGCGATCTGGCCGCGCCAGGGTGAAGCGCGGCATCTCACGCGACGCGCGATCGCGGTGCGCCAACCGGCCGCCGACGGGTTCCGGGTCGCGCGCGCCGAGGCCCTGCCTCACGGCTGGACCCTTTCAGATTCAACCCTCATCTGGGCGGCCGGCGACACCACCTGGAGGCGCCTGGCGGCACGAGGGGTCTGGGTGCACGGATGCGCCGATGGCCTCGGCGACGAGGAGTCACCGGCCATCGACACACTCGCCGGCCGCGTCGTCTCGTGGCTGCGGCTCACACACAAGGGCGGCCTGCGTGGCCCGGGAGCGCTCGCCACCTACGAGGTGACGGGCGCGTTGCCGGAAGATCTCGACAGCCGCACGCACTTCTTCTGGATGAGCGGCAGTGAATTCACGCGCGCGCTCAGGCAATGGCCCGCGCTGGCCGACCGGTGGCATGGCAGCGGCCCAGGCTCCACGAGTCGCGCGATCCGATCGGCGCTCGGCGACTCGACGCGCGTGGGAATCTGGCTGAACTACGATCAGTGGCTGCACGAGGTGACAACATGACCGATTCGCCCGCGGCCTCACCGTGGTCCCGACTCCGGCTGCGGCAGACGCCGCACCTGCGGGGCCTGACCGACGAGGTGGGCTTTACGACGGCCCACCTGATTCAGCCGATTTTTGTCGCTGACCAGGCCGAACCACGCCGCGAGGTCGACGGCCTCGGCGACAACGCGCGCTTCAACCTGCCGGCGGCGCTCGATCAGATCGCGCGGGACCAGGACGCCGGCGTCCGCCACTTCCTCCTGTTTCCCGTGCCGGCTTCAAAAGATCCCCGCCCGTCGAACTTCGATTTTCTCCGTGGTGTGATTGCGGCGATCAAGGACAAGCAAGGCGATCGCCTGCACCTCTGGGTCGATGTCTGTCTGTGCGCATGGACGACGCACGGGCACTGCGCGGTGCTTGACGACCGCCGGCGTCTCGACGTGCCGGCGAGTCTGGACGCACTCGGCGCGATGGCCGTCGCGGCGGCCGAGGCCGGCGTCGACGGCGTCGCGCCGAGCGACATGATGGATGGACGGACCCGGCACCTGCGCCTGGCGCTGGATGCCGCGCGACACGACCGCGTGCCCATCATGAGCTACAGCACGAAGTTTGCGAGCCAGTTCTACGGGCCGTTCCGCGACGCGGCTGGTTCCGCGCCGGGCGAAGGCGACCGCCGCCACTATCAGATCGACGTGCGGTCGCGCACCGACGCCATCGAGTCGAGCCGGCGCTGCGCGCAGGAAGGCGCGGACCTGCTGATGGTGAAACCGGGGCTCACCTCCCTCGACCTCATCGCCCCGATCGCGCAGGCGACCGGCAAACTCGTCGGCGCGTACCAGGTCAGCGGCGAATACGCCAGTCTCGTCGCGCTCTCCGATCGCGGCCTCGGCCGCTTCGATGAAATGCTTCTGGAAACCTGGCAGGTTTTCCGCCGCGCCGGCGCCGGGTTCATCATCACGTATGGCGCGCGTCGCGCCCGCGCGCTCGGGATCACCTAGTGGATCAGCACCAGGCGCTCTTCACCCGCGCGACGCGCGTAACGCCCGGCGGCGTCCACAGTCCCGTGCGCGCGTTCGGTCACGTCGGGGGCACGCCGCTCTTCTTCGCGCGCGCCCAGGGCGCGTCGCTCATCGATGTAACGGGCCGGACCTTCATCGACTTCTGCATGAGCTTCGGACCGCTGGTCCTCGGCCACGCTGACGCCGAGGTCGCGCGCGCGGCCCATGACGCGGTGGACGACGGGTGGACGTTTGGCGCGTGTGAACCGTACTCGCTCGCGCTCGCCGAGTGGATTGTCGCGCGGGTGCCGTGGGCCGAACGCATCCGATTCGTCTCGTCCGGCACCGAAGCCGCGATGTCGGCGCTGCGCATCGCGCGCGCGGCCACCAGACGCCCCAATATCCTGAAGTTCGACGGCTGTTACCACGGCCACGCCGACGCGCTGCTGGTCCGCGCCGGCAGCGGGCTGGCCGGCACCAGCACCGCGTCGAGCGCCGGGGTCGGTGACGACGTCGCGCGCACCACTCTGGTGGCGCCGCTCGACGACACCGGCGCGCTTGAGGCGGTCTTTCAGTCTGCCGGCAGCACCATCGCCGCGGTCATCCTCGAACCGCTGCCCGCCAATCACGGTCTGCTGCCGCAGCGCGAAGCCTGGCTCGCGCGGGTCGCCGAACTCGCGCGCGAGGCCGGAGCCTTGCTCGTGTTCGACGAGGTGATCTCGGGCTTCCGGGTCGCCCGTGGCGGCATGGCCGAGCGCCTGGCCCTGCGGCCCGATCTCGTGTGTTTCGGCAAGGTGATCGGCGGCGGGTTTCCGGTGGGCGCCTACGCCGGCCGCGCCGACCTGATGGACCTGGTCGCGCCGCGCGGTCCGGTCTACCAGGCCGGCACGCTCAGCGCAAACCCGGTCGGCATGCGCGCCGGCCTCGCCACACTTGAGAAGATGGAGCGCCTCGACGGCTGGACGACGCTTGAGGCGCGGACGCGCGCGTTCACCGAGCGCCTGCGCGCCGCGTTCGCCGGCCTCGCTCACCCGCTCTCGGTCGTCGACGCGCCCGGCCTCTTCTGGATCCATCGCACGGATCCCGCCAGCAACGCCGACTGGTTCGCCCGTTTTTTTCACGCCGCGCTGGCGCACGGCCTCTACCTGCCGCCATCGCCTTACGAGGTCGGCTTCCTGTCATTGGCCCACGACGACCAGATCCTCGAGGCCGCCGCCCACGCGCTCGGCCTCGCAGCGCGGGAGGCCGACCGGTGATGACCGAGCGTGACTCCCGCTGGCCCGTGCCGTACATCCTCGCGGTGTTGTGGCTGATGACGACCCTGGCGCTGGCGGGCTGGTGGCTGGTCTTCGGTCTGGCGCAGGCGCGGCGGCTGCAGGCGATTGGCGGCGACGCGGCCATCGCGCTCGGGCAGGTGCAGCGGATGCTGGTGTGGGAAGGCCTGGTGCTCATCCTCCTCCTGCTCGCCGGCGGTGTGGCGCTCATCGTCGGCATCCGGCGGGAACAGGCCCGGCGGCGCGCGCTCCAGGACTTCTTCTCGCTGTTCACGCACGACTTGAAGACCACGCTCGCCAGCCTGCAATTGCAGGTGGAGAGTCTGCAGGAGGATCTGGGCCCGGCGGCCGGCGGCGCCGCCTTGAGCCGTCTGATGCAGGACGCGCTGCGCCTGCGACTGCAACTGGAGAATTCGCTGTACTACGCGCAGCCGGACGGCCACCTTTTCATCGAACCGGTCGCGCTGCGCGCGAGCCTGAACCATGTGGCCGCGGACTGGCCCGACCTTTCGGTGCAGATCGAGGGCGATGCCGAGGTGCTCGCCGATCGCCGCGCGCTCGAAGGCACGGCCCGCAACATTTTTCAGAACGCCGCCGTACACGGCGGCGCGTCGCAGGTCCGCGTACAGGTGTCGGCGCGCGCGGGTCACGTGCAGGCCGTGTTCATTGACGACGGCCGCGGCGCTCCGCCGAAGGTGATTCGCGCGCTCGAACAGTCCACGATCCGGCCGGCGCAAACCAGCGGCACTGGTCTTGGCCTGCTCATCAGCCGCCGGCTCGTCGAGCGGATGCGCGGCGAGTTCTGCGTGAGCCAGGCGTCCAGTGGCGGATTCTCGGTGGCGATCACGCTGCCGGAGGCCCGATGAGCGCGCGCCTCCTGCTGGTCGAAGACGACCACTCACTCGGCCGGACCCTGCTCGAACGTCTCGAACGCGAGCAATTTGTCGTCGCCTGGGCGCGCACGATCGCCGAGGCGACACAGCACCTGTCCGCCGGCTCGTGGGACCTGGCGGTCGTGGATGTGAAGCTGCCGGATGGATCGGGGTTCGGCCTCGCCCGGCGGATCCGGAAGACGTCGTCCATGCCGATCATGTTCATGACGGCGCTCAACTCGGCGGAAAGCCGGCTCGAGGGCTTCGAGATCGGCGCGGACGAGTACCTGCCGAAGCCGTTCCATCTCAAGGAGTTCATCCTGCGGGTGCGCCACGTGCTGGCGACGCAGCAGCCGCGGTCCCATCAGATCGCGTGTGGCGACGTCAGCATCGACCTCGAAGCGCTGACCGTGACCTCGCGCGAGGGCCTGCGCACGTTGCTCCAGGTGCGCGACGCGCGCGTGTTGCGCCTGCTCGTGGACGCGTCGCCCCGCGTCGTCAGCCGGTCGGAAATCCTCGATCGCGCATGGGGAGAGGACCGCTTTCCGACTCCGCGCGCCGTCGACAACACCATCGTCCGCCTGCGCCACGCGTTGGGCGAGGTCACCGGCCGCCGCATTCGATCCATCCGTGGCATCGGCTATCAATGGGCGGCGTCAGACGGGCCCCCGGAGACGCAGGACTCATGACGCTGTTTCAACGCGCACTTGACGGGCACGTCACGCCCACGCCGCCGATCTGGATGATGCGGCAGGCCGGCAGGTACCACCGGCACTATCAGGCGCTGCGACGCCGGCATTCGTTCGAGGCCGTGTGCCGCACGCCGGACGTGGCGGCGGAAGCGGCGCTGGGGCCGGTTCGTGATTTCGATTTCGACGCGGCCATCCTGTTCAGCGACCTCCTGTTTCCCCTTGAGGCCCTGGGCATGGGTCTGACCTACAAGAACGGACCGCCCGAACTCGACGGCCCGTTGACCGAGCGGCGCATTCACAGGTTCCGGCCGCTTGACGCGGCCGCGGCGCGCCTGGCGTTTCAGGGTGAGGCGGTGGCCGCCACGCGCGCCCTGCTGCCGGCCGACAAGGGACTGATCGGCTTCGTGGGTGGCCCGTGGACCCTGTTCGTTTACGCCGTCGAGGGATCGCACTTGGGCCCGTTGGCGAAAGCCAAGTCGTCGCCGGCACTCTACCGGGCGTTTGCGGCGCGAATGGTGCCCTTGATTCGTCAGGCCATCCGGATGCAACTCGACGCCGGCGCCGACGTGGTCATGGTGCTCGACACGGCTGCCGGTGACGTGCCGTTCTCGGAGTTCTCCAGGCTCGTGGCAAAGGATCTCGCCAGACTCGCCCAGGCACGCCCGGGCAAGGTGGGCTATTACGCCAAGGGGTCCCATCCGTCGCAGTTCACGGGAGCGTCGTTCACGGACGCGCCGTGGGCCGGCCTCGGCATTGATGGTCGCTGGGACCTGGCGGCGACGCTGCGGCGCAGACCCGTGCGCGGCTTTGTGCAAGGCAACTTCGATCCGGCGCTGCTGATGCTGACCGGGCGCGACTTGCGCGCGGCTCTGCACCGGTTTCTGGATCCCGTCCGCGCGCTGACGCCGCGGCAACGGCAGGGGTGGATCTGCGGACTTGGACACGGAATCCTGCCGGGCACACCCGAAGACAGCGTCAGGGCGTTCATCAGGATGACGCGGCAGGTGATGACATGACGCCGCAGGATCTGTTTGCCAAGTACGACGTGCCGGTGCCGCGGTACACCAGTTATCCCACCGTGCCCAGTTGGCGCGACTTGCCAACCACCGGCTCGTGGGTCGGGTCGCTCAACCGCGCGCTGGCCCGGTCTGAGCAGTCGGTGGCCCTCTACGTGCACATCCCGTTCTGCGAGTCTCTCTGCACGTACTGCGGCTGCAACACGGTGATCACGCGCAATCACGGCAAGGGCCGGGCCTACATCGACCACGTGTTCGCCGAGATCGACTGGTATCTGGCGCATTGCCCGCGACTGCGGGAACACCCGGTCGGCCAGCTCCATCTGGGCGGAGGCACGCCGACCTTTCTGACGCCGGACGAGCTGGGACTGTTGCTTGACGGCATTCGCGATCGCCTGCCCTTCGGCGTCGCCTTCGAGGGATCGATCGAGGTGGATCCGCGCGTGACCACGCGCGCGCACTTTGAAGCGCTGCGCGCGCGGGACGTCACGCGTGTGTCGCTCGGCGTTCAGGACATCGATCCTGAAGTGCAACGGCTGATCAATCGGCACCAGCCGCTGGAAACGACGACCGCGCTGTGCGAGGAGGCTCGGGCGCTGGGATTCGCCTCGGTCAACATCGATCTCGTGTACGGGCTGCCTGGACAAACACCGGAATCGTCGCGAGTCCTCGCTGATGCGATTGTGAAGCTCAACCCCGATCGTCTGGCGGTGTACAGCTTCGCGCGCGTGCCGTGGATCAAACCCGCCCAGCGGAAGTTCACTGACGACCAGATCCCCGTCGGCGCGGAAAAGCGTCTGCTGTACGAGACCATTCGGCGGCCCCTGCTTGAGGCGGGCTATTTGGAACTCGGGCTCGATCACTTCGCGCGGCCAGACGACGCGTTGGCGGTGGCGGCGGCCGCGGGCCGGCTGCACCGGAATTTCATGGGCTACACCGAGGTCAAGACTGACGTGCTGATCGGACTTGGCGTCAGCGCGATCTCGGAGTCACCCGACTGTTACCACCAGAATGAAAAAGT
>JBCKZS010000089.1:0-6819 GCA_038918905.1 Vicinamibacterales bacterium
CGATCCCGCGCCTGAGCCCGGGCGCCGGTGGGGCGTCTGGCGGTGGTCGCGTCGCGGCCTGCTGGTGGTCGCGGCGGTGGTCGCGGCGCTGCTGGTGTCCCTGTTCACCCTCGATCTGGGGCCGTCCCTCAAGCACCTCGCGGAACGGGAGGCGTCCAGCTATCTGGCACGGCCGATGCACATCGGCCGCCTGAGTGCGACGCTGACGCCCGGCCGATTCGTACTTGAGGATGTCGTCATCGAAGGCCTGACGCCCGAGGCCGCGCCGTTCCTGCAGGCGCGCCGCCTCGTCGTATCGATTCCGTGGACCGCCCTGTTTCGCCGCGAGCTCATCATCGAGATCACGATGGACGGGTGGGCGGTGACGATCGAAAGCTGGGAAGGGGACCGGCACAACCTGCCGCGGATCATGCCGCGCGGCCCGCGCACCACACCGCGGCCGTACACCACCACGATCAACTTCGTGTATGCGCGGAACGGGACCTTCAAGTACACCGATCACGCGCTGCCCTGGGACATCACGTGCGAGAACCTGACGGTGAACTTCGTGCGCGCGCGCCACCTCAACGCGTACGTGGCCACGCTGGGCTTCACCGGGGGTCTGGTCAACATTCAGTCGTACGAACCCATGCGGATCGATTCGATGGCGGCGCGGCTCACGCTCGACGGCGGTGTGTTCCGGGTGCACAACATGGACGTGGTGGCGGACGGATCGCGGTCGACACTGCAGGGCGTGATTGATTCCGCGCGGTGGCCCGAACAACAGTTCGAGATTTCCACCGCGTTCGACATCTCGCGGATGAAAGATCTGTTCTTCCATGGTCAGGATTTCACCGCCAGCGGGCAGGGACGCTACGAGGGGACGTACCACAAGTACCAACGCGGGGGCTTCGATGTGCACGGCCGGGTCACGAGTGCGTGGCTGCGCGTGAGCGGACTCGATTTCCCGAATCTTAAAGGTCGCGTGGTCTGGGTGCCGAACCGGCTGGAGGTGGTCGGCACCGAGAGTGGCTTCTACAGTGGCGCGCTGCGCCTGTCGTACGCGCTCGACAGCAGCACGACACGGGGGTCGATCGCCGACCTGTCGGCGACGTACAGGAACGTGGACCTGCTGGCCTTCGGCCGGGTCATGGGCTGGGAGGGGATCGCGTTGGACAGCCGTGCCAACGGCTGGCATGCGATGCAGTGGCCCAGCGGCCACTTTGATGCCATGCGCGGCGAAGGGGTGTTGCGCGCAGGCCCGGCCGACGGCCGCGCCCTGGCCGCGGCGGTCCTGCCGGAACCTGCGGTGTATGCCGGGAAGGAAACGCCGTTCATCAAGGCGCGCCCGTTGGGCGCTGTCGCCGCCGGGGGGGAAGTGGCCTACACGATGACACCCGAGGCGATCGACGTGGCCGACAGTTGGGCCGCCACGCCGGAGACGCACGTCACGTTCAGCGGCCGGACCGGATGGAGTGACCACGCCAACATGCCGTTTCGGGTCGTCAGCACGGACTGGCAGGCCAGCGACCGGTTGCTCGCGGGAATCATGACGGCCTTCGGCGCGCCGACCGGGGCCATCGAGGTCGGCGGGCGCGGCGTGTTCGACGGCACGCTGACCGAATGGTTCAGCCGGCCGCGCATTGTGGGCCGGTTTGACGTCGACGGCCTGCGCGCCTGGGACGTGGTGTGGGGCCGCGGCCGCGCCGACGCGGTGATCGAGCACGGGTATGTCACCGTCACGAACAGCCTGATCGGCGACGGCGACGCGCGCATGGTGGCGAATGGCCGGTACGCCCTCGGGTATCCGCGCGCGGACGGGGGCGAGGAGATTGACGCGCGGATTACGGTCGCGGGCTGGCCGCTGGAGGACTTCAGGCACGCGTTTCTGTTGGATGACTGGCCGGTGACCGGCACGACGTTCGCCGATATCCGTCTCTACGGGCGGTACGAGGGCCCCGACGGGTTTGGGTTGCTGCGGGTGTCGCCGGGCACGGGCTGGGACGAGACGTTCGAGACGTTCACCAGCCGGCTCTCCTTCGAAGGCACCGGCATGCGGATCGACGGCATCGAGCTGACCAAGAGCACCGGCTTTGTCCGAGGCGCGGCGTACGTCGGCTGGCCCACCGAGCAGAATGGAGGCTTCGGCACCTACAGCTTCACCTTCGATGGCGAGCGGATCCCTGTCGAATCGCTCGAGAGCTTTACCGTGCCTGACGCGGACCTGACGGGCATCCTGCACTTCCGCATGACCGGCGCGGGCAGCATGGAGCGTCCCCGCTACGAATGGGACGGGCGGATCGTCGACCTCTTCTGGGGCGATGAGGGCATCGGCCAGGCGACCGCGCACATGGTGGTCGAGGCGGATGTCGTCACGATCGATCGCATCGACGTGGCGTCCGATCGTCTGTCGGTGTCCGGCTCGGGTCAAATCGCATTGACCGACGCCTACGACGTGGAGGCCGCGTTGCGGTTCAACGAGACGTCGGTGGATCCGTACCTGCGCTTCGTGGCCCCGGGCCTGTCACCGTATACGCAGGCGGTGGTCAGCGGGGCCGTCAGGTTCAGCGGCGAACTGGCGGACCTGTCCCGCCTGGACGTGGATGTGACGATCGACCGGGCCGACCTCAAGTTGCTCGACTACGCGCTGACCAATCCCACCGCGCCGGACGGCACGCGCGAACCCTTGCGGCTCGAGTTTGCCGACGACGTGTTGTCGATTCGGTCGTTCACCCTGGCGGGCGAAGGGACGAGTCTCACGCTGGGGGGCCAGGTCAATCGTGCGACCTCGGCGCTCGACGTGACGGTCAACGGCACGTCCAACCTGGCGATTCTGCAGGGCGTGGTGCGGGACGTGCGGAGTTCCGGGCACGCGTCGATTTCTGCACGGATCAGCGGATCGCTGGACGCGCCGGCCTACTCGGGGCTGGCGACGATCGCGGAGGGACGGCTGCGCCACTTCTTGTTTCCCCACAGCCTCGACGACATCAATGGCGACGTGACGTTTGATGCCGCGGGCATCCGCCTGGATGGGGTGCGCGCGCGCATGGGCACGGGCGGTCGCCACGGAAGCGGCGAGATCGTCTTCGGCGGCGCCATCGGGCTTGAGGGGTTTCTGCCGGGCGAACTGAACGTCACCGCGCGCGGCAACGGTCTGGACCTCCGCTATCCGGAAGGTTTCCGGTCAACGGTCGACGCGGATCTCGCCCTGACCGGCTCGGTGTCGGCGGCGCTCGTGTCGGGGCGTGTGACGGTCCGTCAGGCGCGTTACACCCGCCGGTTACAGAGCAACGCCGGTCTGCTGGGTCTGGCGGCCGGCGGGGGCGGCACCGTGCGGCGGTCCGCGCCGGCCACGCCTGTTGATCTGCCGCTCTCGTTTGCAGTGGATCTGGTCGGCCAGCGGCTCCTGATGATCGACGACAGCGACGCCACCGTGGTGGTCTCGCCAGACCTCCGGTTCTCGGGGACGCTCGATCGACCGTCGCTCCTCGGCCGTGTGGACATCGACCGCGGGGAGACGGAGTTTCTCGGCAACCGGTACACCGTCGGCGGGTACGTCGAATTCGCGAATCCCAGCGAGATCGAGCCGTTCTTCGACATCGAGGCCCGCACGCAGATTCGCCAGCCCTCGCAGGACTACCGGATCGACGTGCGGTTCACTGGGACGATGGCGCGGTTTACGTACGACCTCAGCTCCGATCCGCCGCTCAGCCAGGTGGACGTGTTGTCGCTGATGCTCGGCCAGAACCCGAACCTGCAGCGGGCCGAGCTGCGCGCCCTGCAGTCGCCACAGGAAGTACAGAATCAGTTGATGTCGTCCGTGCTGGCCCAACTGGTCGCCAGTCCCATCACGACCCAGGTCGGACGGGTCGTCGAACGGACGCTCAATGTCGACACGTTCACCGTGACGCCGCTGCTGGGCGCCGACGCGACGCTGCAGCAACTCAATCCCGGCGCCCGGATCACAGTGGGCAAGCGGATCTCCAACCGCGTCTTCCTGACGTACTCGCGGTCGCTCGACAACACCAGCCTCGACTACGAAATTCTGCTGTTGGAGTATTCACAGAGCGATCGCATGTCCTGGGTGCTGTCGCGCAACCAGGACGGCACGTTTGCGCTCGACGTCCGGGTGCGGTACCGATTCTGATGCGGAGACGTTCCCGCGGACTGCTCGTGTGTGTCGCGCTGGCCGCGTGGGCGGCCGGTCTGCGCGCGGACGTCCCCGCCGCCGTCCAGCGCCCGCAACTGGACGCGCTGTTCGGCCGCGCCATCACCGAGGTGCGGATCGAGATCGAAGGCCGGCCTGACACGGATCCCGCGTTGCGGGCGCTGCTGGAAGTCCGCGTGGGTGACCTCCTGCGTCCCGAAACCGTGCGCGAGAGCATGGCGCACTTGTTCAATCTTGGCCGATTTGACGACGTGGCGGTGACGGCGTGGCCGGAGGGCGCGGGGGCCGTCGTCCTGTTCGCGCTGGTGCCGCGGCACCCGATCGACCGCATCGAGTTTCGGGGAACCCTGGGACTCGATCGGCGCGCGCTGGAGCGCGGCGTGCTCGAGCAGGTTGGCGGACGCGCGTCGGGGGCCCGGTTGGACGCGGCGCGTGAGGCGGTCACACGGCTGCTGACCGACGAGGGTTACTCGCGGCCGGTCGTGACGCCCAGTCTGGAACAGACCCACGAGGTGCACCGGTCCACGCTGGTGTTGACCATCGAGGCGGGGTCGCGGCAACGTATCGGCCGGGTCAGCCTGATCGGCACGTCGGCGCTCGGGCCGGAGGCGATGACGACCGGCGTCGGCCTCGTCACCGGCGCGCCCTATCGGCGCCGCGCGACCGAGGATGCGCTCCGGCGCGTCGCCGAGCGGCTTCGCGCCCTGCGGTACTACGAGGCCTCCGCCAGTCACTTCGCCACCGGCACGGGTGACGAGGTGGACGTCACCGTGACGGTGGATGCCGGCCCGCTGGTGGACATTGTGGTGACCGGCGATCCCCTGCCGCCGGGCGGCATCGACACCTGGATTCCGATACGGCGTGAAAACTCGGCCGACGAAGACCTGCTGGAGGATTCCGCGTTCCGCATCCGCCGCGCGCTGGAGCGTGACGGGTACTGGCGCGCGGAGGTGGAGCCCCGGCGCGTCGAGCAGCCGGATCGCGGGCGGATGGTGGTGACTTTCACGATTCGTCGCGGGTTGCGGTATCGGTTGAAGGACATCAGCATCAGCGGCGAGTCGCATTTCTCCGCGGCCGATGTCCGCGCGTTACTCGGGCTGAACGTGGGCGGACCGTTCCAGGAAGATGAGGTCGACGCCAGGGTCGGCGCGCTGGTGGCGGCGTACGTCTTTGCCGGATTTGACGCGTCGGTCGACGTGGTGCCCGAAGAAGTGCCGGCAGCGCCGCAGGCCACCGAGGGCCAGGTCGTGGTGCACCTCACGATCGATGAAGGCCCCCTGCGCCTCGTGGGCGACGTCGTCGTGATCGGGGCCGACGCGATTCCCGAGGCGGCGGCGCGGCGGCTGATCCGGTCGCAGCCAGGACAGCCACTGCGCGACGGCCAGGTGCGGGAAGATCGTCTCGCGATTCAGCAGGCGTACTTGAACCGCGGTTTCCAGTCGGTGGTGGTTGACGCGCACCACGACGGGCTGCCGCGGTCCACGGTGCGCTTCACGATTCGCGAGGGGGCACAGACCCGGGTGGATCACGTGCTCGTGGTGGGCAACCGGCGTGTCGCCACGCAGACCATCCTCGATGCCGTCGTGCTCCGGCCGGGGCAGCCGCTCGGCCAGGCCGATCGGCTCGAGAGCCAGCAGCGGTTGAGCGAGATGGCGATCTTCCGCCGCATCAGCATCACGCAGGCCGCAGAGGCGCGGCACGACGGCCACGTGGATGTGATCGTGCAGGTGGAGGAGGCGCCCGCCACCACGATCGGGTACGGCGGCGGTCTGGAGTTGGGCCGGCGTCTGCGATCGGCCGACGGCGGTGGCCTCGAAGACCGGTTCGAGTTCGCGCCGCGCGGATTCCTGGAACTGGGCCGGCGGAATCTCTTCGGCGGGAACCGATCCGTCACGGTGTTCTCCCGCCTCAGCCTCAGGCCCCGGGATGTCCCCAATGACCCGGCGCAGGATGGCCGCGGGTTTGGCGTGAGCGAGTACCGCGTCACCGGAAGTTATCGGGAACCCCGCGCGTGGGGATCGCGGACGGACGTCGTGCTCGGCGCCACTGTGGAACGGGCGATTCGGACGTCGTTCACGTTCGTCCGGCGCGCCGCCAACGCCGAGGCCCTGCGGCGCGTCAACAGCTACACGAGTGTGTTTGGCCGCTACGCGCTGGATTCCACGCGCTTGATTAACGCGCGCATTTCCGAGGAGGATCAGCCCCTGATCGACCGGCTGTTTCCACAGATTCGACTCTCGACGGTGTCGGGCGGCATCGTGTGGGATCATCGCGACGACTTGCTGGATCCCACGGCCGGAGGGCTGTTGAGCGCCGATGCCGAGCTGGCGGCGCGCCGCATCGGCTCGGAAGTCGGGTTCGCGAAGGTGTTCGTGCAGGCGCTGGGCTTCCGTCGCATCACCCGCATCAACCGCGTCGTGCTCGGCGGCCGTGTGCAGATTGGCGTGGCGCGCGGGTTTGCCCGGGACGTCCCGATCGTGGACGCCACTGGCCTGCCCGTCCGGGGACCCGACGGGCAGCCCGTCACCGAAACGGTGGCCGACCTGCCGGCCGGCCGGCGCTTTTTTACCGGCGGCAGCACGACCGTTCGCGGGTTTCAGCGCGACCGCCTGGGCGTGCCGGCCGTGCTGAACGCCGATGGCCTGTCCAATGGCGGCAACGGCCTGATCGTG
>JBCKZS010000090.1:0-6620 GCA_038918905.1 Vicinamibacterales bacterium
CGAAGTTATCGTGTATGCTTGGAGCCTCCGGACGGCGACGTGGGACGCGGCTCGTGTGGTGCGGATCTCAGTTCGATAGGTGTTCAACAGTGTGCGCGTGGTGATAAGGAGAATGACGATGCGGATCGCGACAACGGGAATTGTGTTACTGACGGCGGTTACCGTATGGGTGGGCTCACTGAGCGCCGGGACGCCGTCGTCACCTCCGGCGCCTCCGCAGGCGTTTTCGAGTGGGTCGACTGGGGCGGATGGGGCGTTAAACTTGGCGACGACGTGCAGTAGTCCGGTCGCTGTTGATCCAGCCTCCTGCTACGTCCAGCTTCCTCCGAGCGGCGTCCTCAACTACACGACCGTTAATGTGCCAGTGGGCAAGGTCCTGAAGTTCAGGAAGAACTTGCAGAATACTCCGGTCATCATCCTCGCCCAAGGTGACGTGACCGTCGCAGGGGTTATTTATATCGGCTATGGTGACTTCGCGCCGCCGAGCGGCGTGTATGATACCATCTATCCAGGTCCGGGCGGTTTTCGGGGAGGAGCTCATCAACAGCCCGGTTTCGGTCCGGCTGGCGGCACCGCGACTTCTCCACATGCAACGTGGGTAGGACCACTTTCATTGGTTCCGATCATTGGAGGTTCAGGGGGTTTTGGTACGAGTGTGGGCGGTGTGGGAGGTGGTGGTGCAATCGCCATAGCCTCGTCGCGGTCGATTTCCGTGACCGGCCATATTAATGCAAACTCAGGTCAGCATTTTTCTGGTTCTGGGGCTGGCGCGGGCGGTGCGATTCGTTTGGTCGCGAATTCGGTCCACATAGGCGGGTCCCTTAACGCACCGGGAGGATTGAACTCGATTTCGGGCCAGGGCCTGATTCGTCTCGAGGCCCCGCTCGGTGCCGTCACGATGTCGGGAAGCTCACACCCAGCGGCGATCATCGCACCCATCAACCCGGCGATCTTTCCGTCCGCCGCTTCGTCACTGACGATTATCTCCGTTGGCGGCCAGGCCGTCCCTGCGTACGCGGGCCAGCGATTCGACACCGTTGACCTGCTGCTTCCGATGCAGTTGCCGGATCCGATCAACATCGTGGTGTCGGCGAGCAATATTCCCGTCGGGACGCCGATTCAGGTGAGCTTCGGGACCGGTAACACGGGCACCGTCACGCCGGGCACCCTGGCTGGGTCGCTTCAGGCGTCGACAGCCACCGCGAGGCTGTCCGGCCTGAATCGCACACAGCTCGCGTACTTGTACGTCCATGCGACGTTTGCCGTGCTTCAAGGGGCAGACGCCGGAAACCCGCCCGGACCGAATCAGGTGGCGCAAGTGCAGGCGAGCGCGCCGCCCGGTGGAGCGACGCACTTCGCGTTTCTCCGCAAGGACGGTAGTCGCATCAGTGAGCGTGATATTCCGCCTCAAGTGCTGACGTCATTCCGCCGGTGAACTGAGCCGTGTCAGGTCGCTGGGTCATCGTCGGCGCCCTTTGGCTGGCAGCCGCGCTGCCTGCGCCTGCATGGGCGCAGGAGGCCGCCTTTGCCGCTGCCGGTGTGAGCATTGGCTTTGCGCCAGCGGCCGACCAGAACAGCCTGGGTCGTGGTGTGACGATCGGTTTCGTGCCTGCAGTCGACCAAAATAGCCTTGGCCGTGGCGTGACGATCGGCTTCGCGCCTGAGGGCGGCTCCAGCCTGGGGCGCGGCGTCACCATCGCCTTCCAGAACGCCACAACCCTTGATGGTGGCGGCTCGGCGGCCGCAGTCTCAATTGGCTTCAAGACAGCCTTACCAGCGCCCGCTCAATTGGGCAACACGCGGAACTCCGCTTTCAACGCCGACCCCGTGAATACGGCTACGGGCAACTACGTTTCTGAGTATACGGACCTCTCGGTGCCCGGGCGGGGCATCGGTCTGGCGTTTACGCGGTTCTACAACTCGCTGGACGCGACAAGCGGCCCGCTTGGCCCCGGGTGGACCCACAACTACCACGTCACCCTGGCCGTGGATGGGGGCGACCAGTCGGTCCAGATTCGGTGGGGCGACGGGCATGTGGACTATTACGACTGGAGCGGCTCCACCTACGTGCATCGCTACGCGGGCATCTTCGACACGCTCACGCGGGCGAATGACGGGACGTTCACCGTCCTCCAAAAGTCGCAGGTCCAGTGGCGCTTCAGCAGTGGCGGACGTCTGACCACGATCGCGGATCGCAACGGGAACACGGTCGCGTTGTCCTACGATGGATCCGGTCGGCCGATCACGGTGCAGGAGCCGAGTGGGCGCTCGCTCGCTCTGGCGTACGACGGTGCGGGGCGCATCACGTCAGTGACGGACCCACTGCCTCGTGTGGTCACCTTTACCTACAACAGCGGAGGACACCTGCAATCGGTCACCGACCCGGACGCGGGCGTCGAGGCCTACACCTACGACGCGAACGGACAACTGCTCACCGCCACCGACCCTCGCGGCGCGGTCTTCATGACCAACACCTACGACGCCGACCGGCGCGTGGTCACCTGGCAGTCCGACGCAAAGGGGAATAGGTTCCAGTTCGCTTACAACGCCGACAGCGGCGAGACGACGATCACGGACCCGACCGGCAAGAGCAGCGTGGACGCCCACGACGTGCTGAAGCGGTTGATTCGCCAGACCGATCGGCTCGGACGTTCGGTGAGTTACACGTACGACGACCAGAACAACCGCACGAGCATCACCGATCAGAACGGCAACTCGACGACGTACACCTACGACGCCCGCGGCAACGTCACCGGCAAGGGAGACCCGCTGGGCCGGAGCACGGCGATCACGTACGACGCGTCCAACAACCCGCTGACGCGCACAGACGAGGCCAACGGCGTCACGCGATTTGCCTACGACGGTCGTGGGAACCTGATCACCACAATGGACCCGGTCGGGAGCGTGTCGACCTTAACCTCCGACTCCCATGGCCAGCCGCTGACGCTCAGGGACGCCAACAACGGTGTGGTGACGAATGCCTGGGACGCGGCGGGCAATCTGACGTCCGTCACGGACCCGGCCGGCGCGGTCACCTCCTTTGCGTACGACGCGGTGGGCCGGAAGATCTCGGTGACCGATGCGCGCAACCACACCACCCGGTTCACCTACGACGGGGCCGGCCGCGTCCTCAGTACCACCGACCCGCTCGCGCGCGTCGTCATCAACGTCTACGACGCCAACGGCAATCGAACGCGGGCAACTGACGCACGCGACGGTGTGACGACGTGGGCCTATGACGCGAACAATCTGCTGACGTCGATGACCGACGCGATTGGAGGCGTGACGCAGCACACCTACGACGCGTTGGACCGGCGGATGACCACGGTGGGCGCCTTGGGCCATGTGACCACGTTCGCCTACGACGCCCAGGGGCGCGTGACCCAGACGACGGATCCGACGGGCGGGATCACGCAGATCGCGTACGACGGCGTTGGGAACCGGACCGCGGTGACGGACGCTGTCGGCCGTACGACGCGGTTCGCCTACGATGCCTTGAATCGACAGGTGCGCACCACGGACGCGCTGGGGAACGTGTCCACGCAGACGTACGATGCGCTGGGGCGAGTGACCAGCGCAGCGGACGCGGCTGGTCGCGTGACGACAATGACCTACGATGCCGCCGGGCGGCTGACACAGGTCACCGATCCTGCGGGTGGCACCGCGCGGTACACGTACGATACCGTCGGTAATCGGTTGACGGTGACCGATCCCAATAATCAGACGACGACGTTCACGTACGATGCGGCCAATCGTCTGCGCACGTCGAGGGACCCGCTGGGGCGGACGTCGAGCGGCACGTACGATGCGGTGGGCAATCGGGCGACAATGACCGACGCCAAGGGGGCGACGCTCGCGTATGCCTACGATGCCCTGAATCGATTGACGACGATTCAGCCTGGGGCGGGCGCAGCGACGACGTTCTCGTACGATGCGGCCGGTAATCGCACTGGCATGGTTGACGCGGTGGGGACCTCGGCGTACAGCTACGATGCGCTGAATCGTGTGACGCGGTATGTGGATGCGCACGGGCAGGCTATTGGCTACGAGTACGACGCGGTCGGGAATCGGACCGGGTTGGTGTATCCCGATGGCAAGCGGGTGTCCTACGTCTTTGATGGCGCGCAGCGCCTGACGCGTGTCACGGACTGGAGCGGACGCGCGACGCAATACGGCTACGATGCGGCGGGTGCGCTAACGGGCATCACACACGCCAACGCGACTACCGCGGCGTTGGCGTACGACGCCGCCTGGCGAATGACGAGCCTGACGAACCGGCGTGCGGATGGCGCGGTGCTGGCTTCGTACGCGTACACGCTCGACGCCGTGGGGAATCGGACATCGGTCGTGCAGGTCGAGCCGTTGGCGGGCCTCGCTGCGGCGGCGGCCGTGCCGTATACGTACAACGCGGCGAATCAGATTCAGACGGCGGGCGCCACGACGTTCGCCTCGGATCTGAATGGCAACATGACCAGCCGGTCGTCGTCAGCCAGCACCGTGGCGTACGCGTGGGATGTCCACGATCGCCTGACGCAGGTCAGCGACGGCACCTCCACCGCGCAGTACGTCTACAACGGTGTGGGCACGCGGCTGGCGCAGACCGTGAACGGCACGGCCACCCGCTTTGTGGTCGATCCACAGCCGAGGCTGTCACAACTTCTGGTCGAGACGAACTCGTCCGGTGCCGCCATCGCGCGCTACGTTTACGGCCTCGGCCTTATCTCCAGGGTCGACGCCGCCGACGCGGCGCTGACCTACCACTTCGATCCCCGCGGCTCCACCGTGGCGATGACGAACGCTGCGCAGGGCTTCGTCAACCGCTACGCGTACGACGAGTTCGGCGCCGTGCGCGAGAAGCAGGAAACCGTCGCGCAGCCGTTCCAGTACGTCGGGCAGTTCGGTGTGATGCAGGAGGCCAACGGCCTGCTGTTCATGCGGGCGCGGTATTACGATGCCGCCTCCGGTCGCTTCTTATCTGAGGACCCGTATCCGGCGTCCGTTTTCGACAACCAGAGTTGGAACAGATACGCCTACGTCCAGAATCGTCCTATCGATGCGGTTGATCCAGACGGGGAGGTATTGCAATTCGCGACGGCTCTGGCCGGCGCAGGTGTCGGAGCAGTATTTGGAGGCGTCAAGAACGTCGCGCGTGCTGGTATCAACTACTACAACACCGGTGACGCACAGTGGAGTTGGCAGGAGCTTGCCGGCGACGTCGTGGGCGGTGGCATCATGGGCGGCTGTATCGGCTCAGGCGTCGGCCTCATTGGTGGAGGGTTATGCGGGGCCGCTGCCGGTGCGGCGTCAGAATCTGTACAGCAGGGCCTGGAGTGGGCTTCCGGAAAGCAGCAGAGCTTCGACGTCGGCAGGATTGCCGGCAGCACAGTTGTTGGGCTGGGGACTGGCTTGTTCGGGCACTGGGTCGTTCCCGAGTCAGCAGGGCTTCTGCCAAGGCTGGGCGTCGACGCGGCGACTTACGTTGGCTGGTACGCCCTGTGGGCGCCTACTCCTGCCCATGCGCCTGGTGTTTTGTCGATAGGGTCGGGTGGTGCGCCTGCGGTAACTACACCTGAGCAGCGCGAAGTTCAGCGGACTGTGTCAAGTACAAACCAGAAGAAAAAGAGAGACGGTGGGCGATGACGACACAGCGGCTGATGCGGCGCACGCTCATCGCGGTGGGCCTCCTCTTCGCTCTGCTCGTCGGAGCAGACGCGTCAGCCCAGTCGGCGGCCTACGCCTACGATGCGCTCGACCGCCTGACGCGGATCGTCTACGCAAACGGGACCACTATCGTCTACACCTACGACGCCGCAGGCAATCGCCTGACGATGACGGTCAGTGCAGCGCCGGTGATTACGACCCAGCCTGTGAACCAGACCGTGACGTCGGCCTCGACTGCCCAGTTCGTGGTCGCGGCCAGTGGAGATCCGTCACCAACGTTCCAGTGGCAGGTGTCGACGAATGCCGGCGCCTCCTGGGCCAGCTTGTCAGAGGCCGCGCCTTACAGTGGCACAACGACGCCGGTGCTCACGGTTACGCACCCACCGTTCACGCTGAACGGCGCCCAGTATCGCGTGGTGGCGACCAACAGCGTGAGCTCCGCGATGAGCAACGCCGCGATGCTGACCGTGCAGACCGCACCCGCCATCACGTCGCAGCCCTTGAGCGCGACGGTGACGGCGGGGCAGAACGTGACGTTTGTGGCGGAGGCGAGTGGGAACCCGGCCCCGACATATCAGTGGCAGGTGTCGATGAATGGCGGGGCGTCGTTCAGCGATCTGTCGAATGCGTCCCCGTACAGCGGGGTTACCACGCCGACGCTGCTGGTGACGGGCGCCAGCGCCAGTCTCAACGGGGCGCGGTATCGCGTGGTGGCGACCAACAGTGTCGGCTCGGCGACAAGCACTGCCGCGATGTTGACGGTCAATGTGGAGCCCGCCATCACCGTGCCAGGCGCGCCAATCAGCGTCAGCGGCGTCGCCGGGAATGGCCAGGTATCGGTCGCGTTCACCGCGCCATCGAGTAACGGCGGCTCGGCGATTACCAGCTACACCGCCACGGCCTCACCGGGCGGCGCCACCGCGACGGGCCCGGGCAGTCCGCTCGTCGTCACTGGCCTT
>JBCKZS010000091.1:0-6539 GCA_038918905.1 Vicinamibacterales bacterium
ATGGGGGCGACGTACTGGCTGCTGCCGCGACTATTGGGTCGCGAACTGCGATGGACGGGCTTGGCGCGCGTGCAACCGTGGCTGTGGTTCATCGGCATGGGCATCTTCAGCACCAGCTTCCACATCGCGGGCCTGCGCGGCCTGCCGCGCCGCGTCTACAGCGCTTCGCTCGCGGGTGACCAGGGCGGCGCCTGGGAATCACTCACGCAGGCCGGAGCGATCGGCGGCGTGGTGCTCTTCGTGAGCGCGCTCGCGTTTGTCGCCGTGGTGGTCGCGACGTGGATGGCCGGCCGGCGCGTCGAGGCGCCGGCGTTCGAGTTCGCGGTGCCACTCGAGCCGGTCACGTCCGTCGGCCTGTGGGATCGCCTGGGCCTCTGGACCGTCGTTGGCATCGTCCTCGTCATCCTGGCGTACGCGTATCCCCTGATTTCGCTGCTCCTGACGCCGCGATTCGGGTCGCCGCCGTTCCAGCCGTTCTAACGACCTCAGAGGTCATTATTGGCTCCGCGAGATGTGGCTCGGTCAACAGTACGCTCCGGATGCCGTCCCGCATCAACCGGGCGTTGAAGTTCAGCAGCAAACCACGGCGCAGGCCAGCCAGATACGGCCTGCGGGAATTCGACGTCCGTTTTTCGGTGGCGGCGCACAGGCGTGTGACCGCAGAATATCTGCATGGTGGCCACCGACTTCCCCCTGCTCGACGCGTTGCCGCTGCCGCCTCGCCGCGAGATGGAGCGGGCCTACCTGCGTGGCGATGCCACCTACGACGGCGTCTTTTTCACCGCCGTCCGCACGACGGGCATCTTCTGCCGGCCGTCGTGTTCGGCCAGGAAGCCGAAGCCCGAGAACGTGGATTTTTTCGGCAGCGTGAAAGACGCGCTGTGTGCCGGGTACCGCGCCTGTCTCCGCTGCCGGCCTCTTGATGGCGACGCCGACCACCCCGCATGGGTGCAACGGCTGATCGCGCGCATCGAGGACGCGCCGGCCGAGCGGCTACGCGATGCCGATCTGACAGGCATCGGTCTGGACGCCGCACGCGTCCGGCGGTACTTCGCGAGCCGCTACGGCCTGACGTTTCAAGCCTACTGTCGCGCGCGACGGCTGGCCGGCGCCCTCGACGCCATCAAACAGGGCGGGAGGGTTGACGACGCGGTGTTTAAGGCGGGGTACGAATCACACTCCGGATTTCGAGAGGCGTTTGCCCGCGTGTTCGGGGCGACGCCGGGGAACGCCTCTGATGCGGAAGCGATGCACCTGGGATGGATGGAGACGCCGCTGGGCCCGATGGTCGTAGGCGCGACGAACGACGGGGTGAGCCTGCTGGAGTTCACCGACCGCCGGAGGCTTGCAGCACAACTCGAGACCGTGCGGCGCAGGTTCAAGTGCGCGCTGGTGCCAGGCGACCACCCGCACCTGCAGACCCTTCGCGAAGAGCTTCGGGGCTACTTCGCCGGAACCGTGACGCGTTTCGACGTGCCGGTCGTGGCTCCGGGCACCCCGTTCGAAGAGCGCGTGTGGGCCGAACTCGTGAAGATCCCCTGCGGCGAGACCCGCTCGTACGAAGACGTCGCCATCGCCCTCGGCAATCGCGCGGCCGTCCGCGCAGTGGGACGCGCCAACGGACTCAACCGCATCGCGATCGTCATTCCCTGCCACCGCGTGGTGAACAAGAGCGGAGAGCTGGGGGGCTACGGCGGCGGCCTGTGGCGCAAAAGGCGGCTGCTGCACCTTGAGCAGGCTCAGGGCGTGGTGACTACCACGACCGCCGCGCAGGGAAGCTGACTCTGACTGGTGTAGTGGTGCGGGCGGCCGGAATCGAAGTACATCGAGTCGCTCTCGTTCAGGACGTGGTCTTCGTCGTCGTAGTTGATCGCGACCTTGCCGCGAAGAACGTAAATCACCTCGGCGCCCGCATGGCTGTGCGGCTCGGACGGATTCGCACCGGCCGGCTCAAACTCCACGTAGTACGCGTTCATCTTCCGTTCGGTCGCGGGATAGTCCAGGCATTCGAACGCGTAGGCGCTGCGATGGCCGTCCGTGCGCTCGGGCAGCCGGACGCGATCGGCGCGTCGCACCACGGCGACCACGGGTTTCTCCCGCGCCTCCGCGAAGAAGTACTCAAGTCCGACACCAAAGACGAGCGAGATGCGCAGCAATGTTGGCAGCGTCGGAAAGAGCCGCCCTCGCTCCACCTTCGAGAGGAGCGCCGGCGAGAGCCCGGAATGTTTGCCCAGTTGGACCAGCCCCATCTTCTTTCTGAGGCGCAGGCCGCGCAGTGTGGGACCGATTTCGTAGCGTTCCAGGCCTTCAGTCAGGGTTGCAGACAGCACGTTTGCACCTCGTTCTCCGGGGGGTCATCGGAGTGCCCATGATTTTCTCACCGAGTAGCCCGTTTCAACTCAGGAGAAACCTGAGGATCGCCGGCCGGGCTATGATCGAGGCGGAGGCACCCTTGGTAACTCGCTACTTCGTGATCGTGCTCGCCCTCGGTGCTGCCGTCTACCGGTACACGACGGGCGCCGTCCTTGAGGCCGTGGGTCTGGTTGGTCTGGCCGCCGGGTTGCTCCTGCTGCGGATGAGTGGACGCCAGCCGCGGCTCAAGCCCCTGGCGTACCTCAGCTTCCTGGTCACCGCCGCGGTGATCGCCTTCGTGCTTTTCCGCAACGTACAGTAACTACGGGCATTCCTCCCTGACGCCTCGTCCCATTGACCCCGGAGTCGACATCGGTCACGTGCACCTGAAGGTGGCGGACCTGGAGCGCGCCCTGCAGTTCTACTGCGGCGTGCTCGGCTTTGAGTTGACGATGCGGCATGGGCCTGGGGCGGCGTTTGTGTCGGCTGGCGGGTATCACCATCACATCGGGCTGAACACCTGGGAGAGTCTCAACGGCGCGCCTCCCGCACCTGGCACGACCGGCCTGTTTCATGTGGCGATTCGGTATCCGTCGCGCGCCTCGCTGGCGAACGCGCTTCGGCGCGTGCAGGCAGCCGGCATCGCGCTCGACGGCGTCGCCGACCACGGCGTCAGCGAGGCGCTGTATTTGCGTGATCCCGATCGGAACGGCGTCGAGCTCTATTGGGATCGCCCGCGTGACCAGTGGCCGGTGGATGCGGAGGGCAAGATGACGATGTTGACGCGTCCGCTGGACTTGCGGAGCCTGCTCGAGGCGACGTGATCCGCAGAGTCGTGTGGGTGTGGTGTGTGAGCGTGCTGGCGCTACCGACGCCGGCCCTGGCGCAGCACAAACACCATGGTGGCGCGACCGGCCCCGGATGGACGACCTCCGTCTTGCCTGCGCATGCTGCGGGCCTTTATCGCGAGTTCCGTTGATCACGGACGCGAGCGCGTTCCCGTTCTCGGGATGTGACGTGGTCGTGGAAGTGCTTGGCGGCCTTGAACCGGCGCGCACACTGGTGACACGCGCGCTTGAGGCGGGTGTGCCGGTAGTGACCGCCAACAAGTCGCTCGTGGCCGCGCGCGGTCTGGAACTGCAGGCCGTCGCCGAGGCTCACGGCACGTCGCTCTACTTCGAGGCGGCCGTGCTTGCCGGTGTGCCGTGCGTGAATACACTGGCACGCCGGCCTCTGGCGTCGGGTGCCGGCACATTCGCGTGGATCGTCAACGGCACCTCCCACTTCGTGTTGTCGGCGATGGCGCGCGGTCGCTCGTTCGATGACGCGCTGGTCGAAGCCGTCGAGCGAGGCTACGCCGAGCCGGCGAGTACCGCCGACATCAGCGGACGCGACGCCGCGGAGAAACTCACCATCCTGCTGCAACTGGCCGGGCACCTCGATGTGATTCAAGGCGCCGTCATCGCGAAGGACCCGGCCGTGTTCGAGCCTGTGGGATTCCTGCAGAACGCGCTGGGCGGCGTGCCGAGTCCATTCGACTGCTGGTTGACGCTGCGCGGCGTCAAGACGCTGGAGCTGCGGATGGAACGTCACGCGCGGAACGCCGCGGCGATTGCCGAGGCGCTGACGCGGCATCCCAGGGTCAGGCGCGTCTATTACCCCGGCCTTGAGGACCATCCGGGCCACGCCATCGCGAAGCAACAGATGACGGGTTTCGGCGGCATGGTGTCGTTTGAGCTGGACGGCACGTTGGAGGAGGCGTCGCAGTTCGTATCGTCGCTGACCTACTTCGCGCTGGGAGAAAGTCTGGGCGGCGTGCGGTCGCTGGTGTGCCTGCCGTGCAAGATGACCCACGCGTCGATTCCTGCCGAGACGCGCGCTGAGCTGGGCCTGTCCGACACTCTGATTCGCCTCTCGCCCTGGGTCGAGCACCCCAGGGACCTTGTTGGCGACGTCGTCAACGGGCTGGACCGGCTTGCAACCCCCGGGGCTGAAGCCCCGGGGCTCCGGCTGTCGCACACACCGCGCGAACAAGTTCGCCCGGTTGGTGTCGAATAGGCCATGCGCGGCGTCTGGGCGGCGGTGGTCCTGGTGTTGGTGGGGTGTGCCTCGGCGCCGATCCGGAAGGCGGATCAGGCCAGCGTGATGGTGGCCGAGACCCGGGTGCTCGAGGGGTGTTACGACTGTCTGGTCGAGGCCCGGGAGATCTTTGAGCGGGTGGCCGTCGGGCGGGCGCGTCCGATCCTGGCCCCCCGCCTGTTTGAGGTGCACCTGCTCATCGGGCTGCGTGAGAAAGAGCTGGCGATGGATGCCGCGGACGCGTTCGCCCGTGCGGACGCGTTGATTCCTGAACTGCCGCCGACGTTCGCCGCGGCCCGGTATCTTGAAGTCGCGCGGCTGATTCCGCCCGACCACGTGGGCACGCCGCGCAGCACGTCGACGGCCCTTCAGCGTCAATTGCCTCCGGCGGCCGAGATGATCGTGGCGTTCAAGAAGGAGCTCGAGTCGGGGGAGGGCAGTGCGCCGTTCCGGGCCTACCTGTCGGCGAGTCTCGATTGTGTGGCGCCCGCGAACCGCCGCACAGCCAACGCGCCGCCGCCGTTTCCAGCCGACGCATCGCCGCTTGTTCGGTACCGGGCCGCCCTGTGTCCGATGCTGCGTCCCACCGCCCTCGAAGAGGTCGTGGCGGAGGTGCCGTCGTTTGTCGAGGCCGGACTGTTTCGCGCGCGCAGGCCCACACTCGCCGTCACCGCGGCCTACGTCAAGGATCTGCGCACGTCGTTGACCGCCGCGCGGACGCGGTGGCCTACGGGCGTGGCGCCCTGAGCCAGACCGTGGGTGATTGCACGACGGCGGTGCGGCACTACGAGGACACGATCGCCCTTCAGGGCCTCCACGAAGACGCGGCCATGCAGCGCGCGATCTGCCTGGGGCACATCGGCCAGTTCGTGCCGGCGATCGAGGGGGCCACCCGCATCATCGAGCGCCGGTACTACAACACAACCGACGCGTACTACTGGCGCGCCTGGAACCGCCATCGCCGTAAGGAGCTGCCGATGGCCAGGGCCGACATCGACCAGGCGCGATCGATGTCGGTGAACGTCCAGGTGCTGACGCTGGGTGGGGTCATCAAGTACGACCAGAACGATCTGGAGTTGGCCGAAAGCGACCTCACTGAAGCGGTGCGGATCGATCCCACGCAGTGCCTCGCGTGGTGGTACTTCGGCCTGGTCCAGTTCAAGAAGGAAACCTGGCCCGAGACCGCGAAACGTTTCATCGACTCGGCCGCGTGTTACAAGCGATCCGTGGACGAGTCGGTGAGCAAGCTCGAAGAGATGCGGGCGTCGGACCTCGATGCCGACTTCAAGGCCAGCCAGATCGCCGGCTTCGAGGCGGTCATCAAGGAAGACCGCGATCAGGAGCAGGCCTCCAATCTGAACGCGGCCAACAGCTTCGCCCGCGCCGGCGACGTGCCCTCGGCGCTCGACTGGCTTCAGAAGATTCCGGCCGACTCGATCCACGCGGCCATGGCCGCCGAACTCCGCCGGTTGATCGGCGGTGACGTCCCCCCCCCGGCCGAAATGAGCTCGTAGCTCATTTCGGGTTTCTGGCACAATACGCGTGTATGTTGCCCCCCGGCCTCTACGCCAGGTTTGAAACCACCCTCGGCAATTTCACCGTTGAACTCTTCGAAGACAAAGTCCCGAACACCGTTGGCGTGTTCGCCGGCCTGGTGCAGGGCACGCGGGAATGGACCCATCCCGGCACGAAGGAGAAACACACCGCGACGCCGTACTACGACGGCATCGTCTTCCACCGGGTCATCGAAGGGTTCATGATTCAGAGCGGCGATCCGCTGGGCCAGGGCCACGGCGGGCCAGGCTTCCAGTTCGAAGACGAATTTCATCCCTCCCTGCGGCACGACCAGGCGGGCATCCTCTCGATGGCCAACGCCGGTCCCCACACCAACGGCAGCCAGTTCTTCGTCACCCTCGCCGCCACCCCGCACCTCGACCGCCGGCACTCCGTGTTCGGCAAAGTCGTGGAAGGCCTCGACGTGGTTCACGCCATCGGCCGGGCGGCCACCGATAGTCAGGACCGGCCCAAAACGCCGGTGGTGGTGCAGAAGGTCACGATCGAACGGGTCGCCTAGCCCAACTTCCAATGTCCGTCACCGTATCTCCTGT
>JBCKZS010000092.1:0-6505 GCA_038918905.1 Vicinamibacterales bacterium
GCCAGCATGGCCAAGTTATAGTCCCGCAGGCCCTTAGACTCTCGCGCGGCCTTTCATCGCATACAACTCATGGTCCGCGCGGTCGAGCAGTTGATCGGCGGTGTCGCCGTCGCGCGGATACACGGCGATCCCCATGCTGGCCTCAATGGGTGGCGTGGCCGCGTCGGCCGCCAGCGCGGCCTGGACCCGCGCGGCCTGCTGGCGGGCCTCGACTTCATCGCAGCCTGGCAGCAGCACCGCGAACTCGTCGCCGCCATGCCGCGCGATGAGGTCGGTGACCCGGCACGAGGCCCGCAGGGCGTCGGCGAGCCGCACGAGCAGCCGGCTGCCGACGTTGTGGCCGAGTTCGTCGTTGATGACCTTGAGGTTGTCAACATCCAGCAGCAGCAGGGAAAACGGCTGATCGCCCGGGCGGGTGCGCCGGATCTGCCGCTCGATCGAATTGGTGAGATGGCGGTAGTTGGCCAGGCCTGTCAGCGGGTCGGTGACCGCCAGTTGGTGCAGTTCCGAGTCCTGGCGATTGCGCTGGTCGACCGCGGCCGACACGGCGAGCGCCGTGAGGCCGGTGGTCAGGAGGAACACGTGCAGCAGGTGCAGCGACGCCTCAAGCGGCGCGAACGGGTTCACGCCGTGCTGCCAACCCCAGGCGGCTCCGGCGCCCAACACCAGCAGCACGGTGGCGGTCTCGCGCGCGCCGAATCGCAGACTCGCCCACGTCAGGAGCGGGAAAGGCAGCACGAGGAGGGGCAGGAACGGCCCGTCGCCCGTGAACCATCCGGCAAACAGGACGGGCGCCGTCACGAGCGTGGCCACGACGAGTCCCCAGCCTTCCAGCGCCCGCAGGTGCGTCCACGCCCGCCAGCCGCGTTCAGGCGGCCGGCGTTCCATGAGCCGCCGCGACCACCCGAGGCGCGGACGCAGCGCCCACAACGTCAGGGCGGGCGTGACGAGCAGGTACGCCGCGAGGTCGCTCCACCACCAGTCGATGCCCACCCGTTCGAGTGCGAGCGCGTCCCCCGCGAGCTGGCCCGTCGCGCTGAGTGTGATGACGCCGGCCACCGCGCTCAGCGGCGCGCTGACCAGGGCCACGACACCGCCGAACAGGCAGACGTTGTGCGCTCGTTCGAAGGCCCGCGGACCGCGCGCGATTTGACCGATGAGCCACGCGCCGACGGTGGCCGCGAGCGCCTGACCCAGGGCGATACCGAGCGCGGCGGGCATTCCGGCACCTTGCCACAGCAGTCCGCCGGTGGCGCCGATGAACACGGCCGGAAACACCCGTGGTCCCGCGACCAGCGCCGCTGCGAGCGCAATGCCGGACGGCACCCACAACACCACCTGGCCAGGCGTGCCGGAGGGATCGGGCGCCAGCGGCGGGAACTCGAGGCCCATCGCGGCACCGCCGGCCATCGCCAGGGCGGTGACGATGAGGAGACTCGAGGTGCGGTACGGCGCCGGTGTGGTCATGGGGCAGTCGGAGTGTACCCCCGTACAGACCCTGGATTTGGTTCCCGCGTAAGATGGCCGGCGTGAAGCCGTGGGAACTGCTCGGAGAAACGCGCGCGCCCGACGGCGTCACCCTGTCGCTCAAGCGGCGCGATTGCGAGTACGTCCTCTTTGCCGACCACAAGCTCCTCATGTCGAGCCGCATGCACGGCTCGGAGGAAGCGCTGGCCGCGCGTGGGTGCAAAGACGCGCGCACACGCCCGGCGCCCTGCGTCCTCGTCGGAGGACTGGGGATGGGATTCACGCTGCGCGCCGCGCTCGATCGGCTCCCGCCCGCCGCCACCGTCATCGTCGTCGAACTGCTGCCCGCGGTGGTGGAGTGGAATCGGGGACCGCTGGGGCCGCTGGCGGGAGAGCCGTTGAAGGATCCGCGAGTGCAGGTGGTGGAGGGGGACGTCGCGGTCACGCTGCGAGCGAGTGCGGGCGTGTTCGACGCGATGCTGCTTGATGTGGACAACGGGCCGGATGCGTTCACGTCCACCGGCAACGCGAGCCTGTACCGTGTGGCCGGGCTGGCCGCCGCGCGGGCCGCGCTGAAACCCGCGGGCGTGCTCGCGGTGTGGTCCGCCTGGGAGGACCGCCGGTTCGAGCGGCGCCTGCGCGATGCCGGGTTTACGGTGGAGGTCGAACGGGTGCGCGGCCGTCTGACACGGGGCGGACCTCGCCACACGCTTTTTCTTGGTCACAATCGGGCCGGGTGAATCCACGAGACCAACGCGGCGGATCGTTCGTCAAATCCACGAGCCAGGCTTGACGGTGACCGGGGAGGATTCCATGGCGAAGGGTAGGTTCCGACGGCGCTTGTGTGTGGTTGTGGCGGGCGTTGCGGTCTGGGTGGCGTGGCCTGCTGGGGCCGGCGGCGCGGCGCCGGCGCAGGTCGAGAGGACGGTCCTGGTCACGGTTCTCGACAAGGACAACGTGCCGATTCGCGATCTGACCGCCAAAGACTTTCTGGTGTACGAAGACGGTGTGCTCCGCGAAGTCACCGCCGCCACACTCGCGACGTCTCCGCTGTCCGTCTCGGTGCTTCTGGACACCACCAAGTCTCCCCTGGGGACACCAGAGCCGACCCGCGATATTCGGACGTCGTTGCTGACCTTTGTGAAGATTCTGCAGGCCGCCGACCCGAAGACCCAGGTGGCGCTGACCGAGTTCGCCGGCGCCGGTGTGATCCTGCGCAGCTTCACTGACAAGCCTGAAGATCTCGCAAGGGCCATCAACCGGATCGTGCCGAATCAGCGGTCCAACGCCGTCCTGCTCGAGACCCTGGTCGACGCGGCGCGCGACATCCGCAAGAGGCCCGGCCCGCGCCGGGCGATCGTCACGGTCGACCGCGGGTCGCTCGAGTCGAGCCGTCTGCCGCCTCAGCGTGTGATTGACGAAGTGATGAAGTCGGGCGCGGCGGTCTGGTCGGTCTCGCTCACCGGTGAGGCGGGGGTGACGGCACCGGCCCGCGACGTGGTCCTGGATGTGCTGACGGAAGGCACCGGCGGTCTTCGCGTCAATGCGCTGCTGCCGTCGGCGCTTGAGATGTTGTTGAAGACCGTCGCCGACGCCCTCACCGCCCAGTACATCGTGACCTACTCGCGGCCCGAGGGACCACCGCCACAGTCCCTGGTGCCGGCGGCGACGCGCGGGGCGAAATTCCTGAGGGCCCCCTGGGTGGACTAGCCGCCATCGCTGACCCACGCCGGCCTGGCCCCGTCGAACCGCGATGCCAGGGTTGTAACACGCATGATCTCACCCAACTGTTGAGGATCTCCGGCGTCGGGCGGGCCTTCGCGTCCAAGTGCGCAGAGAACAGTGCTTTGAGGGTGAACTGGGAAATCGTTCGTGACTGGAATGAAACCGCTCGCGATGATCACTCAATCGACGAGAGCCGAGCCAAGGTATTGTGGGACGCGGTGTCTGATCCTGATGCGGGGGTGCTTCCATGTCTGAAAGCATAGTGTTGAAAGAGCAGCTCACCAGTGAAATGGTCGAGGCGGGCGCCCTGCTGACCCAGAAACTCGACGACATCGGCGTCTCGCCGGTGGCGGCCTTTTGGCACTTCTACCCCGAGGTGAACGAATGGCGCCTCGTGTTCGCTTCGCCCGATGTGGCCACCAAAGGGGCGAGAGTGATGTACGGGAAGATCCTTCACGCGATTGACGACCTCGGGGAGAAGGCTGCCGCGACACCGCTGACCACGGTTGTCGCGATGGACGATCGCGTCGAGCTGATTCGCCTCCTGAGGGAGGCGGTCCCGACCGGCGCCGGTCTGCACAGGGTCCGCTTTTCCGGAAGCTCCATCAAGGGTCGCTTCGTCGAGGATGCGTTGATGCTCACAACATTGAGGACGAGCCCAGACCGTCAGAGTCCCTCGAGTGGTTTCCTGGTGTCACCTTGCAGCAAGTGCGTGTCGTGCTGGAGCACGTGGCGCGCGCGCTTGAGGTGGCGTGAGGGCGCGTGCTCTTCGATCGGGGCGCTCCGGCGCCACTGCGCGCGCACCCTTGTTCAGCGCCGAGATGATGCGCGAGCGCAGCACGAGCTCGGCCTGAAGCAGGCCACGAGCATGAGACGTCGCAGGCGCCAGGCGCAGCCAGGCGGCCGCCCGCCTCTGGTGCGTGGCCTCATGCCCCGCGTTCGCGGTGAACCAGCGACCGCAGGATCGCGTCAAGCACGCTGTCCAGATTCCTGCCCACGTCCTCAGCGAGGAATCGCAGCACGACGTAGCCGTGCTCCTGCAGCAACTGGTCTTTGTGCCGGTCGCGGCGATACGCGGCAGGGTCCGCCAGGTGCTGCGCGCCGTCCACTTCAATGACCACGCGCGCATCGGCGCAGAGCAGGTCCACTTCCATCCGTCCCCAGCCGTCAAAGGCGATCGGCAACTCGGCATTCAACCGGAATCGGCTGCGCGTGTGGGAAAGTGTTTCCAGGCGGCGGTAGAGGAAGGCCTCGCTCGCACTCCGCGCCAGGTCCACGCCCTCAGCGTCAGGCACGACCCTTCGCGCGACGTGCACGAACAGGTTCGCCAGCGGGACATCAACGCCGTCGCGCACCAGTCTGCGCACGCTGGCCGCGTAGTCGTGTTTCCACCGCGGACCTGACGGGAGCCGTACATCCGCCGGCCACCCGGGAACGGCACTCGCCGGCAGGACGATCGAATACCCCACGGCTTCATAGCCCAGGCAGCGCCGGTCAAACATGCGTGACAGCATCGGCACGTCGAGGTCGGCGTAGTCGTATACGCGCACGTCGCGCTTGCTGTCGTGGAGCCGGTGCAGCCGGCCTGCATACTGGGCGATGGTGCCGCGCCACGACACCGGCAATGTCAGGAACAGCGTGTCCAGTCGCGGGTCGTCGAACCCTTCGCCGATGTACTTGCCTGTCGCCAGGAGCACGCGACCTTCATTACTCGGGATGGCTGCCAGTTGATCCGCGACCGCCTGACGCTGTTTCTTCCCCATCCCGGCACGGAGTACGACCAGGTGACGGACCTTTCCGGACAGGCCGCTTTCAAGGCGGTCCAGGTGCCCGGTTCGCTCCGTCAGCACAAGCGGCGAGCGCCCGTCACCCACGGCATGAACGATGTCGTCGCAGATGATCTGGTTGCGCCTGTCATCGTCAACCAACTCCTGGTAGAGCGTCTGAAACGCGATGCGCTTGTCAGGGCCGGTGGTGACGCGCGGCTGAAACGAAGTGGGCCTGACCATCACGATGTGATCGAACGGCCGCGCGGCCGCCTGCGCCTTCGCGCTGACCCGATGGCGCACGGGGCCACACTGCATGAAGATGATTGGATGGTGGCCGTCCTTGCGCGCGACCGTTGCTGACAAGCCACACACGAACCGCGCTTTCGCGCGACGGGCCACCTGTTCGAAGCTGTGTGCCGACAGGTGATGACATTCGTCAACGATGACGTGCCCGTACTCGCCAACGCAGTCGTCCACGACACCTTTGCGGACAAGGCTCTGAATGACGGCCACATCGATCAGGCCGTTTGGCTTCCGCCTGCCACCGCCCATGCGGCCTACGCCATTCCTGGGAAGGTCCAGAAACGCGGAGAGTCGCTCCACCCATTGGTCGAGCAACTGTCGTCGATGGACGAGGACCAGCGTATTGACACCGCGCTCGGCGATGAGCCACGCGGCGATGACCGTCTTGCCAAACGCCGTCGTCGCGGACAGGACGCCGGTTTCATGCGCCAACATCGCGTTGGCCGCCACCTGTTGTTCCGGCCGGAGTGTTCCCTGAAAGGTGACGTGCAGAGGCCGGCCTGCACAGCGCTCGTCGCGAATGACAGGGTGAATGCCGAGCTGGGTGAGGACCTGCCAGGCCTCGGCCAGGCAACCGCGCGGCAGGCCGATGTGGTTGGGATGGTCTTCGGCACACGCGATGATGCGAGGCGTGTCATACGTGGAGAGGCGCATCGCCTGGGCTTTGTAGAACTCAGGATTCTGAAACGCCGCGACACGGAGCAGCCGGTTGCGGAGACCCGGAACCAGACCGTCCTTGGGGATGTACACCTCGTTTCCGAGCACCAGGTTCACGGTGGCCGGGCGTTCGCCGAGGACGGGTGACTGCTTCGCACGGCGCGAAGGCGGTGACTGCCACGGAGCCTCCTCATCGTCGTCGGCTGGTGGCAGCCTGACGCCGATGACCCGGCCTCGGTGCTCGGCGTCGCGGACGATGTCTTCGACTCGAGTGCGTCCGATCTTGCGCACAGCCGCGAGGCACGCCCACTGGTCCGGATGCGGAACGAGCTGGTCGTTGACAAACGCGCTGTGGCCGCGCTCTCGCGGTTGCTTCTGCAGAGGCAGGGCGATCAGGTTGCCAAAGCCGCCTTGTGGCAACGTGTCCTGGTTGGGAAAGAATCGGTCGTACGAGTCCAGTCCGATGTCTGGCCGGCGTTCCATCGTCTCGGTCAGCAGGTGCGCGCCGAGCTTCCGCGCAAGGGCAGCCGACACGGCATCTTCGAAGAACAGCCACACATGTCCGCCACGGCCGGAGCGTGACT
>JBCKZS010000093.1:0-6496 GCA_038918905.1 Vicinamibacterales bacterium
CGCGTCGGCACGAGTTTTTAGACCCTTCACCCCCAGCGCCTTCACGGCGCGGCAGAGGGTGGGCCGACTGACCGGAATCCCGAGCGCCTCCTGCCACTCGACGAGGGGGCGATCGGGCGGCTCCGCGATGCGCGCCGCGAGCGTGTGGACGTGGGCTTCGAGGGTGCGCCGCGGGCCGTGCCGTTGCGGCCGTGGCCCACGGTCCCAGGTCTTGCGCCGCCGCGGCTTCAGCCACCGCACCCACGAGCCGCTCACCTGGTGGCGGTTGGCGAGCGGTCGTACGCGCTTCCGCGGTTCATCTTCCCGCAGCCCGTTTCAGGTCACGAGGCAACACTTCCCGCAGAACCCGCCGAAGCGTAGCCTCGAGCGGCTCGCGCCTGGTGCCGACGTACTCCCGCAGTGCCACGTTGATGAGTGTTTGATAGCTGCCTCCGCCGGCCGCATGGACCTGCTTGCGAAACCACTGCAGCAGATCGTCGTCCAGGCGAATGGTGATGCGGGTTTTCGCCGACGGTGTCTTGAGAACCGGACCGCGCTTCCCACCCTCAAAACTGTATTGTGTTTTCATAGCTTGGCTCCGTACTGCTCGCGCTCTTGCGGCGTCGCTTGGCGAGCAGATATCAAGCGCGGCCGATCGCCGCGCCAGGTGTAGATGACAACAAGCACATTCCCGAGCGCATCCATGCCGATCGTAACGTAGCGTTCCTCGTCCTCGTCGTCTCGAACCGTGAGGGCCTGTTCGTCGTGAAGGACCGTCGCAGCGTCAGCAAAATCGACGCCGTGCTTCTTGAGATTCGCGGTCGCTTTGCGCGGATCCCATTCTGCATCGTCCATGGTCTTAGTATGTGCACACGTGTGCATACCGTCAACTTTGCACCGAGGGCCGCTGACGACGATAGGCGATATTAGCGGGGTCTCGGGCGTTTACCGAAGGGGCCTTATCAGACACGGAGCCGCCCAAGACTCCCCGACTCCCCCGAACAGCGAGCGCGGCACCGTGCATCCGCGCGACCCCCGCGACGTCGATGCGCACTTCGCCCACGGCAGCGTGACCAACTACTGGGGCGGCTCGTCGAGTGCGACCACGCACCTGCTCGAGGCCATGCACTACAAGGGGGTTCTGCGCGTGGCCGGCCGTGAGGCCGGCATTCGTCTGTATGCAGCGCGCGAGGCCGGCGCCGATGCCGGTAGCGGTGGAGGCAACCCCTTCTTGGGGTCGCCTGCCGCAGCGCGCCGGGCACGCGTGGATGCGCTGGTTGACGTCGTCGTCGCCAAGTACGCACCGATCCCGGCGGCAAGCCTCTCATTCATCGTCGGCCGCCTTCGCTATGCGGTTCCGCGCTGGCAGGCCGAGGTTCGACGCGCGCTGGTCCGGACACGGCATCGGCTCGCGCGGGCAGAGGTCGATGGGCAGACGTGGTACTGGCCGGAGGGTGAAGTCATTCCTACCGGTGATTCCCCAGAAGCAGTTCGACTGCTGGCCCCGTTCGATCCGGTGGTGTGGGATCGCCGGCGCTTCGAGTTGCTCTGGGGCTGGGCGTACCGATTCGAAGCGTACACGCCGGAACCGAAACGCAAGCTCGGATACTACGGGTTGCCGCTGTTGTGGCGAGACCGCGTCGTCGGCTGGGCGAACGTGACGTTTCGTGGCGGCGAGATGAATACGACGTTGGGCTACGTGGCCGCCCGCCGCGCGACCGCGCGTTCAAGCGAGAGATCGCCGCGGAACTCGAACGCTTCAAATCATTTCTGGACACGTGAGACAGCCTGGTTCGGGCTAAGATTCGCGTTACGTGACGCCCACCACGCTGACACCAGGCACGCGCCTCGGCCCCTACGAAGTCACTGCCCAAATCGGCGTGGGCGGCATGGGGGCGGTCTATCGCGCCCACGATGCGAAGCTGCATCGCGACGTGGCGATCAAAGTGCTGCTGCCCGCCGTGGCCAACGATCCCGATCGGCGGGCGCGATTCAGCCGCGAAGCCCAGGTCCTCGCCTCGCTGAACCACCCCAACATCGCCGCCATCTACGGGCTCGAGGAGTCCGAGGGGACCCTCGCACTGGTGATGGAACTGGTCGAAGGCCCGACGCTCGCCGACAAGATCGCCCAAGCCGCACGCCTCAAGCCCCACGCCTCTGGGTTGTCACTGGACGAGGCCCTGCCCATCGCGAAGCAAATCGCCGAGGCGCTCGAGGCGGCGCACGAGCAGGGGATCATCCACCGGGACCTCAAGCCCGCGAACATCAAGGTGCGGCCCGACGGCGTGGTGAAGGTGCTCGACTTCGGCCTCGCCAAGGCGATGGACCCGGCCGGCGCGTCGAGCGACCACGCGATGAACTCGCCCACCCGCTCGCTGCACGCGACGCAAGCGGGCATGATTCTCGGCACGGCGGCCTACATGGCGCCGGAGCAGGCGCGGGGTGCCACGGTGGACAAGCGCGCGGACCTCTGGGCCTTCGGCGTCGTCGTCTACGAGATGCTGACGGGCACGCGGCTCTTCAAGGGCGTCACGATCTCCGACACGCTCGCGCACGTGCTGACGAGGGAGCCGGACTGGACCACGCTGCCGCCGAACACACCCGCACCGATTCGGAGGTTGTTGCGGCGGTGTCTCGAGAAAGATCGGAAGCGGCGGCTGGCGGATGCCGCCGATGCGCGCCTGGACATCCAGGACGCGCTGACCGCGCCGGCGGGCGACACCGCGCCCGCCGGCGCCGCGCCCCTGGCCTTCCGCGGCACACGGCTCGCGTGGGTGGTCGCGGCAGTCGCCGTACTTGGCGCGGCGGCGCTCACCGTGCCCGCCGTGCGCCATCTGCGCGAGGCGCCGCCCCTCGTCCCGGCCGAAACCCGCGTCGACATCGTCACCCCCGCCGGTGGGGACCCGCTGGCGTTCGCGCTGTCCCCCGACGGGCGACAACTCGTCTTCGTCGCCGCCGGCGACGGCGCCTCGCGCCTCTGGCTGCGGTCGCTCAGTACGACCACCGCGCAGCCGCTGGCGGGCACCGAGGGCGCGCAGTATCCCTTCTGGGCGCCCGACAACCGGTCGGTCGCCTTCTTTGCCGATAGCCAGCTCAAACGCCTCGACCTGGGCGGCGGGGCGCCTCGCGCGTTGGCCGCCGCCCCATTGGGTCGGGGCGGGAGTTGGAATGCGGACGGCGTCGTCCTGTTTGCGCCCAACTTCGGTGGCCCGCTGTTCCGGGTCGCGGCCGCCGGGGGCGACGCCGCCCCCGTGACCACGCTCGACCGGCAACCGAGCCACCAGTGGCCGGTCTTCCTGCCCGACGGCCAGCACTTCCTGTTCTACGCGCAAGGCGGGCCCGACACGGGCGGCATCCATCTGGGCGCGCTCGAGGGGGGCGCCCCGACCAGGCTGACCGCGGCCGACACCGCCGCCACCTACCTGCCCGCCGGAGCGGGGCGCGACGGCGGGCCTGGGGGCGCCGAAGCGCTTCGCGACGGCGGGTGGCTGCTGTGGACCCGCGCCGGCACCCTCGTGGCCCAGCGCCTCGACCTCCCCCGCCGGGCGCTCACCGGCGACCCGGTACCGCTGGCCGATGCGGTCGCGTCCGACGGGAATAACTTCCGCAGCGCGGTGGCGGTCTCGGCCACGGGCCTGGTGGCCTACCGCGCCGGCCGCGCCAGCCGGCGGCAATTGACCTGGGTCGATCGGACCGGCCGCGTCCTGGGCACGCTGGGCGCGCCGGATGAGCACAGTCTCATCAGCCCCCGTGTGGCCCCGGACGGCCGCCGCGTGGCCGTGTCCCGCACCGTGCAGGGCAACACCGATCTCTGGCTGCTCGACGGCGCGCGCACCAGCCGGTTGACGTTTGATGCGGGCAGTGACCAATACCCGATCTGGTCCCCCGACGGCCGCCAGCTCGTGTTCGACTCGGATCGGACGGGCGTACAAGACCTGTATGGCAAGGACGTCAGCGGCGCGGGTGTGGAGGCCCGGCTCGTGGCCTCCGCCCAGCCGAAGAACGCCACTGACTGGTCGGCGGATGGCCGCTTCCTCCTGTACCACATCTTCGACCCGCAGACGGGCGGCGGGGACCTCTGGGCGCAGGAGATGGACCCGTCGACCGGCGCCGCGCGCGCGGGACGCGCGCCGGGGACCGTCCTCAGGACCCCCTTCACTGAGCTCGGGGGCCGGTTCTCGCCGGATGGTCGCTGGGTCGCCTACCAGTCGAACGCGTCGGGGCAGGGGGAGATCTATGTCCGGCCGTGGACGCCCCCGGCGGCGGCGGGCGCCGCGGCCCCGGCGCCCAGTGGGCAGTGGCAAGTCTCGACGGCGGGCGGGATCCATCCGAGTTGGCGCGCGGATGGCCAGGCGCTGTACTACCTCGGGCCGGATGGCGCGCTGATGGCCGCGCCGGTCACCACGCGCGGGACCGCGCTCGAGCCGGGCACCCCGGTGGCGCTCTTTCCGACGCGGATCGTCGGCGGCGGCGGGGATAATGCCCAGGGCCCGCAGTACGACGTTACGCGCGACGGCCGCTTCCTGATCAACACCGTTCTGGACGACGCGGTGGCGACGCCGATTACGTTGATTCAGAATTGGCGGCCGGGGGCGGGAATCGCTGGTCGCTGATCTCGTGATCTCGGAATCTTGTGATCTTGTGATTTGGCCCTGCGCGCCTCACAGCGTGGCCAGTCGTTCCGCGCAGTAGGAGTTCAAGCTCTTGCCGGCCGCCCTTGCCTTGAGGGCCAGCGCCTGGTGTACCGGCGCCGGCACTCGAAGCAGGAACCGTCCGCTGAAATTGCCGGACCCCTCGGGAGTTGGCAGGGCGATGTTCGCTTCGTCCCTCAGCCGGATCCACTCTTCCACGATTCGCTTCAGCTGTTTGAGAACGCTCACCTCGGTCGGACCATGGCAGCAGCGGCCGATCAGGGGCGGTGCGCTGCCCACGAAGCACCGGTCCTCCGGGCTCCATTCGACGATCCGCAGGTAGTCGTGCGCGACCGACTTCTTTCCCCGTTTCATTTCCGTCCTCTTTCCGCGGCGCGCGCCGTGGCTCTGCGCTGCGCCACTTCTTGTTCCTGGTATCGCTTGGCGTCGTCACCCAGCCGCCCGGACAGGGTGACCCGAACGCCCGCCCCATGCAGGAAGTTCCGGTGAGAACCCTTGCCGCCGCGATCCACGAAGCCCGCTTGAATCAACTCGGCCACCAGTTCCCGAACCTTCCGCGGCACCCAAGAATGGTATCACGTGATACTACTCGTGGCGAGGCCCCGGCGCGAATCGCGCGGTCACGCCGCGGCTGTCGTTTTTCCGCGGCCAGAAGGGCCACGAGTGCGACTTGGTGATCGAGCAGGGGGATCGGCACCTGGCCGTCGAGATCAAGTCGGGACGAACGGTGGGGGCGGACGTCTTCGCCGCCTGCACGGCCGCGCTCTTGCTCTCGTGGCGCCACATCGACACCTTCCACTGGACGCGGGCACTGGGCCAGCCTCGCGCCAAGGCGCCTCGGCCGCATTCGCGGTAACATCAGCGCCACGTGACGCCTCTGACGCTGACGCCCGGTACGCGCCTCGGCCCGTACGAGATCCTCTCGGCCCTGGGCGCTGGCGGCATGGGCGAAGTCTATCGGGCGCGCGACACGAAGCTGCATCGCGACGTCGCAATCAAGGTGCTGCTGCCCGCCGTGGCCAACGATCCCGATCGGCTGGTGCGGTTCCGCCGCGAAGCGCAGGTCCTCGCCTCGCTCAACCATCCGAACATCGCGCACATCCACGGACTCGAAGAGGCGAACGGCGTCACCGCGCTTGTCCTCGAACTGGTCGAAGGCCCGACCCTCGCCGATCGGATTGCGCAGGGTGCCATCCCGCTCGACGAGGCGCTGCCCATCGCGAAGCAGATCGCCGAGGCGCTCGAGGCGGCGCACGAGCAGGGCATCATCCATCGCGATCTGAAACCCGCCAACATCAAGGTGCGGGCCGACGGCGTGGTGAAGGTGCTCGACTTCGGGCTCGCCAAGGCGATGGACCCCGCCGGCGCGTCGAGCGACCACGCGATGAACTCGCCGACGATTTCCCTGCATGCCACGCAGGCGGGCATGATTCTGGGCACGGCGGCCTACATGGCGCCCGAGCAGGCGCGGGGTGCCACGGTGGACAAGCGCGCGGACCTCTGGGCCTTCGGCGTCGTCGTCTACGAGATGCTGACGGGCACGCGGCTCTTCAAGGGCGTCACGATCTCCGACACGCTCGCGCACGTGCTGACGAGGGAGCCGGACTGGACCACGCTGCCGCCGAACACACCCGCACCGATTCGGAGGTTGTTGCGGCGGTGTCTCGAGAAAGATCGGAAGCAGCGGTTGCCGGATGCCGCCGATGCGCGCCTGGACATCCAGGACGCGCTGACGGCGCCGGCGGGCGACACGGCGCCCGCCGGCGCCGCGCCCCTGGCCTCCCGCGGCAGGTGGCTCGCGTGGGTGGTCGCCGCCGTCGCCGTGCTCGGCGTGGCCGTGCTCACCGTTCCCGCCGTGCGGCATC
>JBCKZS010000094.1:0-6372 GCA_038918905.1 Vicinamibacterales bacterium
TGCGTTCGCGGTTGAAATGCTGCATCTGTTCGAGCAGCGCGACGTCCTGCAGCAGCACCGGGCCGCGCGGGCCGGCGGTCAGCGCCTGTTGCTCGCCAATCGGCGCGCCGTCGGCGGTGGTGAGCACCGGGCAATCCTGCTTGTCCTGCCTGTCTTGAGCCATGTGCGTGTCCTCGTGTCGTCCTTGGGTGGCTTGGGTGGCTTGGGTGGCTGGGGTGGCACCGAATCATTCGTTGCGTGTATCGATCTGGTCGATCGATGTGTCCTGCGACTATAGTGGTCCGACGGACCTTCGATCAATGCCGTGGGTCTGATGGTCCCGACTCGAACGGTCGGACTTCTGTGCCTCGCGGACGCGGACCAGGCTCGTGTGGTCGAGGCGCTCGCGACCTGGCTGATGAAAGTCCCGCTGCCCAGGACCCATGGGACGGGAGTATCATCACGTGCAGCCCTGCGAGCATAAGCGCGCTGGCGGTCCGGAGACAACATGCCTGAACGAATCCAGAACTTCAAGAACCACGCGAAGACGATTCCCCTCTATCACTTCGTCGCATTCCCGCTGCTCGCCGTGAACTTCGGGTGGGCGGTCCGGCGGGCCGTGCAGGCGCCGTCGGCCGAGACCGTCATCGCGGCGACGACGGGATTTGCGCTGGTGGCGGTCTTCTTCTTCGCGCGGATCTTTGCGTTGCGCGTGCAGGACCGGGTGATCCGCCTGGAGATGCGCCTGCGGCTGCGCGAACTGCTCCCGATCGGTCTGCATCCGCGCATCGCGGATTTCACGCCCGATCAACTGGTCGCCCTGCGGTTTGCCAGTGACGCCGAACTGCCCGACCTGGCGCAGGCGGTGTTGCGCGATCGCCTCACCGACAAGAACGCGATCAAGAAGATGATCAAGGACTGGAAGGCGGATCACCTTCGAGTGTAATCTTAGTAGTGCGGGGTGCGACGTGCGGCGCACGCCGTCGCACCCCGCACCCCGCACAGCGCACGTCGAAAGGGAGATTATGAATATGCGTCGACTGTCATTGATTACCGCGGCCCTGGTTGTGTTTGCCGCGACGGGCCTCGTGGCTCAGGAGAAAGCCGCTCAGGAAAAGAAATACGGCACGGCTCTCACGCTCACCGAGATCACGAAGGTCTCCGAGATCTACGCGCACCCCGAGAAGTTCAGCGGCAAGCGCGTGCAGGTGCAGGGGCCGGTCGTGGACGTTTGCGCCCACATGGGCTGCTGGCTCGCCATCGGCAGCGATCAGGAGTTCCAGACGATTCGCTTCAAGGTGGAAGACGGCGTGATCGTGTTCCCGATGTCCATCAAGGGCATGAACGCGAAGGTCGAGGGCCTCCTGACCGTGGAGACGCTCACGGAGGCGGAGCAGATCGCGCAGGGGCAGGAAATGGCGCGCGAAAAAAAGACGACGTTCGATCCGGCGACGGTGAAGGGCCCGAAGACCAGCATCCAAATCAAGGGCGAAGGCGCGGTCGTATATTAGGCGAATGGTGCGGCGTGCGGACGTGCGGCGTGCGAAGGACGTGGTGGCTGTACCGCCTCTACGCGTCCTGACGCGCCGCACCCCGCACCCCGCACGCCGCACGTCGCACTCCGCACGTTTCGGTCAATCGCAGCCCGTGCCGAAAAACTGGCAGGCGGCATTTTTGACATTGAACCGATCGAAGAACGACGCGCCTCCGTGCAACGGACACCAGTGCTCGGGCTCGGTGCCGCGGCGGAAGAACTCGAGGCCGACGTCCGACCTGACGGTCGGCGCGCCGTCCCTGTCGACCCCCTCCACGCGCGCGCAGCCGGCGGTCGGCCGCATGCCCGACCGCAGGCACACTTCCACCGACACGACGTCCGCGGGCTGATCGATCCATCGCGCGGGCGTGCCTCGTGTGGCCTCGCGCATGAATCGCGCCCAGATGGGCACGACCAGACCTGTCGCGTAGCCGTTGGGCGCGATCGTGCGCGGTTGATCGAAGCCCGCCCACACCCCGGCGACCAGCGACGGCGTGAACCCGACAAACCATGCGTCCTTGTAGTCGTCGGTGGTGCCGGTCTTGCCCCCGGCCGGCAACACGAACCCTTCCTGCCGTGCGCGCGCGCCGGTGCCGCGACTGATGACGTCGGCGAGCATGTCGGCCATCAGAAACGCCGTCGTCCTGGACACCGCGCGATGGGATTCCGACGAGTCCTCCCACAGCACTTCTCCGTCGCGATCTTCGACGCGCCTGACGAAAATCGGCGGATGCACCAGCCCCCCATTCGCAAACGCGCCGTAGGCCGTGGTCATCGAGAGCAGCGTGACCTCGCCCGATCCCAGGACCAGCGACGGGACAGGAGGAGGCGCGGCCAGGCCGAGGCGCGTGGCGTAGTCTACGGCCGATCGAATTCCCACCTGATTCAACACCCGCACTGCGGCACGATTATTTGACGTCCTCAATGCCGCCCGCATCGTCATCACCTCCCGTGAGTCGCCGTGGGCCTCGCCGGGGCGCCAGGCACCGCCGGAGACACGGGTGGTCGCGTTCAGATCGGTGAGGAGGGTGCCAGGGCCGGCGCCGGCTTCGATGGCGGCGGCGAACACGAAGGGTTTGTACGTCGAGCCGGCCTGGCGTTGCGCGTCGATCGCGCGGTCGAACGTGCTGTCGTCGAAGTCTCGTCCGCCGACGAGCGCCCGGACGTGACCGTTGCGCGGGTCGATCGCGACGAGCGAGCCCTGCAAGTACGCGGGCCGGCCGTTGACGACGGCGCCGGCACTGTTGAGGGCGGGACCAGGGAAGCCGCGGCGGTCTTCGATTGCGGTCAGGCCCGCGGTGAGCGCGTGTTCGGCCGCGCGCTGCATGGCCGGATCCACGGTTGTGTAGACGCGCAGGCCGCCGTTCCACACCAGGTCTTCGCCGAAGCGGTCGACCAGCTCGCGCGCGACCCGATTCCGGAAGTACTCGCCGAAGCGCGGCTGACCGAGTTCGCGGCGTAATTGGACCCTGGCCCGCCGGGCGCGGTCGGCTTCCCCGGGGGTGATGGCGCCGACCGTCGTCATCCGCGCGAGGACGACCGCGCGTCGAGCCAGCGCGCGATCCAGGTTCGAGGGGGGCGCGTACGCCGACGGGGCCTTGATCAGGCCGACGAGCAGCGCGGCCTCATCAAGCGAAAGGGCCGCGGACTTCTTGCCGAAGTAGCCCTGCGCCGCGGACTCGATGCCGTAGAAGCCTCGACCGAAATAGATCCGGTTGAGGTACATCTCGAAGATTTCGTCCTTGGTGAAGGCCCATTCGAGCCGGACGGCCAGGACGATTTCACGCGCCTTTCGCCAGAAGGACTTGGTGTCGGACAGGAAACTCTTGCGTGCGAGTTGCTGCGTGATCGTCGAGCCGCCCTGCGCCAGTTCACCGCGCCTGAGATTGGCGACCGTCGCGCCGGCCATGCGCCACACGTCCACGCCGTGGTGCTGGTAGAAGCGCTGGTCTTCGACGGCCAGCACCGCGCGGAGCACGTGCGGCGAGATGTCCTTCAGCACCACCGTGGTGCGGTGTTCCCTGAAGATGCTGAACACCGGCCGGTCGCGCAGATCGTAGATCAGGGTCGACACCGGCATTTCGGCTGCCGACCGGATGCCGCCAGGGCCGGGCACCACGAAGAGCAGGTTCGTCAGCAGGAGGACTGCCGCGGCAGACACCGCCCACACCGGCCATCCCCACCGGCCGAGGCGCTGGTGGACGCCCAGCAGGCGCTGTGTGAATACGTTCAGGCGATCGCGAAGGGCCATTTGAACCTCAGTATCTCAAGGTTCGTTCCAAATGGCGAAGGCCTGTTCACGGGGTCTGGGGCGCTGCCCCGCCACGGATCGGGAGGAAGCCGTGTAAGAACGGCCGGTAGGAACCGGCCACCGTGTCAAGACGTCGTGCCCGTCGCTACGTCTTCCCAAAGCCGTCTCTCAATGTGACTGTGCGATTGAAGACAGGGCACGACGACGAGCTGTCCGGATCCGCGCAGAAATATCCGAGTCGCTCAAATTGATACCGCGCGCCGGCAGTGGGTGAGGCCAGTGAGGGTTCGAGTTTGCAGCCGCGCAGCACTTCAAGGGCATTCGGATTGATCTGCGTGAGGAAGTCGGCTTGTCCGCTGCCGGGCACCTCTTCGGTGAACAGGCGATCGTAGAGGCGCACCTCGGCGTCGACCGCGTCCGCGGCCGAGACCCAGTGCAGCGTGGCTTTCACCTTCCGTCCGTCAGGCGCATCGCCGCCGCGGGTCAGCGGGTCGTGGGTGCAGCGGAGTTCGATCACCTCGCCGCTGTTGTCCTTGATCGCCTCGCGGCAGGTGACGAGATACGCGCCTCGCAGGCGGACTTCGCGACCTGGCGCCAGGCGGAAGAACTTCTTCGGCGGGTCTTCCAGGAAGTCGTCGCGTTCAATGTAGATCTCGCGTCCGAACGGCACGTGTCGTGTGCCCAGGGCAGGGTCATTCGGGTGATTCGCGACTTCGAACGATTCGGTCTGTCCGTCCGGGTAGTTCTCGAGGACGATCTTCAGCGGGCGCAGCACGGCCATCGCGCGGGGCGCGCGGGCGTTCAGGTCTTCGCGCACGCAGAACTCGAGCAGGCCGACGTCGATGATGTTCTCGCGCCTGGCGACCCCAATTTCGTCGCAGAACCGGCGAATGGCCTCGGGCGTGACGCCGCGGCGGCGCAGCCCGCAGATCGTCGGCATGCGCGGGTCGTCCCAGCCGTGCACGTGACCGTCGGCCACCAGTTGCAGCAATTTCCGCTTGCTCATCACCGTGTAGGTGAGGTTCAGCCGCGCGAACTCGATTTGTTGCGGTCTGCCGGGCAGGTCTCGGACGTTCGTGGTCAGCCAGTCGTACAGCGGCCGGTGGTCTTCGAATTCAAGCGTGCAGAGCGAGTGGGTGATGTCCTCAAACGCATCCGACAGCGGATGGGCATAGTCGTACATCGGGTAGAGGCACCACGTGTCGCCGGTCCGATGATGAGGGGCGCGGCGCACGCGGTACAACACCGGATCGCGCATCGTAATGTTGGGCGACGCCATGTCGATCTTCGCGCGCAGCACGTGCGCGCCGTCGGCACACTCGCCCGCGCGCATCCGCGCGAACAGGTCCAGGCTTTCGTCGACCGGTCGCGTCCGATAGGGGCTCTCGCGCCCCGGATCTTTCAGCGTGCCGCGGTACTCGCGAATGTCATCGGCACTCAGACTGTCGACGTAGGCCTTGTCGTCGCGAATCAACTGAACGGCGCAGCCATAGAGGCGCTCGAAGTAGTCCGACGCGTAAAACAGCCGGTCGTCCCACGAGAAGCCCAGCCACCGGACGTCTTCCTGGATCGAGTCGACGTACTCCGTGTCTTCGGTCACCGGGTTCGTGTCGTCGAACCGCAGGTTGCAGGTGCCACCGAAGTCGCGCGCGACGCCGAAGTTCAGGCAGATCGACTTCGCGTGCCCGATGTGCAGATACCCGTTGGGCTCCGGAGGAAACCGCGTCGCCACCCGGCCCTGGTGGGTGCCCGAGGCCTGGTCAACGGTGATGATTTCGCGGATGAAGTCGAGGCGCGGCGCCTCGGCAGGGACGGTCATGCAGCCATTGTAGGCTGGCACTGAGCGGACGCCGAGCGCCGGGCGATCACGAGGCGCTCAAATAGAACGCGGGGGGCAGCAGTACAACTGCCACCCCCCGCACGGACCCCTTGCCCACTGGACCTCTCGACCTCTGGACCCTTTTAGAACGACCACCGCCCGCCGAACGTGTACTGCGGGGCCGCGGTGACTGCGGTTGGGCCGCCCAGCGGCACGGTCGTGCCACTGATCCGCACCGAGGGGTTCCGGGTCTGCACGCCGGTGATGAACCCGGCGTTGAAGAGATTCTCCGCGTCCAGATACACGCCGAGGCGGTTCGTCCCCACCGTGAAGACCTTCTCGAGCCGCAGGTCGAGGAGTTGCTGCGACTCGTTCCGCCGGCTGCCGCGTGGTTCGAGCAGGATATCGAGACTGCCCGTCCAGTTGAACGTGCTGGCGCTGACGCGCTGGAATGGCGTCCACGGCGTGCCACTCAGCGAGCGGTAGTAGACGTTGGCCGAGATCTCGACCTTCGGAATCTGATACCCGGCGAACACCTTCAGCTCGTGTGTGCGATCGAACCCGACGAGGCCATCGGTGTTCACCAGGATCGTGTTCGGCGTTTCGAACTGTCCGCTCGAGACACCCGAGAACGCCCCGTTGGTCACGGTGCCACTGGTCTTCGAGTACACGTAGGAGACCTGCGCCTGCCACCGGTTGGCGTAAGCCCGTGACAGCACGAACATGCCGCCGTTGTAGGTCCGGTAGCCGTTGGCGCCCGGCGCGCCGTTGTACGCGAAGTCGTCCACG
>JBCKZS010000095.1:0-6264 GCA_038918905.1 Vicinamibacterales bacterium
GATGGGCCAGATCGTGAATCTGATCCTGACCATCATCTTCGGCACGATCTTCCTCGTGGTGAAGTACTTCGAATACGCCGCGAAGTTCGAACACCACCTGATCCCCGGCGCGCACTTCGACCCGGCGCGCGAGCCGGCCCAGCAGTTGTTCTTCTCGCTCTACTTCATGATGACGGGCATCCACGCCCTGCACATGGTCGTGGGCATCGTGCTCATGCTGGTCATCCTGCGAATGGCGTGGAAGGGCCGGTTCAACGCCCAGTACTTCGCCCCGGTGGAAGTGTCCGGCCTCTACTGGCACTTCGTCGACATCGTCTGGATTTTCCTGTTCCCGCTGCTCTATCTCATCGGGAAGCACTGACCGCGCGGAGGCCGCCATGTCACACGTCAGTTCCAAAGGTCTCTTCTACACGATCTTCGCCGGGCTCATCATCCTGACGATCGTCACGGTGGTGATTGCCCGCCTGGATCTCGGCCCGCTCAATACCCCGATGGCGCTGGCGATTGCCGGGTTCAAGGCGACGCTGGTCATCCTGTATTTCATGGGCGTGCGTTACAACACGCCGCTCACGAAGGTGGTGGCCGCGTCGGGCTTCGTGTGGCTCATCATCCTGTTCGGCATCACGATGGGCGACTACCTGACCCGCGGCTGGCTCGGCGTGCCCGGCCGCTGATGCCCGTTCGACCGAGTGTCTCGCCGGGTCTGAAGACCCGGCCTCCATTCTTAAAGTACGCTGTAACAAAGAGTGAGTGTCTGTGACCGAACTGAAAGACGAACTGGCCGCCCTGCGCATCGAACGTGAACCGCTCCGGCCTGAGGGGAGCGGTCGCTGGGTGACGTGGGTGGTGGTGACCGCCCTGCTGGCCGGCGCCGGATACGGGGCCTGGTGGTGGGTGACCCGGGAACGGCCGATCGAGGTCGAGGTGGTGACGGTCACCGAGCGGGCGGCGGGCACCCAGGCCACGGTCCTGAACGCGTCGGGCTACGTGACCGCGCGCCGGCGGGCCACGATTTCCTCGAAAATTACGGGCAAGGTCATCGAAGTCAACGTCGAGGAAGGCATGGCCGTGCGCGAGGGCCAGATTCTGGCCCGGCTCGACGACGCCACGGCGCGCGCGGCGCTGGCGCTGGCCCAGGCGCAGGCGGAGGCCTCGCGGGGCACGATGCGCGAGACCGAGGTCCGGCTGACCGAAGCGCGCCTGACGCTGACGCGGCGCGCCCAACTGGCGAAGGAAGGCATCGTCACACAGGCCGACGTGGACCAGGCGCAGGCGGAAGTGGATTCGCTGGTGGCGCGGATTGCCTCGGCCCGGGAGCAGGTCCAGGTGGCGGACCGGCAGGTCGCATTGCAGCAGACCGATCTCGACAACACGATCATCCGGGCGCCGTTCAGCGGCGTGGCAATTTCGAAAGACGCCCAGCCCGGCGAGATGGTGTCGCCCGTGTCCGGAGGCGGCGGGTTTACGCGCACGGGCATCTGCACGATCGTCGACATGCGATCCCTCGAGATTGAAGTGGACGTCAACGAGAGCTACATCAACCGGGTGAAAGCGAACCAGAACGTCACAGCCGTGCTCGACGCCTATCCGGACTTTCAGATTCCCGCGCGCGTGATCACGATGGTGCCCACGGCCGATCGCCAGAAGGCCACCGTGCTCGTGCGCATCGGTTTCGTCGCACTCGACCCGCGGATCCTGCCTGACATGGGCGTCAAGGTCACGTTCCTGCGTGAGGCGGACGATACGGCGGTGCCGGCGGCGCAGCCGGTCGCGCTGGTGCCCGGGAGCGCGGTGCGGCTGGAGGGAGATCGGGCGTCCGTGTTCGTGGTTCGCGAGAACACCGTGGAACGCCGGGCGGTGCGCACGGGCGGCACCGACGGCGACCGGCTCGAAATTGTCGCGGGACTGCGCGCGGGCGAGCGCGTGGTCGTCTCACCGCCGCCGGAGCTGGCTGACGGCGCGCGGATCGTCATCAGGCAGGGAGCACAGGGTTCATGAGCGCTCTGGTCCGAATCAACAGCGTCCACAAATACTTCACGCGCGGCAGCGAGCGCATCGACGTGCTTCAGGGCGTGAACCTGGAGATTCCTGAAGGCGACTTCCTGGCGCTGATGGGGCCGTCCGGTTCCGGCAAGACCACGCTGCTGAACCTGATCGGAGGACTCGACACCCCGTCGTCGGGCTCGATCGAGATGGGCGGCGCAAGTATCGCCGGCCTGTCCGGCGGCCGGTTGTCGCGCTGGCGCTCGCAACACATCGGCTTCGTGTTTCAAATCTACAACCTGCTGCCGGTGCTGACCGCCGAGCGCAACGTGGAGCTGCCGTTGCTGCTGACGAAGTTGTCGAAGGCCGATCGTCGCAAGCGCGTGGGCATCGCGTTGAAAGTGGTCGGACTGACGGAGCGGGCCAAACACTATCCGCGACAGCTCTCCGGCGGCCAGGAACAGCGCGTGGGCATCGCCCGGGCGATTGTCACGGACCCGACGCTGCTGCTGTGCGACGAGCCGACGGGTGATCTCGACCGCAAGGCCGGCGACGAAGTTCTCGACCTGCTGCAGACGCTCAATCGTGAACACCGCAAGACGATTGTGATGGTGACCCACGATCCGCACGCGGCCGAGCGCGCGAAGCGCACGCTGCACCTGGAGAAGGGCCTGCTGACGGGGACGGGCGCATGAAGTTTTTCCCCCTGCTCTGGAAGAACCTCTGGCGCAAGAAGATCCGAACGATCTTCACGCTGCTCTCGATCTTCATCGCGTTCATCCTGTTTGGCCTGTTGATGACCATCCGGACGGCGTTTGCGTTCGGGGTCGACATCGCCGGACTCGATCGGCTGGTGTTGATTCACAAGGTCAGTTTGATCATGCCGTTGCCGATTTCCTACCAGGCGCGGCTGCAGACCATGCCTGGCGTCGAAGTGGCCACGCACAACACATGGTTCGGCGGCGTATATCAGGACCCGTCCAATTTTTTCGCGCAGATCGTGGTGGACCCGGAGCCGTTCATGAAGATCTATCCGGAGTACAGGCTGCCGCCTGAACAGATGCAGGCGTGGCTGAGCGACCGCCAGGGCGCAATAGTCGGTGTGGACCTGCTGCGACGGTTTGGCTGGAAGCTCGGCGACCGCATCCCCATTCAGGGGACGATCTGGCAGCCCAGGGGCGGCGGCCAGACCTGGGAATTCAACATCGCGGGGGTCTACGACGGCGACCAGGGCGTCGACAAGACGCAGTTCTTCTTCCGCTACGACTATCTGGATGAGAACCGTGCCGGCGAGGAGGGCCTGGTCGGCTGGTATGTCGTGAAGATCGCCGACGCGTCCCAGTCACAGGCCATGGGCGCGCGGTTCGATGAGATGTTTGCCAACTCTCCAGCCGAAACGAAGACGACGACGGAGAAGGGGTTTATCGAAGGGTTCGCGAATCAGGTGGGTGACATCGGCGCCATCATGATCGCCATTCTGGTGGCCGTGCTCTTCAACATTCTGCTCGTCGTCGCCACAACCATGGCGCAGACCGTGCGCGAACGGACGAGCGAGGTGGCGGTCCTCAAGACGCTTGGGTTCTCGAACGCCACGATTCTCACGCTGGTCCTGGGCGAGTCGGTCATCATCGCCGTGCTTGGTGGCGGCCCGGGCCTGCTGTTGGCGTGGCTGTTTGTCCAGCAGGGCGACCCCACCGGCGGCATGTTGCCGATTTTTGTCCTGCCCGCCCGCGATCTTGTCCTGGGTGCCGGATTGATCGTCGCGATGGGCATGACGGCGGGTCTGCTGCCGGCGCTCTCGGCCATGCAGCTCAAGATCACCGACGGTCTGCGACGGAACTAATGGAGGGCGGGGCTTCAGCCGCGCCGATTGAGGAGAACGTAACGTGTTTCAGTGGATGAGTCAGACGCTTGCGGTCACCGCGCTGAACCTGCGGACGATTCCCCAACGCCTCAGTTCCTCCGGCGTGGCCATCGTCGGCATTGCGGGCGTGGTGGTGGTGTTTGTGTCGGTGCTGTCGATTGCGTCGGGCTTCACGGCGGCGATGCAGGGCACGGGGTCGCCCTCGCGGGCGTTGGTGATGCGGAGCGGGGCCGACAGTGAGATGACAAGTGGCATCGGTGGACCCGACGCCGACATCATCAAACAGGCACCGGGGCTTCGGCGTGACGGTCAGACACCGCTGGCGTCGGCCGAGCTGTTTGTCATCATCGACCTGCCCAAGCGGTCGACGGGCACGGCGGCGAACGTGCCGATGCGTGGCGTGGAACCCTCGGCGTTTGCGGTGCGCGACGAACTGAAGATCATCGAGGGGCGGGCGTTTGAGTTTGGCACCAACGAGATCATCGTCGGTCGCGGCGCGAGCGGCCAGTTCGCCGGCCTCACCGTGGGGAATGTGCTGAGGTCGGGTCAGGCGGCGTGGACCGTGGTGGGCATCTTCGAGGCCGGGGGCGGTGTGACGGAAACGGAGATCTGGGTCGACGCCCGGGTGCTGCAGGGGGTCTATCGGCGTGGAAATTCGTACCAGACCGTGCTGGCCCGGCTGGACTCGGCCGACAGCTTTGACACGTTTCGCGACTGGCTGATCACCAACCCGCAGTTGAACGTCCAGGTGCGCCGCGAGACGGAATACTACGCGGAGCAGTCGCGCGCGTTGAGCGGTCTGATTCAGGGTGTGGGATTCGGCATTGCCGTGCTGATGGGCATCGGGGCGGTGTTTGGCGCGATTCTCACGATGTATACCGCCGTGTCGACCCGCGCGCGCGAGATCGCCACGTTGCGCGCGTTGGGCTTCAACAGCACCTCGGTGGTGGTGTCGGTGCTGGCGGAGTCATTGGCGCTCGGGGCCCTGGGCGGCCTCATCGGCGGCGCCGGGGCGTATTTCGGGTTCAACGGCTATCAAACGTCGACGATCAACTTCCAGACGTTCAGCCAGGTCGCGTTTGCGTTTCAGGTCACGCCGCAGTTGCTCGGCATGGGCCTGTTCTACTCGCTGCTGATGGGGCTGGTCGGCGGCCTGTTCCCGGCCCTGCGGGCGGCGCGGCTGCCGATCCCGTCGGCGCTCAGGGAGCTGTGAACCCGCCTGACACAGAGACAGATCGGCGGGCTCGCGTCTACCGGCCTGGCTTCTCCCGTGTGACCGTATCGACGAATTCTTCGACGATCTCTCCATCGGCCGTGACGTAACCCGCGACGGTGCCGCGAACGTGGTCCGAGTACCCTTGCCATGATCCTGCGACCCTTGATCCCTCCTGCGAGCTAATCGTCAACGCAAACTCGAATCGTATTTGGTTACCGGGTCTGACTTGTACTGACGCGGCGATTCTGGCATACCAGGGGGCGTGAGCCGCCGCGCCGGTGAACGGGAACCGTCTGACGCCATCGAGGTGGTGCGCCGCGAGATCGCGCGGCGGCAGGAAGCCCTCGAGCGGTGGGAAGCCGCGCGGGTCTGGAGGGAGCGAGATCGCGCGCGCCTCGAGCGCGAGAATGCGCGGTTGAAAGACGAACGGGAGGTGGCGCGGCGCGCGCGCGCCCGCCAAGCCGCGCCGTTTTCGAAGGGCGCGCCGACGCGGCGGCCGCGTCGCCCCGGGCGCACGCCGGGGGCCGCGGATGGGCGGCACGGGCAGCGGCCGGTACCCGCGGTCGTCCATGAGACGCACGACGTGCCGGTGCCCGCGACGTGTCCGGCCTGTGGCGATCGGGTGCGTGAGACGCACGGGGCCCCGCAAGATCAAGAAGCCCTGCCGCCGGTGCATCCGGTCGTGCGGCGGTTTGACGTCCACATCGGCCGGGGTCAAGGCTGTGAGCGCCGCGTGCAGGGCCGACACCCGCTGCAGACCTCGGACGCGCTCGGCGCCGCCACGCGCTGGCGGTGCGCGACCGGCGGGCGGCCGGCACGATCGCGCCGCACGGCATCGACGTCGCGCGGGGCCCTCGCTTCAATCAGCGCTGCGCCGCGCGCGAGGACCCGGGCACGAGGCCCGACGTCCAGCGCTTCGCCCGGCCTCTGACCGTCGAGCGCTCCGCCCTCTGCAGCGTCCTCGTCGATCCGGCGCTCGACGCCACCAAGTGGCGCGCCGACCAGGCGTGGCGCCCGGCCGTGATCACCCGGACGGGGTGCGGCGGCGGGAATCGCTCCCGGCAGGGCGCCGACACGCCACAAGTCCTGGCGCGCCTCCTTCGGACCGCCCAGCCGCGACGTCGCGCTACCACCGACGTGCTCACCACGCGGCTCCGTGCGCCCGCGCCCATCCTCTCGCCGCACTTCTATCCGACCAGCG
>JBCKZS010000096.1:0-6191 GCA_038918905.1 Vicinamibacterales bacterium
TCTCTGGAGCGCGATGGCAGTCCAGGCACCATTCCATCTGCAGGGACGTGGCCTGGTAGGTCAGGGCCATCTTGTCCACCGGGCCATGGCAGGTGGCGCACCCGACGCCTTGTTTTACGTGGATTTGATGGTTGAAGTAGACGAAATCAGGGAGGTCGTTCACCCGAATCCACGTCAGGGGCGTATCATTCCTGAAACTCGCGCGCACAGGTTCGAGCATTGGCGCGTTCAACCAAATCTGCGAATGACAGTTCATGCAGGTCTTGGTCGGCGGGATGCCCGCAAACGACGACGTCTCGACCGACGTATGGCAATACCGGCAGTCCAACCCCATGCCGCCGACGTGGTGGGCATGGCTGAACTGAATGGGCTGGGCCACAAACTCGTTCTGCCGGGTGACCCATGACGAGCGCATCAACGTGAAGATCACCCAGCCCAGAAACAGGATCAGGGTCAGAACACCGAAGAGGCTCGATCGGGCGGCAGCGTTGGCGCTTTTCGGAAAAACCTGGCTCATAGCGGGCTGTGAAAGCGCCTCTAGCACCTTGATCGAGCGTCAAATGCGCACACCGCGGGCCCGACTTTGAGCCAGTGTGCAGTGCGAGGCAAATGAGTTCGTTTCGATCTTGCGTCCCGGACGGGCGGCGAGCCCGGGCAGCGACCCCTATTATGTGAAAGTTTTCACAAGTCTGTCAACCCCAATCAAAGAGGTCCGAGTTTGACCACGAGTCCCAACGCAGCCATCTCGATTCGCGGCGTCTCGAAACGGTTCGGCGAGCATCAGGCCGTCGACAACGTCTCGATCGACGTCCCCGCCGGCGCCATCTACGGCTTCATCGGGCCCAACGGATCGGGCAAGACCACCACGATTCGCATGATCATGAACATCCTGGTGCCCGATTCCGGCAACATCCAGGTCCTGGGCCGGCCCAGCGCCGCCGATGTGCGCGACGACGTGGGATACCTGCCGGAGGAGCGGGGCCTCTACAAGAAGATGACCGTGCGGCGCGTCCTCCGGTACTACGGGCAGCTCAAGGGCAAGCCGGTCGCCGAGATCGACACCGCCGTGCAGGAGTGGCTCGCGCGCCTCCAGCTCAGCGACTGGATCGACAAGAAAGTCGAGCAACTCTCGAAGGGCATGGCACAGAAGGTCCAGTTCATCGCCGCCGTGGTGTCTCAACCGAAACTGCTGATTCTCGACGAACCCTTCTCGGGGCTCGATCCGGTCAACGCCGAAGCGCTGAAGGACGCGGTCCTGGAGATGCGGCGCCGCGGCACCACCATCGTGTTTTCCACCCACGACATGAACGCGGCCGAGCGGCTGTGTGAGCGCATCTTCATGATCTTCAAGGGCAGGAAGGTGCTCGACGGCACGCTTGACGACATTCAACGCGAGTACGCGCACGACACGGCGCGGGTCCGCATCAGCGGCGGAGCGGGCGTGCTCGTGGGGCTGCCGTTTGTGGAATCGGTCAATGACCACGGCAACTATCAGGACGTGAGACTCAAAGGCGACCCGCAGGCCTTCCTGCAGCAACTGGTGCAGAAGACGGATGTGCACCACTTTGAAATCACCAGGCCATCGCTGCACGACATCTTCGTGCGCATTGCCCGCCCCAGCGCCGACGACATTCAGGCCGCCGAAGGAGCCACGCGATGAGCCGCATCTTCACGATTGCCCAGTCCGAGTTCCTGACGCTCGTCAAAACCAAGGCCTTCATCTTCGGCATCATCCTCATGCCGGTGTTGATGGTCGGGTTCATGTTCTTCATGAGTTACGCCCAGCGGCACGTGGACGTGGAGCGGCGGCCGTTTGCCGTCATCGACGGCACGGGGGTGCTGTTCGCGCCGATCGTCGCGGCCGCCGACGAGCGGAATGCCCGGTTCGTGTCGGGGGACCAACGCACGGGACCGGAGTTTGTGCCCACGGCGGTTGACCTCGCGGGCCGATCAATGGACGAGGTGAAGGTGGAGTTGTCGGATCGGATTCGCAAGAAGGAACTCTTTGCGTTTGTCGACATTCCCGCCGAGGCGATCAGCGCCACCGGGACCGACATTCCAGCGGTTCGGTATTACACCGAGACCACGTCGTACGAACCGCTGCCCAATTGGCTGCGGACCACGCTCAACGAAGAAATCACCAAACGTCGTTATGACGAGGCGGGCATCGACCAGGCGCTGATCGCGCGTCTGAACACGCGGACCAGCGTGGCGACCTTCGGACTCCTCGAACGCGCCACCGACGGCTCGGTCACCGAAGCGAAAGAAGTGGACGGCCTGGCGCGCATGGCGCTGCCGATCTTTTTCCTCGGCCTGATGTTCATGGCGGTCATGACCACGGCGCAGCAACTGCTCAACGCCATCCTTGAAGAAAAAATGAGCAAGATCAGCGAAGTGCTGTTGAGCTCGGTGACGCCGTTCCAACTGTTGATGGGCAAACTCCTTGGTGTGGTCTGTGTGGCCCTGCTGCTCGCGTTTGTGTACTTCGCCGGTGGCATGTATGCGCTGTTCTCGAGCGGGCGCTGGGATCTGTTCAATCCCGTGTTGATCGCGTGGTTCCTTCTGTTCCTGGTGTGCGCATCGCTGCTGTACGGCTCGGTGTTCCTCGCACTTGGCTCCGCCTGTTCCGACCTGAAGGACGCGCAGAGCATGATGCAGCCGGCGATGGTGCTCATCATGCTCGCCTACCTTGGTTCATTCGTGGTCATTCAGAACCCGGAGTCCAGCGTGGCCGTCGGTATGTCGTTTTTCCCGACCATGACACCGTTTGCGATGATGTTGCGGATGGCGATGCCGCCGGGCCCCCCGCTGTGGCAGGTGCTGCTATCAGTGGTCGTCCTCGTGGTGTCGACCGGCCTCTGCGTCTGGGCGGGCTCGCGCATCTTCCGCATCGGCATCCTGATGCAGGGCAAGGCGCCCACGTTGCCGGAGTTGTTGAAGTGGATTCGGGCCTGACTGGCTGGCAGAGCTGGCAGAGGTGGTGAGGTGGCAGAGGTGGCGGAGGGGGTGAGGTGGCGGAGGTGGTGAGATGGCTGAGATGAAGAGAATCGCAAGGCGCTACGGACTCCTCCTGGTATTGGCGTTGTGGGCCGCGCCGGCGTTTGCGCAGGCGCCGGTCACCTATCGCGTGACGTTTCCTGAACCCGAGCATCACTGGATGCAGGTGGAGGTGACGTTTTCCGGGTTGGGGACCCGGCCCCTGCAGGCGCGAATGAGCCGGTCGTCGCCAGGACGGTACGCGGTGCACGAGTTCGCGAAGAACATCTTCTCGGTGGAGACGTTCAACAGCAAAGGCCAGCCGGTGGCGTACACGCGGCCGGCGCCGTATCAGTGGACCGTGACCGGCCACGACGGTACCGTGCGGATGGTCTACAAGATCTTCGGCGACCGCGGCGACGGCACCTACTTCGCCGTGGACACCACACACGCGCGGCTGAACATTCCCGCGTCGTTCATGTGGGCCGTCGGACTCGAAACGCGGCCGGTGCGCATCACGTTTGTGGCACCCGATGGCTCGAACTGGAGCATTGGCACGCAGTTGTTCCCCACCAGCGATCCCACGACGTTCACCGCGCCGAATCTGCAGTACTTCATGGACAGTCCGACGGAGTTGTCGAACTTCGGGCTGCGGACCTTCGCGGTGAAGAACCCCGATGGGAAGACGTTCGACATTCGTGTCGCCGCGCACCACGATGGCTCGGATGCCGACCTCGATGCGCTGACCGCCGACGTCGAACGCATCGTCCGCGAACAGGCGGCCGTGTTCGGCGAGTTTCCGGTGTTTGACACGGGCCAGTACACGTTCCTGCTCGACTACACACCGCACAGCGACGGCGACGGCATGGAGCATCGCAACTCGACGTTCACGAGCAGCCGCCTGACCATTTCGAATCCACAGCAGCGGCGGCAGGCCCTGGGCACGATCTCGCACGAGTTTTTCCACGCCTGGAATGTGGAGCGGATCCGGCCGGCCGATCTGGAACCGTTCAACTTTACCGACGCCAACATCTCGTGCTGTCTGTGGCTCGCCGAAGGGTTCACGCAGTACTACGGCAACCTGACGCTGATTCGCGCCGGCTTCACGCCGCAGGGACAGGGCGGCGCGTCGTTTGGTGGTGCCGTCAACGCCGTCGTGACCGGGTCGGGCCGGCAGGTGCGGTCGGCCGTCGAAATGAGCCAGCACGCGCCGTATACCGACGCGGCCGCGGCCAACGACAGGACGGACTTCGGCCGTTCGTTCATCTCGTACTACACCTACGGTGCGGCCATCGGACTGGCGCTCGATCTGTCGCTGCGCGAACTGTCGAACGGCGCGCTGACGCTCGACGACTACATGCGCCTGCTGTGGACCGTGCACGGCAAACCCGCCGGCGCGGCGCCAGGTCTGGTCGCGAAGCCCTACACCCTCAAGGACCTGCGCGACCGCCTCGCGGAACTGACAAAGAATCGCCCCTTCGCCGACGAGTTCTTCAACCGTTACGTCGAAGGTCGCGACGCGGCCGACTATGCGCGCCTCATGCTTCAGGCCGGCTTCATCGTCAGGCCGCGTTCGCCCGAGGCCGGCTGGATCGGCAACGTGCAGGTGGCGCCGGTGGACGGCGGCCTCACGGTCAATCCGCCCCAGGGCAACAGCGTCAACCCCATCGCGTTCGGCACCCCCGCGTACGCGGCGGGTCTCGAGTATGGCGACGTGATCACCAGCATCGACGGCCAGCCCGCGACGGTTGAGACGTTCGCGGCGCTCAGCCGGAAGAATCCGGGCGCGTCCGCCACGCTGACGCTGCTGCGACGCGGTCAGCAGACGGCGACGACGACGATTCAGATTGAGGCGAATCCGGCCCTGGTGACCGTGGCGATTGAAGCCGGCGGCGGCACGCTCAGCGACGCGCAGCAGGCGTTCCGAGAGAGCTGGCTGGGGACAAGAGCAAAGTAGAGGAACGACATGGAACCCTGGAGGCTACTCGACGAACATTTCCTGCAACCCACCAAGAACCTCGGCCAGCGTGTCGGACGAGAGCGTGCCGAGCCGTTTGACGAGGCGTTCCTGGTCCACTGTTCGCAACTGATCGAGCGCCACGTAGCCGGAGCGATTCTGGAAGCGGCATCGAATGCGCCACGGATATGCCCGACCGCCGGTTGTCATCGGCGCAACGACCGCTGTCCGCAGGTGGGCGTTCAGTTCATCTGGTGATACGACCACGCACGGGCGAGTCTTCTTGATCTCGCTGCCGAGGGTCGGGTCCAGGCGAATCAAATGGACGTCGCCACGGGTCATCACCACTTCCAATCCGTCCGATCGAACCGCGTCGAGGTCGTCGAATCCAACAATCCGTCCTCGCCGCGCTCACGCATCGCGCGCGCCGCCGCCGCCCAGCCTTCGCGCGGGCGTACCGCGGCGCTGACGATGAGCCGGCCAGGCTCGGCGCGCAACTCGACCTCGTCCGGCAAGGCCGCCTGCTCAAGCAGCAGTTTCGGGATGCGAATACCGCGGGAGTTGCCAATGCGAACGATGCGAGTGGTGGCCGTCATGTGACTACAGTGTAGGCACATGCTTGCGATCAAAGCAAGGCTGGTCGCTCAGCCGGCTCGATCGCGCATCACCCGCGGCCGCGGGGCGTCAGCGGGCGGCGGCCGGCGGGTGCATGCGCTGGTGAGGCGCCGAATCGGTTATCACGGCACGTACTGCTGGATGTACTCCAGGCAGCCCTGCCGGCCGCTTCGTTCGTTCCAGAAGCGGGCCGACTTCCGAAGCCGTTTGAGGCATTGCACTATCGCGCCCAGCGGGATCGGAGGCGGAGCGACTGTGCGGCCTCGGGAGGTTGCCATCGGTGCGCGCCCGAGCCGCCATTCGCAGACCTCCTTGCACGCGTCGAGCGTCGCGAGTACCAGCACGTCGGGAAGCAAGTGCCCGTTCACCGGGATGATCCCGACCGAGGGTGAGGCGCGACCCGACCAGGCCCTTCGACCGGGCTCAGGGCAGGCCGGAGAGCCAATCCCAGTCCGGTGGACTTCCGGCGCCGAAGCGCGGCTCGCGAACATTCCCGAGTTCGTCCGTCCCATGGCGCGGACCGGCATCGAGAGATTCGCCCGAGAGAGGGGGGCCCTGGAAGTGGACGAGAAGATCCTCGACGCGGCCCGAGACTTTTTTGGAATGTAATGAACGCCACTTCGTTTACTAGGCCCTACGTCAT
>JBCKZS010000097.1:0-6040 GCA_038918905.1 Vicinamibacterales bacterium
ATCCTGAAAACCGCTCTAGCGGTCCAGGTGGAAGCCGCGTTCCTCGAGATCCTTCTGACCGACGCGGGCGGCGTCTTCCTCGACGACGCGACCGTCGAAGAGGTGGATGGAGCGCTCGGCGTTGCGCGCGTACCGCGGATCGTGCGTGACCATGCAGATGGTGGCGCCGTCACGGTGCAGCTCGTGCAGCAGCTCCATGACCGCTTCGCCGTTCTTCGAGTCGAGGTTGCCGGTCGGCTCGTCAGCCAGCAGGATGGACGGGGAACCGCCGACGGCGCGGGCCACGGCGACGCGCTGCTGCTGGCCGCCCGAGAGCTGGCTGGGCAGGTGCTTCGCGCGATGCGACATCCCGACCTTTTCGAGCGCCGCCATGACGCGTTCCTTCCGATCGGCGGCTTTCATACCGCGGTAGGTGAGCGGCAGTTCGACGTTTTCGTAGACCGTGAGGTCGCCGATCAGATTGAAGCTCTGGAAGATGAACCCGATCTCGCGGTTGCGCACACGCGCGCGCTCCGAGAGGGGCAGGTCCGCGACCGGGCGCGTGTTGAGGATGTAGGTGCCTTCGGTGGGGGTGTCGAGCAGGCCCAGGATGGAGAGCAGGGTCGACTTGCCGCAGCCCGAGGGGCCCGCGATCGAGATGTACTCGCCGCGCTGAATCTCGAGATGGACGCCCGCAAGCGCGTGGGTCTCCACCTCGTCGGTATAGAAGATCTTCGTCACGCCATCAAGCTGAATAAGCAGCTGTCCCGGTGAACTCATGGCCGGCCTTTCAATCCCGCGCCTTCGCGCGGTCTGCTGATTGCCTGGGCACCCCGCCCCGGCCCCTGCCCTACCGTCGTCCTATCCGCACACGGTCGAACGCGTCATACGCTGACATGTCCGAAAGAATCACTTCGTCGCCTTCGTTGAGGCCTTCGACGATTTCCATCTCGCTGACGGAAGACCGTCCCAGTCTGACACTGACCCGCACGGCCTCGCCGCCGACGCCCACCCGATACAACTGCACCAGGGCGTTGTCCTGCCCGAATGAAGGCCGTTGCACCTTCAAGACGTTTTCCAGCCGTTCGAGTTCAATCACGCCGTCAATGCTCAGGTCCGGCCGCGCGCCCTGGGGCAATTCGCCCTCCAACGTGACGTCCACGCCCACCGTGCCGCCCTGGGCCGCCGGGTCGATGCGCGACACAAACCCCCGGACCTTGCCGTTCCGCGTATCGATCTCCGCCACTTGTCCCACCCGCACGTCGCGGGTCTGCGTTTCAGACACGCGAATCTCCGCTTTAAGGCGGGTGGGGTCGGCCACACGCGCGATGTTGCTGCCCGCGCCGACCTGCTGACCCCGTTCCACCGGCACCACCTGCAACACGCCGCTCATGCCCGCCTTGACCCGAAGGTCCGCGACGTTGCGCGCCTGCAGTTCGTACGCCGCGCGCGTGCGTGTCACTTCCGCTTCCTGCTGCGCGATCTGCGAGGCCTCACCCTCGCGGCTCAGTTGCAGGCGCTTCTGCTCCAGAGCCAGCGCGTTTTTGGCCCGGTCCACGTTCGCCTGACTCCGCCGCAACTGCAGCGCCGCCACAATGCCTTCCTTGTTCAACTGCAGGTCGGCCTCGTATTGCAGTTCCTGTTGCTCCAGGTCGGACTGCGCGTTGGCCACTGCCGTCTCCAGTTGCAGCCGCTGCGTGCTCAGGTCCGCTCGCCGGTTGAGCAGCGCGGCTTCGGCCGATCGCCACGCCAGTTTTGCCGTGCGCGCTCCCTGCTGCAAGTCCGGGTTGCTCAGTTCCAGAATCACCGTGTCGGCCGTCACCATGGCGCCAGGTCGCAACAGGATACGCTCCACCCGCCCCGAGGTCGTCGCCGTGATCCAGCGGATGTCTTCCGGCACCAGCGTGCCCGAGCCCCGCACCTCGCGCACCATTGACCCACGCACCACCTTGCCGGTCCACGCGGCATTGGCATCAACGGTCGGTGCCGCGGGCTCCAGGTTCATCACCCACACGGAGATCGCAATCAAGGCCACCACACCGAGGCCGGCGAGCATCGCCTGCCGTCTCTTCTTCCTCTTCAGAATCGCCGGGTCACGCTGGACATCCATCGCCATGCCCATATGGTATGCAAGACTCGGTGCCATGTGGGCCACTCCTATTAAATATCGTGGATTCAACGCGTTACGGCTCTTTGCCCCCTTTTGTTGTACCGGGGCGTGGTGCGCTTTTGGGAAAACCGAATCCCGCATCGGGGACGCGCGCCCCACCATCGGCCGGCTCGGTCTGGCCAGTTGACGGGGATTCCCGCCGGTTGGTTGACCGTGCCACCATGTCGCGTGCCGTCACTTGCCGCCCTTGGCTGGAACGACCATTTCGCGCACGCCTTTGAGGCCTGGGCCGCGCCCGACATGGTTCCGGGCCGTGTGGCGCTCGAACACAACCACGTATATCGGGTGCTGACCGAACAGGGCGAGCAGTTGGCTGAAGCCGCGGGGCGCCTGAAACACCTCGCCGCGGGTCGACACGAACTGCCCGCCGTCGGCGATTGGGTCGCGCTCCGGCTCGACGACGGCGGACGATGTCTGATTCGCGCGGTGTTGCCGCGCCTGGGCCGCTTCTCGCGCAAGGCGGCGGGCGGCTGGACCGAAGAACAGGTCGTCGCGGCCAACATCGACACGGTGTTTCTGGTGTCAGGTCTGGACGGCGACTTCAATCCCAAACGCATCGAGCGGTATCTGTTGCTGGCCCGCCAGAGCCACGCGCGTCCCGTGGTGATTCTCAACAAGTCCGACGTGGCCGACGACGTGGAGGAGGCGGTGGCCCTGGTGCGCGCGCTCGCGCCCGACGTGGCGGTGCTGGCGATCAGCGCCGCGACCGGGCAGGGGTTCGAGACCCTTCAGGAGTTTCTGGGTCCGGGGCAGACCGTCGCGCTCCTGGGTTCTTCCGGCGCCGGAAAATCGTCCATCGTCAACCGCCTGGTAGGGGAACAGGTCTTGCCGACACGTTCGGTGCGCGAGTCGGATAGTCGTGGCCGCCACGCCAGCGTGCACCGTCAGATGATTGCGCTGCCGGGTGGCGGATTGGTCATCGACACACCGGGCATGCGCGAGCTGCAGTTGTGGGACGTGGACGGCGGACTCGACGAAACGTTCGGCGAACTTGCGATCCTGGGGGAGCGGTGCCGGTTCCGCGATTGCCGTCACGCGCGGGAACCCGGCTGTGCGGTGAAGGCCGCCGTCGAGGACGGCACCCTGGACGCGGCCCGCTACGAGAACTTCCTCAAGCTGCAGGCCGAACGCCAGGAACTCGACCGGCGACTCAATGAGCGCGCGTTGCTTGAGCAGAAGCGCCACAGCAAGGTGATGGCGAAGGCGCTCAAGGCGATGCAGAAGGACCACGAGCGGTAACAACCGACAGGGCACCACCGTTGTGCCTGACGGCCGTGTTCCTGGGGGCGGCGCGGGTCTTCGCGCGGCGGTGGGAGACGACATAATAGGCGGATGAAATTCCGCGTCCTTCTGTGTGTGGCCCTGCTGGGATGGCCGTCGATCGTGGCCGCGCAGGCGCCCACCCGCGGCCTGCGCGCCGAGCGGTTCGAGGTCACGCTGTCCGTCCTGCCGGACGGGTCGATCGACGTCACCGAGACGGTGGCGTTCAGATTCACCAGGAAGACGTTCTCGGAGGTGGAACGGGTCATCCCAGGGCGCCGCACCGACGGACTCATTGACGTGACCGCCTCGATGGATGGTCAGGTCCTGTCAGAGGGCCGCAATCGCGGCCAGATCCGCATCCGCCGCGGCCGCGACCTGCGTGTGATCTGGCGCTTCGCCGACACGATCGATCGGACGCACACGTTTACCCTGCAGTATCGCGCCATGGGCGCCCTGACGCGGACCAACAACCGCGCGCGTCTTGATTGGCAGGTGTTGCCCGCGCGGCATCGCTACGAAATCGGATTGGCGCGGGTAGTGATTCACGCGCCGGCGTCCGCCACGCGGCTTGAGCTGCCGCACCTCAACCGGGACGGCTGGACGTTCCGGGCCGGGGGCGACGCCTGGGTCGCCGAAAAACAGAACGTGCGCGTTCACGAAAGCGCGCAACTGACCGAGGTGTTTGACGCGACGACGATGGCGATGGCGCCGCCGACCTGGCAAGGGCAGGCGGAACGGGCGGCGGATCTGGCGCCCGCGTTTGTCGTGGCGGCCATCATCCTGCTGGTGTCCGGCGTGGGTGTGGTGGGCATGATGGCCGTGCGGTATCACCGGCCGGCGATCGACCGCGCCACGATTCTTCCGGCAGAGGCAGGCTCGGCACCCGCCGCGATCGCCACGGCGGTGCGCCACGGACGGGTCCGCGTGGGCCTGCCGCAGGTGCTGGCGACGTTCGTCGAGCTGGCCTCGCGCGGCGTGTTGCGGATCAAGGAAGCCAGGACCGAGGGCGCCAAAGGGAAGCCGCAGTTCCAGGTGGTCGTCGTGAACGCGGGCTCCTCGGCGGTGAAGCTGCGCCCACACGAGCAGGTGGTGATGGACGTCTTGTGGCTGCACATGAAACACGGCGTGCTCGATCTGAAAGAGGCGTTGCGGCGCGTGACTGGGGTGATGGGCCCGTTCAAAGCGGCCCTGGTGCAGGAAGTGAAGGACACGGGTCTCGTGGATGCCGAGCGCACGTGGGCCAGCCGCGGGCTTTCGGCGTCGGGCGGTTTCGTGATGGCGCTGGCGCTGGTGGCCGCGGTGCTGTTTGCGACGTGGCTGGCGCCGCTCGGGGGCGCGCTGCTCCTGATTCCCGCCGCGCTTGGTGTAGTGGGCCTGCTGTTCATCATCGTCGGGCAGTCGTTTCCCACGTTGTCAGCGCACGGCCTCGTCCAGAGCGAACGATGGGCGGCGAGACTCGCGCTCCTGCGCGCGTCCGCGAAGACGCCGTGGCCGGTGGCCGACGTGGAAACATGGTTGCCGGTGGCGGTGGGCGCCGGATTGGGTCCCGCGGTCGTGAAACACAGCGCGGGAAGCTGGCCGGCGGGAGAGGCCACCTTGACGTGGTTGCAGGAGGTGGTGAGCCATCCCAGCGGCGCGCGGTGAAGGTGCGATATACTGCACGCGTTCGCGGGAAGGACATGCTTCAGCGGTGACCGGTTACCTGCCCGTTCTGATTTTTTTCGCGCTGATCGTCGGCTTCGCGACGGTTTCGTTGATCACGGCCTGGCTGCTTCGGCCCTCGCGGCCGTATCGAGCCAAGACAGACAACTACGAATGTGGCGCCGAGGTCATCGGCACGGCGTGGGTCCAGTTTCCGGTTGGCTTCTACCTGGTCGCGCTGGTCTTCATTGTCTTTGACGCGCTCGCGGTGTTCCTCTTTCCCTGGGCGCTGGTGTTGCGTGAGTTGGGGCTCTGGGCGTTGGCGACGATGGGCGTGTTTGTGGGCCTGCTGACCCTGGGATGGGTGTATGCGTATCGCGAAGGGATTCTCGATTGGAAATAAAGCGCCCGATTCCCGTCGTGCCAGCGCCCGTCTGGAAAGACTTCAAGGCTCTGCAGGAGTGGCAGGCCCTGCACAAGACCCGTCCAGAGAGTGGCGACAAACACTCGTCCATGTTTGAGGCGCTGACCGAAGGCCTGCACCACTTTCCCGGCGGATTCGTCCTGACCACGGCCACCGACGCGTTCCTGAACTGGGCGCGCAAGTCCTCGGTGTGGCCCGTCACGTTCGGGTTGGCCTGCTGCGCGATCGAGATGATGGCCACCTTTGCGTCGCGGTTTGACGTCGAGCGCCTGGGCATGGTGCCGTGGGCGTCACCCCGCCACGCCGACCTCATGATCATTTCCGGCACGGTCACCATCAAGATGGCGCCGATGTTGTTGCGCATCTACGACCAGATGCCCGATCCCAAGTGGGCCGTGTCGATGGGCTCGTGCGCGAACTCCGGCGGCCCGTTCCGGCATGGGTATCACGTGGTCAAAGGTGTCGATCGCGTGATTCCCGTGGACGTGTATGTGCCGGGGTGTCCACCTCCCCCTGAATCCTTATTGAACGGACTGCTTCTGCTGCAGGAGCAGATTTCCCAT
>JBCKZS010000098.1:0-5745 GCA_038918905.1 Vicinamibacterales bacterium
CAGTAGTCGGTCAGCGCCCGAGGCCGCACCGACGTGCGAAGGGCGTTCAGCACCGCGAACACATCGATCGCTTCCTGCGCGATGGCGCCCGAGACGGGCGGCAGATAGCCGGCTGAGGCGAGCAGCATGCCGACGACGCTGAGCGCCATGCCACCCACCGCCGTCTTCGTCAGCCCCTCTTCGAGGCCGACCTTCGGTTCCCATCCGAGAATGTCCCGCGCCCGCGTGATGTCGGGCTTGCGCACCTTCGGGTCGTCCTCGGGCAGCGGCTGATGGACGATGCGGCTCGCGCTGCCGGTCATCTTCAGAATCGTCCGCGCCAGGCTCTCGATCGTGAGCTCCGTGGGATTGCCGATGTTGACCGGCTCATTGGTCGGCGCGTCCATCAGGGAAAACCCGGAGGATCGCCGGCGAAGAGATCGCATATAATTTGGTTGACGATATGAGCATCAAAGTTGCGTACAAGGACGGTGTCTTCGAGCCGCTCGAGAAGGTCGAGGGCGCGCGGCCCGACAAGATCTACACGGTGTTCTCCGACGACGAACTCCGCGACATCCGCGAGACGCTTGCCTGGCTGAAGGCGGCCGAGAAGAGCTTTGAGTTCTGGAACAATCCCGCCGATGCCGTCTACGACACGCTATAAGCGCGGCGACATCGTCCTCGTTCTCTTCCCCTTCACTGATCTCAGCTCGTCGAAACGGCGCCCGGCCCTCGTCGTCTCGCCCAATGCCTTCAACGACGGCATGCAGGATGTCGTTCTCGCGGCGATTACTTCCCAGGTCGAAGACGACGGTCCGCTCACGATCGGCGAGAACGATTGCGTCGATGGCGTGCTGCCGACGAAATCAATCGTGAAGCCCGGCAAGCTCTTCACCGTCCACTCGACGCTGGTCCTCAAGAAAGTCTGCGCCTTACGTCAAGCGAAACTCGATGTTGTCGTGACCGAGATGCGGCAATTCTTCTCGTAGCATCATCAAACCGCCAGGTTGAATTGGGTAAGCCGTAGCGAATCCGCCCGCCGCGTCCTGGAATCCTCTGTGTGGACGAATGCGCCACGCGCACCATCCAAGGCGAAAAAGGGCAAAGCGACTCTTCGGGCTTCAGCGGTCGCCAACATTGAGACGATAGCCGTATTAGCGCCCTCCCGAGTCGACATCATCCCCCTGCTCAGACAGACGGCCCTGCGCCCAACGGCGTGCAGAGCCACTTGCGTCCGCGACCTCGCCATCACCCCGCATCGCTTGGAGTCCTACGATGCCCTCAGTCGCCCCGACCACGACGACGAGCCTGATCGCGAATCTGCGCCGCCTCGGCGGTCCGGACCGAGACCGCGAGACCGCCGATCAGCGCAAATCGGACGTGGACGCGGGTGAGATCGGCGTCGATCCGGCGTCGCGCCACTTCGAGCGGGATCACGCGAGTCGGGCACCCAGATCGACGCGCCGCCCTGGACAGTCGCCGGATTCGGCGCCCGGGCGATCCTGGAGCCACTGTCGGAGCCGTCGATCGATGTCGTGCTCGGTCGCATCCGGGTGCTCCCGACGCAGGTTCTGGCGCATCAGGGCGAGCCCCGTGTCAAACAGGTCCAACGTCGTGCGGAACGCGTCGACCACAGGCGAAGAGCTCGGCGCCACACTCGAATGGTATCCCGCCGCGGGAGGGGCGGCGCGGCGATCATCGACGTGAAGCCGCCCCCGGGATGCGATCCTGCACCGCCGGCCTTTCTCAAAGACCATCGATGCGGTCGTGCGGAATCTTGAAGCGATCGGGGAGGCTGCCCGGCTCGTCGACGACCGGACCCTGGACCCCTGGACCCTATCTGACGATGACCGTAGCGCTCCGGGCGTCTTCAAACCGCCCGGTGCGCTCCACCCAGACGTACGCTGTCACTTCCCACTCGCCTTCCGGCACCGTAGCCATCAGCCGGAAGCCCGCGTGCGAGAACGGCGCGCCGTGGGCGGCCGCCACGTCGGGCCGCGCGATCCCGAGGTCGGCGGTGCCCAGGAAGATGAACTCGGAGGCGATTTCCGCGCACGCCGCACCGCGCACGCCGCACGTCGCACGTTTCCGAGCCCACACGTGCACCGCGCCCACGCCACTGCCGATCGGCGCGTCCGGATCCAGCGCCCACCCCTCCACGGTCACCTGGCGACCCGACACCTGGGTCGCGCGATCGAGATGCATCCGCACGGCCGACTCGCCGGGCACGGCGACCCGCGCCGGCGCAATCGTGACCTGCACATCGGTCCGCTCGCCGTCGCGCAGGAACGCGAGCGTATACGTCCCCAGATACCCCGGCCCGGGCGCCCACGCGAATCGCCGCTCGAGCAGTGTCGAGCCCACCGGCAGATCCCGCAGCGTCCCATTCACCACGAGGTAGCCGGCCTCCACGCCCGCCTCAAACCACAGCTCGGCGCGGCCCATCTCCGGCATCCGCACGTACCTCTGCCCTTCGGCGTCGGGCACGATCACCTGCCAGGGTGTCGTCAGGCCAAACCCCGTGCGCCCCCACACCGGCCCCGCCGACGCCGGCAGCCCCTCGATCGCCGACGCCAGCGCGCGCACCTGCGCGGGTTGATCCGACGCGACCGCGTCCGCGCCACTGTTGAGCACTGTGAAGAAGCGCGACCCGATGCCTTCCTCGCGCGTGGCCGAGTCCTTCACGCCCCACGCGATCGTGTGCAACCCGTTCGACAACGTCGTCGTGTCCAGCACATACGCGCCGATGGCGGCGCGGCCCGCGTCGAGATTCCGATAGCGCGTCGGGTTCGACGACCGCGGCGTGAACAGCGCCCGCGGCGTGGGCTGGCCGAAGATGCTCGCGATGTCATCGTTGCAGAACGCGCCACCCGGCACCGGGGTGCCCACCGTGCCCCGGCACTGGTTGTACGCCACGGTGGCCGTCGGGATGCCGTCGATGTAGACGACTATCCCCGCGCCGCTCAGGGCCATCAGGATGTCGCCCGCATCGGCGACCGTGTTGCTGTCGGGCGTGAGCACCCACCCGAAGTTGGCGATCGTGCCGCTCACCGTCGCGCCGAGCGCCGGCGTGTCGATCGTGCCAAACGGCTTGGCGATCGTGTCGTTGCCCATCGTGAGGAACGTCGGCACGGCGAACTCGCTGCTCGCCGGATCCGACGATCGCCCCAGTACCTTCACCCGGCCTTCGAGATCGGTCGCGATCACGTACACCGTCAGGGCGCCCTGGCCCCCGTACAACTGCCCGTTGGGCAGGTGCGGCAGCATGTTCGTCAGAATCTGCATGCCCCACCCCGCGGCGTGCGTGTTGGGGAACGACGGGAACGCCACCTCGACATCGGGCCGCGCCCCGGCCAGGAACGCCGCCTCGCCCACGAACACGACGCTCTGGCCGAGGATCTCCTGACAACTGTCCGAATTGTCGAACCCCAGACAATTCCGGTAGATCCGGACGCTCGCCACCCCCACGTCATCGAGCGCCCAGCCGGTGACGCCAATCGCGCCCACGACGCCGGTCGCGCTCTGAAGCGGCGTGTCGACCTGCCCGAAGGGTGCACTCGTGGTGTTCGGCGCCGAGAGCGTCAGCGTGATGGTAACGGTCGGGTTACTCAGCGCGGCCGGCGCCGCGACCGTGAGGGTCCCCGTCACCGTGCCGGTCGCGGGCAGCCCCGCGGCACTCACCACGCTCACGGTGAACCGGCCCGTCCCGGTGCCCGACCCCGACGTCACCTGCAGCCACGGCTGATTGGCCGTCGCCGTCCACCCCACCGTGCCGGTGCCGGTTTGCGTCAGCGTGACTTGCTGGCTGCCAGTCTTTGACCCCAGCGTGCCGCCACCCGTATTGATCGCCCCAAATTGCAGCGTCGTCGGGCTCGCGGTCATGGTCGGCAACGAGGTGTTCACCGTCAGCGTCGCGGCGGTGCTCGTCGCCGGACTGCCGATGCCGTTCGTGAACACGGCCCGGAACTGCTTGCCGGTGTCACCCGCGACGGTCGTGAACGCATACGTCGTCGACGTCGCGCCGCTGATGTCGCTGAACGTCGACCCGCCGTTCGTGCGCACCTGCCACTGCACGGTCGGCGCCGGATTCCCGCCCGCCGCCGCCGTGAACGTCGCCGTGCCGCCCGCGACCACGGTTTGATTCGTCGGCTGCGTCGTGATCGCCGGCGGGACACACGCGTCGGTCGTGAACGTCGCGTCCGACCCGGCCGTCGTACCGCCGGTATTCGTCGCCCTCGCGCGGAAATGGTACAGCGTGTTGCAGGACAGCGACGCGAGGGCCCCGCCGCCGATCGCCACGGCGGCGTTCCCCGACCCCAGCGTCTGCGCCGGCGTCGTACTCCCGTAGCTGGACGTCAGCCCATACTCGAAGTTCGCGGTCGTCGCGGTCCCGTTTGGATTCGCCGTGCCGTTCAGCGTCGCGCTCGTGGTCGTGATGTCGGTTGCGATACCGGTCGTCACGGCCGCGCCGGTGGCCGTGCGCTCGGTGGCGAGCACGAATCGCTGCCCGGTAGCCGTCACCACGATGCCGACAATCTCGTCGGAGTCGTTGTTCCCGAGCGGTTGCTGCATCTCGACGGTGCCATCGGTGATCTTCACGGCAGTCCCGAGTGGGGCATTCGGCCAGGCGAAGCCGTGCCACCCACCGCCATCCCCGTACGTTCCGACGATGTCGCGGGCGTCGTTGATCGCTGCGGGCATAGTGAGTGACGACTCAGGAACGTCGATCGGGAGGAAGGAACCGAGGTGGAACAGGAATCCCCGCAGCACAGACGACATTTGATTCGGACGGTAGAACCCCACCACGTCCATGTCGAACGCGCCGTTCAGGCCCCTCGCCTGTGTCGACGTGGCGCCCGGATAATCCAGCGACGTGGCGCCCCTGAAACCATGGGTTTGATACACGGTGGTCACGCCGTCCCCGGTTGTGTAGTCACCACTGACGACGCCCGCAATGTTCAGACCCCAGACGTTGGCGAGGCCGCCGAGGCACCCACCGGAGGGACAGCCGATCATGGTCGCGGCGCCGCCGTCGGGCATGAGGAAGCCACGGTTCCACCCGCCACCATCCCCGCAGACGCCGGCTTCGCACAGTGTTCTTCGCACGGTGAAGATGCCGGCGATCCTGCCGATGTCGTCGATCGCCCGTGGAAGGACGTCCACGACCCTGCACGAGGCGGTCTGGCTGGGCGGATTATCGGGCCGACATCCGGTCAGAAATGGTTCCTGATCGAGAATGGCGGCGGGAATGCTGACCTCCGTTAACACTCCATAGTTCCACCTGAATCCATGAATCGAGTTGTCCGGCCACGGGCCGGGCGCTCCAAACCGGCCGGGCCAGGCCCACGCTCCGACGATCAAACCGTTGTTGTTGATGTCGGCGCCGCCCAAGTACGCGCCGATGGCGACCGATCCTTTGGGCAGGCCCAGGTCGGTGAAGACATACGACGCGGCGAAAATGGCGGACGACGGGGCGTGCGTCAACGCCCGCGTGCCGGTCAGCAACACGATGGCCAGGATGCAGAAATACGGACAAATCCGTCGAACGGCGTTCACGACCGGCTGCAGGGGGCCGGAGTCAATCGATACCTGGACGCCGGACGGGATGTATTTAGTCATAAGGCGATGTGTCTGAGCTTGATCCGGTTTCGTGGACGGTTTAGTTACGCCGCTTGAGTCCGCCGTTCATACGCCGCTGGACTGATTTGTCCGAGTGTCGAATGCCGGCGCCGTCGGTTATAGAATACTTCGATGTAATCAAACAAC
>JBCKZS010000099.1:0-5570 GCA_038918905.1 Vicinamibacterales bacterium
TCGGCGTCAGCCTGAGGACGCCTGGTCCTCGCAAGCCGGCGCGCGGACGGCCGGTCGCGGTCCCCTGTCGCCGGTGCTGTTTGACAGCGCCGGCGTGGTGGCGTTCCCGGGCGATCGCGTGTACTTCGGCGACTTTGGCCGGCAGCCGGCCGCGCTTATCGAGGACGACCAAGGACGGCATCGCGTACGACGCGAAGCAGTTGATGGCGGATGTCGCCGCCATGGTGGAAAAGCAGAAGGCGGCCAGGAAGTAGGAAGAAGCAGAAGAAGGAAACCAGGTCGTGGCTCCCCTGTCCAATCACAGCCAGGGAGCGGCGGGCGGCCGGTGAAACTCGAAGGCGATCAGGTGGATCGGATCCGGGTTTGACGGCGAAGCGCCGTGGGGTGTGCCTGCGGGGTAGTACACCACGGCCGGCGCCTGCGTCGTGTGGCCCACGCCACAGAGCTGCCCCTGGAGGAGCACCAGAAGGAGGTCGTGGTCGTGCGCGTGGACGGGATAACCCGTCTGAGCGGGGATCTCGATGATGTCGGCGACCAGGGTGCCACCGGCAGCCAATGGGTGCGGCTCCCAGGCGCGGTGTCGTCGGATGCCTCCGGCCTCACTCCAGGGTGAACGGCCCGAGGCATCCGACACCAGCGCTCTGTCGGCGGATCGGGCCCGCGCCAGGCCCGGCCTCAGCCACTTGAACACCAGAAACTCCGCGCGCTCCGCGCTCGCGCCGCGAATCGTGTGCTGCTGACCAGGCGGGTGGTAGACGATGCTCCCGGTGCCAAGGTGGTGGGTGCCGTCGGGAGTCAACAGATCCAGTTCGCCGTTCAGAAGCACGAAGATTTCTTCGTCGTCGTGGTGGTGAATCTCGTGGGGAATGCAGCCTGCCTCCAGCGTCGAGACGTAGGCGCTCACCACCCCCATGTAGCCTGGGAAGTCCTTCTTGAGCGTCCGGACGGTCCAACCCTCGCCCAGCAGCGAACCACCGTCCGCGACTGCGGACCGTACCCAGAACGGCCGTCTAGTCATGGCGCCCCTGTCGAGCGCTCGCTTCACAACGGACGACAATCTGACTGGCGACCGATTCACTCGCGACCCCGGCGTATTTCGCCGCGAAGGCGCGCCGGCTCTCCGATCGATCTGAGTCGTCGATCATCGACGCAATGACGGGGGCGAGATCCTCCATCACCGGCGAGAACCAGTTCATCGACCGCGCAAGCCCCTGTGCTGCAAGACGGGCGCCGAGAATGGCCTTCTCGAGATCCTCCGGACAAATCAGGAGCGGGAGGCCGTTCTTGAGCAGGCTGGACGTCGTCATCGTGCCTCCGTGGGTGATCGCCAGGCGGCAGCGGGACGCCACCTTCGAAAGGTCGGTCGGCGCGGTCAGGTACGTGATGGTCGATGGCACACGGCACGCCGGGTCCGAGGCCGGGGCCCCGCCACCCACGTACGCCAGCACCGGAAGTCCCAGTCGATCGAGCGCGTCCAGCACCGGCCCGAAAAACCGATTGCTCGCCGTCAGGTACACGAACACAAAAGAGTCCGGCGCCTCAGGCGGAACCGGCGCCAGCCCGAGCGAGGCTGGGGGCGCCATCGCGCCCCAGTAGAGCTCTCCCGATCGACTCGTGTAGTGATCGAGTTCGGATTCGATGCAGAGGAACCGCGCGACGGTGTCGAACATCGATGCCACCGTGTCGAGGGGCGCAAGACCGAGCTGGTCGAGCGCCGGGTTGGCGGCGCCCAGAAGCGCCGTGTCGGCCTCGGTCAGGCGATCGGCAGGCATCAAGAACCAGGGCTGCAGGGCCGGCATCGGCGTTGACAGTGGAGGGAGCGTAAAACCTGTCCCCATCGCCGCCCGCGGATACACCGCGTCCCGGCTGGCGAGCAAAGCCGCGGGCGCGTGGTCGCAGAGGAGAAGATCCGGCTGGTGACGTGCCAGTGCCGCACGCCAGGATGAGACCCTGCTTCGCACGGTCGCCGGATCCCAGTAACCATTGCGCAGCAGGTTGGCGGAGTAGTTGACCGAAATCGGAAACGCACGAGGCGGCGCCTGCTCCAGCGGGATCTCTTCCACGCGAAGACCCACCGCAAGCAGAAGCTCAGGTCCCCGGGTGTGTTCGGGGATGATGACCGTCACGCAGTGCCCTTGCCGGCGAAAGGCCTCTCCAACCGCGGCCATGGGAAAAAGGTGCCCAAAGCCCCGGCCCAACTCCCACGCCATGACGACGTTCGCCATGGGCCTGGGGTCAGTGCAGGCTGATCACAGGCTGATCAACTGTAGGCACCGCCGTCGAGTACAAAGCCAAGCGAGCCCTGAGTGGCGTCGGTGACCGAGAACTCAGTCACGACCGGAGTGACCCAAGTCTTCGTCTCCTGACGAGCCTCGGTGTCCACAGGGGCGGGTCCCGCACCGACGCGGGTTTCTGGTGAGCCTTTCATCGTCCGTATCCTCCTTCAGTCACTTGTCGTTGCCGATTACACGCAGGAGTCCAAGCTCAAGGCAGCGAGCCAGAAACTCGCCCACTTCCTTCCGACAGATTTCCTCGTCGACAGCGTATTCCCGCCGGAGAGCCTGGCACAACTGTCCAACGGACATCGACCCGGCGGTGTCGATTTGGCCGAAGGCGAAGGTGCCGCTGCTGTTCAGATGCAGGTACGCGTCGGAGGCCATGTTCAAGGCCACCGCCTCGCCCTCGATATCGCCGAGGAGCACTCCGGGATTGACCTCGACGACGGTTGAGACATCGGGAACGATTGGAGCCATCATACGTGAGTGATTATACACGGATCTGGCTGCGGTGAAGCAGACCTGCCACGGCATCCGCCCATCGGTCGCTGCGGAGATGCGGTGGGTGTCCCAGGCGACTGATCGGCACCGCGTTGGCGAGGTCGAGGCCCTGCCGGAATTGCTCGATGCGTTTGCCCAACCCCTGCACCATCCCGCCCATAAACGTGTGGCGCTGAATCAGGGCCAGCTTGTCCCCAGCCGGCAGCGCCGACAACAGCGCTTCGCGGGTCCGGTCAAGCAGGAAGATGTGCCGCACCGTTCTCGGAGTCGCGCAGTGCTCTTCGGGGCGCAGCAGGTGGATATGTTTGTGCACGAGAGGCGCCTGAAAGGACGGGCCGGGACTGGTCTTCCGGATCATCGACAGAGTCTCGCGCGTCAGCCGAAGGAACCCGGAACCCGGAAGGACCTCGGGGCAGCCGCCGAAGACGATCGGGGCGATGTTGTCATCGAGGATTCGAAACCCGCGATCCAGCAGCAGCATCGCCAATGTCGACTTTCCCGCGCCGGACGGGCCACAGACGATTACCGCGCCATCGGGTGTTTCGAGGCTGCACCCGTGGAGCGCCAGGGTTCCGCGCTGAATCAGAACGCCGCCGGTCACGGCTCCGAGCAGGAGGTTGCCGAGTTCCCATCGGCCGGCGCCAGGCTTCGGTTCAATGAGAATCCGGCGTCCACCCTCAACCAGATAGTTGGCGATGGTCCTGGTCTTGAAGAGCAGGCGGCCCGGCAGGGCCTCGAAACGCGCAGTGCGAGAGGCGAGTTCTCCAAGACCAGCAGGCACGCGGCCGAACTCGACGATGACGTCGGGGCGCGGGCCTGGATCGTCGACGGGCCTGAGGGGGAGCCAGTGGAGACGCGACTGAATGCGCAGGCCAAAGGCCCGGTGCACCAGCCAGGACGAAGACTCGAATGCCCCGCGCATGGGTCTAGAAACGCGTCAGGAACAGGCCGACGCCCAGCCCACGGATCAGCACGGACTGAGCGGTCAGCGTACTGTGCGGCGTCACCGCCCGTTCGAGCTGATCCAATGTGGAGTGCATCGCAGGCACATCGAGCCATTCCCGTGCCACGGGATGGGTGTCGAGTCGAAGGAGCGCGGCTTTGACCGCCGCACGGTCGGCGAGCACCCGATGGCCGAGATCCGCCGCCTGCAGGCCCTTGCGACGACCAAGAAGCACGTCACGTGGAAGGTCGTTGGCCATCCCCTTTCGAATCAGGCCGCGCTGCACGCCTCCGGCCCAGAAAACGCGATCGGGGACGCGCCAGCAGAACTCGACCAGGCGACGGTCGCGTGTGGGATCACGCACGTCCAACTGGTGGGCCGCGCCGCATTCCATCCAGAGCGCACCGAGTGAGGCCGACCCAAGACGCGCCAGGCGGAAGTCGACGACTCTGGGGTGGCGGGCCTGATGGCCGGTCACCTGCGCATAGGCGCCAATCTCCCTCAGGCGATCGCCCAGACGCAGCGATCTGGCGAATGCGGGATGGATGGCGGACAGTCCGTCCCACGGCACGCGCGAATGCCGAGGGCCGACCGCCCGGCGCATGGCCCGCAACAGCGGCCGCAGGAACCCCGTGCCGGTCCAGGAGACCGTGGCATTCCCACCCTGGCCGGTCAGCAGGACACAGACGCCCCGCGATGCGGCCAGACGCAGGATCGAACGAATCCAGTAGTAGTTGCCGGCCGCGTGCAGCGGTCGATCATGGACCTCCAACATCTCCTGGAGGGATTCGACAATGCCCACGTCTTCGCAGCGGACTGGAATGACGTCGGTATGCCCCACATGCCGGGCCGTCGCCCGAGCCCCCTGTTCCTCGTCTCCGATGCGGCGCGCGGTCGCGCCGTCGGGACTGAACCGCGGCACGGACGTCAGGGCCAGGAGACGTTCGCCGCGGCTGGACAACCGGGCCGCGGCCAGCGACGCGATCGACCCGGAGTCCAGTCCTCCGCTGAGCATCAGCCCCACCGGGCGTCCGGCCACGCGCGGCAGGCGGTCGGCGACCGCGGCGGCATACAGCTCGCGGAAGACGGTGTAGTACTCCCGGTGGTCCTTCCAGTCGAACGCCTGCAGCGCCTGGGGACGCCACCACTCGTAGGGCTCGACCCTGCCGCCACGGCATCGCACGGCAAACCCGCCAGGCAGGCACGAGACGCCGGCGTAGACCGTTGCCAGCGCGTCGGCCGGATCCATGAGAACTGTGAGCTGACGCGCGACGCGATAAGGGTTCGGCGAACGAGGTACGACCGGGTGGGCCAGCAACGCTTTGAGGCTCGTGGAGAACACCAGCCGCCTGGCGTCGTGCCAGAAATACAAGCCGGTGTTTCCGGCGGCGTCGCGCCCGATCCAGAGCGACTGGCTGGCGTGCTCCCAGATCGCACAGACCCAGTCGCCGATCAGGTGCTCGGCGCAGGCCTCCCCCCAGCGCTGCCACGCACGGACGATCAGGTCACTGTCGGGCAACACCGCGAGGTCTGTCGCGTCGAGACCCAGCGCGCGGCCCAGTGCGTCGCGGCCATCGAGCCGCGCGTGGGCCACGGCCACGACGCCGGTCTCGACCACCGGTTGACCGTCCGATCGGTTCCAGGGAGTGGCACTCCTCAGTCGGGCCGCGAGACCCACGGGGCCGTCCTCCCAGAGTCCCGCCGCGTCGCAGCCCCAGCCGGAAATGGCGGTAGCCATCCGCGCGAGATGGCCGGGGTCCCGTTCCCCGGTCAGGCAGAGTTCCCCCGCGAATGCGCTCACAGGCGAGATTCTGCCACATCGCCGTTCCATCTGGTGACGGTCACCCGCG
>JBCKZS010000100.1:0-5496 GCA_038918905.1 Vicinamibacterales bacterium
GCGTACCAGTCCGGTCGTCGTCCCGGATGAAACCGGCTGGAAGGTCACCGCGGTGCTGCATTGGTTGTGGGTCTTCGCGACGGCCACGACGACCGTCTACGCCATTCGGGCCGGCCGCGGCTTTGTCGACGCCGCGGCGGTGCTCGGCGCCGACTTTGCGGGCGGTCTCAGCCGCGATGGCTGGGCGCCCTATCGCCAGTTCACCGAGGCGTTTCACCAAACCTGTCTTGGCCATCTGCTCCGACGGTGTCGGACGCTCGAGGACGATCATCCGCGGACGCGATTTCCGGCGCGGGTCGCCGCGATCTTGCAGCACGCGCTCCGGGTCCGTGATCGTCGCGTCGCCGGCACGATCTCGCCGCATGGGGTCGATGTGGCGCGAGGACATCTCTTCAATCAACTACTCGACGTCCTCCAAGACCCGGGGACCCTCGCCAACAACCAACGCTTCGCCCGGCACCTGCGCGTCGAATTGCCCGCCGTCTTCAGCTTTCTGGTGGATCCGGCGCTGGACGCGACGAACTGGCGCGCCGAGCAGGCCCTGCGTCCCGCCGTCATCACGCGCAAAGTCTGCGGCGGTGGCAATCGTTCGTCGCGCGGCGCGGACACGCAGCAGGTGCTCGCCAGCGTGCTGCGCACCGCCCAGCAGCGCGGCGTCGACAGTGCTGAACTCTTCACCACGCTGCTCCGCGCGCCACACCCGATCATCTCGCCGCACTTCTATCCAGCGGCGACTTCAGTCAGCTGACCCGGTAACCAAATACAAGCCGTATTAGGGGCCTCTTCGAGCCGACAGAATCCCCCTTCCAGACACAAGCATGAACCGTCCCCTCGATGAACCGGACCCTACTCAACATTCGACGGATGGGGTTGACCGCGTGGCGGGCCTCCACCAAAGGAAGCGGCGACCTCGGCGAGAAGCGGTGTAAACAGGAAAAATTGTTTCGGTTGATGAGGGTGATCTCGGCCTTGAGTCCTCTTGCGAGTTGGCGGTCCAGGAACAAGGCGGCGTTCATGGCCCCGAAGCCGCCGCCGACCAGCACTATGTCGCTATGCTCGCCAGGTGTGAGGCTGTCTGAGTGCTTCATTAGGTTTGCACCGCGTCCTGGCTTTCGCAATGCGTGGATAAAGGGGCAGGTGTCTTGGTCGCTTCCCAACGGCTTTGGAGGCGACACCCGGCGCGCTTATGCGCGCCGGGTCATCAAAGGGGTCAATGACGAGCTCAAGACACCCATGCGCCTGCCGGAGTCTCTGCTCTACCAATTCCGGAGTGTTGGCCCGGCAAAAGATGAAACCAAAGTACCGCGCACCTTCCGGGAGAGGGACGACCTTCTGTCCCATATGAGCCATCATGAGGACTTCCACGATACCTGGTACAACCCTAGCCGCCTCTAAACCGTTGACTTGGCGCAGCACCCCGGCCTTGGGAATCGGTATCATCATCACGCCCGAGGGCATGGGGTCGGGTTCAAGCGCACCGGTCTCGAGATCCAGCGCTTGGCGCAGGATAAACTCCTCTAGCGACACCCCGAGGCCGAATCTGAGCGCCTTCGAACAGCGGCCGCCGATGGGCCGCGCCGCCACCTCGATCACATACGTCCCTTCCTGATTGACGCGCAACTCGGCATGCACCGGACCCATCGTGAGTCCTAGGGCTGAGATCGCTTTCTGTGCACAGTCGAAGACTCTCTCTTGAGTCTGGCGAGAGAGTCTGGAGGGCCTGACATAAATTGTCTCTTCGAAGAAAGGACCCTCCAGAGGATCTGGTTTGTCAAACAGTGCCAGCATCCGAAGCACTCCATTGTCCAATAGCCCTTCCAACGCCACCTCCACGCCAGGGATATACGACTCAACCAAAACTTCAGGCGCGGTATTTTCAGTGTTGATGATGCGCTTCAACCGTTCCCAGGCCGACACAAAGCCTTTCTCATCATTTGCCCTCATAACGCCCTGGCTGGCAGCCAGCATCGTGGGTTTGAGCACGCACGGGTATGAGACAATGCCGGAGACTTCCACCGGATCCTCTTCGAGGGGAAATAGCCAGTAGTCTGGAACCGCCAATCCTTTTTGTTGAAGTCGTTCGCGCATCTTAAACTTGTTTCTTGAGATCTCCACCGATTCCACCGGATTGCTTTTCAAGGCAAGAGTCCTCGCAATAACAGCCGCCAGGATCGTTGTTTGGTCGTCCACTCCAAGAACCGCTTGGAAAGGACTATTGCGAGATATTCTTTCGACCTGCTCGGCGGAATACTCCGCGTTTTCGAAATCAAGCGCCATGTATCCGTCAGGATTCCTGGAGGCCATGACGTTTTTCTTTTCTGAGGCCACGGTCAGCTCGACGCCCAAGCGCCGCGCGGCATCGATGAAATCCGGCGCTCGATAAGAAGTAGTGGGGAGGAGCAGTAAAACTCGTGACATTGTTATCGCCTGGAAAGGTGGAACGATTCCAATTCCTTATTTGCCCTAGCGATTGCTGGGAGTGTCTCAACGATGGCGCCGATCAGGCCGGCAGGAGAGGCAAAATAAGCTTCATCCTCCCAGGCGCCGGTATAGACACGGTTGCCGATACAGCCCAAACTTACGACCACCTTGCCCGATTGGATTGCCTCGGGCAGCACGGCGCAGGTTGGCCTATCCATCGTCATCTGCCCGCTGGCTATTCCAGCCGCCTGTGTGGCTTCGCTTAGCAACATGATCTGTTTGACGTTCCCGCGAATCAAGACGACGTCGGGTTCGCAGGGCATTTACGCCGATGGCGCGTAGACAGCCACGCCGAAAGGCTCGGTCCGATGCGGGATGGCGGGGATTTCCTCCATCTTGATGGACTCGAGCCCGAGCATGGTGTTCACGAGAGCTTGAAGCTGGTCGGCTTGCTCCGGTGGAAGCTCGACTCCATGCGTGTACGCCCCGATCGGGCAATTATAGTGGTCGGCCGCCTCTGTGTAGAATACGCTTCCTTCCGCCGCGATCCGCCAGTAGGAACATCCGGCCTGTGCGGCCGCCGAAATGTGCGACACGCCCTCCGGCGCCGTCTTTCGGAATGCCACTGCAAGCGGAGTCAACTTGAGTTGAAGGCACTCTTCTATTTTCGCGCTCAATGATTTCAGACTATTGTCTTTTTGTCCGCTGGCCACGGCCACATCCATATCACTTCTTTGAGGGAGCGTAATAAGGGTTCGTGCCTGAGCCGTGGTCTGTCACGTCCAGGATTTCGGCTATCTGTGGGATTTGTTCCAGTATAGCGACTTCAATCCCCTGGCGCAGCGTGACATCCGCCATGCCGCAACCCTGACACCCTCCGCCCATCTTGAGGTATATCTTGTTGTCCTTGACATCGAGCAAATCCACCTGGCCTCCATGCGCTGCCACGGCAGGATTGATCTGGGTTCTAAAGATCTCCTCGACTTTAGCTCGGATGACAGCATCCGATAAGAGCTGGGACTGGTAGTCCGCCGACACCGCCAGCTGCCCGGACCTGATATGCGCCCGGATCGCTTCGGCGATTTTCCCGGAAACAGGGCGCCACTCCTCAGACCCGTGTTTAGTGACCGTGACATCGTTGCCGGTTAGGCGGACGGCGGCAACCTCTGGAATTTCGAAGAGCCGTTCTGGAAGCGGCGAACCCTTGGCGCTTTCTTTCTTGGCGAAAGAGGCGAACCCTTGCGGGTAGACAGGCCGGTCGACGACGAATTTGCATGTGTCGGGCCGCTTCGGTTCCAGATGAACCGTGATTTTTATTTCTTCTTGATCCATTAGTTCCTCCTACCCAATCAAATATTCACGGATGCAACCTGCCCCTCGGTCGGCTCTGCGCAGCAAAACCAGGTCTCGCTCAGTCGGGGCGGTCGCTTCCGCGCTGAATCTGGAAGCGACACTTCGCCATGTGCCGGGGCCGCTAAACGCTTAATGCGTTGAAAAGTAATCCAGGCATCTTCTTTCTCACCGGCGGCAAGCGCCACCACTTTTCTGACTTCTTGGTACAGCGCATCCATTCGCGGATCTGGATGGTTCCAAGGGTAACAGAAATTGGCTTGATCCAGCTCTTTGAGGAATGACTTCATGTCCCCCTGAGAAAGGAGTGCTGAGCCGGGCGGGATGAGAAGGCGGATGGACAGATGGACCGGGTCTATATGGTCGACCAGGTCTTCCTTTTCGATGAACTCCAACATCTCAACGTAGTCCTGCAAAGTGGTCCAAGGGGTAAAGGCCACCCAGGAAGAGCGCAGCGAAATGCCGGACCGTCTTAGGATGGCGAGGGCCTCTTCAACGTCCTTGCGGGTGTGGCCTTTATGAAGACGCCTGAGGACATCGTCGCTCAAAGATTCCACCGCTGAAATGACGAATAGGCACCCCTTCTCCGCCAGCTCCGGGAATATGGAGCGGTGCTTCAAGAGGTGTTCTATTTTTGCGGTGAAGTCGAAAGTAATCTCCGGAAATTCCCGGTGCAGCTTGCGGACAATAGCCAGCGAGTGGCCGGGCCCGTTCAAAAAATCGGGATCGCCGAACGTGATGTGTTTGGCTCCAGCCTCCACCTGCCGGCGAATATCCTCCAGGACGATCGCTTGGGGGACCACAAAGAAGCGGCCGCCATAAACCGGCGGGATGGGACAATGCAGGCAAAGGTGCAGACAGCCGCGGCTGGCCTCCACGTGGCCGGCCAGAAGGCGCTCGCCATCCTTTTCCAGCCGAGCGTAGCTCTCCAGTCCCGGCAGGGTATCGCGCGCGGGCAGGGGAAACGATAGGCGTTGTAGCACCGGGGCCTGCAGCGTTCCCGTCCTCGATACCCCCGCGATCTCCTTGCTTTGACGCAAAGCCAGTGACTCGACGAGCGGAACCAATGCGGCCTCGTATTCGCCGCCGATAACGGAGTCGGCAACGGACGCGAGCAAGAACTCGGCGTTCAGAGTCGCGTAGAGGCCCAAGAAACATATGTGGCAGCTCGGGTTGATTCCACGAATCCGTTGGGCGACGCGAACCCCCAAGCTCAGGGCGGTGTGCATCGGAACGGAGATGCCTATGAATTGAGCGCCTAGAGCCATCTCCTGCTGGAAGCCTTCCGTGGAGACATCTAAGGTCCTGGGCGCAAAGCCCGCCTGTCTGAGGAAGGCCGAAGCCCAGGCGACTCCCAGGGGCTGGTGCCCCAGCTCATAGCAGGAAATGAGCAGGATCGAATAAGGCGTTTGCGCAATGGGCATCAGTATGTGGGCATGAGGGAATCGATCTCCTTGGACCAGGCGTCGATGCCACCGCGGAGGCTTCTCGCCTGGGTGAAGCCGTGGCCGATCAGGTAGGAGGCGGCGTCCAGGCTTCTTTGGCCGACATGACAGTAGAGGACGATGGCGGTGTTCTTGGGCCATTTTCCCTTGATTTCCGCGACGAGCTCGTCGCCAAGCAACTGGTCCCCCTCGATATGGACGATCTGATGCTCCTCTTCCGGGCGCACGTCCAAGAGCTTCACCTTGCCCTCTTTTAGAAGCCTGGCCAGCTCTTGGGATG
>JBCKZS010000101.1:0-5415 GCA_038918905.1 Vicinamibacterales bacterium
ACCGAGAACATTTTCGTGGTCTACAGGGACGGCTGGCATCCCGCCGAGGTGTTCGCCGAAGGCGCCGGTCGCAGCGGGTGGCAGTGGACGAAGAAGGAGGCGACCATCGCATTCCGCAACCCCAAGCGCGACGTCGCCCTGGTGCTGCAGCTTGACAACCCCGCCTTGGCTCCCACTGCGACTCAGCAGGTGGCGGTCCAGATCGGCGACCACCTCATCGCCACCATTCCGATCGGCAGTGCGCCCGCGCGGGTCTTGAAGTACCCGGTAACGGCCGCCCAGCTCGGCACCTCGGACATGGTCGAGATCAGGTTCACGGTCGATAGGACGTTCGTGCCTGCGCTGGAAGCACCAATCAAGGGTGGCGACCCCCGCGAGCTAGGCGTACGCTTCTTTCACGTTGGTATTCAATAAACGAGTCCTGCCTCCGGGGGCATGCGGGTGATTCAGGTGGCGGCGCCCACAGAGGAGTCCGTCGTCAGCGCCGCACCGTGTACGCCGCCGCCGTGATCGTCAGCGCCGCTATCACGTAGCATACGACGCCGGTCCACCACGCGGCCGCAATGCCCGAGCTCGAGGCGATCGCAACTGTGATCACCGACGCGCACACCGACGCGGCGCCGTTGATGCCCCAGAACCACGCCGTCAGATTCGGCTGCGTGCGCGACGCGACCGTCATGGCTAGCGGAAACGCCATGCCCATCAGGAAACCAGCGGGCGCCAGCAGCAGCAGGGCCGTGGCCACACGAGCGGGTGTAGACGATGTGTGCATGAGATCGACGACCGACGGCGTCATGAGTCCGAGACCGACCAGGACGACCACGAGTCCCCCGAGCCGCCGGAACGACGCGCGACCCAGCATGTCGGGATCGATGCGGGAGGTCATGAAGCTGCCGGCGCCGCTCGACAACAACATGCCGAACAACACCACCGAGAGCGAAAACGTCGGGTGGCCCAGCAGCAGGGTCAGCCGCATCATCTGCGAGATTTCGATCAGCATGAAGCCGAGGCCGATCGACAAGAACCCCAGCGACAACAGCGGCCGCCGCACGATGGCGCCGACGTCCGCTTTGAAGACGATCGGCAGTACGATCAGGGCGCCGGCCACCGAAATCACCATGGTCAGCAGCCCGTTGAGGAGCGTCGCGTCCATCCTGAAAAAGAACGGGCGATTGTCGTCCGGCGGCCGCAGATCGACAGGAAAGCCGGCAATGAACTTATCGACCGCGGTGGCGTCCCCCACCGCTGCCAAGTCCTCGTTCAGGGCGCCGCGGGGACTCAGGAGGATGTCGAAATCCAACAGACCGGCCACCCGCTCGATCTCCAAGATATCGGCGTCTGAAAATGGCGACTTGCTGGTGAGGATGGTCGCGACCCCCGGTTTGTTCTCAGCACCAGGACGCTTGTCGAGGACGGCCACCACCATGATGTGCGGCCGCGTGTCGGTCACGCCCGTATCCCGCAGCGCGGTCGTCGCCAGTGCGATGGTCTTGTAGACCTCCCATGGCGCCCCCGTCCGCTGATACCAGCGCGACACAGAGACAACGCCGCGATCGTTCAGGCCGCCAAGGAAGGTGTGCCACGCGTCGCGCGTGTACAAGGTGTTTTCGCTCAACACGAACGCACCCGCGGCCGTAGCCGCCCACGTGTCGGTCAGCGAAATCTGAATGAAGTCGAAACGTTCCTTGGTCCGGGCAAGATAGCTCCGCGCCTCGTCATTGACAAACTGCACGCCCGGCATCCGATCGAGCCCGCCAGTCAACTCGCCGTACTGGCCGGTCACGGCTTCGATGATCGCGCGGTTCAGTTCGACGGCCACAACCCGCGTGGCGCCGAACGTGACGGCGGCCAACACGTCGCGGCCGCCCCCGGCGCCCACCACATACACGCTGCCGGTGGGCCGCAGGTAGAGTCCAATGTTGGTGACGTCATACTTCAAGTGCGCGGCGTCCACCGGTTCGCGGTATTGCGTCAGCACGGTCTCGGCGGACGCATCTATGTTCAGGTGCAGCTGCCGCACCGGCACGATCGGGATGAATCGCGTGCTGAGCCCCCAGCCGAATGGCGTCTCCAGTCGGTCGGCCACGATGGCGACGCGTGAATACGAGTTCCACTTCTCGTAGATGGGCGTGGGCCAGGGCGTGCCCTTGGCGTAGCGGATCTCCAACAGGCGGCTGTTATTGTTCAGCGCCAAACCGGCCGCGATAAATACCACGCCAAGCACACCAGCCAGTCCACGGCGCCGCGCGAGGGTGACGCCGTCGGTCGAGCCCAGCGCATAGATCAGCGACGCCGCGGCGGCGATGGCCGCGACGACGACCACCGACATGGGGCCACCGACCCAGTCAAGCACGGCAATGAGCAGCACACAACCCAGCGCCGCGCCGGCCAGATCGACCGCATACAAGCGCCCGACCTCCCGGGGAAACTGGGTGAGTGCGATGGTGATCACGATTCCGCTGAACACGAACGGCACCGCAATCAGGCCATACGCACGCGAAAGTTCGAACAGGGCCGAGGTCATCTGGTCGGGATTGATGGCCATGCCCAGGTGCGTCGCGACACTGGCGACGGCCGTGATCGCGAACAACGCCGACCCCACACTGAGATCAAGCCATGCACGAGACGGCGTAAACCACCGCGCGCCCAGGTAGACGATGACGGCACCCAGCGTCATGCCGAACATGGCGATCGATACGGCCACAAACGCGAGGTGATACCAGAGAGTGACGCTGAAAATTCGCGTGAGGAGAATCTCCAACATCAAGGTCGCGAGGGCAATCAGGAACAGGCCCGCGTAGTCTGCAAAGCGGGCGCGACGGACTGGAGCGGCGGCCGACGGTGTCGTCATGGGCATCAAGGCTACACGAACTGCCTACGATTTCCAGAACATCTGGGCACCGGCTGTCACCTTTGGGGTGGCCGTCGCTTCCAGACCAGTGACGACTCCCGCAATAACTGGTGGGTTGCCCTGCTGACGTTCGGCGAAGGCTGGCACAACAACCACCACGCCCATCCGACCTCTGCGGCCCACGGGCTGGCGTGGTACGAGGTGGACCTGACCTACCTGCACGTCCGAGCCCTCCAACTGGTGGGCCTGGCGACCGACGTCAAGCGTGTGCGCGTGGACGAAGCGATGGAAGAAGCGGCCTAACAGGCCGTTCGCGCGCGGATTCGATAGAATCGGCTCGATGAGTGTGGCTCCAGGCCGGCAAGGCGCAATCGCGTTCTTCGTGACGTTTTGCGTCCTGCTGGTCGCACTCGCCATCGGTCTCGACGATAAGCCGTATTAAGGGGCTGTTCCCCTGACATAACCTCCCCTCTCAGACGCTGGGCAGCGTGCCGATCGCCGCTTTCAGGGTGGCGTACTCGTTCTCGGTCAACGGCGTGTGCCGGGTGCGGTCCACGAGGCGCTCGAGGTCGTCCATGCGCAGATCGATCCGCGGGATCGTCGGCGCCATCTTAGTCCTGGGCGAGCCGGGCGCGAAAGTCCCGCGTGAGCGGATAGCCGAGGACCTCTTTGATCGGCTGGGTGGCGCGTTTCGTCGGGGCGTTGTGGCCCCGGGCGGTCGTGCGCCCGAGCACGATCCAATTCGCGGCGCGGTAGCAGGTCCCGCGGAAGCGCGCCGGATCGATAAAGGTCTCGACGAAATAAATCGGATGGCCGTAGATCCGCTGCCAGTCGTCGGACAGGCGGGCCGCCATGCGCCCGAGGACGTGCGACGCCAAGTGCGGCACGGTCACCCAGGGCAGGATCAGGAAGCGCGTGTTGTAGGCCAGGAAGCGGAGGTTGCGCCGCCGCGCCTCGGCGGTCCAGCCGAGAAAGCGATCGCGCGGACCGAGATGGCGCGGCGCCGAGGACCACGCGAGACACGCGACCGGCCGACCGCCGGCCGCCACCACGTACTTGAGGTGCGCGCCGACCGGTTGCTGGTACCCGAGATAGTGATACTGCGCGAGCAGGCTGTTGAAGAGCCCTTCGTCCGGTGTGCGGCGAACCTGATCGACGCGGAGCGGCCCGAGTGCGCCGAGCGGCGCCGCGAGGGGCGTCGTGTCGATCAGCACCGGCGGCGCGCTGGTACGCGGTCGCCACGGCTTGGGGGTCGTCCAGTGCGGCGCCGGCAACTGAATGTGGCCCGCGCGATGGAGCCACAAGAGGAGTCCGCGGCAGATCGCATCGCAGGGCACACCGTTCGGCTGCGTCCACTGCCACGCGTCACAGACCGCGAGCGACAGCGCGCGTCGACTGCGGCCAGACGGCGCCGCGATCAGCGCGCGAATCGTGGCTAGATCGGCGGGCGTGATCGGGCGACCACGATAGCGGAGCGACTCCACGCCGCGAGAGCGTACCAAAGACACCGATAGAACGTAAGTCCCCCGCCCTGGGCTATCCCGTGCGCACGCGGTGCCACACGGGTGCGGCATCCCGGGCCGCGGGATCGCCGCCCATGATCAGCCGCTGCAGTTGGTGCGCCTCCAGCGGGGCCGCGGTCGCCGGACTTGTCGGCCACCACCGAAATCGCCCGCGCGAGAGGCGCTTCTGCGCCAGCCAGAAACCCTGCGAGTCGTAGATCAAACATTTAATCGCCGTCCCGCGGCGATTCCGAAACACGAACCACGTCCCGCCGAACGGATCGGCCGCGAGGACCTCGCGGCAGATGCGCGCCAGGCCGTCGATGCCTTTGCGAAAGTCCTGAGCCTCGATGGCCACCAGGATCCGCATCTGGGGCGTGATCTGAATCATGCCGCCCCGACCAGTGTGCGACCGAGCGTGGCGACGTCGGCCAGCGCCATGCCCGTCAGCCGAATCTGCACGGTCGCGCTCGGCCCCGTGAGCTCGATCACGTACTCGCCGGTCCCCCACGCCGGCGCGGGCGGGAGCTCGACGAAGGTCGGCTGGGCACGGACGGCCTTCCGCGTGGCCTCGACGTGCCGTTTCAGCGCGCCGTAATCCACGCGCACGGCGCGAGCGGTGTGATACAGCCCGTGCCGACGCGCCAATCGCACCGCGCCCGCCCAGAGCCGCCGCGGGATGGGGGCTCGCGCATGGGCGCGCGTGCGCCGCCACTCGTCCAGCCGTCGCCGCACGCGGTCGAGGTCATCGGTCCGTGAGGATGTCGTGCGCATCAGTCCGTCCTTTCCCATCGTGACGGACTGACGGTACCAAACTCGGTCAGCTCAATTCATGCAGGCTTGCCGAAAGGACACGAATTACGCGATCTGCATGGGGATCGAACTTATTGGTAATGATCAGGATCAAGGCGATCAGTCGTAGTCGTCGTGATCGCCCTTTGTGTCGTCCTTCGCCGTTGCGGTCGCATTCCAAGTGGACTCTTGGCCTGCAAGGCTCATCTCGTAGCTGACGGGCTCCCCGTCGGGGCCGATCCAAATCTGTCGATCTGGATCATAGTGACC
>JBCKZS010000102.1:0-5344 GCA_038918905.1 Vicinamibacterales bacterium
TTTTGGAAACTGTGTGACTCCTTGGTGATAGACCTCGTGGGCGCGATCCGGGTCCGGACGTTCCAACCGACTCGCTTCGCTGATGGCCTTCCAAAAGTCTGGGAAGAGCGCTTCCGTATCGGTGAGTGCTTTCTTCAGCGCTTGTACGCCGGCTTCGTCGGCGGGCTTGTCTTGGATCGAAGCGGAGAGTTCCTGAAACTTCTTCTGGTATTCGTGGAAGATGCGCGTAAAGCGCTCTGGGCTAGGATGAAGTAGGCCGAACGCGTTCCAGATTAGCAGCATAACCTCATCGAACCGCCCGCTGCGCACCCAAACGCCCTGGCGACGCGAGAGCCAGTCTCGGACTTGACCATGCGGCTCGTCGGGATGAACCCAGTACGCCCCAAACGGCAGCGCTTCGCGTGGCAGGTCGTTTAGCATCTTCAGAATGCCGAGGTCCGCTCCGCCGTATCCCATGAAGATGACACCTCGGTCGTGCAACACCATTGCCGTATGGCGCTGGATCTCTTGCTCCAGACTCTGGGTTTCGAGGGCCGTATTCCGAGGTGATAGGCGGTGGTCGCCGTGGAGTTTCACGACTAGCGGGCGGGTGCGCGTTGGTCGAATGAACGCGGCAAGGGATTCATGGTAGATCACCAGAGGCCTAGCCTCAGTGTAGAGATAGAGCGCGTCCGCGATCAGATCATCGAAGTTCGTCGTCAGAACGACGTTGAAGCGCCCTGCCTCTAGAGCAACAAGCTGCGCAACTACGGCATATCCGAAAGATGGTGTGCGGCCCTCGCACAGGTCCTCTATTTCTCGTTGGCGATCCTCCGGCGTCAGGAACAGCCGGTCGATGAGCGCGCCGTACGAACGAGCCGGGTTTGCCGAGTCATAGTCGTGAATCACCTCGCCAGCCCAGTTGTCCAGGTCTGAGCGATCTGGCGCTTGATAGTCACGAAGACGTGGAATCCAGCGATCCCGGACGAGCGCGCCGGCAGCAGGGATGCCTGAGCTCACCGAGCAGCCTGCCCCGAGGAAGAGCGCGAAGCGCTTCTCAGCGTTTGTCTCCGCCCGTAGGCGCCGGACGAACTCCTCTACGCCGATGTCTCGTATCACCGGTTCACTGGGTTGCTCTGCTCTCTGGGAGCGAGCCGATACTCCGGCAGCCCTTGCTGTTTTAGCGCGAGACTTCTTGGGCATAACACCTCACGCAGATGCGCGGCTCTGCCGCCTAACGTCAGGTTTCAGCCGCGGCGGCTCATTGTCTCGCTGGCCGCCGTCGGCTGCAAACCGTGTTAGGCCGCTCATCAAAGAATCACCTGCGCCTGATTGCTGCAGTGACCTCCGTGAGCATCGGCGGCGAGGAGTTCTTGTCTGATACTTCCATGAAAACGAACTTCTCGAAACCAGTTTGCGGGTTGTAGTTGTACTGTGCCCGCAAATGAAGCATTGCGGTATCGGACATCGGCAAACCCGAAGGCGTGGCCGCTCGGTCGTCGAAGAACATCAGCTGCGAAGTAGTACCAGGCCGGCTAAGATGCGACACCAGGTCGCTTAGAAACTCCGTGTCGTTCAGAGCCTCAGGATCCAGGTAGATCATTCGGACGACTCCCTGACTGCCCACAATTGCCCACGGGTACTTGTCTGGAGTGCTCGTGCCGCACCCGGCCAATAGAAGAAAGACAACCAGCGCGGGAATGTGCTTCATGAGCTTCCTCCTCGACGGCCCAATATGTATTCACCTGCAAGCCCCGGCCATATTCCTGCGAAAACTCGCTGCATAAGACCCCAAGCGCGCGACTCAGGAACCGCCGGAACGTGTTGAACGCGCGAATCTTAACACAGAACGCCCAGCGGAGGAACCGCCGGAAAACCCTGCGAAATCCCGCTGCATAACGCCGAACGGCTTCGCTCCGTAACACCAGACGACTCAGAGCCGATCGGCCGGGTTCCGCACGCCAAGGCCGCCCCGATTGACCACATGCGTGTACACCATCGTCGGGCTCACGTCCGCGTGACCCAGCCACTCCTGAATGGTGCGGATGTCGTAGCCGTCCTCCAGGAGGTGGGTGGCGAAGGAGTGGTGCCTGAACGTGTGGCAACTGACGCGCTTCGTGAGACCGGCCTCGCGCACCGCCCGCTTGACCTCGCGCGGCACGGCGGTCTCGTGGAGATGAAACCGCGTCGGTCCTCCCCCTGTGGGTCGCGACAGATGCGAGCCGCCGGGAACAGGAACTGCCAGCCCCACTCGGTTGCGGCATTGGGAAACGTTCGATTCAAAGCGTCCGGCAGCGCCACACGGCCGAAGCCGTTCCTCCGGTCGGCGTCGTGCAACCGCTTCACCGTCGCCGTGTGCACCGCGAACGGGGCCTTCGCCACCGCAGGCAAGGGTACCAGGCGATCCTTCCCGCCCTTGCCGTGCCGAACCGTCACCTGATTCCGCTCGGCATCCACATCCTTATCTCAGCCACCTCAGTCACCTCACCACCAAGGCGCGACAAGGGCCTTGGGAATTGTCATCGCCCCGGCGACCTCGAGCGCTTCGTTGATCTGAGCGAGGCCGAAGGTGCGGGCGCCGATGCGGTGCCACGGCACCTCGTGTTGATATCGTTCGAGCACGCGCAGGGCGCGCAGGAAATGCCCCACCTCACTGCCCCAGCACCCGCGGATGTCGAGGTGTTTCCGGTTGATGTGTTCGTGCGCGTTGATCGTGCTGTCGCCCCCGTTGGTGTAGTGCCCGGCGATCACATACGCGCCGCCGTCGCGCGCGAGCCGCACGCCTTCCTCGAACGCGCGCGCTGATCCGGCCGCCTCGATCACCACATCCGCGCCCAGTCCGCCGGTCAGGGCCCGCACGCGCTCGAGCCGTTCGTCGGGCGTCGTCGCGTCAAGGTCGATGACCACATCGGCACCCATGTCCTGCGCAAGGGCCAGCCGGCTCAAGGGCGCGCCGATCACAATGACCTGGCCGGCGCCGGCCTTGCGCGCGAGCGCCGACGCGCTCAGGCCCACCGCGCCCGCGCCCTGGACGACGACGGTGTCGCCGAGCATGATGCGCGCGCGTTCGATGACGTGCACGGCGGTGAGCAGGCCGCAGCCGCCCCCGATGTACGACTCGAACGACACCTCGTCGGGCAGCCGCGCCACGATCACGCCCGGCTCGAGGTAGACCTTCTGCGCCCAGCCGCCGAACAGGCCCTCGGTGGCCGGGTCGGTGATGCCGTAGACGCGTCGCGAGGGACAGCGCGTGGGCGTCCGATGGGCCGTACACGCCAGACACCGGCCACACGTGCGGTGCACGTCGAAAAACGCGACGCGATCCCCCTCGCGGAGCGGGCGTCCTTCGACGTCGGTCAGCGCGCCCCTGACGGCATCCAGCGTGCCGGTCGTGACGTGTCCGGGGATGATCGGGTACGGCACGCCCGACAACCGGCCGTGCCACAAGTGCACGTCGGTGCCGCACACCTCCGACAGCACGGTCTTCAACAGCGCGCCCCCGACCGGCAGATCGGGTTCAGGGAACTCACGAATTTCCACCGGCACCTTCGGCGCCGGCATCACCGCGGCAAGAACGGATCGGGCCATGCGAGTACGATATCCTCGCCGGGGAGCTTACTCTGATGACGTGGCCTGAAACCATGGGTGAAGCCGCGGCGGCGCTTCGCGCCGGACGACTCACCGCGGTGGACTTGCTGGACGCCAGCCTGCGCGTCATCGACGCGCACGGCGCCTCGACCCACGCCTTCATCCGCGTGGACGCCGACGTCGCGCGCGTCGCCGCCGAGCGCGCCGACGACGAGTGGTCGCGGGGCGTGGATCGCGGCCCGCTGCACGGTCTGCCGGTCTCGCTGAAGGATCTGATCGACGTCGCCGGCCAGCCGACGACCGCCGCGTCCCGCGTGTTTGCCGATCGCGTTCCGGCGCACGACGCGCCGGTCACGACACGCCTCAAGGACGCCGGCGCGGTCCTGCTCGGCAAAACCAACCTGCACGAGTTCGCGATGGGCACCACGTGTGAAGACTCGGCGTACGGTCCGGTGCTCCACCCGCGCGATCTCACGCGGTCGGCGGGCGGATCGAGTGGCGGGTCGGCGGTGGCCGTCGCCACCGGCATGGGCCTCGCCTCGGTCGGCACCGACACCGGGGGATCGGTGCGCATCCCCGCCGCTGCCTGCGGCCTCGTCGGCCTGAAACCGTCGATCGACGATGTGCCGGCGACCGGCGTGATCCCGCTCAGCGTGACCCTGGACCACGTGGGTCCACTGGCGCGTTCCGTACAGGACGCGGCCTGGATGTGGGCGGTGCTCGCCAATCGGCCGATCCACACCGTGCAGCCGATTGCGGTGGCTGGCCTGCGTCTGGGTGTGCTCAATGGCTACTTCGCCGCTCCCCTTGAATCGGAGGTCGAGCACGCGTTCGACCACGCTCTGGACACCCTCAGCCGCGCGGGCGCGACCCTCACCGCCGTGGAGTTGACCGAGGCGGACCGCATCACCGTGACCTACGTCAACCTCGTGTTGCCCGAAGGGGCGGCCTGGCACGCGCCGTGGCTCGACAGTCGCGCCGACGCGTACACCCCCGCGGTGCGGACACGGCTGCTGGCCGGACGCGACATTCCGGCCGTGGCGTATCTCGAGGCGCGGCGTCAGCGTGTGCGCATGCGGCACGCCGTGGACGCGTTGCTCCTGTCGGTGGATGCCCTTCTGCTGCCCACGCTGCCGATCGTCGCGCCGGTGTCGGGCCACGCCGAGGTCACGATCGGTGACACCACAATCGCCATACGGGCGGCGATGCTGAAACACACGCAGCTCTTCAATATCACCGGGCACCCGGCCATCACGCTGCCACTCGTCACACCGGGACTCCCGGTCGGCCTTCAACTGGTCGGGCCCTCCGGCTCGACCACCCGGCTGCTCGACATCGCGGCCGCCTGCGAGCCTCTGTTATGTCCATCACCCACGTCTCGGTAACCGACGCCCACGCGGCTCAGGCCAACGGCGCCACCTACGTGGATGTCCGCTCCACCGTGGAATACGCCCGCGGCCATGCCACCGGCGCGGTCAACGTCCCGCTGCTCGAGCCCGACGAGGACACCGGGCAGATGACGGCCAACCCCGACTTCGTGCGCGTGATGAAAGCGAACTTCGCGCCAGACACGCCGTTGCTCATTGGATGCCAGGTGGGCGGCCGGTCGCTGCGCGCCGCCCAGATGCTCGACGCGTTCGGGTTCACGCAGGTCGCCAACGTCAAGGGCGGCTTCGGAGGCGCGACCGATCCGATGTCGGGCCGCGTCGTGGATCCCGGCTGGGAAGCGTCGGGGCTTCCGACCGACACGGCGCCAACACCCGGGGGCGCGTATCCG
>JBCKZS010000103.1:0-5268 GCA_038918905.1 Vicinamibacterales bacterium
GCCACCGTGTTGGCGACGGCGCTGCCCGACAGCGAGCCCATCATGCCGCTGCTGATCACCGCGACCTTCGCCGGCCCCCCCGGCGTGCGCCCAAACGCGCGTGACGCAAAGTCGATCACGAACCGCGTGGCACCCGTGGCGCCCAGCAGCGCGCCGAACACGACAAACAGGAAGACGTAGGTGAACATCACCGACAGCGCCACGCCAAACACGCCCTGGCCGTGCAGGAACGATTGCGCGACGATGCGGTCGAGGGGGTAGCCGCGGTGGGGAAAAAACCAGTCGGGTGCCCACGCGCCGAAGTACGCGTAGAGCAGGAAGAACCCCGACAGCAGCGGCAGGGCCCACCCCAGGGTGCGTCGCGCGGCCTCCATCACCAGCACGAGCCCGATGGCGCCGACGAGAATATCGGCGCGGGTTTCGTAGCCGGCGCGATTGCCGAGCGAGCGGCCGTCAAGCCAGGAGGAGGCAAACGCCGGCTCGGTCTGCCACACGATGAACGCGCAACACCCCAGAGCCAGCAGGGCCAGCAGCACGTCGATGCCCCGCGTGATCGTCGAAGGCGATCGCGTCTTCGACATCGGGACGTTGAGGAAGCACAAGACCAGTCCCAGCGCCGCGAACACGGCGAGTTGGGCCTGCGGACCCAGCCGCGCGTAGTTCACCTCGACAATCGTGAACACGCACAGGACAGCGCTCAGCGCGAGTGTGAGGCCGGGGAGTCTGGCGCGGTCAGGCACGAGTGGCAGCGGCGGAAGGTCAGTTCGGCCAGATGCCGATTTCCCGGAAGTACCGGATCGCGCCTGGATGAAACGGTGTGCCGATGTCGCGAATCACGTTCCGCGGGTTGATGGCGCGGCCCGCCGGATGTTTCCGCGTCACCTGCTCCCGCCGTTCGTACAGCATCTTCGTGACCTGGTAGACCAGCGTCTCGTCCCGATCGGCCGCGGTGATGAGGTGCATCGAGCCGACGTCCAGGCCGGGGAACTCGGTGTCCTGACCGCGATAGGTGCCGGCAGGAATGTTGGCGGGCGCGAAGAAGGAGTAGTCGGCGGCCAGCTTCGTGCGCGCAGCTTCATCAAAAGGAATGAACCGCAGATCCATCGAGGACGCCGCCTGCGTGATGGACGCCGTCGGGATGGCGCCGCCCAGAAACACCGCGGCCGCCGATCCGTCGGTCAACATGTCCACGGCCGCCGACTGGCTCGCGTTGAGCGGCGTGAAGTCGTCGTACGTCAGGCCGTGGACCGCCAGGATTGGCTTCACGAAGTATTCAAAGCCGGCGCCGGCAGGGCCGATCACCACGCGCTTGCCGCGCAGGTCGGCGATGGTCGTGATGTCGCTGTTGGCCTTGGTGATGAACAGCGCCACGTTCGGAGCCAGCGTCATCACCGACTGCATCGGATACTGCCGATCCCACCCCTCGCCGCCGCGCAGGGCGAAGTACGTGATCGCCGCATTTGACAGCGCGAAGTCGAGCTCGCCCTGCGTCAACCGGCGGATGTTCTCCTGCGAGCCGCTGGTGCCTTCGGCGGTGACCTGCCAGCCCTGGCTCGCGCCCGCCTCGCCGAGCACTTCGGCCAGCGCGGTGCCCACGACAAAAAACGCGCCGCCCGGGGGGGCCGTGCCGACGTTGACGAACGTGCGCTCGGTCGATCCGCCACACGCCGCACCCATGGCGACCAGCGCCAGCGCCGCCATCGTTCGCGTCACACAGGTGAATCTCATGCTGAAAACCTCGCTGTTATTCTATGCGACCTCCGCCATGACGCGGCTATGATGGCCGCCTGATGTTGCGGCGCCTGGGTCTGTGGATCGTTGTGTGGAGCCTGATCGGACTCGGTGTCTTCTGGGTACGCGGCTGCGACACGCCCCTCGATCCCATCGTCGTCGCCGACGGCACGATCACCGTGAGAAACCAGACCGGACAGGAGTGGCGGGATGTTCGGATCTGGGTCAACGAGTATTACGCCGCCAGCCTGCAGGCGATACCCGTCGCCGGCTTTGTGCGCGAGCCCATCAACCGGTTCGTCGCCGCGCAGGGACAGACCATCAACGCCGCCAGCACCCCCATCACCAGCGTCGTCGTGCTCGCCACCGACGCGACCGGCGCCCGCGTCCGCCTCGTATGGGGCACACCGACGCTGCACTGACCCGCCGGGTCTAAAGACCCGGCCTCCTGCAGATCACGATCACGCCGCCCGGTCTTTCAGGAGGCCGGGTCTTCAGGCCCGGCGGACACGCTGACCCGGCGGGTCAGCGCTGCCAGCACGTCGTAGGCGTGGCCGTCAACGCTGACTTTGTCCCAGCGCCTCGCGACCCTGCCATCGGCGCCGATCAGGTACGTCGTGCGCACGATGCCCATGTACTTGCGGCCGTAGCGCATCTTCTCCTGCCACACGCCGTACTTCACGGCGACCTCGTGTTCGGCGTCGGCCAGCAGCGGGAAGGTCAGGCCATGTTTGCTGGCAAACTTCGCCTTGCTCTTCTCGTCAAGAATGCTGACGCCAAGCACCACCGCATCGCCGGCCTTTGCGAACTTCGGCAAACGCGTCTGGAAGTCGCACGATTCCGTCGTGCACCCCGGTGTGTCGTCCTTCGGGTAGAAGTACAGCACCACCGGCCGCCCGGCGTACTGCGAGAGCCTGTGTGTGGTGCCCGCCTGATCTTTCAGGGCGAATGCTGGTGCCTTGCGGCCTGAATCGATGAGTGACATCCGGGCATTCTACGCCAGCACGGCATCGAGGCGTCCGCGACTTCGCTCGCGGCGGTGCTGAACAAGGCGCGCGTCTGGCAGTCGCTCGAAGGGGCGCCGCTCAACGAACGCCAGCGTCTGGTCCTCAATCGTCTGTTCGACGGTTTCGAGGGTCACCTCACAACGTCGAAGTGGGCGGCTCTGGCGAAGTGCTCGACGGACACGGCGCTCCGCGACATCACCGATCTTGTGGAGCGCGGAGTTCTCGTGCGGAACCCAGGCGCCGGACGCGGCACGTCCTACCGGCTGGCGGCCGCTGACAAGGCGGGATGACCGCCGGTGCTCCCCGGGTGGATGGCAGAGGTCTGTCACGAGTTGCACGAGTTCGCCGCGGGGTATCACGCCGGTCTTCACTCTTGCGTTCAGCCGTTCCACCTCCGCTGCGATGTCGGGTGAGACATTCAGATCGCCGGTGAGGATCGCGACTGGAAGTGTGGCCCACTCAGGTTCAGCGCGGACGGCCTTCAGAAAATCGAGCCCGCTGGCGCCTGGCATTTGCAGGTCGCAAAGCACGGCATCGGGCGTCTCCAGTCGCAACGCGTCGAAGCCGTCCGCTGCGGAGACGGCGACGCGGCAGGTGAACCCGCGGGCCGTGAGGAATCGGTCGAAGAACGTCAGCATCAACGGATCGTCATCGATGATCAGCAAAGTACGGCTGGGGCGCGTGACCTCCGTCATGACAGGGTCTTGCGGAACGCCGACGGTGTCGTTCCAGCAGCCTTCCTGAAGTGGCTATCGAAGGTGGACGTGCACCCGTACCCGGCGCGCGTCGCGACTTCCTTGATCCTGAGGGTTGCGTCGTGCAGCAATTGCGTCCCGCGAGCGAGGCGCATTCGGTTGATGTGTGTGAGGATGGTGGCGCCGGTCTCGTCCCTGACGCGCTTCGACAGGCGCGACGCCGACACGTGCAAGATGCGCGCGACGAGGGGATCGAGTGAGACACTCGGCTGGTCGTTGGCGATCCGCCGCAACAGGAATTCCGCAATCAACCCGTGCTGCAGGAAGGCTGCGGAGGAAACTGAGTGGTACAACCGTTGCGAGTTGGGGCTGCCTTCTAGCGATGGTCGCAGGGTTCCTGGTTGGTCGGTCTGCTTCGCCGTTGGAGGTTGGCGTCGGGGCGCTGCTGGCCGCTGGGGCACTGGCGGTCACTGCACCAGGCCCGGAATAAGCGCGTTTGCGGGTCGATCGCCGACGTGCCTCGCGACGAGATCACGGCGCAGACCCCGCCCTCCAGCACGAAGCCGGCCTGTGGTCCCCCCAGATGGTCATGTCGTCGTTGCCCTCCGCGTCCGTGATGAAACAGGTGAATGCCCTCCGTGGGTCAGTCGGTTCTGGTGTCGTCACCGAACTTCTGCTCCGTGGGTACTGACATTTCGAGCCGTTCATTTACCGACGAGCCGCAAACGCGCTTATTCTGGGACTCGAGGGAAGACTCCTCTGACGTACGCACGGCGTGAGCCTTCCTGTGCCTCTGTCGTAGCCGTCTGTATCGACCGCTTGCCCAATCGGTGGCCAAGTCGAGTGACATCCGCACCAAGAACGCGAGTCATCCCGACCAGCTCTTCAAGTCGCCCATAGAGGCCAGACATGTCTATTTTCCACGGCGTCCCTAATCCGATTCCACTCCTGCTTCAGGATTCGCTGCGCAAGCTGTGTCACTTGTTCATGGGCCTTGATGAAGTTCTCGTCCGGCATTTTGACGCCGCGATGCAATGAGCCTACGAGATTCCTCATCGCGCGAATGAGAGCCTGGTGATCGTCCTCGAGCGGGTTGACTGTCAGGACAACCTCTTGCTCAAGAAGCGTGAGTCGCTGGTATTCAGCGTCCGTTCGGTCCTCAAACCCAGCGACGGCATAGTGGAGCGTCGAACTGAGCAGCTCAGCTACTCTCTGCCGTAGGCTGTTTATCCAAGCCTGCCGCATCCGTCCCAGCATTTGCTGACTCGTAAGGAGCCGAGACGCCTCGATCTGGCGGCGTGCAATTGCCCACATCACGATTGGGCCGACGAAAACCGCCAGCGCCGCGACCGTCAACGACAGGACCGGGATTAGAGAACCTTCCACGGGATTCAAGTGCGTCTAACGCTTCCGGCTCACCCGCGGCGGCCGTTCACCGTCTTCCGAATCGACCTCCATCGTCGCACGGCCGCCGTCGGGTGCAGCCGGTGTTAGGCGCCACGCCGGTACGCTCCAATTCGAGGCAAGAAGCGCCCGGTCCGTTCCATGTACGTTCGATACGTGTCCCCAAAGCGGGCCACCAGGTTCGCTTCTTCGGTTCGCGTTCGGATGATGAGCAGACAAAACCCCACAACGCCCGTCACAAAGAGGAACCAGTTCGCCGCGATCAGAGAAATTGCCACCGTGAGCAACGCGGCAGAATCGTAGAACGGATGCCGGATCCAGCGATAGGGGCCATGTAGAATCAGCGTGTGTTTTTGCCGTGTGACAACCGTATCTGTCAGGTTCCTCCCGAGGCAGCGAAAGGTCCACACCAGCAGCCCGCAGGCAATGGC
>JBCKZS010000104.1:0-5189 GCA_038918905.1 Vicinamibacterales bacterium
GCTCAGTGCCGCCCAACACGGAACTGTGCTTGGGACAGCGAATGATGCTGATCAGGGCCGGGCCAATGGTCAATCCGGCGTTTCTAGAGTTAGTACTCAACTCACCACTGACCACTGCGCTTGCTCGAGGCAAGACGACCGGTGGTGCTGCGCCTCGAGTCAATGTTTCAACGGTCAAGGCCTATCCGATTCCCGTCCCACCACTCGAAGAGCAACGCCGGATCGTCAGTAGGGTCGCGGAACTGATGGTCGTGTGTGATCGGTTGGAAGAACAACTCAAGTCGCACCAGGAGGTGAGCGGGCGGCTGCTGGATGCGGTATTGGCCGATGCTCTGTCCCAGCCCGTCGGTGCGGGAATCTAGCAGGCGCATGGCAGATCACCACGAAAACCGGATCAGGGATTTCCTAGCTGGCCATCTCGACCTTCTCGAAGACCGTCTCGCCCTCTTCGAGACAGAGTATCGGCTCGCCAGCCCTTCAGGCGCCGGCGGCAGGATCGATATCGTGGCTCGTGACAAATTCGGCCACTTCGTTCTTATCGAAATCAAGCGGAGTGACAGTTCCGCCCGTCAGGCATTGCACGAGATCTTCAAGTACAGCGCTCTTTTCAGAACCACACTCGGGATTGATCACACGCGGGTTCGTGTGATGATCGTTTCCACCGACTGGCATGAGTTGCTTGCGCCACTATCGGAGTGCGCCGACGAGTTCCAGGCCCCGCTGGAAGGCTTCGTCATTGACGCAGACAGCGATGGCACCATCACCTCGGTTGAAAAGGTCAAGCTTCTTCCCAAGGTCGGTGGTGTCACACTCTGCCGCGACCATGGCGTCTACCTCTTTCGAACCAAGGCGGCTCGGGATCTGGCCCTGCCCTTATTGAGCAACGCCGCGAAGTCCGTGCACCTGCGCGATTTCTTCCTGCTAACAATCGACTACCACGGGAGCCGTCCAGATCTCTGTTTCCCCTTCGGCCTCTACGTCGTGTTCTCATCACCAATTCCGAGCCTCGATTCGGCCGCAGTGAAGGAGATAAAGGAAGAGCTCGATTGGGAACCTGAACTCGACTCGCCGGACGAGAATTTCCTGATCTCCATCAACAGGTTGTTCGTCAGCGTAGCAGACGACATCGAGATCGGTTTCCCTGAGAAACTGACGAACATTCGTAGGGACTGGCGCACGTCAGTCGCGGTTAGAGCCGGGCGACTCGGGAAGCCTGCGTCGCCACTGAGTGATGGCGAGCTACTGTCGCTTGCCCAGGCGATTGAAGGTGGTAGTTCAATCTACCTGCACAAGATATCGTCGCCGAGGTTTAAGGACGAATGGAGGCTGCTGCGGAGCAATCTTGATTCGGTACTCCTTGGAATGCCGAACTGGAAGGCGGTGGTCTCGTCGATCCTTGATGAGGTGGAAACCAAGGACGTTGGCTCAACGGTTTCTGTCAGCCTCTACAACCCTGCGGACCTCCCGATGAGCCTGTATTTCGTGGCGGCCACGGCGGATTTTTCGCACTGTCCTTCTCTAGAGATCGTCATTGAGGGCAGCACGGAGAATGTGGTCCGCGTGCTTCGCAGCGTTCTGATGTGGACCGGGAAGGCCATCACAGACACTCCAGATAATGTGATCGAGCGGCTGTACGGCGGCATCGACGAGTGGCTTATGACAATGCATCTCCACTCGACGTTTGAGTCGGAACCTGCCGCTCTCGCCGCGCACGAACTTTCGGCGCCGGTGATCGAGTTTAGCTGTGACAAGTCCGGCGGGGCTGAACCCCATCTGGTCGAGGCCGACGGCCCGGCGATCCAGCGCACGCCTTTGGTTCCCGGCCAGTTCCTCAGCCTCCTTGATTTTGCTGAGGCGCACGCGGCATATCTCGGATCACTGCGCGCCTACCTTGAGTCACATGTCGGGGGATTGCCCGGCTCGCACGAGAGCGATCACGGCTGAACCACTGCGCTTGTCCTACGGGCCCTCGCCTTCGATCTCATAGCCAAACGTCGGCTCCAACTTCTTGAGCTCAAACCCCTGTGCCGTCACGTCCGCCGCCGTCTTGCCTACACTTGATCGGATCTGAGTCTCAAGTCTCTGATAGAAAGTCATGTCTCCCTTATGAGGAAACAAAACGACGTAGGCGCCAAAGACCACACCCGTGCACCTCGGCTCGGGAATCTCAAGAATCTTCCAGTCTGACCAGGCGAACGTTTTCGGAATGTCGATTGTGAAGCTGTAGATCAGCCTCGTTTCATGTTCCCGAAGTTGTTTCTTCGCGATCTCGAGCGCAGGATCACAACTGAATTGGTAGCCGGCAAACGCAAATAGCGCCAAGAACCCAGACCGGAACCAACTTAGCCTGGCTCCAAGGTCAGCGAATCGGTCGCCAGCAAAGTTGACCACGATATCAGTACCTCTTGTCAGCGGGCCGACATTCTGAAACGCGGCCACGGCCGCTGGATTGTTCGCCTCATTGGGAACCCTAAGAGTCCAACTCTGCCTCGAGACCTCGAGACGAGCATTCAGCTGATGCCCGGGGATTCCAACACGGACCTTCCGCGAGACGACTGCTGTCCCCTTCATGACGTCACTAATGGTCTCTTTCCGATGGGCATGAGCATCGAAGCGACTGCCCGCTTCGTTGTTGCAGTTCTTGCACGTAAGCAGCAGTTCTCGACCGCCGAAACTCAACGGGGGAACATGTTCGGCGGTCAGAATGCCCTCATCAACGGCTTGTCGAAGGAAACCCCGATCACAGATCGGACATACATATACCGGCCCCACGCCTGCGCCGAAGTGGGCCGCGATGCGTCCCGGAAACGTTCGCTCGAACGCTGCGGCACCGCGATCAAACCAACGGTGCTTGGTCGCAGAGCTGATCGACATGATTCACTCTCCCGCCGTGTCCAAGAATTCCGCTCCCCTCTTCAGAATCGCTTGCACGACGCCCTGGATTCTGAAGTCGGCGGTGACGACGACCTGCTGGTGTTTCTTCTCGGTGGACTCTGGCTTCAGAATCCCGTAGCCCGGGCCCTGGATGTAGCGCTTCAACGTCGCTTCACCGTCGACCGTCGCCACCACGACCTTGCCGGCCTCGGGTGTGGCCTGTTGCCGCACCAGCACGAGGTCGCCGTTTTCAATGTGTTCCTTGCCGAGCATCGCGAGGTTCATCGAGTTCCCGCGCACGCGCAGGAGGAACAACTTCCCGCCCGCGGGTTTCGCGAGCGTCTTCGGCAGCCGGATCCACGCCTCGATATTCTGATCGGCCACCGCCAGCGCGCCGGCGGCGACGGTGCCAATGAGCGGCACGGCGACCGTATCTTCGCGATGGTTCGGACGCCGATGCAGCATCACCCCGCGCGATCCCCGCCGCGACAGCGACCCGTCGTCTTCCAGCAGCTTGAGATAGCGCACCGCCGTGCGCGTCGACTTCACCTTGAGCGCCTTCGTCAGCTCCAGAATCGTCGGCGGTTCGCCGCGCTCCGCGATCCAGTTATGGAGAACATCCAGAACGTGAGCGCGGTCAAAGAGGGGATTTCTGCCCATCACAACATTTTCTGCCCTTATTAGTAGTACCTTGTCAGATTCGAAGGGGTGGATCGCGGAGGAAGGACACCAATAGATTCAACCACTTCGGGTGTTCGAGAAAAAAGAGCGCCGAGACAATCTCGCGCATCCAGTTCCGGACCTGTGGAAAGGTCGGCAGGGGCGTGGTGCCCAGACGGCGCTCGTGTTGGAGAAACGTGTACGTGAGGGCGGCGAGCACCGCGTGATGGGTCCAGCCGCGATCGCGGCGGCCCTCGCAATGATCGAGGCCGAGTTCGTCCTTGCGTTCGCGGGACTGTTGTTCGATCGGCCAGCGCCGCCGGGCCACGCGGACGAGGTCTTTCAGCGCGGCCGTCGCCGGCAGATTCAACAGGGACGCCTTGCGCTTGCCGTGCCCCCACGAGCGGGCGCTCGCATAATAACCAGCCATCCGTGCGACTGTGCGTGGGTCGCACGCGGAGCGCGGCGAACCGCGCGGCCATCGGCCCTTTGGTCCCCTGCGCCCAACAGACACGGTGCCAGGCGGCGATCGGCAACCGCTTGATGATCTGGGCCGATCTGCCGGCGGCAGCGCGCGCCGGTGGGCCGGGCGGCCACGCGCAGGCCCACGCCCACCGCGTCGCGCACGCCCATGCGGTCCACGGCCGTGCGAAACGCGAGGACGTTGCCGGAGGCCGCGTCGGCCAGGATCGCGTCGATCTGGATCCCCGCCGCGCGGACCTGGCGGATGTGGGTCAGGGCGATGCGCCACTTCTCGCGAAAGCGGAGGCCGCGCGGGAGGCCCGCCCCGTCCCGCCGGGCCGCGTCCTCTGCCCACGCCTGCGGGAGATACAATTCCATGGGCGTCGGCCACGTCAGATCGTCGGCGAGTAAGGCCGTCGACACCGCGACTGGGCAGTTGGCAATCTTGCCCAGGGCGCCACAGTACTGACGCGCCACTGCGACCGACTGCGTGCCGTACTTCGGAAAGGACGTCTCGTCGACGAGTCACGATCCACGCCGGACCGGCACCTCGGCCCGGAGGCGTGTCCACAGCGGGGTGGCCGACCACGGGGCGTGCGTGATGAAGTGCTGCAGCCGTTGATAGGACGCGGCGTCGTTCAGCGGCAGCCGCGCCTCCATCGGCTGCATCGATTTGCGCTCGCTGTCGTTCAGAAAGCCGTCGACGTACTCCCGTTGCGTGCGCCGGCCGAAGCAGCCGGCGAAGCGATCCAGAAAGGCCCCCAGCCGTTTCAGCACCACGCGCGCGGCCGGGACCGAGGGATCGCTCACGAGCCAGAAGCTTAAGGAATCTCAGCAAAGAGTACAAGTGACCTCACATACCGCATCACGATGTACGAGCATTTGAATCTGACAAAGTACTATTAGTGATATGTCTAGATACTTTTAAGAATGGCCGCAGGAACCCCGCGGCCGGGCGGCGAAGTCGAGCACCGGGTGGACCGTGTCCTGACGGCCGGCGTCAGAACCGGTAGACTTGTGTTGTATTCTCCCGGTGAGCAACGCCGTGCTTGACGATAAGCCGTATTAGCGGCCTCCCGAGACGAGATAATCCCCCTTCTCAGACACAGCATGATGGAGAAGACTCCCATTCAAACGCTGTTGTAACGCAGTAGTAATGTCCCCTTGCTAACGCAATAGAAATGTCCCCTACG
>JBCKZS010000105.1:0-5182 GCA_038918905.1 Vicinamibacterales bacterium
CCACGCTGGTATTGCCGCCCGACGGTCCGTGGACCGTGGAACACCACACGGCGTCCACCGGAACAGTCGAACGCCGTGATGGGGAAGTGGGGCTGGCGTACGCGTTGGCTCCTGGTCGACCCACGGGACAGTACGCGGCGCTCGCGTTTCCCCTGTCGGGCACCGACAGCTTCGACGAAATCGTGCTGACGCTGCGCGCCGATCACCCCATGCGACTGTCCGTGCAGGTGCGGCTGCCATTCGGCCGGGACGGCGAACGCTGGCAGCGGTCGGTCTATGTGGATTCGACACCACGCACGGTACGTCTGCGGCTGGAGGATCTTGAGCCGGCCGGTGTGGTGACAAGTCGCCGGCCGATCGTCGCGCGTGTGCCGGCCCTCTTGCTGGTCGTCGACACCCTGCACACGCGGCTTGGCACGCGCGGCACCGTGTGGGCGTCAGCCGTGGCGATGGGCGCGCCGCGGAACGCCGCTATGTCCGCACGGTAAGAACCATCACGAGCGCGCCCGCACCGAAGAGGATGTTCGGCGCCCAGGCCGAGAGCGCCGCCGGCAGCAGACCGGCTGTGCCGAACGCCAGAAACACACTCGAGATCAGCAGGTACGCGACCGCCAGCACCAGCGCCAGGCCGATGCCATACAGCGCCCCGCGCCGGCCCGTCGTGACGCCGAAGGGCACGGCGATCAGGGTCATCACCAGCGTCACCAGCGGAAACGCCAGCTTCTGGTGCAGGGCCACCTGGTGCGCGGCAACACTGAAGCCGCTTTCGCCCAGACGGTCGATATAATCGCGGAGCTGGCCGTAGTTCATCATCTCCGCTTCCACCTGTTCCGTGCCGAAGTCTTCCGGAGAATCCAGCGGCAGCGTGCGCGCGGCAAAGGTCTCGCGACGCACCTGGCCTGCCTCAGAGAACGTCTGCACCCAGCCATCGGTAGCCTGCCAGCCGCCGCGAAACGTGACCTGCGTGGCGTAGGTGTGGCTCCGCAGCCGGTAAGGCGCGCGCGCCGTGTCGAAGATCGACAACTGATACAGCGTCCGCTGCCGGGCGTCGTACACCGCGTAGTAGTACAGCCGGCCGTCACGACCCGCCAGCCAGGTGCGGTTCGCCACGTTGAAGGTGCGTTGCGGACGATCGCGGATGGTGTTCTTGAGCACCTCCGCCTGGCGCTGTGAATGGGCGAGGACCCGATCCTCCAGCACGAACAGGACGCCGCTCCAGACCAGGGCGAGCATCAACAGCGGCAGCGCGGTCCGATACAGGCTCACGCCGCAGGCGCGCACCACCGTCAACTCATTCGTGCGCGTCAAGCCGCCGAAGGTCGTCAGCACCGCCACCAGCACGGCGAGCGGCGCGACAAAATACGCAAAGGTCGGGGTGGCGTAGTAGAAATAGTCGCCCACCATCGCGAGCGTCGCCTGGCCCTTCTGGACCTTCTCGGACAGCTCAATGAACTCGACCACGTAATAGAGGGCTAACAGGCCGAAGAAGGCGACCGCCCCCGTGCGCAGGTACCGGCCGCCGACGTACAGGTCCAACAGGCGCGGGCGCAGGGTCGGGAGTGGCGGAATCCGAATCACGAGCACGACCCGCGGGCCGCCCGATGCGGCCGACGGGGTGAGGCCACTCCCGGCGTCAGGGGCCGTCGGGCGACGGGGCAGGCGACGGGCCAGCCAGGCCGGCACCGCGATCTCCAGATGGCGCGACGGGCCTCGTGTCCGCCACCACACGAGGCCCACCCCCACGATTCCGAGGATCAGGTTGGGCATCCAGCGGGCCCAGACCGCCGGAAACTGCCCGGCCTTCGTGCGGCCCTCGAACAGGATCATGAGGCCGTAGTACGCCATGATCACGCCGATCCCCACGACGAACCCGGCGAGTTTGCCTTCCTTGCGGGTATGCACGCCCAGCGCGAGGCCGATCATGGCAAACACCAGACAGGCCAGCGGAAAGGCGAACCGCTGCTGCTTCCACATGATTTCGTTGTGCGGGGACAGGCCGGCGGCGACCTTTACGGCGGCCGCCTCGTCGAGCTGCGTCAGGCTCAGTTCATTCAGTCCACGGCCGGGCCCCTGGTCGGTCTGGAACACGACCCCCGGGTCGATCTGGGTGATCTCCTGGTCTGACCGCAGCAATTGATAGTCACCGGTGTCGGCCACGGGTCGATAGCCGGCCACATCCGCCAGCACGATATTCACGAGCCGGGCCTCGTCGTCGACCACCAGCCGGCCTGAGCCCGCCAGTTGAACGGCCGGGCGACCCGGTTGCGACGTGTCGGCCATGAGGACCTCGACCCAGTCGCCGGTGGGTGTCTTGTCGCCGATCAGCAGGACCTTGCCGGTGAAGCCTTCGTAGAACAGGCGCGGCTTGACGTCCTCGGCCGCCATCTTCTTCGTGAGCCCGTAGGTCACTTCGACAAAGGTCTGGTTCGCATCCGGCATCGCGAAGACCAGCACGTAGAAGGTGGCGCCGGCGGCGACCGAGGCCAGCAGCGCGATCGGACGGAGCAGCCGGACCGGACTCACGCCGCAGGCCAGCAGAGCCACCGCTTCGCGGTCGCCCGAGATCCGGCCGAGGGCCATGACGACCCCGGCGAGGAACGCCATGGGGATCGTGAGTCCGAGCGCCTGCGGCAGCAGGGTGACCAGCAGGCGTCCGACGGTCGTCATCGCGACGCCTTTGGCGATCAGCATTTCCGCCACGTTCAGCATCGGCTGGACGGCGAGCAGGAACGTGAACAGGGTGAGCGCCAGTGTGAACGGGCCCAGAATTTCGCGAATCAGGTAGCGGTCGAGGGTCCGCATTCAGGTCACGGGGTTGACGATATCACGGGCGGGTTTGGTGTCCGCAAGTTATCCACAGGGCACTCTTACGCGGTATTCCCATAACGTCTGATAAGAAGTGTTATGTCATGTAATGCGACGACGATGTGCGCCAGTGCTCGGGTGCTCTCGTGCTCCAGTGCGCTCTGGTGCTCCAGTGCATCGCCGGTGGCCACCTGCGTTTATGCAGTCCCGACGCATAGCTATTCACAGAACGCCCTGCGTGAAACCGGCGCCCGGCCTGCCCCTGCGCCAGGAGTGCCGGCGCACTTGAGCACTCGAGCACCGAGGCCCTACCCTTTGCGTAGCTCTTTGAGGATGCCTTCGAGTGCGGCGATGACTTCCGCCTTGTCGACGTTCGCCTTCTTGAACTGGAGCTTCAAGTTGAAGGTCTTTTGAGGCGGCCGGTAGTGGAAGACAAACGCCTTCGGCCGGCCTGGCTTCGGCTTCGCCACGACCTTCCGGGCCTGTTCTCGCGTGACAGTCCCGCCGCCATCACGCGTCAGACGCTCGATGAGCGCGATCATTTTCTGCGGATCCTGTTGTCTAACTATCTGTAAAAGCAATGACTTAGAGGAAATGTCTGCCAGCCGACACAGATTCCTGACCGCCGTGGGCATCTCCGCAAGGGTGAGCGACTCCGTGACCGCGGTGCGCGACTTCCCCATGCGCCGCGCGAGATCTTCGTGGGTATACCCACAGCGCTCGGCCAGCACCTGCAGTGCCTCAGCCTCTTCAAACGCACTCAGGTCCTTCCGTTGGATGTTCTCCACCAGAGCCACCTCCACGATCTCGTTGTCGTCGACATCGCGTATCACCACGGGCAGCTCGCGGAGGCCCACCTGAACCGCCGCTTGATACCGCCGCTCGCCGGCCACAATTTGATATCGGCCGCCGCGTTGCCGCACGATCAGCGGCTCGATAATCCCCTTCTCGGCAATGGACGCCATCAGCTCGGACAGGTCACCCATGACCTGGCGCGGCTGGTCGGGGTTCGGGTCGAGCTGGTCGATCGGCACCATCCGCCCAATCGGCGTCCCCGCGGGATTGGTCAGCGCCTCCACATAGTGCTCGTCATGCCGCATCTTCAGGGTTGATGGTAATCCTCGTTTAGACACGATCCATGACCTCCTCGCAGAGCCGGTAGTACTCGGTCGCCCCAGACGAGTCCGGCGCAAACTTGAAAATCGATTCCTTGTACGCCGGACTCTCTTCGAGTCTGACGCTCTTCGTAATCACCGTCTTGAACACCTTGCTGCCGAACACCTTGTCAATCTGTGCGCGGATGTCGCGCGCCAGGGCCGTCCGCTTGTCGTGCATGGTGATGACGACGCCGAGGATCCGGAGGTCAGGATTCGCGCGCATCCGGACCTTCTCGATGGTCTCGAGCAGGTCGTCCGTCCCCTCAAGCGCGAAGTACGACGACTGAATGGGAATCAGGAGATGCGTGGACGCGACCAGGGCATTGACGGTCAACAACCCCAGCGCCGGTGGACAATCGATCACCACCTCATCGTAGTCGTTCACCACCGCCGCGAGTTTGTCCTTGAGTCGAAAATGGGAGTCGAGTTCGCCGGCCAGCTTGCCTTCCAGCTTGGCCAGCGCGATACGCGAGGGGACCACCCACAGGTTGGTCTGTGAGGTGGCCTTCACCACGCCAGCGATCGAGGTGGCCGGATCCGTCATGGCATCGTAGATGGACTGCTCCACCGTGGAGATGTCCACATAGGACAGGGTGCTGTTGGCCTGGGGATCAAGATCCACGAGGAGCGTTCGACGGCCCCGAAGCGCCAACGCGGCGGCCAGATTGATCGCCGTGGTCGTTTTGCCGACTCCGCCCTTCTGATTCGCAATGGCAATGATCATCTGCTGTCGGGATTCTACACCCACTACATCTTGTAGCCGAGATCATCAGGGTCCAGACTCTCCAACCAGCGCTGAAGCCGCTCCTGATCGACCTGTTGAGGCGCCAGGTCAGCGCCCTTCGCGTGCTCGAAGACCCGCGCGTTCACGAAGATCGGCACCTTCGCCCGCAGCGACAGCGCCAACGCATCGCTGGGTCTCGCATCAATGAACATCCGCTCGTCCTCCCGCGCGATCTCGAGGTAGGCAAAGAAGGTGCTGTCACGCAGGTCGTGAATGATCACGCGGGTGAGACGCGCGCCCAACTGAGCCAGGATCTGCCGGAGCAGGTCGTGCGTCATCGGCCGCGGCGTGGTGACGTTCTCGACCTGGAGCGCGATCGCGTTGGCCTCGACCGGACCCACCCAGATGGGCAGGACCCGCTCATTCGTCTCGTCCCTGAGGATGATGATCGGCAGGTTGGTCAGCGGGTCCACCATCAGACCGCGGACGGCCATCT
>JBCKZS010000106.1:0-5090 GCA_038918905.1 Vicinamibacterales bacterium
GTTACCTGCTCGCCCCGACCGCAAGTTTCCGGGCGATCTCCTTATCCCAGCCAATGACGACGCGAATGGACGGCGTCATGGGCTCCGTGCGCAGGGCCAACAGGAGGCGACCGTCCGGCCCTGGGGCGAACACGGTGGGCAGGTCCGCGCCCTCGACCCTGGCCCATACGCGTTCGCCCGACGCGCGAACTCGACCCGCGTCGAGCCGGATGGTCGTGACCAGAATCTCGGGGAAACGCGCGAAGTACAGCTCGGTGCCGTTCGAGGACCACGCGACCGCCTGCCCGCCGCCCGTGCTTACGCGTTCAGGGGTGCCTTTGCCGCCAAGCGGCAGCACATACACATCGTCCCGGCCCGCACGCGCCGACACGAGGGCCATGAGCTTTCCGTCACGGGTGATGGTTGCTCCCCCACTCTTGAACGGGACAAGTGGCGCCGGCGCACCGGTTGGCGGCAGGCTCAGCATCTTGAACGGATACGTGCCGTCTGCCTCGGACTGTTCGACGACCAGGGCCTTGCCGTCAGGCGTGAAGGCGATGGGCGTATCGTCGCGATCGGTCACGAGCAGTTCCTCGGGTGGCGCCGCCGACGAGGCGTCCTTCCAGTAGGTGTCGAAATCGCCCTTGCGCATCGAGCGGAACGCGAGCCGGACGCCGTCGGGATGCCACACGGGATACCAGTTCGAACCCGGCAGGTCCAGCGCATCGTCGGTGCGCTGTTCGAAGTCGAGCAGCCTGATGACGTGCCGTCCGGCTTCGAGCACACCCACCGCCGCGCGTCGGCCGCCCGGCGCAATGCTAAGGCTGTTGTAGGCGCGCGCAGGAAAGGGCAATTCGGCGAGGGCGCCTCCAGGCGATACCCAGACGAGCTTGCGGTCGGCGGCCGACGATCCGGTCGTGTAGGCCAGCGTGCCACCCGCCGAGAGGCTCGCGTTCGTCTGGGTACCCGCCGGTACATTTCCGCGGGCGTCTTCGAGCACACGCACCGGCTCGCCAGAGACGGCGAACGTCGCGGGATCGAACCGCACCGCGTGATACGCGCCGGCGCGGAAAAACACGATTGCGCCCGGTTCGACGTAGCGCGCCTCCGCGCCCTTGAACAGCGTGCGGTACTCGCCCGTGTCGATATTCAGGAGCGCGGTCTCGGCGTCGTTGAGGCCCGTCGCTTTCGCCCACACGGTAAACAGCACGTGACGTCCGTCGGGCAATGCCGCCGGGTACCAATGGCCGATTTCTCCCTTTTCGGCGTTCAACTTCGTGAGCTGTCGCACCGCGCCGCCTTCGGGCGACACCGCCGAGAGACTCTGCAGCCAGCCCGTGCCAAAAACAATCGGCCCGCCCGGGACCCAGGTGGCGCCTGGACCGTCAGTCGAGGCGTCGGCGATCGGGAGCGGCTCTCCGCCATCGACCGCAATGCGTTCGAGTCGATTCGCGCGGCGGAACCCGATCCATCGTCCGTCCGGAGACACGAACGGCTGCCTCGCCCCCTCCGTCAGGTCGATGGCACGAGGCGCCGCCTCGTCGAACTTCTGCAGGTACAACTGCGGCGCCTTCGCCGATTCGCCGACAAACACGACGAAGCTGCCGTCGGGGGCAACGGCGGGGTGACGGACATCCGTCACGCCCGGTGGCGTCCGCACGTCCAGTCGGATGGTCGCCTGAGCGGCACCGGACGCACGGGACCCGACCGTCCACCGACCGATGGCCGCACCGGCCGCCAGCATGACGACCGCGATTGCCACCCACGCCATCCATGGCGAACGGCCCTTCGGAGCAGCCAGCGGTGCCGGCGCCGGTTCCTTCGCGCCGCGCGAGATTTCCTCGAGGACGATGCGCGCGTCCGCGATGTCGTGCAAACGGTTCTTGCGATCGCGCTCGAGGCAGCGTCGCAGCAGGCGGCGTATCTCGGCCGGTGTATCGGCGGGCAGACTCGCCCAATCGATCTCCTGGCGCAGCACGGCCGCGAGCGTGTCGGAGATCGTTTCTCCCTGAAAGAACCTCGCGCCGGTCAGCATCTCGAAGAGCACCACGCCGAACGACCAGATGTCGGCGCGCTTGTCAGCCTCGCGTCCGCGCGCCTGTTCGGGGCTCATGTAGGCGGCCGTGCCGAGAATGACGCCGGCGGCGGTGGCCTGCGCGGTCAGCGTTGGCGAATTGGCCTGCGCATCAGATCCCGCCGCGCCGCCGCCGCTGGCCCCGGCCCGAGCAGAGTCGAAGGCCTTGGCCAGTCCGAAGTCGAGCACCTTGATGTCGCCATTGGCGCTGAGCTTGATGTTGGCCGGCTTCAAATCACGGTGCACGATGCCGCGCCCGTGCGCAGCCTCGAGTGCGTGCGCGATCTGAATGGCGATGGGAATCGCTTCGTCCACCGGAATCCGGCCGCGGGAGATGCGCACGGTGAGGTCGTCGCCCGCGGCGAGTTCCATGACCAGAAACCGTCGCCGGGATGCCGCTTCTTCTTCGAGGCCGTACACCTGCGCGATATTGGGATGACTGAGCGAGGCGAGGAGTTTGGCCTCGCGGTCGAATCTCGCCAGCCGCTCGGGGTCCTGCGCCACCGAATCCGGCAGCACCTTGATCGCAACCTCTCGGCCAAGCGACGGATCGGTGGCGCGATACACCTCGCCCATGCCGCCAGCGCCGAGCGCGCTGACGATGTCGTACGCGCCAAGGCGAGTGCCGGCCGTCAGCGGCATCGGCGCCCTCCGGCATGGGCTCGGGGGTCATCATCTTGAAATCGCGTGGGGCCCCACCCCCACGCCCAACGGCGCGTCTCGCTCCGCTCGCTCGCCGGGCCGCAGGCGCCCATGCCGCCGGCGCCGAGAAGGCCGACGATCTGGTAGGAACCGAGGCGATCTCCGGCAGCCAGTGACATACCTGCGGTTGATTATATGGGAGCTTGCGCAGCCGCCGGCCGGGCTGGGCGGCCGGCGCGACTTTGCAGTAAGGTTGGGCCCATGAAACACATCCTGCGACTTGCCGCGGCGGCCGCGTTGGGCTCGGTGATGCTCACCGCGCAAACCTCGTCCCTGCCGTCGACGCCCATGGTCTACGGGGCGCTCGCCGCCACGTTTGCGGCGGACGGCACGTTCACGCTCGCGGGTCCAGGCTGGCCGCGTCTCGCGGGTTCGTGGAAGGCCGCGAACGGCGAGGCCGAATTCATCCTCACGGCGCCGCCCACCGGCTGCGCCGATCCCGGCAAGTACCGCTACAAGGTCACTGGCCGCCAACTGGACTTCGAACTCGTCGCCGACGCGTGCCAGCCTCGCCGCATGATGCTCGGCGGAAGCGTCTGGCTGCCGGCAGGTGAGAAGCCGACGGTCGCTCCACGACGGATTATCCGGACTGAGGCGCCGACACGACGCTTGCTCCCCACGGCCGCGCCGGCCGCCGGCAGTTGGCCGTCGTTTCGCGGGACCGAGGCGGCCGGCGTAGCCGATGGCCAGCAGTTGCCGGATGCCTGGGACGGCAAAGGCCGCGAGAACATCCTGTGGAACACGCCCATTCCCGGCCTCGCGCACTCGAGTCCGGTGGTGTGGGGCAACACGATCTTCGTCGCGACCGCGGTCAGCAGCCAGCCGAACGCGACGTTCCGTCCGGGCCTCTACGGCGACGGCGACGCGTCCGAGGACCGCTCGCGACACCAATGGAAGTTGATGGCGATCGACAAGAAGACGGGCGCGATCCGCTGGGACCGTGTCGCCGTCGAAGGCGCGCCGCTCGACAAGCGTCACATCAAGTCCACGTACGCCAGCGGCACTCCCGCCACCAACGGGCGCATGGTCGTCGCCTCGTTCGGATCGATGGGCGTGCATGCGTACGATGTGGCCGGCAACTTTCTGTGGAAGGTCGATTACGGCCGCATCAATCTGGGCGCCTACGATCTGCCGTCGTTCGAGTGGGGACCGGCCAGTTCGCCGATCATCTGGAACGACCTCGTCATTCTGCAGATCGATACGCATGCGGATTCCTTCCTGCTGGCCCTGAAGGCCGACACTGGCGAAACCGTGTGGAAGACCGAGCGCGAGGAAATACCGTCGTGGGGCACGCCGACCGTGGCGACGACGACGGCCGGGCCGGTGCTCGTGACCAATGCGTCGAACTTCGTGCGCGGGTACGACCCGCGGACCGGCAAGGAACTCTGGCGCATCGGCAAGAGTTCGAAGATCACGGCGCCGACGCCGATCTACGCTGGCGGCCTCTTCGTGATCGCCAGCGGCCGAGCGCCTGAGCGACCGATCTTCGTCGTGCGTCCTGGCACGCAGGGCGACCTCACGCTGTCGGACGGAGCGACGTCGAACGCCGGTATTGCATGGAGCAAGACTGGTCGAGGTTCGTATATGCCGACGCCACTTGCGTACCGGGGTCTGTTGTACGTCCTGGCGAACAATGGCGTGCTCGACGCGTACGATCTCGAGACCGGCGAAGAGATTTACCGCCAGCGCCTGCCGGTCATCGGCAGCGGCTACAGCGCGTCGCCGGTCGCCGCTGACGGCAAGATCTACCTTTCAGGCGAAGACGGCGACATCGTCATCATTGGCGCCGGTCGAACGTTCTCGCACATCGCGACCAACTCCATGGGCGAGCTGCTGATGGCGACACCGGCGTTATCTGAGGGCGTGATGTACGTGCGGTCAGCGGCGAGTCTATTCGCGATCGGCAAGAAGTAGCCCGCCGGGCCTGCACGTAGGCCGGCCCTTCAGGGCCGGCGGGCCCACCCGCGGTCGGCGACGAGGCGGCGCACACGCGCGTCGATGTCGTCTCGGATGGCGCGGACTTCAGCCACCGGCCGGCCCTTCGGGTCCGGCAGGGGCCAGTCTTCGCGGAGCGCTCCGGGAACCACAGGACATTCGTCACCACAGCCCATGGTGATGAGCGCGCGGGAGCCGGCGGCAAGTTCGGCCGTCAGCCGCACCGGCACGTTGCCAGTCAGATCGATCCCGATTTCAGCCATGGCGGTCCCGACTTCAGGATGTACGCGCGCCCCAGGGTTCGTGCCCGCCGAAATGGCGTGCGCGCGGGTCGGGTCGGTCAGGCGGTTGAAGAGTGCAAGGCCGGCGCCGATTGGGAGGTGCTGGCCGGCTAGAGCGG
>JBCKZS010000107.1:0-5035 GCA_038918905.1 Vicinamibacterales bacterium
CGGCACGTGGGACCTGCTCATCGGCGTCATCGAGTCCACCGCTCGCGTGCAGCACATGATGTGGCGGCACCGGGACACCACGCACCCCCTGCACGACGCGGCCGGCGCGGCGGCCTACGGCGACTCCATCCTCCGGGTCTATCGCCGCGCCGATCAATTCATCGGGGAAGTGCTCGATCAAATCGACGCCGACACCACCCTCATGATCGTCTCGGACCACGGCTTCCACTCGTGGCGGAAGGCGGTCAACCTCAACACCTGGCTGGTGCAGCAGGGCTTCATGGTGCTGCGCGGCCAGGACACGGCCGGCGACAAGACCCTCGACGACCTGTTCAGCGGCGGCGAGTTCTGGGAACACGTCGACTGGTCGCGCACCCGCGCCTACGCGATGGGCCTCGGCCAGATCTATTTCAACCTGCGCGGCCGCGAGGGCCAGGGCATCGTCCCGACCGGCGACGAATACCGCATCCTCACCGACGACCTCCGCAAACGCCTCCTGGCCTCGCTCGTGGACCCCGACACCGGCGCACGCATCGTCACCAACGTCTACGCCCGCGATGACGTGTATCAGGGCGAGTACCTGCACAACGCGCCCGACCTGCAGGTGGGGTTCGCCGATGGCTACCGGGTGTCGTGGCAGACGACGCTGGGGGGGGGCGCCGCAGGGGATCGTGTATCCGAACATGAAAAAGTGGTCGGGCGACCACGGCGGGTACGACGTTGCGGACACGGCCGGGGTGCTCATTACGAATCGGCCGATTGTGACCGGTGCGCGCGGCCGCGCGAACATCATCGACATCGCCCCCACGGTGCTCACCCACTTCGGCGTACCGGTGCCGGCCACCATCGACGGCCGGCCCCTGTGGAAATGGCCGTTGAGGTCGTTTTCGCGCTGACCAGTGAAAACGCCCTCAGAGGCCGTATCATGCTTCCATGACGTCCAAGTCGCGCTGGCTCGTGTTCCTGGTTTCGACCCCGCTGGTGGTGCTGGCCGCGGTGGGCGGGTTGATCGGCGCCAACGGCGCGCGGCCCGAGCAGGCATTCACCCACCTGCGGGTGTTCGAAGATGTCGTGTCGCTCATCATGACGAGTTACGTCGAGAACGTGGACGCCGACAAGGTCATGGAAGGCGCGATGCGGGGCCTGGCGGACGGCCTCGATCCGATGAGTGCCTATCTGACGGCCGACGAAGTCGCGCTGGCGCAATCCAACGCCCCCGTGCCCGCTGGCGACGTCGGCCTCGTGATCTCCCGCCAGTTCTACCTGCGCATCGTCGGCGTCCGCGACGGGTCGCCCGCCGCGCGCGCGGGGTTGCGCACGAATGACTTCATCCGCGGCATCGACAACAAGCCCACGCGGGAAGTGTCGGCGTTCACCGGCGCGCGGCTGCTGCGCGGCGCACCCGGATCGACAGTCGAACTCACGGTGCTGCGCGGCAACGCGGCCGAGCCGCACGTGGTGACGCTCGTGCGCGAAGTACCGGCCGGGGCCGCGGTCACGACCACACACCTGCCCGGTGGTGCCGCGGTGGTGCGTGTGGCCACGTTTGGTCCTGGCACGGCGACCGCGCTGGGCGCGGCCATGGACTCGCTGCAGAAGGCCAACGCGCCCGGCGTGGTCCTCGACCTGCGCGGCACGGCGGACGGCCCCCCCACGGAGGGGATTGCGGCCGCGCGGCTGTTTGTGAAGTCCGGCACGCTGGCGATTCGATCGACGCGCGACACGGCGCGCGAAATCACGAGCGCCGCCGAGGGCGACGGCCGGATCACGTTCCCCGTGGTGCTGCTCGTGTCGAACGGCACGGCCAGCGCGGCGGAAGTGTTTGCGGCCGCGCTCAACGGCAACGGCCGCGGCGACATCGTGGGCGAGCCCACGGCGGGGCTGGCCGCGGAGCAACGGCTGGTGGCGCTGCCGGAGGGACACGGCCTGTGGATTTCCTACGCCCGGTATCTCGCGATCGATGGCGAACCCATTCACGCGCGCGGCCTGCGTCCGAATCTGGCCGTGGAGTCACCCAGCGTCGCGTTTGATGAGCGCCCGCCGGTGGTCGACGAGATGCTGGACCAGGCGATCGAACGGTTAAGGACGAAGGGTACAGGAAAGTAAAGACGCGCCCAGGCACGTGAAGACGAAGAGCACGTGAATTGACGACGTGCCTTGACAGTACCAGAGACCCGGCGTATAACCGCTTCTTGCTCGGAGGCCGAATGAACAAACAGGATTTGATCGCGAAAATTGCGGACGATACGGGACTCACCAAGGCCAGCGCCGCGGCCGCCGTGGAGTCGTTGCTGGACGGCATCGTGAAGACCCTCAAGAAGGGCGGCACGGTCACCTTCGTCGGGTTCGGCACCTTCAAGACGGCCATCCGCAAGGCCCGCATCGGTCGAAACCCGCAGACGGGCGCCGCGGTCAAGATCCCGAAACGCAAAGTCGCGCGCTTCGCGGCCGGCAAGAGTCTGAAAGACAAACTTAATTAGTTGGCCGAGGTGGCTGAGGGCCGCACCGCCGTCAGGCCGCACCGCCGTCACTGGCCGGACCGGCCGGTTGTGCCTTATACTGTGCGTTCGTCCTGAGGCCGCTGGCCCCGGCAGGTGTGTGTGTCCGGACGAAGGTAGGCCCGCTAGGCGCGTAGCTCAGCTGGTTAGAGCGCCTGCTTGACATGCAGGAGGTCGGCGGTTCGAGTCCGCCCGTGCCTACCAACACTCGCACAACGCACCGAGCACAACGACGCACAGCGCACGACGCACGACGCACGACGCATTATTTCATGCCTTCGACCATCACCATCACCCTCCCTGACGGGTCCGAACGCCGTGTGCCTGCTGGTACGCCGGTGGCGACCTTTGCCCGGGAAGCCCTGCCGGGCGGGGTGGTGCGCCGGGCGCTGGCGGCGTACGTGGACGACCAGTTGGTGGACCTCAGCCATCCCCTGAATGCGGATGCCCGGCTGCGCATCATGACGCCCGAAGGGCCCGACGCGCTGACGCTCTATCGGCATTCGACCGCCCACCTGCTGGCGGCCGCGGTCACCCAGCTCTTCCCTGGCGCGCAGTGCGGCATCGGCCCGGCCACCGACGAGGGATTCTTCTATGACTTCGTGGTGGATCGCCCGTTTATCCCCGAGGACCTCGAGCAGATCGAAGCGCGCATGAAAGAACTGGCGGCGCAGGACCTGCCCTACGAGCGGCAGATGTGGTCGCGCGACGAGGCCATCCAGTTCTTCAGCCAGCGCGGCGAGCCGCTCAAAGTGCAGTTGATCCACGAAAAGACCGAGGGCCAGACGCACGTCTCCTGCTACACCATCAGGGACCGCGACACCTTCGTCGATTTCTGCCTCGGCCCGCACGTGCCGGCCACCAGCAAACTCAAGGCCTTCAAGCTGCTCACCGCGTCGAACGCCTACTGGAAGGGCGACGCCAAGGGCACGCCGATGCAACGCATCCACGGCACGGCGTTCTTTAAGGACGACGAGCTGAAGCAGTATCTGCACCGGGTCGAGGAAGCGAAGAAACGCGACCACCGGCGGCTGGGCAGGGACCTGGGCCTGTTCACGTTCCACCCGTGGGCCCCGGGCGCCGCCTTCTGGCTGGGCAAGGGCACCACGCTGTACCACACGCTGGCCAACTACATGCGCGAGGTGCTCTTCCCCGCGGGCTACAGCGAGGTGAAGACGCCGCTGATCTTCAACAAGGCGCTGTGGGAGACCTCGGGTCACTGGCAGCACTACCGCGAGCACATGTTCCTCGTGGAAGGCCGGGAAATGAGCTCGGAGGGCAATCACCTCCGAGCTCATTTCCCGGCCGATGACAGGTCCATGGGCGTGAAGGCCATGAACTGTCCGGGCCACATGCTGGTCTTCGCGAGCGAAACCCGCTCGTACCGCGACCTGCCGATGCGTCTGCACGAGCAGACTCCGTTGCACCGCAACGAGGCGTCCGGCGTGCTGGCCGGCCTCACCCGCGTCCGCCAGTTTTCGCAGGACGACGCGCATTGTTTCGTGATGGAGTCGCAGATCGGCGAAGAGGTCGAGCGCCTGTTGCGGCTCGTCAAGCGCGTGTACGGCGACTTCGACCTGGCCTATGAGGTCAAGCTGTCCACGCGTCCGTCGGAGTATCTCGGCGAGAAGGCCACCTGGGACCATGCGGAGGCCGAGTTGACCCGGGCGCTCCAGTCTGCCGGCGTCGAGTACGTCGTGAACGAAGGCGACGGCGCGTTTTACGGCCCGAAAATCGACTTTGACGTCACCGACGCCATCGGCCGCAAGTGGCAGTGCGCCACGATCCAGCTCGACTATCAGCTTCCGCTGCGGTTCGACCTCAAGTACGTCGGACCCGACAACCAGGAACACCGCCCGGTGGTCATTCACCGGGCGATTTTCGGCAGTTTCGAGCGGTTTATCGCCCTGCTGATCGAGCACTATACCGGGGCGTTTCCCCTCTGGCTGGCCCCCGTCCAGGTGGCCATCCTGCCCCTGGCCGACCGCCATCTGGAATGGGCCGAGACCGTCCGGATCCGCCTGGCCGAGGCCGGGCTCCGGGTCGAGGTGGACGGACGCGTCGAGAAGATTGGTTATAAGATTCGGGAGGCCCAGTTGCAGAAGGTCCCCTATATGCTGGTGATGGGTGACCGGGAAGTGGCAGCGGGCCAGGTGGCGGTGCGGAGCCGGACCCAGGGCGACCTCGGGGCAACGCCGCTGGATGCGTTCCTGATTGCGGCGACCGACGAAGTCCGCAATCGACACTGAGAAGGAGATCGTTATCGCTTACGACCGAGGGCCACGACGCGACGATCGCGTCCGTACCAATGAACGAATCCGGGTCCGCGAGATCCGGGTGATCGACGACGCCGGTGAACAACTGGGAATCATGCCGCCGCCGCAGGCGCTGGCACTGGCCCGGGCCAAGGGACTGGATCTGGTGGAAATTTCACCGACGGCCGTGCCGCCGGTGTGCCGGATCATGGACTTCGGCAAGTACCAGTACGAGCAGCAGAAGCGCACCCGCGCGGCGCGGAAGCACCAGAAAGTGATCGA
>JBCKZS010000108.1:0-4817 GCA_038918905.1 Vicinamibacterales bacterium
CGCCGTGTTCTACCCGGTCGTGCGATTCCTCGTGCCTCCGGAGGTGACCGAGGCCCCCACGCTGTCGGTCAAAGCGGGCACCGCGTCCACGCTGGCCCCCAACACCGGGCGCCTCGTGCCGTTCGGGTCGGCGCCGGCCCTCGTGGTGCGTCTCAAGACGGGCGAACTCCGGGCCTTTGCCGGAACGTGCACGCACCTGTCGTGCACGGTGCAGTATCGGGCGGATCTCGAGCACATCTGGTGCGCGTGTCACAACGGGCACTTCGACCTGGCCGGGCGCAACATCGCTGGGCCCCCGCCGCGACCCCTGGACACCTACGAGGCGAACGTGCAGGGCGACGAGATCGTCATCACACGGCGGACCTGATGGGACGCGCGCGCGACTGGCTCGCCGAACGTCTGCCCCTCGACGCCGTTCAGGCGGCGATCGCCCACAAGACGGTCCCCCAGCATCGCCATTCCCTCTGGTACTACCTTGGCGGGATGACGCTGTTCTTCTTCGTCGTCCAGGTCGTGACCGGCATCCTCCTGTTGCTGTACTACCGGCCGAGCGCCGGGGAAGCCTACGACAGTGTGCAGTTCATCATGACCCGCGTGCCGTTCGGCTGGCTGATTCGCTCGATCCACTCGTGGTCGGCGCATCTGATGGTGGCCGCGGCGTTTCTGCACCTGTTCAGCGTGTTGTTCCTGAAGGCGTACCGCAAGCCGCGCGAGCTGACGTGGCTGTCAGGGATGGGGCTCCTCTTCATTACCATGGGCTTCGGGTTCACCGGCTACCTGCTGCCATGGAATGAACTCGCGTTCTTCGCGACCCGCGTGGGCACCGATATCCCAGGCGCGATTCCCTTCGTGGGCGATGCGATTGTCGTCTTTCTGCGCGGTGGGCCGGAGGTCACGGGCGCCACGTTGACCCGCTTCTTCGGGATTCACGTGGCGGTACTGCCGGCGATCACGACCGTGCTGCTGGGCCTGCACCTGGTCCTGGTCCAGTACCACGGCATGAGTGTGCCCCCTTCAGTGGAGGCCGAGGCCGCGCGGACCGGACGCCGCACGCCGACGATGCCGTTTGTGCCGCACTTCGCGTTGCGCGATGTGTTTGGATGGACGGTCGCGCTCGCTCTGCTGGCGGGCCTGTCCGCGTACCTGCCCTGGGAACTGGGGACGAAGGCGGATATGTTCGCGGCGGCGCCGGCGGGCATCCTGCCGGAGTGGTATTTTCTGTGGGCGTTTCAGGCGCTCAAGGTCATGCCGGGACACGTACTGGGCATCGAAGGTGAGCTGGTTGCCATCGTGGGGCTGTCGCTGGGGGCGATCGGCATCATTCTGTTGCCCTTCCTCGATCCGGACACCGCCCGCTCGCGCCGCGTGGTGAACTGGGCCGCCAGTGCCGCGGTGGTCTTCATGGTGGTCATGACGGTGTGGGCGCTCCTGGGAGGCGAACAGTGACGAACCTGAGGCCGTGGCTCATGGCCGGTGTGGCGGGACTGTGGGTGAGTGCCGCGCTGCTGTCGGCGGGGCAGACCCCGGCCGCCGCCACGGCGCAGGCACCGCCAGACCCGACGGCCGCGTTTCAGAGTGATGTGCATCAGCAGTCGGGCCTGACGTGCGCGGCCTGTCACGGGGCTGGCACGCCCGGGGCCATCGACCGCACGAAAATCGCACCCTTGTGCGCGACGTGTCACAGCGACCCCGCCTACATGCGGACGTTCCGGCCGCAGGTGCGCACCGACCAGTACGCCCAGTACCTCACCAGTGTGCACGGGCAGCAAATGGTCAAAGGTGAGACGCGTGTGGCCACGTGCAGCGATTGCCACTTGTCGCACGGCGTCCTTCCGGTGCGCGACGTGCGATCGCCGGTCGCGCCGGCCCGCGTGGCCAACACGTGCGCGCGTTGCCATGCCGACGCCGATCAGATGACACCGTTCGGGCGCGACCCGCAGGTGTACGACGACTGGTCGCACAGCGTGCACGCGGCGGCGCTCCTGCAACGGGGCGACACCTCCGCGCCCACGTGCAGCACGTGTCACGGCAGCCACGGCGCGATGCCACCCGGGATCGACTCGGTCGCCAACATCTGCTCGACGTGTCATGTGCGTGAGGCGGAGTTATACCACTCGAGCCCGAAGCGCGGGGCGTTTGAACTGATGGAACTGCCGGCCTGCCTGACCTGCCACGGCAACCACCGGATCGAGCATCCGCGGGACGCCTGGATCGATCTCAAGGAACCGGCGCTGTGCGCGACGTGCCATTCGGAGGAGATGGCCGGCGCGCCGGTGATTCGCGCGATGCGCACGGGCTTCGACACGCTCACCACGCAGTACGAGGCGGCGCGGGCGTTGCTCGAACGCGCCGAACACGCCGGCATGCTGGTGGATGAGGGAATGGCGGCGCTGCGTGAGGCGACCGAGCATCGCGTGCGGTTGCGCGTGCTGGTGCACGCGTTCGCGGAGGCGCCCTTCAACGAGTCGCTCGATCAGGGGCTGGACGCGGCCCACCGGGCCCGGGAGGCTGGCGACGCGGCCATGGCCGAACTGAGCTTTCGCCGCCGCGGGCTGGCGCTGGCCACGCTGGCGATCCTCGGCTTCCTGCTGACCCTGGCGATCAAGATCCGGCGTCTGCCCCCGACATCCTGACGTGCCGGCCCTGTGGCCCTGTCGACTGACGCGGGTTCCCGGTACACTGGAGCCTCGCGCGTCGGCGCCTCACGACTTCTGCCCATGCTCGACCGACACGCCTCCGGATGAAGATTGAACCGTTTCTGCTCGAACGCTGGATGACGCGGCACGAGACCCACGTGACGTACGACATCGCCGAGAGTGGCATCCTGCCGCTGTCGACCCAGGATCTGCTGAACTTCGAACCCGAGGCGTCGCGCGCGGCCACGCTCGCGGCACTGCTGCAGTTGCCGCTGGGGTACAGCGAGGCGCGGGGGACCGAGGCGTTGCGCCGCGCGCTGGCGGCCACCTATACGAACGTGTCCGAGGCGCAGATTCTGGTCACGACCGGCGCGATCGAGGCGAACTTCCTGCTGTTTCATGAGCTGCTCGACCCGGGCGATCACGTGATCGCGCCGTACCCGGCGTATCAGCAGCTCTACAGCGTGCCGCGCGCTATCGGCTGCGAGGTGTCGTTGTGGCCGGTCGGCCCCGAGACGGGGTTTCGCTACGACGTCGATCGACTGGAAGCCCTGATCACGCCGCGCACGCGGATGATCGTCGTGAACACGCCGCACAATCCAACCGGCGCGATGTTGTCGCCCGCGGATGCGGCCCGCGTCTACGCGTTGGCCGAGCAGGCCGGGGCCTGGGTGCTGGGCGACGAAGCGTATCGATGGCTGCGTGTGCCTGGGGGCGATCCGTTCGCGCCGCCCATGGTCGACTTTGGCGCGCGGGGTCTCAGTGTCGGCACGTTGTCAAAACCCTATGGCCTTCCCGGGTTACGCATCGGGTGGATCGCCGGACCGGCCGAGGTCGTTCAACGCTGCTGGGGATTGCGCGACTACATCACGCTCAGTCCGGGCAAGTTGAACGACGCGTTGGCCTGCCTCGCGCTCCGGCACCACGATCGCATCATTGCGCGGAACACGGACATCATCACCGCCAACCTCAGGGCCGCCACGTCATGGGTCGAGGCGCGGCGCGATTTCATTTCGTGGACCCCGCCCCGCGGCGGCCTGCTGGCCCTGCTCAAGTACGACCTGCCCATCGACTCGCTGACGTTGGCCGACCGGCTCGCGATCGACTACAGCGTGATGCTCGCGCCTGGCGCCGCCTTCGGCTACGAACACCATCTGCGGTTGGGGATCGGCCAGCGGCCGGATATCTTCGCCGCCGGGCTGGTGGAAGCTGGCCGATGTCTCGACGCCTTGCGGTGAAAGATTAAGGAGTGGTGGGCCGCGCAGGGATCGAACCTGCGACCCTCTGGTTAAAAGCCAGGTGCTCTACCACTGAGCTAGCGGCCCCACCGGGTTCCGATTGTACCGTCGTTTCCGCGGAACTCAGAGGATGCCCTTCCCCATCGCGGAGAGCACGAGTTCGGCGCCGAGCGTCGCGGTTTGATTCTGCAGGTCGAGAATCGGGTTGATCTCCACCAGATCGAGCGCGGTGAGCCGGCCCGAGTCGGCGATCATTTCCATCACCATGTGCGCCTCGCGGTAGTCCAGGCCACCCTTGACCGGCGTGCCGACCCCTGGCGCAATGCCGGGATCGCAGACGTCGAGATCGAACGACACGTGCAGCCCGACGGTGCCCTTGGTCGCAATCGCCAGCGCGCGTTTCATCACGATCGCGATGCCATGCCGGTCGATGTCCTTCATCGTGAAGACGTGCACCGTGGCCCGTCGCATCTGCGCCTTTTCCGCTTCGTCGAGATTCCGGATGCCGATGAGGACCACGCGATTCGCGCGGACCTTCGGGGTGCGTGTCGTGCCGAGGCGGGCCAGTTCGGCGGGTTCCGATCCGACCAGCGCCGCCAGTGGCATCCCGTGCACGTTGCCGCTCGTCGTGGTGGCGGGCGTGTTCATGTCGGCATGGGCGTCCACCCACAACACGCCGATCTCGCCGCCCTGTGCCGCCGCGAAATCCGCGGAGGCGCCGACCGACCCCGCTGCCAGTGAGTGGTCGCCGCCGATGACAATCGGCAACGCGCCGTCGGCCAGCGACTGCCAGGTCTGCTGATAGACCCGCTGGCACACGCGCGCGATGTCCTTGATGTAGCGCTTCGACGGATCCCGCGCGACCTGTGTCTCGGGAATCGGCGCGAGCAGATCGCCCTTGTCCACCACCACGAACCCCATGCCCGCGAGACGTTCACCCAGG
>JBCKZS010000109.1:0-4802 GCA_038918905.1 Vicinamibacterales bacterium
CCGTCGTCCTCGCGCGGCACACGGCTCGCGTGGGTGGTCGCGGCAGGCCTCGGTCTCGCCGTGGCGGCGCTCACCGTCCCCGCCATGCGGTACCTGCGCGAAGCCCCGCCCGACGCACCCGCCGAAACGCGCCTCGAGATCACCACCCCTGCCGGTGGGGACCCGCTGTCGTTCGCGCTATCCCCCGACGGGCGACAACTCGTCTTCGTGGCCTCGGGCGACGGCGCCTCGCGCCTCTGGCTGCGGTCGCTCAGTACGACGACGGCGCAGCCGCTGCCGGGCACCGAGGGCGCGCAGTATCCCTTCTGGGCGCCCGACAGCCGCGCCGTCGCCTTCTTTGCCGGCGGCCAGCTCAAACGCCTCGACCTGGGCGGCGGGGCGCCCCGCACGCTGGCCGCCGCCCCAATTGGGCGGGGCGGGAGCTGGAATGCTGCCGGCGTCCTCCTGTTTGCGCCCACCACCGATAGCCCGCTGTTCCGGGTCGCGGCTGCCGGGGGCGACGCCGTCCCCGTGACCACGCTCGACCGGCAGAACAGCCACCGGTGGCCGGTCTTTCTGCCCGACGGCCGGCACTTCCTGTTCTACGCCGCAGGCGGGCCCGACACGGGCGGCATCCATCTGGGAGCGCTCGACGCGGGCGCCCCGACCCGGCTGACCGCGGCCGACGCCGCCGCCACCTACCTGCCCGCCGGAGCGGGCCACGACGGCGGGCCTCGCCCCGCCGAAGCGATGCGCGAAGGAGGGTGGCTGCTGTGGACCCGCGCCGGCACCCTCCAGGCCCAGCGCCTCGACCTCCCCCGCCGGGCGCTCACCGGCGACCCGGTACCGCTGGCCGAGGCGGTCGCGTCCGACGGGAATATCTTCCGCAGCGCGGTGGCGGTCTCGGCCACGGGCCTGGTGGCCTACCGCGCCGGCAGCGCCAGCCGGCGGCAGTTGACCTGGGTCGATCGGACCGGAAAGGTCCTGGGCACGCTGGGCGCGCCGGATGAGCACACTCTCTTCAGCCCCCGTGTGGCCCCGGACGGCCGACGCGTGGCCGTGCAGCGCACCGTGCAGGGCAACACCGATCTCTGGCTGCTCGACGGCGCGCGCACCAGCCGGTTGACGTTTGATGCGGGCGCTGACCGCTTCCCGATCTGGTCCCCCGACGGCCGCCAGCTCGTGTTCAACTCGGATCGGACGGGCGTAATCGACCTGTATGGCAAGGACGCCAGCGGCGCGGGCGTGGAGGCCCGGCTCGTGGCCTCCGCCCAAACGAAGATCGCCACTGACTGGTCGGCGGATGGACGCTTCCTCCTGTATGCCAGCCTCGACCCGCAGTCGGGCGGGGACCTCTGGGCGCAGGAGATGGACCCGTCGACCGGCGCCGCGCGCGCGGGACGCGCGCCGGGGACCGTCCTCAGGACCCCCTTCACTGAGCGCTGGGGCCGGTTCTCGCCGGATGGTCGCTGGGTCGCCTACCAGTCGAATGAATCGGGGCGGGTGGAGATCTATGTCCGGCCGTGGACGCCCCCGGCGGCGGCGGGCGCAACGGCCCCGGCGCCCAGTGGGCAGTGGCAAGTATCGACGGCGGGCGGGACCTATCCGAGTTGGCGCGCGGATGGCCAGGCGCTGTACTACCTCGGGCCGGATGGCGCGCTGATGGCCGCGCCCGTCACCGCGCGCGGGACCGCGCTCGAGCCGGGCACCCCGATGGCGCTCTTTCCGACGCGGATCGTCGGCGGCGGCGGGGACGGCGGCCTGGTCCCGCAGTACGACGTCACGCGCGACGGCCGCTTTCTGATCAACACCGTCCTGAACGACGCGGCGGCCACGCCGATTACGCTGATCCTGAATTGGCGGCCGGAGGGGAAGCGGTGATCGCGTCTCACCGACGGGGCTGCGGAGCATTTTGTGATCTGGTGATCTCGCAGCCTTTAGCGGTAGCTATCGGCTGTCCACGCGCGGCGGCAGGGAACTGGTCTACCGGAGCGGAGACACGCTGCTCGCGGTGCCGTTCTTCGTAAAGGCTGGAACGACCGACGCCAGCGTCTCCCCGCCGACGCTGCTGTTCGACGGGCCGTACGCATACTCGGGCGCCCGCACGATTGCCGACGATGTCAGTCCGGACGGCGAACGGTTCCTCACGCGGCCTTCACCGTCTGAGCTTTGAGGCCAACTTTGAGACGCTGTCTGACGGCGTCAAAGATAGCGGCCAGGTTGTCCATGCTGGGGTTGCCGCTGCGGGACAGCATGCGATGCAAGCTCTTGGCCGGCTTGTCGGTCATCGCGGCCAGCGCTTCGAAGCCGACCGTCGCGTTGACCAGGTCGCGCAACAGCAATCGCGCGGCTTCCGGCTCGCCGTTGAGTGCAACTCCTTGGTTGCACTTTAGCCCGTGCCGCCGGGAAAAAGGAACCATCTGGTTGTGCTTCCAGCGACCTGCGGCATAATCTACGCGCAGTGGCACGACCTACCCTGGTTGAATCGGCCCTCAGGCACGACCGCGCGGTCCTCGTCGTCGTGCTGGTCGTGATCCCGCTCATCTGCTGGGCCTGGATCGTCGCGATGGCGCGCGACATGTACGGCTCCATGACCGGGCCGTCTGCCTGGATGATGACGGCGGTGTGGGACACGCCCCACCTGATTCTGCTGTGGGCGATGTGGGCGGTGATGATGGCGGGCATGATGCTGCCGGCGGCGGCACCGATCCTGCTGCTTTACGGGGGGGCCGCGCGCAATCGTGACGGCGGCGTTCACGGCGCGGCGCGCGTGTATGCCCTTGCCGGCGGGTATCTGCTCGTATGGGGACTGTTCAGCGTCGGCGCCACGCTGCTGCAGCGCCTGCTTGCGACGCGGTTACTCCTGACACCCATGATGGAGCCGGCCACACCGGGTGCCGGGGCGGTGGTGCTGATCGTCGCCGGTCTCTATCAGCTCACCCCGCTGAAGCGGGTTTGCCTGCAGTCGTGTCGCTCCCCGGTGGCATTCCTGACGCGCCACTGGCGCCCGGGAGCGGGCGGCGCGTTCCGCATGGGCGTGGAGCACGGCGTGTATTGCCTGGGCTGCTGCTGGGCGCTGATGCTGGTGCTGTTTGCGGGTGGCGTGATGAACCTGACGGTGATCCTCGCCCTCACCGCGTGGGTGGTGGTCGAGAAGATCGCGCCCTTTGGCGAGCAGAGCGCACGCGTGAGCGGCGCCCTGCTGCTGGGTGTGGCTGGGTGGATGCTGCTGCGGTGAACGTCAGGCCGCGGCCGCCGAAGCCTGCTTGTTGTTCCAGTCGAAGTTGTACAGGATCCAGTTCGTTTTCTCGAACGACAGGTTCAGTCCTGCGGCCTTCGCATGAAACGTGCCCTGCCCGCACTCGCCCCGCGTCCAGATGAACCCGTCCGGCAACTCGACGTTCGCAAAGTGCTCTTCGCCGGTGACCGGGTTCTTGAAGGTGTCGCCTCGCCCCTCGGCCACGCCCGCGGCCCGGAACACGCTGCGCGGTCCTTCGCCCTCGATGGTGATCACCGCCTTTTCGAGGCCGACCACCTGGAACGTGGGGCCGAGCAGCTCCCAGGGCATGCCGCCGAGCTTGCCGCTGAAGATCTGGGCCAGCGCGTCGACCTGAGCGTCGGTGGTGGACGGGTCGACCACGAAGACGGCCTTGCCGTTGCCCTCGTGGATGGCCTTGGGCCATTCGATGATCGCTGCGCACTTGACGCCGCCCAGATTCACGCCGCCGCAGTCGCCATCGGCGATGTTGACGCCGACCAGCGCGCGGCAGCTGCCGTCTTTTGAGTTCGGAAAGCCGCCGAAGTTACAGCCGCAGCCGAAGTCGCAGTTGCAGAACTCATAGCCCTTGCCGCGCAACCGCCATTCAGTTTTCGATGCTGTCGTCATGTGCCGTTCTCCTTGTTCGATGGCCGGACCCGGTTATTCAGACAGGAGCTTATCGAAACAGCCAAAGACGCGCAAGCACCCGGCTAATGGAGAGGCCGCACCGACACCGCGCTTGCGGAGCGTCCCGACACGCGCGTGACCAAGACGACCACCGCGCCGCCCGAACTGGTACCGGTGACGGCGCCTTCAAAGTCCTGCGGGGCGGCTGGAAACAGCTCGTGGAGCCACCGAACGACCTGGCCGTTTTCGCCGAGGCTCACCGTCGTCTGGCCCCCGTCGATTTCGCGCCCGCCGGCGTCCCTCAGCACGGCTGAAGAACAAGCCGCGCGTGTTGGCGTGCGACAAGTGGGCGTCAGCCGCGGAGAACATGGCGGCGATTGCGGGTCACATCGCAGCGATTCGCGCGGTCGATCGGTACGGCGTGGGCACACTCGAGCAAGCCTTCGCGGGATACCAGGCATTGCCGGCGCAAGCCGCGTCCTGGTTCGTGGTGTTGGAGTTCAGCGAACCGCCGGCAACATGGGAGATAATTGAGATGCGCTACAAAGCCCTGGCGCGCGTGCATCATCCAGATCGGGGCGGCGATTCCGAGACGATGGGGAAGATCAACGCAGCGTACGACACGGCGCGTACCGAGTTCGGGGAGAGCCGAGGAAAACATGGGAGCTAGGGGGCAGGGAGCCGACAAGCCACTGACGGTCAAGCAACAACGCTTCGTCGATGCCTTCCTGGGTGTCAGTAAGGGCAACGCCACAGATGCGGCGTTCCGCGCCGGCTACGGCAGCACCAGGCGCAGTGCGATGGTGCTGGGGTATCGACTGTTAAGAAAGGTTAAGATCCAGCAGGCGATCTACGCGCGGGTAACTCGGGAGCGATCGGCGAGCATCCTGTCGGCGGACGAGCGGGACGAGATGCTGTCGGCGATCGCGCGGCGGTT
>JBCKZS010000110.1:0-4635 GCA_038918905.1 Vicinamibacterales bacterium
GCCTCCGGGCGCTGCGCCTGGGCGCGATGGCTGACGCCTATCGCGCGCAATTGCACGACCTCACGATCGCGCCGCTCGGCGTCGACGAGCGCCTCGGCCTGCTCGTCGACGCCGAGCACCTCTCCCGCGACAACCGCAAGCTGGCCCGACGGCTGACGGAGGCGAAACTGCGCGTCGCGCAGGCGTGTCTTGAGGATCTCGACTACGCGCCGCGGCGTGAACTCGATCGGCCGCTGATTCGCCAGCTCGCCACCGGCCGTTGGATCGCCGAACACCGCAATGTCCTGATCACTGGGGCCACCGGGGTCGGCAAAACCTACTTGGCCTGCGCCTTGGGGCAGCACGCGTGTCGCCAGGGCCACCGCACGCTCTACCGGCGCTTGCCGCGCTTCTTTCAGGAACTCGCGCTCGCCCGCGCCGACGGCTCGTATACCGCCCTGCTGGCGCGGCTCGCGCGGATGGACGTCCTCATCCTCGACGATTGGGGGCTCGCCACCGTGACCGACGTCCAGCGGCAGGATCTGCTCGAAGTGATGGAGGACCGCGACGCGGCCCGCTCCACCATCATCACGAGTCAACTCCCGCGCGATCAATGGCACGCGTATCTGGGCGACCCGACGATCGCCGATGCGGTGCTCGACCGCCTCGTCCACAACGCCTTTGCGATCACGCTCAACGGCCCCTCACGCCGCAAGGAGAAGACCTAACCCGTGCGGGGCCGTGGACGCTGCCGGACCCGTGGACGCGCGGACGCGCCCACCGGTCCTTGGACCACCGCGCAGACGCGGTGTCCCACAGCGCCCACCGCCCATTCTTTGCGGCCCTTTGAAGGAAGCAAGGAAGAAAGACACAGGACAAGACCCCGACTGAGCACCGAGTCACTATCACTGGAGGCGAAACACCGGGTAATCTATCCCGTAGCTCAGCGTCGCTTCGCTCCGATCACGATGCCCTGGAATGCGTGATCACGATGGAGTGGACGGACTGATCACGATGGCTGGAATACGCAATGGGAAGAGAATCACCTTTGATTCCAACCTGAGCGGCAAACAGGAGATTTACGTCATAGATCGGGACGGTGCCAACTTACATCAGGTGACGCACACGGCCGACGAAGGCAGAGACAGTTGGATTCCCAATTGGTCACCAAATGGCAAGGACATCGTCTTCGTGTCAAATCGCGACGGGAGCTCGGAAGTCTACGTCATGGCCGCCGACGGCTCAGACGTGCGTCGGCTCACGCTCGTGTCATCTGGCCTCAGCCAGCAAGTGTGGGGTCCAGTGTGGTCTCCAGCCGGAAAGCGCATCGTCTTCTCGTCCATGCATAGCGGCAACTGGGAGATCTACGTGATGGGCGATGATGGATCCAATATCCAGCAGCTCACACACGACCCGAAGAGCGATAGGCGTCCGCATTGGTCACCGGATGGGAAGAGGATCGCTTTCATGTCGGATCGGCATACAAGTTCGGGAGATGACCAGATTTATGTGATGGATGCTGACGGCTCCAATGTGCGACGGCTCACGTTCAACAAGCCGCGGGATGACGGGCATCCCAACTGGTGACCACGAGGTTGTCTCTGTCGAACAAAAGGGCGTCGCAAAACCCTCACAGCAGGCGTTGATCCTGGACGACGGTGTCTGCCAGATCAGCGGCTGAGCAAGCGGCTGCCGTCTAACACGGACTGGACCCGACGGCGCGGAACTGACGCTGGCGCGCCGCGGCTCATCGCGAACGTTGACGGTACACTTGGATCATGAGAGCAGCAAGAATGGTCACTCGCCCTAGAACCGCAGCCCTCTCGGCCCTCCTTCTGCTGGCGACGATCGCCGGCTGCTCCGACGTCGCAGAGCATCGTCCTCAAGACGATAATGTGCGCCAGGAAACGATGTCCCGCCACTCCGCGCTCTCCTGGATCTGGCGACACCCCAATCCGCCAGGAAACGAACTCTACGCCGTGCACGGGTCCCCCGACTCAGTCGCGATCGCCGTGGGCGACGCGGGCGCTGTAGTGCGCACCGTCGACGGTGGCACGACCTGGACCGCGCACTGGACGGGCTCGGCCCGGCCCCTGCGCGCGGTCTACTACCTAGACTCCATGCAGGGGTTCGTGGTCGGAGACAGCGGGGCGATTTACCAGACCCTCGACGGCGGCGAGACCTGGGCGGCGCGGACCGGTGGAACCGCGGAGCGGTTGCGAGGGATCGCGTTCGCGGACCGCGACCACGGGATCATCGTAGGCACGGGAGGAACGATCCTCCGCACCTCCGACGGCGGGGGCTCGTGGACGCGGGTAGAGAGCGGGACGCAGCGGGAGATCCGGTCCATCTGCTTTCTTGATTCCAAGACCGGCGTGGCTGTAGGACTCAAGGGCACCGTGCTGCGAACCACCAACCAAGGTGCCTCGTGGTCTCTCGTGCCGAGTGGGACGCGGCGCTCCTTGCGCTCCGTCGCGTGCTCCGCGAGCGGGAGAGTGGTCGCAGTGGGAGGCGACGCCCGGCTTCTCGGCACGGTGCAGGTGGTGCTGCAGAGCGCCGATGGCGGCGCGACATGGGTGGAGGTGAAAACGGGCAGCCATGATCGCCTGTACGGCGTGTCGCTGGATCGCGATGGCACTGGATTCGCCGTCGGCGAGAACGGCAGCGCACTCCACACGAGCGACAGCGGCGAATCCTGGCGAGTCCTGGAGACGGGGGTCAAACAGTGGCTCTCCGCCGTGTCCATTGCAGGCGGTGGAGGCGCTACAGCCGTGGGTGCTGGCGGGATTCGCCTTACCACGAGTGACGGTGGCGCCACGTGGCGAGGGAGCCAGCCTGCGCCACAGCTGCTCATCCGCGAGGCACGGTTCTTCAACGCTGACCGCGGCCTGGCGGTCGGGGATGGGGGCACGGTGCTGCGGACAAAGGACGGTGGCAGCACATGGGAACCGGTCCCGGCTCAAGTCGAGGGCCAGTTGTTCGGCCTTGCCCTCGTGGGCGACTCGGTCGCCACGACTGTGGGCCAGCAGATCTGGCGTAGCACCGACGGTGGCAGCACGTGGACGGCGCAGACACCGCCCCTCAAGAAACGTCAGGAAGGATTCCCCCGTTTCTTAGGAGTCACATTCGCCGACGCGAACACCGGGATCGTCAGCGGTTCCAGCGGTTGGGGCGGTGTGATCCTCCGCACGGACGACGGCGGCGAGAACTGGAGCCACGTGGAGACTCCGTGGTTCAACTCGCTCTTTCGCGTCCGGTTCCTGGACGCGACAACCGCCGTTGCGGTAGGAAGCGGCGGAATGGTGGTCCGCACGACCGACGCCGGCCGCACCTGGACCGTGGTCGAGAGCGGCACCCGGCACATGCTTTACGGCCTCGACTTTCTCGACGACCGGAGGGGATGGGCTTCCGGCAACTACGGGGTCATCCTCGAGACCACGGATGGAGGGCTCACCTGGACCCCGCAGGAAAGCGGAACCGAGCAGCATCTGCGCTCCGTGGCCTTCGCGGATGAGCGACGGGGAATCGTCACCGGACTCGACGGTCAGGTTCTCACGACCGACGATGGCGGCCGCACGTGGACGAGCCAACAGGCGCCCACCCTCGAGCCGCTCCACAGCGCGATCTTCAGCCCGACGGGACGAGTGTTCGTGACCGGCGGGCGGCTAACGGTCCTCGAGTTGGTGACGGAGCGTCCCCGATGACGGCCCCGGCCGAACGTGCGGCCCTCGGGTCAGTCACCGTATCCGAGCGCATCGTCTCCGTCGACATCGTGCGCGGCTTTGCCCTGTGGGGCGTGCTCCTCATCAACATGATGAACTTCGGCGCCCTGATCCCCGACCGGTGGCCCGAGCCGATCGACCAATTCGCATTTTGGGCGCAGCGGTTCTTCTTTGAGGAGAAGTCCTGGCGCCTCTTTTCCTTCCTCTTTGGTTTCGGCTTCGCGCTGCAGATGATGCGGGCCAGCGATCGCGGCGCCCGTTTTCTCCCCGTGTACGTCCGGCGCCTCGCGCTTCTTCTCGGGTTCGGCTTCTTCAACTTCCTCTTCTATGACGGGGACATTCTCACCCTGTATGCGATCCTCGGCTTCGTGCTGCTCGTCTTCCGCCGCTGGTCGCCGCGGTGGATCCTGGTCGTGGCCGCGCTGCTCTTCTTGGTCTACTCGATTGACAGTGCCATCCGGCCGGAGATCCCGTCGGACCCCGAAGTAGCGGCCCAAGTCGCTCGAGCGGAGAACGTGGCCGGGGCCGACTACAATGGGGAGAGGTCGCGGGAGGCGATGACCGGACCGGTCTTCGCCCACTGGGGTGTGCAGGCGAGGGACTTTGGGCGGCACGCGGACCCGCGTGAATGGGGGGTAGGGGACTCCCTCTTATTCGCCATGTTCCTGCTCGGCCTCTATGCGGGGAAGCGCCGCATCTTCCAGGACTCCGAGCGACACCGGGTCCTCATCCGCAGGATCTTCTTGTGGGGGCTGCCGCTCGGTCTGCTGGCGATGACCTCCGACTGGATCTTCCGCGACTTTGTGTCCGCGCCGCTGCCACCCGCACTCCGGTTCGCCAAAGAGGCCGTGTGGGCGTACGGAGCAACCGCGCTGTCCTTGAGCTACGCGGCAGGCCTCGTCCTCCTGGCTCAGAAGCCACAGTGGAAGCGGAT
>JBCKZS010000111.1:0-4623 GCA_038918905.1 Vicinamibacterales bacterium
TTCGCCCCACAGGGTCACGTTGCCAGGGATTCGACCGTTGTCCCAAACGAGTGTGTTGTCCCAGACCAAGGTCTGACCCCAGGTTGACGCCTGGCCGAAGGTGATGCCGCTCGCGTAGGCCGGCTCGCCGCCGATGGTGTTCGTCATCTGCAGCGTGCTCACGTCGAGGTGCGTCGCGAACCGCACCGCCAGCGCCACGTTCAGACTGCCGGCGCCCTGCCTGATGAGGCCCACGCCCGGAATGTGCTGCGCAGAAATCTGCAGCGCCGTCTTCACCTGATACGGCGTCAGGCCTGGCTTCGCCTGCAGCAGGAGCGCCGCCGCGCCGCTCACCACCGCCGTCGACATGCTCGTCCCCGACAGCCACATGTACTGCCCGCCATTCGCGCCCCGCACCCGACGCTCGGGCAAGAGTTGCCACAGCGCGGTGCCCGGTGCCATCGTCGACACAATCGCATTGCCCGGTGCCACCATATCCGGCTTCAAGAGCGCGTTCGCCGGCAGGTCGTTCGGATCCTTCGGCGCTGGCGTCCCCGGATCGACCACCGGGCCCGCCGAGCTGTACGACGCCACCTCGTCGTCGCTCCGAAACACCGTGCCCCGCGTGTTGAGCGCGCCGACCGTCAACGCCCCAGGCGTGAACCCCGGGGACACAATGGCGGCCACAATCGGCGTGCCGTCAGCCGTCTTGCCGAAATTGCCCGCCGACGCGACGACGACGATGCCGCGCGCGACGGCACGTTCCACCGCCAGCGCCAGCGGATCGTCGCGGTAGGACTCCGAGGCCGGATGCCCCAGCGACAGGTTGATCACCCGCACATCGAGCCAGTCGCGATACCGGCTGACGAAGTCGAGTGCCTCGATGACGTCCGAGATGTACCCGGAGCCGTCCGCGCCGAGCACCTTCACGCTGACGAGCGCCGCGCCAGGGGCCATGCCGATGTACGCCGCACTGGAGTCGCTCTCGCTGCCCCAGCCGCTGCCGGCGATGATGCCGGCCACGTGCGTGCCGTGTCCGTACTCGTCAGTGCCGCCCGTCCGCACCGGACGACGGCCCGTGAAATCAAACTCCGCCCGCACACGATTGCGAAGGTCCTGATGCTGGCCGATGCCCGAGTCGAGCACCGCCACGCCCACGCCGCTGCCGGTGATGCCGCCAAAGGCCGACCCGTCCGTGCCGCGCCACACCTGGTCCGCGCCGGTCGACTGCGACGACACGGCCATCATGCTGTACACGCGGCGATCCTCTTCCAGTGAAAACACCCGTGCGTCGCTGGCCAGCTTGGAAATCTGTGCGGCGGTGCCCTGAAACACAACGCCCGAGAACATTCGGCGCAGCACGGTCAGGCGGTAGACTCGCGCCAGACGGTCGACCTCGTCCTGCGGCGCAGTCAGGATCACCTGAAACAGCGCGGGCGAATTCCTGGTGTTGAGCTTCGCGCTGAGCTCGCGCGACATCTTCGCTTGTTTCTTGCCCGGAGCGGGGCCCGCCGACGCCAGACTCGGGGTCAGAAGCGTCCCCACGAGGGCCAAGCCAATCAGGCTGGCCCACACGCGGGCTTCACGACGGGGAGTTTGGAAGTCGCTAGCGCTCATAAATCACTCGGTCAACAAACACTATTCGGTCACCACGCGGGCGGGAACACAAATAGCCGCCAATCCGCTCTTTATACGCACGTACGGTACCACGCCACAGAGAGTCCAAAACGTCGTAAAACACTGGCAGTACTCGACTTGCGGTCGTTCCTAATCGGTTCAGGGCGGCGATTTTGTCTTACAAGATTGTGCACGGTCCCACAAAACTGTCAACCACTTCCCCGGTCACCCGTGCGGTCACTCCAGCCCGCAGGTCACGAAACTGCCCCATAATACGCCAGCACGGCCCGGAAATGACAGCATTTTTGCACCCGCGCTGCAGGAGCCTTATGACCCCATCCCGTCTGGTCCGCCTGGGCCTCATTGCCGTTCTGGTCATCGCGATCATCGTGGTCCTCCGGTGGCGTGGTACTCCCCAACCTGAGGGGGAGGCCGGGATCAGCGCCGGCGGCCGGCTGGTGGCCACCTTCCGGACCGAACCGACCAACTTCAACCGGCTGGTGGTGGCCGATCCGGTCGCCCGGCTGACCGGCTTGCTGACGCAGGCGACCCTCCTGCGGACCGACCCGGCCACCGGCGATCTGGAGCCGCGGCTGGCCACGGACTGGACCGGCACGCCCGACGGACTGACCTGGACGATGAACCTGCGGCGCGACGTGCGGTTCTCGGATGGGACGCCCTTCACCGCCGCCGACGTCCTGTTCACCTTCCGGGCCCTCTACGACGAACGAGTGGGGAGTCCGCTCGGCACGGAGCTGCGCGTCAACACCCAGCCGCTCATGGTCCGGGCGCTCGACGACCACCAGATCGTGCTGATCTTTCCGGCGCCCTTCGGACCCGGCCTCGCCATTCTCGAGAACCTGCCCATCCTGCCCCGGCACAAACTTGAGGCGGCGCTTGGTGACGGCACATTCCGCACGGCCTGGGCCGCCACGATGGCGCCGTCCGACCTGGTGGGCCTTGGGCCGTTCGTGCTGAAGGAGTATGCGCCTGGCCAGCGGGTGCTGTTCGGCCGCAACCCGCACTTCTGGAACCAGGACGCCGATGGGCGCGCCCTGCCCTACCTGGACGAAATCGACCTGGTGATCGTGCCCGAGCAGAACGCCGAACTGCTGCGGCTGCAGTCGGGTGAGGCCGATCTGATCGCCGATGCCGTGCGGGCCGAAGACCTCACCGCGCTGCGCGAGGCCGAGGCCGCGGGACGGCTGCAACTGGTTGATGCCGGCGTGGCGATCGACGTGTGGACGTTCTGGTTCAACCTCGTACCCAACGCCCCGGCCACCGCGGGTCGCCCCTGGCTGACCTCGGACGTGTTCCGGCGCGCGGTGTCACACGCGATCAACCGCCAGGCGATCGTCGACACGGTGTACTTCGGGGCCGCGACGCCGGCGTACGGGCCGGTCACGCCCGGCCATGGCCCCTGGTACGTGCCCGACCTGCCGGCCACGCCGTTCGATCAGGGACGCGCGCGCACGTTGCTGACCTCGATCGGACTCGAGGACCGCAATGGCGACGGCGTCCTGGAAGACACGCGCCAGCAGCCCGTGCGGTTTTCGATCATCACGCGCCGCGGCGAACCCGACCGCGAACGCACCATCGCGGTGGTGCAGGAACAGTTGCGCCTGGTGGGCGTGGCGGTCGACATCGTGGCCCTCACGCAGCCTGAGATCATCCAGCGCTATACGAGCGGCGACTTTGACGCGATCTACTTCGGCGCGCGCTCGTCCTCGCGGGATCCGATCGCCAACATGAGCTTCTGGCTCAGCTCGGGACCCTTCCACTTCTGGCACCCCGGGCAGACGACGCCGGCGACCGAGTGGGAAGCCCGCATCGATACCGTGATGCAGCAGCAGGCCACCACGATCGATCCCGCGGAACGCCGGCAGGTGTTTGCCGAGGCGCAACGCATTCTCGCGGACCACCTGCCCGCGTTGTGGCTGGTCGCGCCCCACGTGACGATTCCGATGAGCGCGCGCGTCCGTGGCGCCACGCCGGTGATCTTCGCCCCCTCCGTGTTGTGGAACGCCGAGCAGATCCACCTGGCGGGTGCCTCTCGGTGAATCGTCGCTTCGTCGCGTATCTCGCGCGCCGCTGTCTCGCCGCGCTGCTCTTCGTGGTGGTGGTGTCCACGGCGGCCTTCGTGCTGGCGCGGCTCGCGCCCGGTGACGAAACCACGGCGGACCTGATGGCCGGTGTCGATGCGCGCACGATTGCGCTCAAGCGGGAACGGCTCGGGCTTGACGATCCGCTGGCCGTGCAGGTCGGGCGCTGGCTCGGCGGCCTGGCGCGGTTGGACCTCGGCGAGTCGTCGTACTTTCATCGGCCGGTGGGCGCGCTGGTCGTCGAGCGCGGGCTGAACACGGCGCGCCTGGCCGCGGTGGCGTTGCTGCTGGCGACGCTCGTGGGCCTTCCGCTCGGGGTGTGGACCGGCGCCCGGCCGCGCAGCGCGTTATCGCGGTGCGCGGTGCCGATCTCGCTTGCGCTGGTCGCGTGTCCGCCCCTGGTGGCGGCGCTCGGCCTGGTGTTTCTGGCCGTGAGCACCGGCTGGCTGTCGATCGCGCCCGGGAAGGTGCTGGTGCCGGCGCTGGCCCTCGGGTTGCCGATCGCGGCCACGCTGGAACGCCTGCAGGCGCAGGCCACCGCCGACGCGATGCAGTCGCCCGATCTGCTGGCCGCCGCCGCGCGCGGCATTCCGCCGTCGCGCCTTCTGTGGCGCCACGCGGGTCGACAGGCGTTGCGACCCGTGCTCGGCGTGTACGGCATCGTCCTGGGCAGCCTGTTCAGTGGATCGCTGGCGGTGGAACTGGTCACGGCGTGGCCCGGCCTGGGCCGCCTGTTGTACGACGCGGTGGTGTCCAGCGACGTCTCACTGGTGGCGGGCTGCGTCGTGGCGGGCGCGATCAGCCTCGCACTCGGCAACCTCGTGGCGGATCTGGCGCGCGCCGTCGTCGATCCGCGCACCGTGGAGCACGCGTAAGTGCGGCGCGCCGCCTGGCTCGTGCTCGGTCTGCTGGCGGCCGGCGCGGT
>JBCKZS010000112.1:0-4355 GCA_038918905.1 Vicinamibacterales bacterium
CGGTGCCGCGCGCACGCCCATTGGCCGCTACGGCGGCACCCTGCGTCAAACTCATCCCGCGGAACTCGGGGCGCGGGCCGCGACGGCGGCGCTTGAACGCGCGGGCCTGAAGCCCGAAGACGTTGACGAGGCGCTCTTCGGGCAGGGCCGGCAGGCCGGGTCGGGACCCAATCCGGCGCGGCAGGTGTGCCAGCGTGCCGGGCTGCCGTTCACCGTGCCGGGCCAGACGATCAACCAGGCGTGTGCCTCAAGTCTGCAGGCCGTCGCGCTGGGCGCGCAGGCGATCCTCCTGGGGCAATCGCGCATCGTGCTGGCGGGTGGGATCGAGTCCATGAGCCGCATGCCGTATCTGGTGGACGCCGAAGACGCGCGGTGGGGCCACAAGATGGGCAACTTCACGCTGGTCGACGCGATGTATCGCGACGGCTTCCGCTGCTCGCTCTCGGGCCTCATCATGGGTGAAACGGCTGAGATTCTGGCGCGGCAGTACGGCATCACGCGCGAGGAGTCGGACGCGTACGCGCTTGAGAGCCAGCGCAGGGCCGAAGCCGCCATCAAGGCCGGGCGCTTCAAGGACGAGATGACGCCGGCGCCAGGGCATGACCCGACGGGCAGGCCGGTGGAACTGGACGTCGATGAACACCCGCGCTTCGGCACCACGATCGAAGGCCTGCGCAAGTTGCCCCTGACGTTTGGTGCTGTGGAAGGCCAGCCGGGGATCATCACCGCTGCATCCTCATCGGGGATTACCGATGGCGGCGCGGCGGTCGTGCTGGCCCATGCGGACGAAGCAAAACGCCGTGGCCTCAGGCCGATGGCGCGCATCCTCGGCTGGGCGACCGCCGGCGTCGACCCGCGCATCATGGGCATCGGACCCGTGCCTGCCATCAGGAAACTCTTCGCGCAGACCGGATTAACGATGGATGACTTCGATCTGGTGGAGTTGAACGAAGCGTTCGCACCCCAGGTGCTGGCCGTGTTGAAGGACGTGCCGATTCCCGCCGATCGCCTGAATGTCAACGGCGGCGCGCTTGCCCTCGGCCATCCCATCGGCGCGACCGGCACGCGCATCCTGGTGACGCTGCTCTACGAGATGGCCCGGCGTGGCGCGACGCGCGGCCTGGCCACGTTGTGCGTCAGCGGGGGACTGGGGATGGCGCTGGCCGTGGAAATGAGCTCGTAGCTCATTATAATCACCAGGTTGTGCGGATCGCAGTAATCCCCGGAGATGGCATCGGCAAGGACGTCACGGCCGAGGCCGTGAAAGTCCTCACCGCCGTGTGCGAGGTGTCGGGCCGGCGCCTCGACCTTGAGACGCTGCCCTGGAGCGCCGACTACTACCTGCAGACCGGCATCACGCTGCCGCCCAACGGCTACGACATGCTGCGCGACGACTTCGACGCGATCCTGCTGGGCGCGCTGGGCGACCCGCGCGTGGCCGACAACGTCCACGCGCGCGACATCCTGCTGGGCACGCGTTTCGAACTGGATCTCTACGTCAACTACCGGCCGGTCAAGCTGCTGAGTGACGCGCTGTGTCCGCTGAAGGACCGCGGCCGCAAGGACGTGAACTTCGTGGTGTTTCGCGAGAACACCGAAGGCGTGTACGTCAGCATTGGCGGCCGCTTCAAGCCCAACACGCCAGACGAGGTCGCGATTCAGGAAGAGATCAACACGTTCAAAGGCGTGGACCGCATCATCCGCCACGCCTTCGCGTTCGCAAAGGCCAACGGCCTGACCAAAGTGTGCATGGCCGACAAGAGCAACGCCATGCAGCAGGGCCACGCGTTGTGGCAGCGCGTGTTCAAGTCCGTCGCCGCCGAGTATCCGGACATCAACGCCTTGCACCTGTATATCGACGCGCTCGCGATGTTCATGGTGAAGGACCCCGGCCAGTTCGAGGTCATCGTCACCAACAATCTGTTCGGCGACATCGTGACTGACATCGGCGGCGCGCTGCAGGGCGGCCTCGGCATGGCCGCCTCGGGCAATCTGCATCCAGGAAAGACGTCGCTGTTCGAGCCCGTGCATGGCTCGGCGCCGCCGCTGGCGGGCAGGAACGTGGCAAACCCCATGGGCGCGGTGTTGTCGTCGGCACTCATGCTCGACACCCTGGGCTGGACCGACGAGGCCCGGCGCATCGAGGCGGCCGTCGAAGCCGCCATCGTCGCTGGTGAAACCACGACGGACATCGGCGGCTCGCGCGGCACCACCCAGGTGGGCGACTGGCTGGCCGCCGAGGTCAGGAAGAAATAACCACACAAGGAACTGCGAATGACTGACGTCTTGATTCTGGGCGGGGCCCGAACCCCGATGACTGATTACACCGGCGCGCTCAAGGACATTTCGGCGCTGGAACTGGGCGCCATCGCCGCGCGTGCCGCCTTCGCAAAGACGGGCGTGAAGCCCGAGTGGATCGAACACGCCGTGGTCGGCAACGTGCTGCAGACCAGCAGCGACGCGATCTACGGCGCGCGCCACGTTGCGCTCAAAGCTGGGGTCCCGATCGAAGTGCCCGCGCTGACGGTGAACCGGCTGTGTGGGTCGGGCATCCAGGCCGCCGTCAGCGGCGCTCAGATGATTCAGCTCGGCGAGGCCGGCATGGTGCTCACCGGCGGCATCGAGAGCATGAGCCAGGCGCCGCACATCATTCGCGGGTTGCGCAGCGGGTTGCGCCTCAACCAGGGCAAACTCGAAGACTATCTCTACGAGGCGCTGCTCGACCCGTACTGCGGGTTGTTCATGGCGCAGACGGCAGAAAAGTGCGCCGGCAAGTACGGCATCACGCGCGAAGAACAGGACGCGTACGCGCTGCGCAGCCAGCAGGCCGCCGCGGCCGCGTGGGAGGCTGGCCGGTTCGCCGACGAAATTGCCCCGGTCGAGATCAAGTCGCGCAAGGGCGTGACGGTCGTCGACAAGGACGACCACCTGCGGCCCGAGACGACGATGGAAGGACTGGCGAAGTTACCAGCGGCCTTCTCGAAGGACGGCACGGTCACGGCCGGTAACGCGTCGGGCATCGTGGATGGCGGGGCTGCGCTGATCCTCTCATCCGAGGCCGCCGCGAAGGCCCACGGCCTCACCCCCCTCGGACGCATCGTCGCCTGGGCGGTCGTGGGTGTGGACCCCGCGTTCATGGGCATGGGCCCGGCGCCCGCCACGCGCAAGGCGCTCGAGCGCGCGGGCATGACGCTCGACCAGATCGATCTCATCGAGGTGAACGAGGCGTTCGCCGGGCAGTACCTCGCGGTGGAAAAGGAACTTGGCCTCGATCGCAACAGGACCAACGTCAACGGTGGCGCGATCGCGCTCGGCCATCCGCTCGGCATGACCGGCACGCGCCTGTTGCTCACGCTGACGCTCGAACTCGGGCGCCAGGGTAAGAAATACGGCCTCGCGACGGCCTGCATCGGAGGCGGGCAGGGCATCGCCGCGATCGTCGAACGGTTTTAGAAGAGCTTCATACGAGGCCTGAAGACATGAAGGGGTTTCTGGGAAACCTCCACGTCCTATACGTCTCGTGTGAAACAGACAAGAGGGAGCAGTGATGCAGATGAAGACGGTCGGTGTGTTGGGGTGTGGGTTGATGGGCGCGGGTATTGCGCAGGTGTCCGCGGCGGCGGGGTTCAAGACGATCGTGCGCGAGGTGAATCAGGCCGTGCTCGACAAGGGCCTGGCGCGGATCGGGAAGTTCCTGGACGGCGGCGTCGAGAAGGGCAAAATGACGCCCCAGCAGCGCGACACCATCCTCGCGAACCTCAGCGGCACGACCGACGTCGCCGGGATGAAGGAGTGCGACCTCATCATCGAAGCCATCGTCGAGAACGTGGACGTCAAGACCGAAGCGTTCACCGCGCTCGAAAAGGTCGTTGGCGCCCACACGATCTTCGCGTCCAACACGTCGTCTCTGTGCATCACCGAACTGGCGTCAAAGACCGGTCGTCCCGACAAGTTCGGCGGCCTGCACTTCTTCAACCCGGTGCCGCTGATGAAACTCGTGGAAGTCATCCGCGCCCTCACCACCTCGGACGACACCTACAAGGCCCTCTTCGACTTCTCGGTGGCGATCGGCAAGGAGCCCATCACGGCGCCCGACAAGCCGGGTTTCATCGTGAACCGGCTGCTCGTGCCGTATCTGCTCGATGCCATCCGCTGCTACGAACACGGCCTCGGGACCAAGGAAGACATCGACGCCGGCATGAAGTTGGGCTGCGGGTACCCCATGGGCCCGCTCACGCTGCTCGACTTCGTCGGCCTCGACACGACCTACTACATCGCCAACATCATGTTCGACGAGTACAAGGACCACATGTTTGCCGCGCCGCCGCTGCTCAAGCGCATGGTGCTTGCCGGCA
>JBCKZS010000113.1:0-4321 GCA_038918905.1 Vicinamibacterales bacterium
CGCCGCGGTCACCTCGGGTTGCCGCCTCCAGTGGAGAATCAGCGCCAGGGATTCCTCGCGGACTCGGGTGAAGTGCAGCACGGCGGAACTCAGACCTCGTCGCGCGCGGCCGTCTGGTCGCGCATTTTCTTGCCCCGTTCGCTGACGACCAGCTGCTCTGACACGTGAATCTTCACCGGCACCTTGTAGCGCGCCAGCTTGGACGCACAATGGCGGCGCAGCCGTTCGCGCAACGCCACGGGGTCCTCGTGGTGGCCCAGTGTCACCGTGGCATGCACGACCGCGCCAAGGAGTCGATCTGGCGAGGCGTAGACGGCCGCGTCCGTGACATTGTCGGCCTCGCATAACACCGTCTCCACCTCCACCGGAAAGACCTTCTGGCCGCCGACGTTGATCATGTCGCTCGCGCGCCCGAGAATGCGCACGAACCCACCGTCCCGCTCCTCAACCTTGTCTCCCGTGCATAACCAGCCGTCGGCATCAAACGGACTCGGCGCATTGAGGTAGCCCACCATGTTCGCCTCCGATCGGATCCAGAGGGTGTGGTCGACGATCTTGACCTCGAAACCGGGCCCGCCGAGCCGGACGAATGTCGACGCGCTGTCTTCCGACTTGGATCGCAGGACTCCGAGTTCCGACAGCCCGTACGTCTGTTTCAGCGCCGCACTCGGAAACAGGGTGTGGACACGCTGCAACGTCGCCTCCGCCATCACTTCCGTTCCGTAGGTAATCAGCCTGACGCCGGACAGATCCCGCTGCGAATGCACGCCGGATGTCATCAGCAGGTTCAGGAATGTCGGCGTCGTGGGCAGCAGCGTGGCGCGGCCTCGTACGATTGCCTCGCAGATCGCCTCCGGAGAGCGATCGCGGGGACAGATTCCGACGCCGCCGCTGGCAAACACGCCGAGCAGCGTGTTGAAGCCCCCGAAGTGATCCATCAGCAGGAACAGCACCGTGCGGTGGGGCTCCCGCGGCGTCAGGAATTTCCGGAGGACACGATCGCAACTGTGCAGGATGCCCTTCGGCTCTCCGGTGGAGCCTGACGTGAACACGATCAGGCCGGCGCCGGGGTTCTGGCGGAATGCCGCAATCAGCGCGTTATCACAGTCGACACCTGTCCATTCGACCTCCCACGCGCCAGCCGCATCCTGCCGCAGTAGCGCCTCCACACCGGCAATCGCGAGGAACTTCGAAATCTCACTCTTCACCGCGGTCGTCAACGGGGCGAAAATGGCTTCGACACGAATCAGCGCGAGAACCAGGGCACATGTCTCGAACGAATAGTCACTGACAAATGCGCAGACGGTGCCGCGACCGATCTGATGGGCTCCAAGGTAGGACACCCATCGGTCGCTGCGCTCGAGCAACTGGGCATACGTATACTCGGCGCCGTTCGCATGAACGGCCGTCTCCGGACCGAATGCGGCGAGTCGCTCGAAGTACGCGGTCACCGCGCTTCCGGGCTCAGGCAAAGTCGACACCGTGCTCCTTGAGCACCGCCTTAACCAGCGGGTAGTTCAGCATCTCGATGATCTGTTCCTCGGTCAGGCTGACATTGAAGCGTTCCTCCAGGGCCAGGACGAGATTCAGGTGGTTCAGCGAGTCCCACTTCTCGACTGAATCGACGGAGGCATCATCCGTGATAGTCGAGGCATCGACGCCAAAGACGTCTGCAAGTACTTGTTTGAGCGCGGATTCAGATGTGGTCATGAGGTTCTGATCGGGGAGACGGGATACGAACGACGGCAATGGGAGACGTGGGACACGGTAGAGTCGTCAGCTCTGCGACAAATGACGGCGTGGGCCCGGCGGCTTCGATGGCAAACCCGGCGGACGGAAAAAACTCGGCGACCTGGGCGTTCTTCGGGGTGGGCACATAGCGCCCGCGCAACGTGGTGCACCCGCGCGCTTCGGCGCACCGGCGTACTTCGTCGAGCAGGACGGCCTCGACGCCGCGTCCGAGCGCACGGCAGCTCAACAGGAACGTGTCCACGTCGGCGATGCGGCCTGCCGTGGTCACAATAGCCACGCCGACCAGCCCCAGGTCAGCCACCGCGTCCCGCAGACGCAGGTACAGCACCGCCGACGAACCGGCCCCGGCGAAGCGGCGAATATCCGCCTCGGTGTAGCGCCGCGTCGTGAGATTGAATTGATTGGTCTTCTGGGTCAGCTGGGCAATGCGCGCAATAACCTCATCGTGAGCTTCCCCCACTTCGGCAACCATCTCGAGCCCGCGCAAAAAATCTTCCAGCGAACCGGCTGTGCTCTGCAGTTCCCGGCGCGTCACTTCAGCCTTGAAATGAGAGGTTCGCTGCGCGTCCTCCGTTGACGACACCAGCGAATCGAACAGGCCGCGTCGCGCCAGTTGGCTTCCGTAGTCGTCGCTGCCGGCCGAGGTCAATTCGACCACCACAACGTCGGGCAGCCGGTCACGAACCAGCCCACACTCGAATACCGAATCGTCCACGAACACCACGCTGTCGAGACCAATGTTCAGCGTCTGTGCAATGGCCTGCAGATTCGACGCCTTGTCGTCCCAATTGATCCGGTGGCAGGCCACGTGGGACTCGCGCAGAAGCATGTCCGGATGCGTCCGCAGCACTTCCAGCACGTCCTCCTCGTTGTTCTTGCTGCACAGCGCGATCAGGACGCCACGATCGTGGAGATTGAGCAATTCGCGCTGCAGCGACGTGTGTGTCGCGCCAGGACCGTCTCCGATTCGAATGCCGTCCGGGCCGTCTTCTCCGACAATACCGCCCCACAGCGTGTTATCGCAGTCCACCACCACACACTTGCGAGCCCCACCGCGCAGGGCTCGGAAGTATCGGGCGTATTCTTGGCCCAGCGGCAGCAGCACAGGACGCCCCAGTGGACTTCGGCGGTGCGCCCAGTTGCGCGCGTCCAGGCCCTCGGCGCTGCCAACGGCGGCGAACACGCTCATGTAATCGACAATGAAGGTACTACCCGCGTCTGTGGCCAGCTGGCGAAGGGCGCGGTTCAGACCCAGCGCCGCTTCGGTCTGAGACTCCTCACGTTGCGCATCCAGAATGCCCAGCGCACGCCGGGGCGGCAGCGGAAAGTTGTTGAGCAGGATGGGAGCCCTCGTCCAACGGCGCAGCCCCGCCAGCATGTCCCGCACGTACGTCACGACCCGCGTCACCTCTGCCTGTACTTCGTCAGCGGACAATGACGGAAATCGCTCCACCAGACGCGGCGCCAGCGGCGTCAGCCATAACGCCAGGACGATGACCGAGGGGTGGAATCGCGCCAGCGGGCCGGTGCTGTCCAGCGCGTCAGCCGCAATCGCATCGAAGTCGCCGAGATAGGTGACCGGAAGACTGCCGTCTCGCGCGGCCTCGGCATCCAGCACGGGCAGTAGGGGCTCAATCGTGAAATTTCTCAGCACGCCGAGCCGCATGGTCGGGACAGTTCCGGCCTCTCGCAGCTTCTCCAGCGCATGGTGGGCCGCCAGGCAGGCCGAGTAGGTGCCCTCAGCCGTTACACGAGCCAGCGCCTCCCGCAGCCCGCTCTCGTGGGTCTCGATCACCGCGCGTCAGTCCTCGTCAGAATGCAGCAGTAGTTGATGGTCACCAGTTCCGCCTCCCACCTGTCCTCGGGGAAGGGATCGGACGGAAGGGCCATCTCGGCGCCTATTTTCAAGCCTGCGCCGGCGATCAGCGCCCGAATCTCCTTCACATTGCGGAAATGGTACACGTGATCGAGCGCGGGACAGTTCGCGCACGTGGTCATGAAGATCGCGCCCTCTGGCGCTAAGAGCTTCGCGGCACGCGCAAGAAAGACGTCCGCCTCATTGACGTGCTCCAGCACCTCGCCCATCGAGATGAAGTCGAAGCCCGTGCCGCCGGGCTCGACCTTCAGAAAGTCCCCCTGCACGAAGCGCAGCGTGCTCGTGTCCACGTCGAACGCGCCGAGGATGCTCTTAGTCACCTCGAGGGAGGTCGGACTGATATCCACCAGGGTCGCCCGGAGTCCCGGGGACTGCCGGATGGCGTGAGTGGCGAATAGCCCGTGACCCGGCGCGATCTCGAGATAGTTCCTGATCGTGCGGCCCTCGAGATGGTCGTCGAGGAACCGAAGCATCGTGTAATGGTTCGGCCAGAACATGTACGACAGCAGCAACCCGATCATGTAGTAGCGCATCACCTCAGGCTTGCTGTACACCTGCTCGTACGCGATGGCCGCGTCGTTAATCAGGTACGTGCCGGTCTTCTTGAAACGGATCTGCTCCTTCAGGAAGTCCATGCACATGCGATTATAGGACCGTGCGGCTTCCTCGGCGCTTTCCTGCGACTGGAGCAGA
>JBCKZS010000114.1:0-4199 GCA_038918905.1 Vicinamibacterales bacterium
ATGCCAACGAGCTGGGCCTCGGTGCCATTGTCACCACAGAGCCCGGACGCACACGGGTGAGGCCAGGCCGCTCGTAGCGCCACGCGCTTCGACCTCGGTGTCTCGCGCCACGCCTCCTCCTGCAACCCCTTGCCGTCCATCCATTCCAGTGGAGGGCGGGACGTAATCCCGGGAGGCCGGACCTTCAGGTACGCCGGGTCTGAAGACCCGGCCTCCATTTGCGAAACGCGCTGTAGTCGGGCTCATGGCCGTCCATGCCGGCAGTATGTTCCCCCTCCGCCCCCTCCGCCATCTCCGCCACCCGTGTTACTCTCCCGTCAAACCCCCCAGCCCGGAGGTGATCATGACCCGTGTGCTCCGTCCATTCGTCCTGCTCCTGATTGTCATCCTCGCGCCCGCGGCCCTGGCGCCTGCGCCGTCCGCGCAGACCCGGCCGACCGCGGCCGACTTCATCAGCCCGCCCTATCCCTTCGCGCTGGTGGCCGCGAAGACGACGGACCGGCTGGCCTGGATTTCCTACGACGAAGGGAAGCGTAACGTCTTCACAGCGGCCGGTCCCGACTTCAAGCCCGTGCGCCTGACGTCGTTCATGAATGACGACGGGGTGGATCTGACGGACCTGAGTCTGTCGGCCGACGGCAGCGTCGCGGTGTTCGTGCGCGGCCACGCGCGCAATCGTGACGGCTGGGTCGCCAACCCGCTCTCGAATCCCGATGGCACCGAGCGCGCGATCTGGGCGGTGCGCACGTCAGGGGGCGCGGCATTTCGGCTGGCGGAGATCCAAATCGGCGCGCCTGTGTTGTCGCCCGATGGCACACACGCGCTGTATGTGAAGGAAGGGCAGATCTATCGCGCGCCCGTGTCGCCAACCGCAGGCACGACACCGATGGATCGCGGCGAGCGGCCGTTCATCACGGCATTCGGCCAGAACAGCAATCCGCGCTGGTCGCCCGACAGTTCAAAGATCGCGTTTGTGAGCAACCGCACGGACCATGGCTACATCGGCATCTACGACATGGCGACCCGGTCGGTCTCGTGGCTCGCGCCTGACGTGGATCGCGACACCAACCCGACGTGGTCGCCTGACGGCACCCGGGTTGCGTTCATCCGGCGTCCCGGTCTCGCGTTTGGCGAGCAGGCGCAGCAGGGCGCCGGTGGCGTGGGCAATCCCGCCGGACCCGCGACGGGACGCCAGGGTGGACGCGGGGCGGCCGCCGGGCAGGGTCGCGGCGGCGGTCGTGGTGGGGGCGGTGTTGGACCGGAGGCGCAGGCGGCAGGCCAGATTCCAGGCTTGATGCGTGCCGAATTCCGCGGCGGCGGCACGCTGGCCTTCTGGACGGCCGATGTGAAGACGGGTGAGGGCCGCGAGGTCTGGCGCCACGATCCGTCGAGCCCCGGGTTCACCAACGTGAACGCCATCCAGTGGGCGGGTGACCACGTGATCTTCACGACACCCGTGCCGAACGACGAGTGGGATCGGTACTTTGCCGTGGCCGTGGACGGGTCCACGCGTCAGCCGATCATGCTCACGACCACCGACGGCATCATTGAAGACGCGACGTCGGTCAGTCTGTCGCCAGACGGCCGCACGTTGTTCTACACGACCAACCACGGCGACATTGACCGCCGCGACATCTTCGCGGTCTCCACGGCCGGAGGCACGCCGCGCCCGGTCACCGAGTCGAAGGCGATCGAGACGATGCCGGTCCCGTTGCCGTCGGGGCGTGTGGCTGTGCTCTACGCCGATGCCCGGCGTCCGCAGTCGGTGGGCGTCGTCGGTCCCACGGGTGGTCCGGCGACGGTGATCTATCCGACGCTCGCGCCACGGTTTCCCCTCGACGCGCACGTCGAGCCGACAAACGTGACCCTCAAGGCCGAGGACGGCGTCGAGTTCAACAACCAGTTGTTTCTGCCGGCCGACCTGAAGCCGGGCGAGAAACGTCCGGCGATGGTGTTCGTGCACGGCGGTCCGCAGCGGCAGATGCTGCTGGGGTATCACTATCGGCACGTGTACCACATGTTCTACGGCGTCAATCAGTGGCTGGCGAGCAAGGGCTACATCGTACTGTCGGTGAACTTCCGAAGCGGCGTGGGGTACGGACGGTCGTTCCGGCAGGCGCCGAACACGGGGGCACGCGGCAACGCGGAGTATCTGGACGTGCTGGCGGCCGGCAAGTACCTGCACGCGCGGCCCGACGTCGATCCCGCGCGGGTGGCCATCTGGGGATTGTCGTACGGCGGCGTGCTCACCGCGCAGGCCCTCGCGCGCAATTCCGATCTGTTCGCCGCGGGCGTGAATCTCGCCGGCGTGCACCTGTGGGGCAATTCCCTCGATCCCAAGAGTGTGTCGTTCCAGTCGTCGGCCATCGGCGCCATCGACGGCTGGAAGTCTCCGGTGCTCCTGCTGCACGGTGACGACGACCGAAACGTCGCCTTCACGCAGACGGGCGGCCTGGTCCAACTGCTACGCCAGCGCGACGTCGACTACGAACTCATCGTCTTTCCCGACGACGTGCACGATTCGCTGGTGCATCGCCGGTGGATATACACGTTCGAGCGGATGGAGCGGTTTCTGCTGAAACACATCGGGCAGTAACGTGCGGCGTGCGGTGGGGGGGACGTGGCACGGCGGATGGGCGGCGGGTCGCTTGCGCCAGCAGCGAGCCGGATGCCACGATAGCGCGCCCATCCCGGCACAGCCGAAATTCCCGGAGAACGCAACGATGATGAAACGACTGGCGATAGTTCTGGCGGTGGCTCTTTCTGTCACCGTGTCCATCAGAGACATGCGAGGCGCCGAGCAGGCGTCCGCCCAGGGGTTGAGTGTCGAGACGCTGAAGGCGCTGTCCTTCCGCAGTCTTCCGACCAATGTGGTCACCGGTCGCGTGCAGGACATCGCGATCGATCCGAAGAACCCGAGCGTGTGGTATGTGGCCGCGGCGTTCGGCGGCCTGTGGAAGACCACGAATCGCGGCATCAGCTTCGAGCCGATCTTTGACGAGGGCGGCGCGCACAACATGTGTTGCGTGGTCATCGACCCGAAAGACTCGAACGTGGTGTGGCTCGGCACTGGCGAGAACAAGAGCCAGCGCAGCGCGCACTTTGGCGACGGTGTGTACAAGTCGACCGACGCCGGCAAGACGTGGACTCGATCGGGCCTCGAGCATTCCGAGCACATCGGCAGGATTCTGATCGACCCGCGGAACTCGAACGTCGTGTGGGTGGCCGCGCAGGGTCCGCTGTTCTCCGCGGGCGGCGAACGCGGCGTCTACAAGACCACGGACGGCGGCGCGACGTGGACGCGTGTGTTGCACGTCAACGACGACACGGGTTTCACCGATCTGGCGATGGACCCGCGCACGCCCGACGTCGTCTTCGCGAGCACCTACCAGCGGCGGCGCCACGTGGGCCAGATGATCGGTGGCGGCCCCGATGGAGGCATCTACAAGACGACCAACGGTGGCCGGAACTGGACGAAGCTCGCCAACGGCCTGCCGCCCGGCGAAGTCGGGCGTATCGCGCTGGCCGTCGATCCGAAGAAGCCGGGGCGTGCCTACGCGCTGATTGACGCGAAGAGCCCCGCTGGCGGGCGTGGCGGGCGAGGCGGCCGGGGCGGGGCAGACGCGCAGCCGGCACCGGCGCTTCCGCCGATGAATCCGCCCACGCCCGACGACTCGATGGGCTTTTACAAGTCGGAGGACAACGGCGCGACCTGGGAGCGCATGTCGCGGACCCGCGGCGGTGGTCCGGCCTACTACTCTGAGATCTATGTCGATCCACGCCACACCGATACGGTGTGGGTGATCAGCACGAACATGCAGTGGACCCGCGACGCCGGCAAGACGTTCTCGCAGGTCGGGTTTGACCTGGGTCAGGGGCCGCTGGTCGTGCACGTGGACCACCATGCGATCGCGTTCGATCCGTCGGATCGCAACCACATCGTCATCGGTAACGACGGCGGCGTGTACGAGACGTACGACGACGGCAAGACGTGGCGCTTCTTCACGAATCTTCCGATCACGCAGTACTACCGCGTCGGGATTGGCAACGAGAAGCCGTTCTACACCGTCTGCGGCGGCACGCAGGACAACTTCTCGTTGTGCGGGCCCTCGGGCACGTTCAACAGTTGGGGCATTCGGACGAGCGACTGGTACATCGTGAACGGCGGTGACGGCTTCCAGCCGCGCCCGGATCCGGTG
>JBCKZS010000115.1:0-4171 GCA_038918905.1 Vicinamibacterales bacterium
GTCGAGCGCGGACTCTTCCAGCATCTGTCGCGTGATGGTCGCCTGGCGTTTGCAGTGCAGACAGATGCGGCGCACGAGCCGCTGTGCCAGCACGCAGTTGAGCGCCGACACAAACTGGTACGGTTCGACGCCCATGTTCAGAAACCGACCCAGCACGTCGATGACGTTGTTGGCGTGGACGGTCGTGAACACCAGGTGGCCCGTGAGCGCCGACTGAATCGCGATTTGCGCGGTCTCGGGGTCGCGGATTTCGCCGACCATGATCTTGTCGGGGTCGTGGCGCAGAATCGACCGCAAGCCGCGTGCGAATGTCAGGCCCTTCTTTTCGTTGATCGGAATCTGCGTGATCCCGCGCAACTGATACTCGACCGGGTCTTCGATCGTGATGATTTTGTCTTCGCTGGATTTGATCTCCGACAACGCCGCGTACAGGGTGGTCGTCTTGCCGCTGCCGGTCGGACCGGTCACGAGCACCATGCCGTACGGCTCGCGGATGTACTTCCGGAACCGCCGCGTCTCTTCGACCGGCCAGCCGAGAATGTCGAGGCGCAGCTCGGTGAACTGTTCGCTGAGCGACTCCTTGTCGAGGATGCGGATGACGGCGTCTTCGCCGTGCACACTCGGCATGATCGACACGCGGAAGTCGATCGTCTTGCCGCGCAGGCGCAGCTTGAAGCGGCCGTCCTGCGGCACGCGTTTCTCGGCGATGTCGAGCTCCGACATGACCTTGATGCGCGAGATCAACGTGCTGTGGTGGCGCTTGTCAATCGGCTTCATCGCCTGCTGCAACACGCCGTCGATCCGGTACTTCACGTGCACGGCGTCGTCCTGCGTTTCGATGTGGATGTCGGACGCGCGGCGCTGCAGGGCCGTGAACACCATCGTGTCGACCAGGCGGATCACGGGGCTCGTGTCCGACGTCAACTTGTCGACGGTGAGATTTTCGTCGCCGGCCTCGTCGTCCCGCACGACCTGGATCTGAAACCCTTCCGTGGCTTCTTCAAGCACACGGGTGGAGCTTTCGCTCTTCTTGAGAATCGCCTGAATCGCCGAGGATCCACCGACCGTCACCCGGACCGGCATGCCCAACTGCAGGCCGATGTCGTCGATCGCCTGCAGGTCGCTGGGGTCCGACACCACGATGAGCAGCGTGTGACCGTCTCGACGGTACGGCACGAAGCCGTACCGCAACATCAGGTCGGCCGGGATGCTGCGGAAGAGGTCGTTGTTGATCCGGAACTGGTTCAGGTCGACGAACTCCAGTTCGTAGCGCGCCGCCAGCCGCCGGGCGCGTGTGGCCTCCGCCTCGTGATCGATCGGCGCGGCCTCGCCCTCGGCGTACAACGCCTCGGGCGGCGGCACGGTGTTCACATCGTCGTGGGATCCCGGGGCTGTAGTGGTCATCATATCACCGCGCCAGACTGGACAGTTGGAACAAGGGCATATAGAGCGACAACAGGAGGCCGGCGATGACGAACCCCATCACAATCAGCAGCACCGGCTGCACGAGATTGGAGAACCGCGTCAGGCTGGTTTCGTTTTCCTCGTCGTAGAAGTCGGCGATGCTGTTGAGCATCTCGGCCAACGCGCCGGTGGACTCGCCCACTTCGACCATTTCAATGGCGACGTTGGGGAAGGTGCCGCGCCGCGTCAAAGACCCGGCCAGGCTGGACCCTTCACGCACTTCGCGCGCCACGGTGTCCAGGTCCTGCGCGACCGCGCGGTTGCCCACGGATTTGGACGCGATGTCGAGCGAGTTGACCAGCGGAATGCCGCCGGCCAGCAGCGTGGAAATCGTGCGCGCCACCTGGGCCGTCGAGAACTTCCGGCTGAGCGGGCCGAACCACGGCAACTTCAACATCGCGCTGTCGATGCGCCGGCGCTGGCCGGGCTGCTGTATCCAGACGCTGCCGCCGATGCCGACGACCAGCACCACCGCCAGCCAGAGCCACACGTGCTCCACGATGGCGGACGAGAACGCGACGATGATCTGCGTGGACGCCGGCAACTCGGCGCCGGCGCCGAACCCCGCGTAGAACAAGGCGAACTCCGGCACCACCTTGAACACAATCAGGCCGACGACCGCCGCCGACAGCAGAAGGAGCACCACCGGATAAATCAGCGCCGACACCATGCGGGAGCGCACCGACGAGATCACCTTCATGTGCTGGACGTAGCGCCGCAGCACGGTCTCGAGGCTGCCCGACTTTTCACCGGCCATCAACGACGCGTGATAGATCCCCGTGAAGATGCCGCCCTGGGCTTCAAACGCGTCTGACAACGAACTGCCCGATCGCACGCGCTCGTGCACATCGTCGAGCACCGCCTTGAACGTGGGGTTCGTCACCCGGCGGCGCAGGATGTCGAGCGACTGCACGAGCGGCAGGCCGGCGCGCAGCAGCGTCGCCATCTCCTGGTTAAAAATCAGAAACTCGTCGTTGGAAATCCGCTTCCTGGAGGGCCAGCGCAGGGAAAAGCGCCCCACACCGACGCCGACGGTCGGCTGCAACGAGAGCAGGTACAGCCCCTTGTCCTCGAGGTCCAGCCGCAGGCGCGTCTCGCTCTCCGCGGCGTACGTGCCCGTCAGCACTTCCCCGTTGGCGGTCGCGACCCTGCAGCGAAACTCCACGCGTGTGCGCTCCGCGTCTCAGCGTCCCGTGAGCGACAGAATGCGCTGCACGTAGTTCCGGGTTTCCCGGTACGGCGGAATGCCCTGATACCGGCTCACGGCGCCGTCCCCCGCGTTGTAGGCCGCAAGGGCCAGCGACTCTCGTCCCTGGCCATACCGATCGAGCAGGCCCCGCAGGTGCCGCAAGCCGGCGTCGAGGTTCCTGGCCGGGTCGAACGGATCGTCAAGTGCGTATTGCCGCGCGGTGGCCGGCATGAGTTGCATCAGGCCCATCGCGCCCTTCGGCGACACGGCGCGCGGCTGATAGTTGGATTCCACCTGGACGACCGCATGCGCCAGTCGGGTGTCGACGCCGTGTTGCGCCGCCAGCCGATCCACAAGGCGCCGCAATTCGTCTTTCGGGACGTCGGCCGTCGCGGCGACCGCCGGCTCGGGCCACGGCACCTCGTCAGGCTGCACGTCAAGGACGAAGTCGCGGGGGGCCCGCATCTCACCACCGGTGCGCAGGACCAGAATCGCGGTGTCGCCCTCAAACCGGCACTCAGTGACGGAGATCACCCGGCCGCCGCGTACCGTGACCAGGTCGGCGCCGGCCACCGAGGGGGCGGCCACGACCAGACCACCAACGACCCCGCCGACCACCACCCACGCAGACAGCAGAGCTCGCACGTCAGGAGGCGTCGACAAACAAGTGGTAGATCCGGATGCCCAACTCGCGGACATCCTGCCCGGCGCCAATCGCCACCGGCACAAACGACGGCGTGACGATGAGACGCAGTTCCACCATGTCGGCGGTGCCCAGTTGATCCGCACGGAGAGGAATACGACGGAGGACGGGATCTTTGTTATCGGCAGCAAAGGTGGCGACGCTCTGGCTGCCAAGATAGACGCTCACCGACTGCGGTTGGTCGAACAGATCGGGCCGCGCGTCAAATTCGAGGTACACCGTGGCGTCCTTTTTCGGGTTTCGGAAACTGGCGACCATTTCCCGCTTGGTCCACCACCATTCGCGCGCCGGGTTCTCTGGCGCGAACTCCGGGGCGTGAGCCCCCGACCGGAGGACGATGAAGACATTCTCCGACTGCGGCAACAGGTGCAGCGTGCCCACCTTGTAGGAGCGTCCCCGCGGCTCCGGGCCGGCCAGGGGCGCCCGGGCGTCGATCGCATCCGGGCGATAGAGGCCGACGCGGACCGTGGCTTCACCCAGGTAGGGGACGATGGGCAGGAACCGCGTGCGTGTGTACTCAATCGCCTGCCCGCCGGTCCACTCGGCCGTGGGGGTGGGCGGGTCGTGGTCGTCGTTCCACCGCAGGACGCCATCCGGATCGAGCACGTGCACAAAGACCCGGTAGCGGCCGTCAAACGCGGCATCGGGCGCCACCTCAAACCGGAAGGTCATGTCGATCGGGCTGCCCAGCGCCGCCGCCGACTTGCTCATCGTAAGCGACACGGTCGCCAGCGGAGGCGCGTCGCCGGGCGCCCGACACGCCATGGCCACTACCAATCCCAGTCCTGCCATCGTGCCGCGCACGAGGGCCCGTT
>JBCKZS010000116.1:0-4002 GCA_038918905.1 Vicinamibacterales bacterium
GGACAGATCGTCTACGGCGACTTCAAGACCGGAAGCGATCGTGATGCCGGCAAGACCCTGATGGAAGCCGGTGAGATCGATCTGACGAATCTCGACCGCGCGGTGGACCGGCTCGTCTTCACGCTGGCGAACACGATGCCCGGCTGCCTGAGCAAGACGCTGGAAAGCGTCCGCAAGCACAAGCTTGAGCACTGGGATCGAAATCGCGAGAGCAATCGCGCCTGGCTCGCCCTCAACATGATGACCGAGGGCCGGGCCGGCTTCCGCGCGTTCCATGAAGGCACCAGGGCCTGCCGCGAGGCGGACTTCCTGCTGCTGCGCCGGCGTCTGGCCGAAGGCGCCATGTGGGGTGACGCCCTGACCGACGAAGTGATCGCGCGCGTGCACGGTCAGGTTCACGGCGCGCGCGCTGGAGGCACGACATGACGGCACGCCTGCTGCCGGTTCGCCGCCCCAAGCCGTCTGCCCGTCCGGACGCCGCGAAGATCCCGGCGCCGCCCACGACTCGCGCGCTGACGGCCCGCGACCTGGATGCGGTGATCCGCATCGACGCGATTCACACCGGCGGGACGAAGACGGCCTATTGGCGGCAGATCTTTCGTGACTTCGTCGGGCCCGGGGCGGGACGTGGCCGCGTGGGCCGTGTGGGTCTCGTAGCGGAGCGTGACGGCACGGTCATCGGGTTCCTGTTCGGAGACATCCGCGCCTTCGAATTCGGCTCCGAGCCCTGCGGATGGATTCTCGAAATCGGCGTTGACCCGCAGTGCCTGCGGCACGGCGTGGCCTCGATGCGGCTGGCGTCGCAACCATTCGCACCATGGTCCGGCGCAACAGCGTGCCGGTTCTGACGTTCTTTCGCACGAACGGTTTCGCGGGCGGCCCGTACGTGCAGCTTGAGCTGACGCCGGACGCCTGACACGACGCCAGGCAAGGCAGGAGACACCATGGCTGTTCCCGTATCGGTCACCCGGCTCGATGATGGCGCGTGGTGGCACGTCGTGCTGGGCGGGTCGAAGGGCCACATCTTCGACGCCGCGCTGATGGACGCGCTGGACGAGGTCTTTCGCGAGGCCCGTCGCACACCTTCGCTCAAGGCCCTGGTGCTCGAGGGCGAGGGCGCGCACTTCTCGTTTGGCGCCAGCGTCCAGGAACACCTGCCGGATCAGGTGGCCGGCATGCTGGACCGGTTCCACCGGCTGGTGTTCACGCTGCTCGACAGTCACGTCGTGACACTGGCGGCGGTGCGTGGGCAGTGCCTGGGCGGCGCGCTCGAGCTCGTCACGCTCTGCCATCGCGTGTTCGCCACCCGCGACGCCAGATTGGGCCAGCCTGAGATCGCGCTCGGCGTCTTCGCGCCGGTCGCCTCGGTGGCGCTCGCGCACCGCATCGGGCAGCGCCACACCGAGGACCTGTGTCTGACCGGTCGCACCATCGACGCCTCGGAAGCGCTGGCGATGGGCCTGGTCGACGAGATCGTCGAGGCGCCGCCGGCCGACGCGGCGTTGCACTGGGCGCGCACACATCTGGGACCGCGATCGGCGGCGAGTCTGCGCCTGGCGGTGCGGGCCGTTCGCGCGCGCCTGGTGGCGTCGCTCAGAACGGAGTTGCCGGCGATCGAGCGCCTGTACCTGGACGAATTGATGCAGACGCCGGACGCGGTCGAAGGACTTCGCGCGTTTCTCGAGAAGCGGGCGCCGCAGTGGAGGCAACCATGAGCGCGTCCGAAACGCTTCAGGCGCTGAACGCGCGCGCCGAATTACTGTACCGCGACTACACGCTGACCTCGGTGCGCGACTGGAAAGCCCGCACCGGCGGACTGGCCATCGGCTACATGCCGATCTACATCCCCTGCGAACTGCTCCACGCGCAGGGCGTGTTGCCGGTGGGTCTGATGGGCGCGCGTGACGACCTCGAGATCATCAAGGGCGACGCGTACTATCAGTCCTACATCTGCCACATCCCGCGCAGCACCGTGGAGCTCGGCCTCAACGGCAGCCTCGACGTGCTCGACGGCCTTATTTTCCCGGCGATTTGCGATGTCATCCGCAACCTGTCTGGCATGTGGAGCATGTTGTTCCCGGACAAGCTCGTGCGGTACCTCGACGTCCCGCAGAACTTCGAGGCGGGCATCGGCGGTCAGTTCTACCGCGAAGCACTCGAAGACCTGTCGGCCGCCCTCACGGCGCGCGGCGCCCGTCCCTACTCCGCCGACGCCCTGCGCGCCGCCATCGCGGTCTACAACGACTATCGCCGGATCGTCCGCGATCTGTACGCCCTGCGCCAGCGCCAGCCGTGGACGCTGCCGACGTCGGAGCTGTACCTCCTGTTGCGCGCGACGCTCGTGCTGCCAATCGACCAGTCCATCGCGATGCTCCGCGACTACCGTGAGGCCGCCGAGGCCTGCACCGATCGGCAGCCGCTCGATCAGGCGCGCGTGCTCCTCACCGGATCGTTCTGCGAGCAGCCACCCATCGGTCTGCTGCGCACACTCGAACGCGCCGGCTGCTACATCGTCGATGACGACTTCGTCCAGATCAGCCGGTGGCTTCGGTCGGATATTCCGACCGACGGCGACCCGCTGGATCGACTTGTCACGGCGTTCCTTGACGACGCGATCGCGAGTCCGACGCGGTATCTCGCTCACGGCGAAAAGGGCGCGGAGCTGGCCGATCGCATCAGGGACAGCGGCGCGGAAGGCGTGATTTTCTGCGCGCCCAGCTTCTGCGATCCCGCGCTGCTCGACCAGCCGATGATGGTCAAGGCCATCGAGCGCCGCGGCGTGCCGTGGACGGCGTTCAAGTACTCGGAAAACACCGGGCAATTTCAGGTCATCCGCGAGCAGGCGGGCACGTTTGCCGACTCGATCAAACTGTGGAGTGGAGCATGACGCCAGCAGCACCCGTGCCGGCGCCTTCGCGCAAGGACGAGAGCCAGGTCCGGCAGAAAGAGATGATCGCCAGGCATTTCGATCTCCTGGCCGCGGCGCCCGACACGGGCGCCAAAACCGCCTATACGTTCGTGCCCGGCAATCTCACCGAACTGCTGCTCAGCTTCGATCTGTTGCCGGTCCTGCCGGAGATTAACGCCTTGCAGTCGGCGATGCGCGGCAAGACGGCCGAGTACATCGCGCTGGCGGAGAAGCTCGGGCACTCCGAAGACGTCTGCACCTACGTCAAGAGCGACATCGGCATGCTGAAGTCGGGCAACATCGGCCCGACCGGCCAGCGCCTGCCGGATCCGGATGTCCTCCTGTTGTCTTATACCGGCTGCTTCACGTTCATGAAGTGGTTCGAGCTGTTGCGTGAGGAATACCACTGCCCGATCGCGATGCTGCACGTGCCCTATCAGGCGGACGGCCGCATCACACCATCAATGCGCGACTACGTCGTCAAGCAGCTCAAGGTCGACATCATTCCGATGCTCGAGCGGGTCAGCGGCAAGGCCTACGACGAGGACAGGCTGAAGGCGCACATGCGCCTGTCGGCGCAGGCGGAGGATGACCTCGTCTGGGTGCTGCAATCCGCGAAACATCGGCCGTCGCCGATCGACGCGTACTTCGGTGCCGTCTATTACGTGGGGCCGATCTTCAGCGCGTTTCGAGGCACCGACGCCGCGGTCGGCTACTATCGCGCGTTGCGTGAGGAGATTGGCCAACGCATCGCCGAGGGCAAAGGGCCGGTCACGCCCGACGGCGACATTGAAAAGGAACGGTACCGCGTGGTCGTCGAGGGTCCGCCAAACTGGACGAGTTTCCGCCAGTTCTGGAAGATGTTCTCCGACGAGGGGGCGGTGGCCGTCGCATCGACGTACACGAAGGTCGGCGGCGTCTACGACATGGGGTTCCGGCACGACGCCTCGCGGCCGCTCGAGTCGCTGGCCGAGTACTGCCTCGGCTGTTACACGAACCTCGGCTTGCCGACCCGCATCAATCTGATCACGCAGTACGTGAAGGACTTCGAAGCCGACGGCTTCCTGATCAACTCCGTCAAGAGCTGCAATTCG
>JBCKZS010000117.1:0-3979 GCA_038918905.1 Vicinamibacterales bacterium
AAACACGGCCGCGGCGGCTGCGGCTGTGGCCGCGCCATGCTCGGTCAGCATTCGTATCGTGCCGAGCTCGCCCGGCCCGAATGGAAAAAACAGATTGAGACCGCGCCCATAGAAGTACGCGGACAGTTGCCCGGTTGTGGACGAAGGCACGCCGACGTGTCTCGTGAGCAGTCGCAGGCGAGCGGCTCGCAGAAACAGACAGAGCCCGGCCGCGCCCACGGCGACGATGAGCGGTGCCCAGCCGAAGGCGCGGTTCGAAACGGCAATCTGCTCGAGATCAACAATGAGCCAACCCTCGCCAACATCCGCAACCTTGACGAGGCCGAGGGCCGCGAGCTCGTCGACGATCCGGAAATTGGCAATCAACCCGATCAGTCCCTTCGAGAATGCGATCCCATCCCACGGGGACGGGCCCTCCGCGTCCGGCATCAGGATCGTGAGGATGAAGCCAAAGAGGATGAAGCCGAAGACATATCCCCACACCACCGAGAATCCGAGCAGCGGCGACTTGCGTGCAGCGTTCATTTCCTGCCGTCCTTTCGCGGTCGCACGAACCAGGGCAACGTGCTGTCACGCTGCTCGATGGCTTCGGGAGAGTCGAGGTATTCGATGGCTGCGCTCAAAGTCGTCGCCATCACGCAGCGTCCCCGATAGACGACTGAATACAGCTTCACTTCGGGCAGGCGGTTCTGGATCGATGAGATCCACAGCGGCTCGACGTACACAAGATCGCCCTTGACCGGCACCAGGATGGTGTGTCCGCGAATGACTTCGGACGCATGCCGCATCCACAGCGCAATCTGCTGGTTCACCTGCGAATCGGTGTCGATGATCGTGTCGGCCTGCTCCGGGCCTGGAACGAACACGCCCTGCGGCACGCGGAGATCCAGAAGACGGCCGTAGGCGCCGGGATCCTGGAAGGCGACGATCAACGATCGCAGGTTCCGCTGTCCTTCCGGCGTGAAGGGCATGAACATCGCGAACTGGAGGCGGCCGGGCGGACCAGCCGCCGTGCCGGCCGGGAGGTCTGCCGGATCGACGAGCGCCTGATAGCCCTCGTACGAGAACGTCGCCTCGTCCTGCGTCCCGAACTCTTCCAGGCCGGGGCCGAGCGATCCCAACACCTCGTCCGCATCGTCCCAGAGATCCTCGACGTTGTAGAACTCAATGGGATCGCGCATGTGGTAGCGCTTGTAGATGTCGTCGAACTGCACGTGAAACCACTGAAGCGGATACGTCAGTTGCGCGCGGACGGGCTCCGGCACCTTTGCGACAGGCTCGAAGAGATCCGGGAAGCAGTGCGCCCACGCCCGAACGATCGGATCGTCGGTGATTTGGTAGAAGTGGACGTCGCCGCTGAACGCGTCCATCGTAATCTTGACGGAGTCTTCTCCGTAGTTGATGAGCCGTTCAGGAAAGCGCTCGATCGCTCGTTCGTCGGCTTTGTCGCCGAGCACCTCGCGGAGTGAATACGGATACATGTCCGTTGTCGTCAACGCGTTCACCATCCACTGGATGCGATCGTCCGAGATGAAGGCGAACGGATTGCTCTCGACGAACAAGAACGGCGCCATGCGCGCGACCCGGCGCATGGGCGTGCGGTAGACATGCACCCGAGTACGTCCGTGGTCGATGAACGACGAAAAAAGGAAAGCGGTGAGGTCCTTCGTCTTGAGCGCCAGCACCACGCGCTTGACGATGCTGTCCACGGGAATGCCGGCTGACACCGTCTGCGGAAAAACGCCGGTGACTCTGAATTGATCGTCCGGATAATCCAGCTCGGCGAGATGGCGGATGTTCGTGAGGACGTAGTCGTCCTTCATTCCCTCGCCGTAGTAGATGCGGGGCTCCGGCGCCGCGAACTGCGGATGCGACGTTTTTGACGGGATATCGTAGGCGCTGTAGACAGGGCGGCCTTCGGCGTCCAGTTCGTTGACGGGCGCCATAATGAGGCCGAAACCGTGGGTGTACATCAGCGCGGCGCTGCCCCAGTGACGCAGCCACTCCTTGGGGCCGAGAAACGCGCGGGACGGCAGCTCCCGCACCGCGCTCGCGTACATCCGCTTTTGTCCGTCGACGTCGTACCGCACGGCGTCCACGCTCAGCACGTCGTAGTAGGGGCGCAGCGACTGCTCCTGCCGGAAGATGTCGAGCGTCGGCCCGTACACCGTGAGGTCCTGTGACAGGTTAATGCGCCGCAGATGTTGAATATCCGGCGGCGCCTCGAGCCGGCTGACCCACGGCGGCAGAATCGGCGCGTTCTTCAACGTCTCGCTGGCGTTGATCTCTGCCGCTCGCAGCCGCTTGTCGGGCGGGCTCCACTCAACCGACTCCACGTGGTTCAGCCGGTACGCTTTGAGCGTCGCGTCCATGTGCCGCGTGATGTACGGCAACTGAATGGTCGGTTCGTTGGGTCTGACGAAGACGTACTGCCTGACCACGACGCCGGCAAAAAATAGCAGCTCAACCGACAGCAGTGCCGCGCCGATCAGAAGTGGCCCCCGAATCGCCACTCGCCGGCGAGGCCCCTGTTCACCCGTCTGATGCGCGTCAACGACCGCGCGGTAATGGCGCCCGATGCGGGCGAGCGCCAAGCCGATGGCCAGCATCAGCCCCAGCTCAACCGCGAGGGAGACGTTGATGAAATTGAGCGTGGAGACCACACCCTCCACGTCCAGAAACTCCGCGCCGACGCGCACGCCGGATTCCTCATTCGCTTTGAGAAGCAGGTAGTAGCGACTGAGGAACGTCAGCGCGACCAGACTGGCCCCCATCAGCGTCAGCGCAAAGTTCAGGCCCGGTGTGACGATGAGACCCGCCTTGTCCCAGAACGTCAGGTCCTGTCGAGCGAAGAGGCCGTTGACGCGCAGCTGATCCCAGCGCCCGACCACGAAGGCCATCGCCGTGTCCAGTCCCGCGGCGGCCAGGATGCCGAACAACGCGGACAGAGCCGGCAACACAAAGACGTAGAACCCGATGTCGTGACCAAAGACCGGATCGGTCTGGCCGAACGTCTGCTGGTGACGCAGGAGCAGCAACTTCGTCCAGTGTTGTGACACAAGCCAGCCGGCGAAGAGGCCCGACCAGCTTCCCAGATGGATTGCCGCATTGCGCAGGGCCGGACTGACGGCGTACTGCCGAATCGGCAGATAATCCGCCAGGCAGAACACCAGCCACGTGATCGCAAAGAGCGCGAACTGTGCGTTCAACATCGTCCAGAACACACGAGACTTGCCGACGCTGTCGAAGAACCAGTAATCGACAATCAGGTCCGGGATCGCGGAGGCGACGAGGACGACGACGACAGTCCAGATCCAGAACCTCAGCGATCGCCAGAGCAAGGCGGGACTCGCGATCCATGGAAATGCATCGGAGCGGGGATCGAAAGAATGCGACGAAATAATGGCCATCGATGAAACCTGCCGTCGACCGATCGCGGCCGGACGAGCGTCAGCCTACCGGAACGTGATGAGCCGCGTTGCCTCGAGACGCATTGATTCTGTGTGGTTTGGTCAAGAAATATTGACAGCGCCCGATCACATCAACGCGAGAAGAGCGAGAGAGATCAGCAGCGCCGGGCCGGTGAGGATGACTCCCACGCGGATGAATTGAGACGGCGTGACATTCAGTCCGAGCCGGCGGCAGGCTTCGATCCACAACAGACCCGCAAGCGAGCCGGTTGGCACGAGCCGGGGACCGAGATCGCCCCCGATGAGCGCGGCGAGAAACATCGTGGGATCGGCGCCCGACGGGCCTGCCAGGGACATCATGTTAATGAAGGCCATCGGATGGTTGTTGAGGACCGCCGAACCGACGGCCGCCGTCACGCCGACCACGGCAATTCCCGCGCCCTCGTACCAGGCCGACAGCAGACTCGTCAGACCGGCATTGCCTAATCCGATGGCGAGCACAAAGACCGCCGGCAGGAAGATGAGGACGTCCCACGCAACGCCACGCCGCAGGATGTCGATCGGATGGC
>JBCKZS010000118.1:0-3727 GCA_038918905.1 Vicinamibacterales bacterium
GCTCTCGTTCTTCACCAACGGGATTGACGACGAGTTCATTCGACCGGTGACGGCTCAGTCGCCTCGGGCTGACGGTGCACCCGCCACGGTCGTCTACGCCGGCAACATGGGGGAAGGGCAGGGCCTGCATATCATCGTGCCGGAACTGGCGGCCCGACTCGCCGGGCGCGTGCGGTTCCGGTTGATCGGTGATGGCGGCCGGCGGACGCAGTTGCAATTGGCCCTGACGCAGAAGGGGGTGGCCAACGTCGAAGTGCTGCCGCCGATGCCCCGCGAGCGATTGATCGAGGAGTATCGTGCTGCCGACGCACTCTTCCTGCACCTGAACGCGCATCACGCGTTCACGCGCGTCCTTCCGTCGAAGATCTTCGAGTACGCCGCGCTGGGCAAGCCCATCTGGGCGGGTGTCGCCGGCCACGCGGCGGAGTTCCTGCGGACTGAAGTCACGAACGGCGCGGTCTTTTCACCCTGCGATGCCGATGCCGGTCTAAGGGCCTGGGATGGACTCCGACTCGAAACCGAGGCGCGCGACGGCTTCGTGGCCCGATTTGCCCGCAAGGCCATCATGCAGGCGCTTGCGGCGGATCTGCTGCGCCACCTCGAGACGAGACGCGCATGACACGCGTGCTGGTGACCGGCGCGACCGGGTTCATCGGGACGGCACTGGTGCGGACGCTGGCGCACGACCCCGCCTGGACCGTTCGGGCGTGTACGCGCACGGCCCCGCATCCCGACGCGTCCGCTCGCACAGTCGAGTGGTGCGTGACGCCGGAGTTGTCTCCAGGCGCGGACTGGTCCGCGGTCCTGGCTGGTGTTGATGTTGTGGTGCACCTGGCTGCGCGCGTGCATCAGATGAAAGCCGCATCGACCGACGCCGGCGCGTATCAGCGCGTCAATGTGCTGGGGACACGCCGGCTGGGCGAGCAGGCCGCGGCGTCCGGCGTCCGGCGGCTCGTCTTCCTGAGTTCGCTCAAGGCGCACGGCGAACGGGGCGCCATCAGCGAGACAAGCCCGCTCGCGCCGGTCGATCCGTACGGAGTGAGCAAGCGCGATGCGGAGGCCGCGCTGCAGGCGATTGCGGCCACGAGCGGGATGGAACTCGTCGTGATTCGACCGCCGCTCGTGTACGGTCCTGGTGTCGGTGCGAATTTTCGCGCGCTCCTGACGGCGATTCGACGCGGCGTGCCGCTGCCGCTCGGGGCGATTGCCAATCGCCGGAGCCTGGTCGGCATCGAGAACCTGGTGCACCTCATCACGGTGTGCCTGGATCATCCCGCGGCCGCGTCGCAGGCATTTCTCGTGAGCGACGGAGACGATCTGTCGACACCCGCTCTGGTGCGACGGCTTGCCGCCGCGGTAGGGCGGCGCGCGCACGTCTGGTCGGTGCCCGTTGGAGTCCTACGGATCCTTGCGTCTGCTACAGGCAGATCTGCCGCTGTGCAACGGCTAACCGAGTCACTGTACGTTGACATCTCGAAGGCGCGAACCGTGTTAGGCTGGCGACCACAGTTTTCGCTCGACGAGCAGCTGCGTCGAACTGTCAAGGAGTCTTAAAGACACCATGACCTCGTTTTTCACCGAAACCAGCTTGATGGTTTGGCTTGTGCTGATCGCGGTCGGTTCATGGGTTCTGACGGCTGCGGTTCGACGGTACGCGCTTCATCGCCATCTGGTGGATGTCCCGAACGGCCGCAGCTCGCACCGCGTCCCGACCCCTCGAGGCGGAGGTGCGGCCATTGTGATTGCGACCACAGCGGCGCTGATTGGTGTCGTGCCCTGGTGGTTGCTTGCTGGCGGCTTGCTCGTCGCGTTGGTGGGGTTCGTTGACGACCATCGATCCGTACGCGCCAGTATCCGACTGGCGACCCATTTCGGCGTGGGTGTGGTCGCGGTCGTGGGGCTGGGCGGCGCGCCCGAACTCGAAATTGTCGAGGGGCTGGTGGTGCCGCCCTTGCTGGCCGACTTCGGCCTGGTCTTTTTCGTGGCCGCGATGATCAACCTGACCAACTTCATGGACGGCATCGATGGCATTGCCGGGAGTCAGACAATTTCCGTGTGCGTCATTGGTGCCGTGATCGGGTTCATGGCCGTGCCCCAGCTTGTCCTGTGGCAGCCGGCGCTGGCCGTCGCGGCCGCTACCGCGGGGTTTCTCGTCTGGAACTGGCCGCCCGCGCGCGTGTTCATGGGCGATGTCGGCAGCAACTTTGTCGGCTACATGCTGAGCGTGCTGACCATCCAGAGCATGCAGATTCGACCGGAACTCGGCGTGGCGTGGGTCATTCTCTCGGCCGTCTTCGTGGTGGACACCTCAGTGACGCTGCTGCGACGCATCTTGCAGCGCGCGATCCTCTATGAGGCGCACCGAACCCATGCCTATCAGCAGCTGGCGGCCACGCTGAAGGCGCATCGGCCCGTCACACTGGGCATCCTCGCCGTGAACCTGCTGTACCTCGGTCCGCTCGCCTGGTGCGTAGCGAACGACGTGATCGATGGCGCGGTGGGACTTGTGGTCGCGTATGTGCCGCTGGTCCTGCTGGCCGTCTGGCTGCGCGCGGGACTGGCGTCGCCGGTTCCCCTGGGCGATGATGCTATACTTCAGGGCATTCACAGTGGCCGAGTACAATAATCCAGTGGGGGCTGAGGTCGATCCCGACCTCGAGGACGAACGCACCCCGTCACCGTTCGCCCTTCCTAACGCCGTCCTTCGACATAGGGGCCTCATTGTTGCCACCGTCGGCCTTGGCATGGTGGCGGGCCTCGTCGTCGCGCTGATCCAGGTGCCGACGTTCGAGGCGGCCGCGCGATTTGTGGTGAGCGCAGCCACGGTCCGCGGGGCCGGAGGCGCCGAGGCGGATCTTGGACCCTTCCAGCAACGGGACCCTTTTGACTACTACACCACGGTGCTGACCTCGTCCGAAGTGCTTGACGGTGTGCTCGAGACGAAACGGTCCTCGGGAGAAACGATCAAGCAGCAGCTCGGCTTGCCTGATGGGGGCGCGAATCTGGAGGCGGCACGGCGACGGCTTGCCACCGCCGCAGGGCCTCGATTGGAGACCACCCGCCGGGGGACGGGCGCCGGTTCGTTTCCAGTGTTGATGGTCCGTGCCAGTTGGACCGATCCACAGATGTCGGCCGACCTGGCCAACGCCTTCCTCGCCCAGTTGGCGGACTACGACCAGGAGATCAGGTCCAGCACCGCGGAGATCCGGCTCCAGTTCGTCCAGGAGCAGACTGAGCAGACGCTCAAGGACCTGACCTCCGCTGAGGAGGCCCTTCGGCAGTTCCGGGAGCAGAACCGCCTTGTCCAGCACAGCACCGCGGGCGTTCCGCCGCTGCTGAGGACCAAAGATGACCAGTTGAGCCGACAAGTGAGCCTGCAGTCCGAACTCTACGTCGGGCTCCGCAGGGCCCTGGATCAGGTGCGCATTGCCAAGCTCGACGATGCGTCCGCGGTCGTTGTCGTTGAACCGGCGGCTCCACCGGCGTCGCGCAGCGGGGCCTCCCGCCGCACGTACGTGCTCGCCGGCGCCGTCTTCGGGCTGCTCGGCGGCCTGGTCCTCACCGGGGTGCTTGAACTCAGGCGCCACGCAGACATGACCACACCAGAAGCGCAGGAGTTCGCTGGCCATCTGAGAGCAATTCGAGAGCAGGTGACTGGGCTGACGGGCAGCTTGCGCGATCGCACCACGGCTTCTTCATCAGTCGATCAACCTGCACCAAAACACGA
>JBCKZS010000119.1:0-3679 GCA_038918905.1 Vicinamibacterales bacterium
CTCGGAGGTCATGAAGCCGCTGAAGCGCTGGGTGCGAGCGATAGTCACTGAAGCCGACGCGAACCCCGCGAAAACACAGGAAACACAGTGACGGATATTGGAAGTTGGGCTAATGTTGAAGTGAGGTCCCTCATGCACAACGAGTTTACAGCCGTGTTCGAGCGCGACGGCGGGTGGTTCGTGGCGTATTGCCCGGAGATTCCCGGCGCGAACGGCCAGGGCCGCACCAAGGATGAAGCCCGCTCGAGTCTCGCCGCCGCGATTGCCCTTGTCCTTGAGGACCGACGCGAGGAGGGCCTCCGTGGCGTACCGGAGGACGCCGAACGGGAAACGGTGACCGTCCGGTGAAACGCAGCTCGCTGCTGCGGCACCTACGGCAGCACGGCTGTGTGCTCAAGCGCGAGGGCGGTTCCCATTCCCTGTGGATGAATCCAGTCAACGGAGCGGTCGAGGCCGTGCCTCGCCATACAGAGATCCCGAATCTTCTGGCCATGAAGATCTGTCGCAATCTTGGAATCCCCGAACCCGGATCTGGCTGATTCCGCTATCAACGACTCCGCTTCAGCCGCGGCGCGCCCATGATCGCCCCGCGCGTCGAGGGCTGCAAGCGCTCGATCCTCTTGAGCAGCTCGGTGACGTAAATGTCCTGGACGTCTGTCAGGTCTCCTGGAGCGGGAACAACGAGGTCGATGCCGGACTTCGAGAACACCGCCGGATAAGAACTGCCCTGCATCGTGAAACGGGGTACCGAGCAACCCGACGCGGCAGAGTCCGAGGGTCTGCACATGCGCCCACGTCGCCACCACGATACTGACCAGAGGGACGGGCGACCGGTGTTGGACCTCGTCGAAGGACGAGTGAGGTCCGTCGCATCGCCGCTCCGCGGATGCTCAAGGGCTCGGGTGCTCGGGCGCTCGGGTGCTCCAAAACTCCATGTGAACAACTCTGGCTCTCCTCCGCGCCTCCCTGTGAAGAAGACAGGCAATCTTCACGCCTCGTGTGAATCTGCGCTCGTCGCGTCGCGATAGACTGCTGCGGCTGAACGCAAGGATGGGCCTGCGCGCCAGAGACGCCCTGACGGTCGGCGCGCTGCTGTCATGGGTGCTGGTCTTCCTGCTGGTGTATGTCCCGCAGGTCGGCAAGGGATTCGGTCAGGATGACTTTCGGTGGGTCGAGGAGAGTCAGCTCTCACGCTGGCAGGATCTCCGGGGCGTGTTCGCCCGTGACAACGGTTTTTATCGGCCCGTCGTGGCGATCAGCTTCGGACTCAACGAAAAGATCGTGGGCCTCGCGCCGAAGCCGTACGGGCTCCTGAATCTGCTGATCGCACTGGCCGTCGGCGTGGCCATTGTTCGACTGGCGACAGTCTGTGGGCTTGAGCGGAGCACAGGCGTGTTTGTGGCCGCCGTCTGGCTCATGAACGTCCACGGTATTCGTTGGGCGACTTTGTGGATCAGCGGACGGACGGCGTTGTTGCTGTGTCTCTGGGCGGTGCTCGCCGCGGAAGCGGCCCTCCGAGGCAAGGGCGTCAGGGCGCTCGTGTTTCGTAAGTCTCGCCCTGCTGTCCAGGGAAGAAGCCGTGGTGCTGCCCGTCCTGATGGCCGTCGGCGTCGCCCTCGTCAGGCCTGCAAGTCGACGGCGCTGGGTGCCCTGGTCGATTGGCTCTCTTGTGGTCCTTGCGGGGTATCTGGCTCTGCGGTCCATGACGGACGCCTACGTCCCCGCCACGGCGCCGGCGCACTACGCGTTGACCTTCAGTCCAGGTGTCGTGCTCGACAACGCGATGAAGTCCTTCGACCGCGCGGCCGCATTCGCAATCGGCATGACCCTCCTCGCCACGATCCTGCTCGCTCGACCGGCCTGGGCGCAGCTCAGGACCCGCTGGCGGCTGCTCGCTTTCGGCATCGCCTGGACCGCTGCTGGATATTCGATCACGGTCTTCCTTCCGGTGCGGTCAGAGCTGTATGCGTGCTTCCCGTCCATCGGCACGGCGCTCATCGCTGGCGTGATCGTCGAAGGCGCGTGGAGAAGGGCCGCGGAGCAGCAGAGGCGACGGGCTCTGGTCGCGGCCGTGGTCGTCCCTCTTCTTTTGTGGCCGGTCGCCCACGCACGGACGCAACGATGGGCCGGCCTCGCGACGCTATCGACGAAAACGATCGACAGTATCGATCGGGTGGTGGAGGAGACCGGAGTTCAGGTCCTGTCGATCGAGGATGGGAGCGACGGGCGGTCGAATCTGCGTTCGGCCTTCGGCAATGAGATAGAGCGAGCCATGCGGCTGGTGCGTGGCCGGACTCTGGAGATCGAGTTGCGCGAACCAGGCGACCCCGTCACTCCGTGCCCTGCGTGCGCCCGCCTCGAACTTCGGCTCGAGCCGAACGGGGAACTCAGGCGCATCAAGTAGGTGCACGGGGGCTCGGGGGCTCGGGGTGCTCGGGTGCTCGGGTGCTCGGGTGCTCGGGTGCTCGGGTGCACGGGTGCACGGGTGCTCGGGTGCACGGGTGCACGGGTGCTCGGGTGCTCGGGTGCACGGGTGCACGGGTGCACGGGTGCACGGGTGCACGGGTGCACGGGTGCACGAGCGCCCCCGAGCACGAGAGCACGAGCGCACTCGAGCACGAGAGCACGAGCGCACCCAAGCACGAGAGCACCCGAGCACGAGAGCACCCGAGCACCTACTTGATCCGCAGGTTCTGCACCTTCTGCTCGCCGTCGGCCAGCGTGAACTGCACCGATGCGGCCGCGAGTTCTTCGAGCAGGGCCAGGTCGCGCGTTTCCTCCGGCCCGATGTCGGTCACGGCGGCAATCCGATACGTCCCGGCCGGCAGGCCAGGGAAGGTGAAGCGGCCGTCGGTGCCGGGACGCGTGGTGCGCACGCGGCGCGCGGACGTCCACAGGGCCTTGTCCGACGGGAACACGACGATCGTGTAGTCGGGCGCGGGGCGCTGGGAGGCGTCCGAGAGCGTGCCCGTCAGTTCCTGCGTGCGATTGGTGAACGTGAAGACCGCGTCGGTGATGGTGTCGTTGGGCTCGATGTCCACTGGCAGATCGAGGGCGTCCTTCCCCTTGAGCACCGCGGACTTCAGCGTCCATGTGGCTTCCGGCGTGTTGAACGACGCCGACACGCGGTACCGCCCTGGGATGATGCCGCGCATAGTGAACGCGCCCGTGTCGGAGATCTGCGTCGCGTTGGCGTTGATCACGACGTTGGTCGCGCCCACGGGAACCAGGGTGAGCCGCGCGCGCGAGAAGTTGTCCGGTGGATCCACGCCCCAGGCGTCAAACGCGAGACGACCCGACACGGTGAGGCCCTCCTGCAACACGAGCGTGACGCCCGGGATCGTCTGGCCGTCCACGTCGAGGTCGGCCGACGCCCAGAGCGGCACGCCGCCTTCGCGGGCCACACGCGCGCTGAGCGTATAGGCGCCGGGTGTGACGCCGGCGTACGAAAACGACCCGCCCGGATTGACACGTCGATTACCCATCGACGTCGTCATGGTGAACAGCATCGCCGTGCCGCCGGCGGCCGCGCCTGAGCCCGTCTGCCGCGGCAGCAGCAGGAGCTGCACCGATTCGGGAGGCACGGTACCGGGCGTCACCACCGTGCCTTCGATCGTCGCCGTGCGGACGAGCGCCGCCGTGAAGTCGATGCCGCCGCGCTCTTCACCGGCGGCCACCG
>JBCKZS010000120.1:0-3659 GCA_038918905.1 Vicinamibacterales bacterium
TGCTTCAGGCGCACGGGACGTCCGGTCGCGTGCACCTGGCGCCGGAGTTCCGACAGCCCGAGCGTCAACGACGCGATCTCCGCGGCCTTGACGGGGTCGACCGGCGCCCGCGGCGTGCGTCGTTCTTCCCGGGCACGGCGCGCGGCCTCGCGCTCGTCTGCCAGTTCCTGAATCCGCGCGTCTGCGTCAATGAGGCCTTCGCCAGCATCACCCATGCGCTTGAAGATAACAGAGCTTGCCGCCGACTGCGATAGGATGGCGCATGTCCCGAAACATTCTTGTCCTATCGGCGGTCGTACTCGTCGCCACCGCCGCGGCGCTGGCCTCTCACCGGCAGCAACCCGAAGCGACGTCGCTGCTGGGACGCCCGCTGGTCGCGCCGGCGATTGCACCCGAAGCCCTCGCGCGCATGGAGGCCCAACTGGCGAGTGCCGCGGCCACGTGGAAGGCGAACCCAGACGACCCGGACGCGCTGATCTGGGTGGGGCGGCGCACGGCGTATCTGGGGCGGTATCGCGAGGCGATCGCGGTCTTCTCGGACGGCATCACGCGGCATCCCGCCGACGCGCGCTTCCAGAGACATCGTGGGCACCGGTATCTGACGGTGCGTGAAATCGACCGCGCGATTGCCGACTTCGAACGCGCCACGGCGTTGATCAAGGGGCAGCCCGATCAGGTGGAACCGGACGGTCAACCCAACGCGCGTAATACGCCCACGAGCACGTTGCACTCGAACATCTGGTATCACCTCGGCCTGGGGTATTACCTCAAGGGCGACTTTGGCCGGGCCGCCAGCGCGTGGCGCCAGGCGCGTGACGTGGTGCGAAACGCCGACAATCTGGTGGCCGCCAGCCACTGGCTGTATCTCTCGCTGCGCCGGGCCGGTCGCGCCGAAGAGGCCGCAGCCGTCCTTGGTCCCATCGACGCGCAGCTCGAAGTGATCGAAAACGGGAGTTATCACGTCCTGCTGCTGATGTACAAGGGCGAGCGCACGCCGGAAGAGGTACTGAAGGCCGCCGGCGCGGGGCCGGGAGGATCAACCGTCCGCTACGGCGTCAGCGCCTGGTATCTCATCAACGAGCGCCGACGCGACGCCGAGCTGCTGTGGCGGTCAATTCTCGACGGACCCGACTGGCCGTCGTTCGGGCATCTGGCGGCGGAAGCGGAAGCGGGTCGGTGAACGGGCGCGATTGAGGATTGAGGATTAGAGGATTGAGGCATCGCTATCGCAACAGCCGCGCGACGTCGTTGAAGATGACCGTGACCATGAGCATCAGGATCAGGGCGAATCCGGCGAACAGGATGCGCTCCTTGATCTTGACGCTGAAGTCGCGGCGGGCCACGCCCTCCAACGCCAGAATCGCGATGTGACCGCCGTCGAGCACGGGAATCGGCATCAGGTTCAGCAGCCCGAGGTTCAGGCTGATCATCGCCATCAGGCTGAGCAGCGGAATCCAGCCCAACTGCGCCGTCGCGCCCGAGATCTCGGCGATCGCCACCGGCCCCATCAACTGCTTCACCGGCGTCTCGGTCGTAAACAGCCCGGCCAGCGTCGTGCCGATGAGTTTGCCGCTCTCCCAGTTCTGCTCCGCGCTCATCCGCACGGCGGTAATCATGTCCAGCTCGACCCGCCGGGTCTCGAACCCGCGAATCTGCACGCCGATGATGCCGACGTCGCCACTGGCCTCGGGGACGACCGCCACATCCCGGGTCACGCCCTCGCGTTCGAGCGTCAGCGTCAGGCTCGTGTTCGCGCTCTTCTGAATCCGCGCAACGACCTGATCCCGGCTCAGGCCACGATCGCCGTTGATCGCAAGCAGCACGTCGCCCTTCTCCAGGCCGGCGCGTGCGGCGGGGGTCCCGGGATTCACGACCATCACCTGCGGACGCAGCACCGGCGCCACGCCCAGTGACCCGATCTCGAGCCGCCCCTCGGCCGCGGGCGTCACCGTGATATCCAGATACGACCCGTCGCGCTCGACCACCAGCGTCAACTCGCGGTTCGCCCTGGGCATCACCGCCATGTCGAAGGCATCCCAGGTGTCAACGGCGACGTCATTCACCCGCACGATGCGATCCCCTGCGCGCAGGCCGGCCCGGGCGCCCACCCCGTCGGCCGCCACGGCGCCCAGCACGGGAGGCGACGACCGATACAACGGCTCGTCCGCGCCCTGGGTGAGGACGACGGTCGTCAGGAGCAGTGCCAGGGCAATGTTCATCACCGGTCCCGCGAGGTACACCTGAAACCGCACCCACTTGCTCTTCGAGAGGAACTCGGACGGATCGCCCGACGGCGTGTCTTCCACCGTCTCGCCGGCCAGCTTCACGTAGCCGCCGAGCGGAATCGCGCTGATGCAGTACTCGGTGTCGCCGCGCGTCACCTTGAACAGTTTCGGTCCGAAGCCCAGCGAAAACACCAGCACCTTGACGCCGTGCCACCGCGCCACGAGGAAGTGCCCCAGCTCGTGCACAAAGATCAGCACACCGACCACAAACAGGAACGGAACGATGGTCTGCACAAACCGGAAAATGATGTCCATAGTGGGGAGCCGTCAGCGGCTATGACGATGGTAGCGTACCGACGGTTTCGTCCGAGAACCGGCGGGCCCAGGCATCGGTGGCGCGAACGTCCGCCAGGCTGCGGGGCACCGAGGTTTCGCGACCGGCCGCGTCCAGCGCCTGTTCGATGACGCGCGGAATATCGATAAACCGCAGCCGTTCATCGAGGAAGGCGTCGACCGCCACCTCGTTGGCGGCATTGAGCACGACGGGCCAGGCGCCGCCATGCACCAGCGCCTCGTAGGCCAGCCGCAGACAGGGAAACCGCTCCAGATCCGGCGGCCCGAAGTCGAGCGTCCCCAACCGCGCCAGGTCCAGCGGCGGCACGGGCGCCGCCCAGCGATCGGGATACGAAAACGCGTACTGAATGGGCAGGCGCATGTCGGTGACGCCCAACTGGGCGATGACGGACCCGTCGGTCAGTTCCACCATCGAGTGCACGATCGACTGCGGGTGCACGACGACATCGATCCGCTCGGGCCCCACATCAAACAACCACCGCGCCTCGATGACTTCCAGGCCCTTGTTCATCATCGTGGCGGAATCGATCGTGATCTTCCGGCCCATCTGCCAGGTGGGATGACGCAACGCGTCGGCCGGGGTCACCCGCGCCAGCGCCGCCGCGTCCCACTCGCGGAACGGCCCGCCGGACGCCGTCAGAATCAGACGCCGCACGTCGCCGGGCCGTCGTCCATCCACACACTGGTGGATGGCATTGTGCTCGGAATCCACCGGCAGCATCCTCACACCGTGGCGCTTTGCGACGTCCACCATCAGCGCGCCGGCCATCACCAGCACTTCCTTGTTGGCGAGCGCCACGGTCTTGCGATGGTCGATGGCCGCGAGCGCGGCCTCAAGCCCCGCGGCGCCAGACGAGGCGCACAGGACGAGGTCGACGTCGGGATGGGTGGCGGCCGCCACGAGGCCGTCAGACCCGGCCACGAGCGCGGTTGGGCGCTCCCCTGGCGCGAGACGGCCGCGCAATTCGGCGAGTCCGGCATCGGTGGCGACGCTCACGAGCGCCGGCCGGTAACGCCGCACCTGATCGGCCAGCCGATCGATGTTGTGGCCGGCGGCGAGCGCCATCACACTCACCCGGT
>JBCKZS010000121.1:0-3630 GCA_038918905.1 Vicinamibacterales bacterium
CGGGAGGTCTTCGCAAGGTTCGCTGGGCGACGGCAGGTGCCGGTAAACGCGGCGGGTTGCGGGTCATCTACTACTGGGCGCCCCGTGACCAGGTGTTCTATATGATGTTCGCCTACACGAAGTCCGAGCAGGGCGACCTGACCCCGGCCCAGATCCGCGTGCTCAGTCGACTCGTTCGGGAGGAATTCAAATGAAAGAGGCCGCATTCCAAGACCTGCTCACCAGCGTGCGGCAGGCGGACCAGATTCGGCGAGGCACCCGACGTCCGTCCCGGACGACCACCTTCCGCCCGACTGACGTCCAGGCCGTCCGGACCAAGCTCGGGGCGTCCCAGGCGGCATTCGCGCTGATGATCGGCGTCAGTGTGGCGACGCTGCGGAACTGGGAACAGGGACGCCGCACACCGGACGGGCCGGCCTTGGCGCTGCTCCGCGTGGCCGCACGGAATCCAAAGGCCGTCATCGAGGCGTTGCACACCGAGCCGAAACGAGGGGCGGCATAACATCGGTTTGCAGCCGTCGGCGGCTGGTGAACGTCGTGCGCCGCCGCGGCTGAAACCGGACGATCAAATGCAGGTCGGTAGACCGGCTTGACATTGATGGGCCAAAGCCCATAATCACAATGAAGATGCCGAACGTGGTCGAAGGCGACTTTGAGTGGGATTCGACCAAGGCGGACTCGAATCTCGCCAAACACGGCGTGTCTTTCGCCGAGGCGGCAACCGTGTTCGCTGATCCGTTCGCCATCTACCTCGACGATGGATCCGGGACCGGCACGATGGTCGTGATCGGCAGATCCCTGCGCGAACGTCTTCTGTACGTCGTTCACGTTGAACGAGGCGACCGCGATCGCATTGTTAGCGCGCGATTGGCATCACCAGGTGAGCGAGAGGTCTACGAAAGCGGAGGTCAATCATGAGCCAAGCGACAAGAATGCGCCGTGACAACGATATGGAACCTGTGCGAGTGCTCGGACGGGGCTTGCGCGCCCAGCGGGGCGTCCACCTTACAATGCGAACCGTCCGCGAAGCCGTGGGCAAGACGCAAGCCGCTGTCGCGCAAGCCGGGCAGATGGACCAATCCGACGTGTCTCGTCTGGAGAGTCGCGAGACGTTCGGCGACTGCCAGGTATCGACCCTTGAGCGATATATCGCCGCGTTGGGTGGGCACCTTGAGTTCGTGGCCACGTTCGGCGACAAGAGAATCATTCTCACCGGGCTTAGGGCCGGGTCTAAGGCCTCCATTTCTGCCGAGTCGCCGGGTCGAAAGACCCGGCCTCCATTTCTGCCGAGTCGCCGGGTCTAAAGACCCGGCCTCCTCATGCGACCCGGCCTCCTAAGGCGACCCGGCCTCCATGTTTCGACACCCGAGGAACGCGCTACGCCGTCTCGAAGATCCGGACGCGGCGCAGCAGCAGATCGAGCGCCCAGGCCAGCGCGGCAAACAGCACCAGCCACGGCCACAGGGCGCGGCGGGCCGCGCGGCTGTCGCCCGACGCGCGCGTGAGCGCCTCGGCCTCCGGCATGACGAGGCCGCCGGTCGACGCCGCCAGCGACGCGAGGAACGAGGTGTCGGGCGCGCGGAACCGATACTCGGCGCCGGCATCAGGCACAAACCGGCGCGACAGGCCCGCGGCGGAGGGCAGACTCGCCTCGACCAGTTCCGCCTCGATCACCGACGTCGCCCCGGTCGTCAGGCGCGCTTCGTACCGGCCCGGCGCCACCTGTCGGGCGACGAGCGTGCGCTCGACGTCTCCGGCCTTCACGCGGACGGCCGGCCGCAACAGATTGCGCGGGCGTCCTTCGGCATCGCGCGCCTCCACACTGAGCGTGACGCTGCGTGTGGTGCCGCGCGCCGGTCCCACTTCCATATCGAGCGCCCAGGCCACGGGCCGCTGTCCGGCCAGTTCACGCACGACCGCGGAGAAGAACGGTCCGTACCCGCGCCAGCGAATCCAGTCGGCCGCCCAGCGGTCCTTGACGTCCGACGCAAACACCGCGGCGCGGCCGACGCCGATCGGCCAGAACGCCAGCAGCGGATCCTCTTCCTCGGTCGACAGCAACTCCAGCGCCGTGTCCTTGAGAACCGTCGCCGTGCGGCCGCGGAGCGGCGGCGCGCGCGAGAAATCGATGCCCTCCAGAAACCCCACGTGTTTCACCACCGGCTTCAGCGGCTTCTCGTCAAAGCCCGGCGTCGTCACGTCCCTGGCCTCCTTGACGAAGATCTGCGGCACATCCTTCGGGTCGTCCGCCGCATAACTGCGGCCCTTGCCCCACTTCGCAATGTTCTGCAGCAGTTCGCGGTCTGCGGCCGCGCCCATCGCCACGGCGGACACCGTCATCTTCTCGGCGGTCATCTTGTTGAGGAGCGTCTCGTAGTCGTCAGGGTACGACCGGCCGTCCGACAGCAGGAGCACGTGTTTCGCGCGCGCCTTGAGCTTCTGCAGCGCGAAGTAGGCCTGCTCCACGGCGGGGAAGATCAACGTGTGACCGCTCGGCTCGATGGCCGCAATCGTCCTGCGAATCACGTCGCGGTTGGATCCCACCTGGCGGGGCGGCAAATCCCAGTCCAGGCCGTCGTTGAAGGTGACGATGCCGAGGGTGTGCTCGTCCTTCATGACGTCAACCGCCGCCTGCGCCGAGATGCGCAGCATCTCGATGTTCGTGCCAGCCATGCTCCACGATTTATCGAGCACCATGATCAGCGCGACCTCGGGCTCATCCTTGCGCTCGAAGGTCACCGGCAGCAATCGCTCGAGCGGCGACTCGCGATAACCGTCTTCGCCGAACACGGCCTCGCCCCCCGCCACAAGCAGACCGCCACCTGACTGCTCCACCCAGGTGGCCAGCAGCGCGACCTTCGCATCGGGCAACGCCGACCGCGCGAGGTCGCTCAGCACGACGACATCAAACGGCGCGAGCTCCGCCGCGGTTCCCGGCAATCCGGTCGCCGCGCGGGTCTCGACGTCAAACCCGGACTGTTCGAGCGCCGACCGCAGGTACCGCGCGCTGGCCAGCGTCCCTTCGACATACAACACCCGCGGCCGCGGGGCGATCCACGCGGCTTGTACCAGGGAATTGTTGGCCGCCAGCGGGTCGCCCGCCGACGTCACCCGCGCGTCAAACGTCACCGCGCCGGCCGTGTCCACCGACACTTCAAGCGGCACCGATGTGGTGCCCGGTGTGAGGGCCACCACCCGGCTGATCAACACGCGATCGGCCGCGCGCAATTCCACGGTGCCATTGACGGCGCGCTGACTGCCCACGTCCACCGTCACGGTGAACAGCCCACCCGGAGCGAGACGCGGGGGCAGGTGCATCGCTTCCACCCAGGTATCACCCAGTTCGCGCGGCGCCATGGGGTAGACGTGCACGGGAATCCCCGTGCGGACCAGATCCGTCACGGCGGCGGCGTTGTCCCCCGTGGTGGGCCGCCCGTCGGTGAAGAGGACGAGCCGGGGGACATGTCCGGGCGCCAGTTCTCCGCGCGCCACCGCCAACGCGGCCTCAAGATCGGTGCCCGTGCGTTCGAACGCCTGCGCTGACGGGTCGGCGTCGGCCTCCACCAGTTGACGCAGCGCCGCGTCGTTCTCAACCACGCGCGGCTTCCGCGCGAAGGCCACGATGCGGCT
>JBCKZS010000122.1:0-3614 GCA_038918905.1 Vicinamibacterales bacterium
TGGATGGAAGGAGTGCGGTGGTGACAACGAGGATGCAACGGGCGGCGGCGCTGAGCGTGGCCCTCACAATCGTGGGGGGATGCGCCACAGGCCGCTCGTTCCGGAGCGGCCAGCAGGCCACGAAGAAGGCCGAGTGGGACGCGGCGGTGGCCTATTACCGCGCGGCGCTGGCCTCGGATCCCACCCGAATCGACGTCAAGATCGCGCTGCAGCGAGCCACCGTCGCCGCGTCCGGCGAACACATGGCGCGCGCCAGGAGCCTGGAGGAACAGGAACAGTGGTCGGCCGCCGCGGCCGAGTACCGCCTCGCCGCCGATCTCGATCCGGCCAACGTGTTCGCCGCGGCCAAGGCCGTCGCCATCGAACGCAAGCTCCGCGAGGAAATCGACGCGCTCCGGCCGCCGTCACGCATGGATACATTGCGGGAGCAGGCGCGGCAGATTTCGACAATGCCGACGCTGATCGACCCACGGATTCCCATCAACCTGCGGTTCACGAACACATCGGTGCGCGAGATCCTCACGTCGATCGGCACGTGGGCGGGGATTAACGTTTCGTTCGTCGATCAGCCGTCGATCGCCTCACAGCTCTCCCGCGCCTACTCGATCGACCTGCAGGGCGACACACTCGAGCAGGCGCTCAATCAGGTGTTGAATGCCTTTCAGTTGACGTTCAAGGTCATCAACCCGCGGGGCATCCTCGTGTACGGCGCCGATCCGGCGGGACGGCAGGCACATGACGACGTGTTTGTGCAGGTGTTTTATCTGTCGCACGTGGAAGCCCAGGAAATGCAGCAGTTGCTGACGCAGCTCGTGCAGCAGGTGCCGGGCGTGCGCCCGCAGATCACCCAGAACAAGAACACCAACGCGCTGACGGTACGCGCGACGCTGCCGGTGCTGCAGGTGTTCGATCAGCTCATCAAGGCCAACGACAAGCCGAAGGCCGAGGTGATGATCGACGTGGAGATCCTCGAGGTCGATCGGCAGCGCGTCAAGCAGTTGGGATTGAACCTGAATCAGTACGCGCTGGGGTTCACCCTCTCGCCCGAGGTCGCTCCGCCGAATACGTCTGGCACATTTCCGCCTGGCACGCCACCACCCTTCAACCTGAACACGGTCAGTCAGGGCGTCAGCACGGCCGACTTCTATGCCACGGTGCCCACCGCGCTGATTAAGATGCTGGAACAGGACCAGAACACGAAGCTGCTGGCGCGCCCGCAACTGCGCGGTCAGGAAGGCTCAACCCTGACGCTGAACCTGGGCGACGAAATTCCGATTCCGACAACAACGTTTGCCGCCCAGGCGGCTGGCGGCGTGGCCAATCAGCCGATCACGTCCTTCAGCTACCGCAATGTCGGCGTCAACCTGACGATCACCCCGCAGGTCAGCTTTGACGGCGAGATCATCCTCGACGTCACGGTGGAGAGCAGTCGCGTGGGGCCGAACGTCGATGTGGCCGGCTCCTCGCTGCCGACGTTTGGCACACGAAAGGCGACGACCAAACTTCGGATGCGCGACGGCGAATCGAACCTGCTCGCCGGACTCATCAAGGAGGAGGACCGCTCGACCGCCAAGGGCTTCCCGGGACTCAACCGCATCCCATTCATCCGGTCATTGTTCGGCGGCACGGATTCCAGTGTCGTGTCGAGCGACATCGTGATGATCATCACGCCGCGCATTCTGCGGTCGCAGGAACTGACCGCAGCCGACATGGCGCCGATGTACGTCGGCACGGGCAACAACTTCGGCGCGACCTCGACGCCGCCGCTCATTACGCCGGAGTCGCTCGCCGGCGGTACGACCGGGGCACCCACAACGGCGCCCCCGGCCAGGCCGGCCGTGGCTGAGGCCGCTGGCGAATCGAGCCCGGTGACCTATCGGGTCAAGTCTGGCGACACCCTCTACGGGATCGCCCGCCAATTCGACACCACCGTTGGCGACCTCAAGAAGTGGAACTCGCTGGCGTCGAACCGAATCGGCATCGGCGACCGCCTCACCATTCACCGCAACGACTAGAGCTGGAAGCCGGGTCCTGGAGGAGGCCGGGTCTTTAGACCCGGCGCATCGCCAGCAGAGGCGCGACTGAGACCCTCGCAGTTTCTTCACGCACCGGCGCCTCGGGAGTCGCAGTTTCTGCAATACCCGGATCGGCCTCGTAGGAATTCCCGGACATTTCTCTCAATCACGGATTGGCGCGGCTGTTGCGACGGAAGGGCCGCATGTTGGCTCGATTACATGCGGCGGCGCTGTTCGGGGTGGACGCCCTTCCGGTGTCGGTGGAAGTGGACGTCTCAGGCGGTGGGTTACCCGGCGTCACCATGGTGGGCCTGCCGGACACCACCGTGCGCGAAAGCCGCGACCGCGTACGCACCGCGATTCGCAACTCCGGGTTCCCGTTCCCGGCCGGGCGCGTCACGGTCAGCCTGGCTCCCGCGGACCTGCGCAAGGTGGGCGCCGCGTTTGACCTGCCCATCGCCCTGGGCATCCTTGCCGCGTCTGGCCAACTGCCGCAGCGCGACGGCCGCGAGATGACGATCGTCGGCGGCCTGTCGCTGGACGGCGGGATTCCTCCGATGCAGGGCGTGCTGCCGATTGCGGTGGCCACGCGGCGTCAGGCGCGCACGGCGCTGCTCTTTCCTTCCGCCAATCATGCCGAAGCCGCCATCGTCACCGACCTGTCGTTGTTTCCTGTCGACTCGTTGTGTGACGCCGTCCGGGTCTTGAGTCACGAGTCCTGCTCACCGGCGGAGCCGCCGGCGTCGGTGCCGATGCGCCCGGCCCCTTCAAGCGAGGACCTCGCGGATGTCTGCGGTCAGTTACTGGGCCGGCGCGCGTTGGAGATCGCGGCGGCCGGGGCCCATCACCTGCTGTTCAGCGGGCCGCCGGGCGCGGGCAAGACGATGCTGGCGAGGCGGCTGGCGGGGCTGCTGCCGCCGCTGAGTCTTGATGAGGCGCTGCTCGTGACGTCGATTCATTCGATTGCCGGACTGCTGCCGACTGGGGTGGGTTTAATCCGCGAACGTCCGTTTCGCGCGCCGCACCACACGTGTTCCGACCTGGCGCTGGTGGGCGGCGGCGCGTTTCCCCGGCCCGGCGAACTCAGCCTGGCGCACGGCGGTGTGTTGTTTCTCGACGAACTGCCGGAGTTCAGCCGGCGCGTGCTCGAGACTCTGCGGCAACCCCTCGAAGCGGGCGTCGTCCACATCGCGCGCGTGAGCCGCAGCGTCACGTTCCCCGCGCGGGTGATGCTGGTCGGCGCGATGAATCCGTGCCCGTGCGGATTCCATGGCGACACGCGTCGACCTTGTCATTGTCTTCCCGCGATCGTGGATCGCTATCAGCGCCGGCTGTCTGGGCCGTTGCGCGACCGATTCGATCTCGGTGTCGACGTGCAGGCGGTGCCATGGACTGATCTCACGGGGCCCGAGACGCACGAGTCATCAGAAGCCGTGCGCCTGCGCGTGCAGGCTGCACGATCTCGACAGCTTCAACGTCAGGATCGACTCAACTCCCAACTCGAAGGCCGCGCGTTGCGTTCGGTCGCGGCCCTGTCGCGCGAGGGCCAGTCGCTGCTCGGCACCGCGGTGACCTGCATGGGGCTGAGCGTGCGTGGCG
>JBCKZS010000123.1:0-3608 GCA_038918905.1 Vicinamibacterales bacterium
GCGGCAGCATCGGCGTCACCGAACGCACGGCCTACATCCTGCGGGTGCGGCAACTGGCCGTCGCCATCGCCAGGGCCTGGACGACGGCCCCGGATACGGTGGCGATGACGGAACAGGAGGCCACTCATGGAGCGTGAGTTGCTCATTGAGTTTGGTCTTGAGGAGCTGCCGGCCACCTGGTTGCCGCCGCTGACGCAGCAACTGGCCGAAACCCTGCGGACGTCGCTGAAGGCGCACGGCTTGCCGGTGACCGAGTCGATCGAGGTCCATGGCACACCCAGGCGGCTGGCCGCGTGTGTGCCGGCGTTGACCGACCGGCAGGACGATCGGGATGAAACCCTGACCGGCCCCCCGGTGACCGCGGCGTTTGGGGCCGATGGACAGCCGACACCGGCGGCCTTGGGTTTTGCCAGGAAGCAGGGCGTGGGGTTCGCGGAGCTGACGCAGGTGGACACGCCAAAAGGGAAGTACCTCGCGTTCGAGAAGAAGATCCGCGGCCGCGCGACGGTGGACGTGTTGCCCGACGTGCTGGTGCAGGTGCTGCGGACGTTGCCGTTTCCCAAATACATGCACTGGGATGCTGAGCTGGCCGATGGCAAGGGCGAACTGGTCTTCGGACGCCCCATCCGCTGGTTGCTGTTCCTGTATGGCGGGCGCGTGGTGCCGTTCACGATCTCACGCACGAGTCTGGCCGCCGGCGTGCGTGTGCAGGACGTGACCTCGGGCGCCGTGACCTACGGGCATCGGTTCCTCGCGACCAGCGGCCGGGCCGGACGCGCCATCAAGGTGCGCGGGTTCGACGAATACAAGAAGAAACTGGCGGAACACTTCGTGTTCCTCTCGCGCATCGAACGCCGCGATCGGCTCGTGCGCGACCTCGACGCGCAGGCGCGGCGGATTGGCGGCCGCGTGATGTTGCACCAGTCCACCCAGGCCGAGGCGCTGCTCGACGAAGTGCCGGATCTGGTCGAGTACCCGGGCGTCGTGGCCGGCGCGTTCGCGCCCGAGTTTCTCACCCTGCCGGCCGAGGTCCTGACGACCACACTGATTCATCATCAGCACTTCTTTCCCGTCGTGGCCGCCGACGATCGGTTGATCCCGGCATTCCTGGCGGTCACCAACACGCAGGGCACCAACACCAGGGGCATCGCCACCAACGCGGAGCGGGTGGTCACGGCGCGGTTGCGGGATGCGCGGTTCTTCTGGGACGCCGATCGCGCCATCGGGCTGGAGGCGCGGTTACCCCGGCTCGAAACGTTGACCTTTCACAAGGCGCTGGGCTCGTATCGCGCCAAGGCCGAACGCGTGGCGGCGCTGGCCCGGTGGATCGCGGCCGGCGTGTTCGGCCAGAGCGACGAGGTCGCCGCACACGCCGAGCAGGCCGGGCGGTTGGCCAAGGCGGATCTGGCCACCGATATGGTGCGCGAGTTCACCGAACTGCAGGGCGTGATGGGCGGCGTGTACGCGCGCGAGGCCGGGGCGCCCGAGGCCGTGTGGAAGGCGATCTATCACCACTACCTGCCCTTGAGCGTCGAAGCCACCGCAGCGCCAACCGCCGCCGCGCTCGGCGACGCGCGCGTGACCTGGGCCGCGGTGGCCCTGGCCGACAAACTCGACACGATCGTCGGCCTGTTCCAGGCGGGTGAGCGGCCGACCGGGTCGCGCGATCCGTTCGGGCTGCGCCGGCAGGCGCACGGCGTGATACGGATCCTGGTGGATCTGGAGCCGCTCACGGGACTCACCGTGCGCCCGACCGTGGGGGCGTTGCTGGATCGGGCGCTCGATGGGTATGCGGGGGCGCCGGCGGGCAACGACGCTGACGGCAGGAGGGCGGACCTTCAGGTCCACCAGAGCGGCGGGGCTGAAGCCCCGCCCGACGTACGGATCGACAGGGATCTGTGGAAGTTCCTGTGGGAGCGCGTTGAACACGTGCTGGTGACTCGTGGGCACGACCGCCGCAACGTGCGGTCGGTCCTGTGGCACGACGCTGCGGTGTTGACGACACCGATTGCACAGACAGCGGCGAACCTTGAAGCGCTCGAGGAGTTTGCGGGTTCTGCGCCTTTCCTGGCGTTGGCGACGGCGTTCAAACGTGTGCGCAACATCGCGCGGGAGCTGCCGGACGCGGAGTTCGAGACGCTGGAGACGAACGGCAAATCCCTGGGGCCACTGCTGAAGGAACCGGCGGAGTTGTCACTGCTGGCCGAGATGGATCGGCGGTCGGCAGTGATCGACCAGGCGGTGGCGACGGGCACGGGCTATCGCGAGGCCTATCAGGAAGCCTCGAAGTTTGAACCCGCGGTGGCACGGTTTTTCACCGATGTGTTCGTGATGGCCGACGATCTGGCCCTGCGCCAGGCGCGGCTTCGGTTGATGAAGCGATTAGAGCGATTGGTTTTACAACTCGGGGATATTTCCGAGATCGTGGCGGCGGAGTAAGGGAGTGCACCGATGGCGAACGTCGTGAAGAAGGTCGGGAAGAACGCTGTGAAGACGAGTGTCAAGAAGGTGGTCAAGAAGGGCGCGAAGCAAAACAAGAAGGCCGCGAAGCAAAACAGGAGGCCGGGTCTTCAGACCAGGCGAGTCGGTTCCAAGGTGACGAAGACGAAGAAGCACGTGTATTTCTTCGGTGGCGGGAAGGCCGAGGGCGACCGCAACATGAAGAGCCTGCTCGGCGGCAAAGGCGCGAACCTGGCCGAGATGACGAACGCCGGCCTGCCGGTGCCGGCAGGGTTCACGATTTCCACGGACGTGTGCACGCTGTACTACGAGAACAAGGGCAGGATTCCGGCGAGCGTCGAGGCGGAGGTGCAGTCGCACCTCGCGCGGCTGGAGAAGGTCACCAGGGCCGGCTTCGGCTCGGCGAAGCATCCGCTGCTGGTCTCGGTCCGCTCGGGCGCGAAGTTTTCGATGCCGGGCATGATGGACACGATCCTCAACCTCGGCATGAACGACGTGACGGTCGAGTCGGTGAAGGCGCGCACGAACAACGGCCGCTTCGCCTTCGACAGCTACCGCCGCTTCATCCAGATGTTCGGCAGCGTGGTGCTCGAGATTCCGAAGGACGCGTTCGAACACGAGTTGACCGCCGTCAAGGCGGAGCGCGGCGTACAGGAAGATCCGGATCTGACCGAAGAGGCCCTGCGAGACGTCGTGGCCCGCTTCAAGAAGGTGGTCAAGGCCCGCGCGACGCGCAGTTTCCCGCAGGATCCCCTCGAGCAGTTGCGCCTGTCGCGTGACGCGGTGTTCCGCTCGTGGCAGAACCCGCGCGCGAAGGAATACCGCCGCATCTACGACATCCCCGATCACATCGGCACGGCCGTCAACGTGCAGATGATGGTGTTCGGCAACACGGGCGATCGCTCGGGCACGGGCGTGGGGTTCACGCGCAACCCGGCGACCGGCGCGAAGGAGTTCTACGGCGAATTCCTGATCAACGCCCAGGGCGAAGACGTCGTGGCCGGCATCCGCACGCCCCGGCCGATCGCCGAGCTCGCGCAGGTCATGCCGCACGCGTACAGGCAGTTGCGCGCGATTACCACGCGGCTCGAACAGCACTACAAGGACATCCAGGACTTCGAGTTCACGATTCAGGACGATGAGCTGTT
>JBCKZS010000124.1:0-3607 GCA_038918905.1 Vicinamibacterales bacterium
AGCATCACGGCGGACGGCGCGAGCACGCAGGTGCTCACGGTGCAGGCCAAGGACGCCAACGGTAACAACCTGACGACGGGCGGGGCGACGGTGGCAATCACGCAGTCCTCGGGCACGGGGACGATCGACTCGGTCACCGACCACACGAACGGGACGTACACGGCGACGGTGACGTCACCGACCGCAACGGGCAGCGGCGTGTTCGTGGCGACGCTGGGCGGCGCCGAGGTCAGGAGCGGCACGGGGAGCCAGACGCAGTCGACGGTGACCTACGCGGCGGGCCCGGCCGACGCCACGGCCTCGACGCTGACGCCGACGAGCGCGACGATCACCGCGGACGGCGTGAGCACGCAGGTGCTGACCGTGACGGCCAGGGACGCCAACGGCAATAATGTCGGCGCTGGCGGCGCCACGGTGGCGATCACGCGGCAGTCGGGCACGGGCGCGATCGGCGTCGTGACGGACGTGGGGAACGGGACGTACACCGCCACGGTGACGGCGCCAACCGCAACGGGGAGCGGCGTCTTTGTGGCGACGCTGGGCGGCGCCGAGGTCAGGAGCGGCACGGGGAGCCAGACGCCGTCGACAGTGACCTACGCGGCGGGCGCCGCGAACGCGGCCGCCTCGACGCTGACGCCGACGAGCGCCAGCATCACGGCGAACGGCGTGAGCACGCAGGTGCTGACGGTGACGGCGAAGGACGCCAACGGCAACAACGTGGGAGTCGGCGGCGCCACGGTGGCGATCACGAAGTCGTCGGGGGCGGGGACGATCGGCGTCGTGACGGACGTGGGGAACGGGACGTACACCGCCACGGTGACGGCGCCGACCGCAACGGGCAGCGGCGTCTTTGTGGCGACGCTGGGCGGCGCCGAGGTCAGGAGCGGCACGGGGAGCCAGACACAGGCGACGGTGACGTATGTAGCCGGCACGCCATCGGCGCCGGCGATCACGGGCATCACCTCGGGCAACGCGCAGGTATCGGTCGCGTTCACCGCGCCGTCGAGCAACGGCGGGTCCGCGATTACGGGCTACACGGTGACGGCCTCAGCGGGCGGCGCCACCGCGACGGGCTCTGGCAGTCCGCTCGTCGTCACGGGCCTGATCAACGGCACGGCGTATACGTTCACCGTGACCGCCAGCAACAGTGTCGGCACGGGGCCGGCCAGTGCGCCCTCGTCGGCGGTGACGCCGGCGGCGCCAGTGACACCGACGCTGAGCGCCACACCGGCGACGTTGATTTTTGCGTCAACGACGAATGGCGTGGGCGATGAGTTGGTGAGTGTCACTTCCGCGCAGACCGTGACCGTGACGTACGCGGGAGCCACGGCCCCGCAGTGGACGGCGAGTTCGAATCAGCCGTGGGCGCTGGTGACGAACGGCACCGGCACGGGTGCAGACACGTTCTCGGTGAGCATCGTCAATCCGGGCAACGTGATTGCCGGGTCGACGAGTCTGTCCGCGACGGTGACCTTGACCGCCGCGAACACCGGCACGTCTGCCGTCGTCACGGTCACCCTGACCGTGCAGCAGCAGGCGGGCCAGACCACCGCGCCCGTCGGCCAGGTCGATACGCCCGCGCAGAACGCGACGGGCGCGCAGGGCGCGATTACGATGACCGGGTGGGTAGTGGATGACGTGGGCGTCCAGCACGTGCGGATCTACCGGCAGTGTCTCGGGTTCGACAATCTGGAGGCGTGCCAGGACGTGTTGGAGACGAGCGTCGTGTTTGTCGGGGAGGCGTCGGTGATCTCAGGCGCGCGGCCCGACGTGGAAGCGTTGTATCCGACGTTGCCTGCCGCCAACTCCGCGGGCTGGGGCTTCCTGATTCTGTCGAACCTCCTGCCCAACATCCCCGCGTCGTCATCGAGCGGCGGCGGCGTGGGGACGTTCATTCTCCATGCGGTGGCGACGGACATGGAGGGCCATCAGACGCGGCTCGGCCGCAACGTGAATGACCACACACCGACGACCGTGACGGTGGCGAATGACACCATCGCGAAACCCTTTGGCGCGATCGACACGCCAGCGCAAGGCGGCACGGTGAGTGGCCTTCTCCATAACTTCGGGTGGGCGCTGACGCCGGACCCAGGGACAGGGGTGATGATCCCCGTGGATGGGTCCACCATCTACGCCTTCATCGACGGCGCGCCGGTGGGCATCGCGACCTACAACCTGTGTCGCGGCACGGTCGGCAATTCGGTGCCTGCCGGGGTCTATTGTGATGACGATGTGTCGTCGATCTTCCGCGGAACGGGCTCGTATCGCAACCTGGACACGGCGCGCGGACCGATCGGGCTTCGCTCGATCGACACGACGACCCTCACCAATGGGTTGCACACGATCTCGTGGGGCGTGAGTGACACCGCGGGTCGCATTGAAGGGATCGGGTTGCGGTACTTCAACGTGCTCAACAGCAGTGCGAATGGGTCGGGTGCCGATTTGTTCGTAGGACGCGATGATGTCCGGAGCGCACGGGCTTCAGCCCGTGCGGACCATCGCGGGCTGAAGCCCGCGACCTCCGGACCGTCCGCCGTCCCGGTCTACGCCCGCACGGGCTACGACCTGGCAACAGCGTATCTCCCGCTGGAACCGAACACCGAGGGGATCGCGCAGGTGCGCATTCCTGAGCATGGGCGTGTCGAGCTGCTCATTCCTGGCGTGAAGCACGCCGCGCTGCTGGCTAACGGCGAGGAGCGCAGCGCGCCGGTCGGTCTGGCGATCGACGAGGCCAACGGTGTGGTGACCTGGGCGGCTGGCCCTGGCTACCTCGGGACGTATCGTCTGCGCTTCGAGCGCGACGACGACCAGGTGCTGGTGGATGTGACCGTGGCGCCGACGCCGTTGGTGGACGAGCCCGTGCGGATGCACGTCGACCGCATCGACGCCGAGGGGCGGCTGATCACCGGGCACGGGTGGGCCCTGGATCCGCAGGCATCCACGGGGGCGGGAATCGGTGCCGTCCATATATGGGCGCGCAGGAGCGGTGCGGAGTGCGACGTGCGGAGTGCGCAGTGCGCCGTGCCGATCTTCCTCGGTACGGCGACGCTGAACCTGTCGCGGCCGGATGTGGCGGCGGCGCACGGAGCGCGGTTCACGCAGACGGGGTTTGTGTTCACCGGCGTGCTGCCGGATGCGGGTGAGTGGGAGCTGACGGCCTACGTGTGGAACGTCCGTACGCAACGGTTTGAAGACGCGCGGAGCCGAGGTGTTATCGTGCGATGACCGGATTCCGCGACGCCTGTCGGTTGTGGAAGGAGTCCTGATATGCGCGATCGAATGGGCGTCGTCTCGATGGCGGCTGTCAATCTGGTCGTGACGCTCGCGGCCCAATTGCGCCTCTGGGTCGCATTCGGAGTTGTTGCGAGCTCGCTCGCCATCGTGGCGGCGGAGCAGCCGCCCGGAGTCATCCTCAATCCGGATGGCACCTCATCAGCGTCCAGACTCCTCGACATCCCTGACTCGCTACTGCGCGAGGGATCCGTTGCGGCTTCCGCCGTGGCAGACGCGTTCGACTATCCCGTGGGTCTTCCCGATGGATCTGGTTGGCTTCAGAACCTCCAGGGACTTCAGTGGTTGCAACCGTACAACTATGGAGGCAACTGCG
>JBCKZS010000125.1:0-3472 GCA_038918905.1 Vicinamibacterales bacterium
CACTGGCACGATCTCCATGGCGACGCCGGCGGGCTGCGTCACCCGCGTGCGATCGCCGCCATCGCCGACGCGGATCAGCGTCTTGCCATATCGCGAATAACTTTCACGGGCCGGCTCGCCGGTTTCGCCACGCCGCTGGCGTTCGTCGCGAATGTGATCCAGCCCCTGGTGTGCGAGGTGCTCGTTGAACACCGCCGCCGACTTCTCCGCATCGCGCGGCCTGACGGTCACGAGGGCAATGTACGTCCCCGGCGTCGACGGCAGCGGCGCGTTCACGGCGAGCGCATCCCCCTCGCGGCGGTACGCTGCCGGCAGGACGGTGTCGGTGCCGGGGCCGATCAGCCGCACCGATTCGATGCGATCGGGTGTCGTGAAGCTGTTGCCCTCGGGAAAGCGGTCGCCAACGTTCGTCAGCACCGTGACCGTCTGGCCGGGCGCGGCCTGCCAGCGCGCGGGCGTGACCCAGAGCTCGTGAGCGCCGGCTGTGGCGATCCACAACACCAGGGCCATGCTGGTCGGAAGGAGGCGTCGCATCGCACGCATCATACACGTTCCCTCGTCTCAGCCTTCACGGAGGCGTCGTGATTCACCACGCTGACGATGCGCTCACCGTCAGCGATCCTGGCCTCGGCGCAGGGCACGGTCTTGTCCCCGCGCTTCACCTTCGGTCGTTCTCCGTGTCCGCTGACCTCAGTTCGGCAGCACCTCTGCCCCCAGAGGCGGGTGGTTCCAGGCTTACCGGTGAGGCGTGTATGATGGCCGTGCGTGATTCGGTCGTTCGGAAACGAGAAAACGGCCGATGTCTACTTCGGCCGTGACACGAGGGTGGCACGGCGCCTGCCGAAACCGATCTGGCCGATCATTCGGAGGAAGTTGGACGCCGTTCACCGGGCGGTCAAGGTTGTCGATCTGCGGCTGCCGGCGGGTAATCGCCTGGAGGCGTTGAAGGGCCACCGGGCCGGCGCGTTCAGTCTTCGCGTGAACGATCAGTACCGCATTACATTTCGATTCGAGGATGGCCATGCCCACGACGTCGCCTGCGAAGACTATCATTAAGGGTCCGCGGTCCGTGCTGGATTTGAAGCGGCCGCCCACGCCGCCCGGCGAGATGTTGCTCGAAGAGTACCTGCGACCGGCAAAGCTCACGCAATCGGCAGCCGCCGACCGGATGGGGATTCCGCTGAACCGGCTGAACGAGATCATCCGCGGCCGACGCTCGATCACCGCCGATACCGCGATCCGGCTCGGGCGGCTCTTCAAGATGTCGCCCGAGTTCTGGATGGGACTCCAATCCGATTGGGATCTGTGGCACGCCGCCCATGCGATGCGCCAGGCCGGGTAGCGGCAACACCAGCACGCTCAAGCCCGTCGCAACCTGAGCGCGTTGCCAATCACCGATACCGAACTCAGGCTCATCGCGGCCGCCGCGATGATGGGGCTCAGCAGCAGGCCGAACACCGGATACAACACACCCGCGGCCACGGGCACGCCGATCGTGTTGTAGGCGAAGGCGAAGAACAAATTCTGCCGGATGTTCGACATCGTCGCCTGCGAGAGCCGGCGCGCGCGGAGGATGGCGCGCAGATCGCCTTTGACGAGCGTCACGCCGGCGCTCTCCATCGCGACGTCCGTGCCGGTGCCCATCGCGATGCCGACCTGCGCCTGCGCCAGTGCCGGCGCGTCGTTGATGCCGTCACCCGCCATCGCCACGATGCGGCCAGCCGCCTGAAGGGCCTTGACCTTGGCGGCCTTCTGATCCGGCAGGACATCCGCCAGTACTTCGTCAATGCCAAGCTGCTTCGCCACGGCCCGCGCGGTGGTCACGTTGTCGCCGGTCAGCATCACGATGTGGAGGCCTTCATGGCGCAGTTCCGCAATCGCCTCAGGCGTGCCGGCCTTGATGGGATCCGCCACGCCGAGCAGCCCGGCGGCCTTGCCATCGATCGCCACGAACATCACCGTCTGCCCCTGTGCGCGCAGGGCCTCCGCCTGAGCCGCCAGCGCAGCGACGTCAACACTCAGGCTCTGCACCAACGCCAGATTCCCCAGCGCCACATCGCGGTCCTGCACACGGCCGCGGACGCCTTTTCCCGTGACGGATTCAAAGGTCTCGGCGCTGACGAGTGACAGCCCGCGTGCCTCCGCGCCTTGCACGATCGCCTCGGCCAACGGATGTTCACTGCCCCGCTCCAGGCTCGCCACCAGCGTCAGCAAATCGGACTCACTGACACCCGCCGGAGTGCTGCCGGCCACCACGCTGACCAGCGCAGGCTTGCCTTCGGTCAGTGTGCCGGTCTTGTCGATCACCAGCGTGTCCACGGTGCGAAGCACTTCGATGGCTTCCGCATTCCTGAACAACACGCCCATCGTGGCGCCCTTGCCGGTGGCCACCATGATCGACATCGGCGTCGCCAGCCCAAGCGCGCACGGACACGCGATGATGAGCACCGCCACGGCGTTGATGAGGCCGTGCGCCAGGCGCGGCTCCGGTCCGACGAGACTCCACACCACAAAGGTGACGCCGGCCGTCAGGATGACGGCCGGCACGAAGTACCCCGACACGCGGTCGGCCAGCTTCTGGATGGGCGCGCGGCTGCGCTGCGCCTCGGCGACCATGGCGACGATGCGCGCGAGGAGGGTGTCGCTGCCGACCTTCTCCGCGCGCATGACGAGCGAGCCGGTGCCGTTGATCGTGGCTCCGACGACCCTGTCGTCCGGGCCTTTCCTCACCGGAATGGGCTCGCCGCTGATCATCGACTCGTCCACGCGACTTGACCCTTCGAGGACCACGCCGTCCACCGGCACCTTCTCGCCGGGCCGCACGCGCAATCGATCCCCCACCATCACGTGCGGCAGCGGCACGTCCTCTTCGGTGCCGTCGTCGCGCACGACTCGCGCCGTCGCCGGAGCCAGGCCCAACAGTTTGCGAATCGCGGAACTCGTCTGGCTCCGGGCGCGCAGCTCCAGCACCTGCCCCAGCAGGATGAGCGTCACGATGACCGCTGCGGCTTCGAAGTACACGGCCACGGCGCCGTCGTGGCTGAACTGATGCGGGAAGATCCCCGGCGCGATGGTCGCGATCACGCTGTAACCGTACGCCACACTCACGCCGAGACCGATCAGCGTGAACATGTTCAGGTTCCGATACCGCACGGAGTTCACCGCGCGCACGTAAAACGGCCACGCGGCCCAGACACACACGGGCGTGGCGAGCGCCAGTTGCGCCCACGACACGGTCTGCATCGAGAGTTGTCCGAACGGCGTGGCGATCCCCAACATCTCGAGCATCGCCAGGATCATCAGCGGCGCGCTGAGCGCGGCCGAGATCCAGAACCGGCGCGTCATGTCCTTCAGTTCGTGGTTCTCGGGTTCTTCGGCCGCCAGGCTCGTGAGCTCCGGCTCGAGCGCCATCCCACACTTCGGACAGTCGCCCGGCTTCGACTCGCGGACCTCCGGGTCCATCGGGCAAATC
>JBCKZS010000126.1:0-3439 GCA_038918905.1 Vicinamibacterales bacterium
AGCGGTCGTGGCCAGCAAGGGCGCCAGATCCGGGCGACGCGGATGCCGAGCCGCGACGAACCGCACCCGGCCGTCCTCGTCGCTGGCGAAGACCCCGTCCATCACCATCGCATGCATGTGCACGTTGAGATTCAGGGCCGACCCGAACCGCTGGACGATCGCCACCGCCCCGCCACGCCCCTCGGGCACGCCGCGACGCCGGGCCTCACGACGTCACCACCCCAGCACCGCCCGCAGATAGACCGCGACGACCGCCCGGCACAGCCCGTGGTTCCAGGCCAGCACGTACCGCACGCGGGGCGGCCGCGTCAGCACCCACTGGCGGACCGGGACCGCCGGGCACACGTGATCGACCCCATGCGCCGCCCGCGCGGTCATCCGTCGGCCACCGCACCTGGGACAACAGCCGCGGCCCTTGCACGAGAAGGCGACCAACCGATCATGACGGCACGACGCGCACCGGAATCGCGCACACCCCGCCGCCAGACACCCACAGGTGAGAACGTCCTCGAAGGCCCGTTCGACGAAACGCGGCAGCCCCTGACCGTCACGGCGGCCAGCGGCTTGCGCGCGGAAGGTTTCGTAGTGATCGCGGACCAGTTGGTGCAGTGCGCCCTGCTCGGGCTGCCGGGGCCGATACGCAACAGACGTGAGTTCCACGCCTCACCCCATCGCAAGGCCCGTGCCCCAAGCCCTGTTTGTTTGGAATCAACGGGATACCGTCGAGTCACGTTCCGATAGGTGCGTTTCCTGCGTACTCGGGAGCCTGTCCGTCGTGCCGTGTCTGCAATGGCGGCTGGGTCTGGATCCCGCAGGCTTGCCGACCCGTCGCGGCTGCCGCATTCCCAGAGCCAGGCGGCAGGGATGGAGATCGCCATTGGTTCCGTCTGTCTGAGAAGGGGGAGGCTGTCGACGCGGGCGGCCCCTAATACGGCTTATCGTCGCGCCACCGCGTTCTCGAACATCTGCCGGGCAAACTCCAGGTCCTGGCGCGTCCACCGGCGCGCGTAGCTCTTGCCGCGCAGATACAGGTCATAGGCCTGGAGATTCTCGGTCGGTTTCGCGGCCAGGGCGGCCTGCTCCTGCGGCGACAGCGTGACGCGGAGCGCTTCCGCAATCTTGCGCGCAATTTCGTCCTGAACGTCGAACACGTCCTTCATCTCGCGGTCGTACCGCTCGGACCACAGCGGAAAGTCCGTCTGTGTGTCGACGAGCTGCGCGTTGATGCGCAAGCGGTTGCCGGCCCGCCGGAGGCTGCCCGTGAGCACGGTCGAGGCCCGAAGCTGCTGCCCGATTTGGGCCGGTGTGACCGGCTTGTCGCGGTATTCGAGCACGGTCGCGCGCGAAAAGATGTTCAGCCCCCTGATCTTCGAGAGCTCCGTGATGATGTCCTCGGTGATGCCGTCACGGAAGTACTCGTCCTCCTTGACGCCGCTGAGGTTCTCGAAGAACAGCACCGCGACCGACCGGTCGGCGGCCTTGGCCGCACCGCCCGGATCGGCGACGACCTTGCGCCCGGAATCGAGATCGCGCTTGAGGCGGATCAGGTCCGTCTTGAGATCGGTCGCCGTCTGATGGCGGAGGTTCCGGTCTTTGTCGAGCGCCTTGTTCAGGATCCGGCTGAACTCGGCGGGCAGCGCCGTGTTCACCTGGGTGACGGGCGTGGGCTCGCGGTTGAGGATGGCCTCGAACACGACGGCCGACGTCTCGCCCTGGAACGGCAGCACGCCGGTCGCCATCTGATAGAGGACCGTGCCGAGCGAAAACAGATCCGTGCGCGCATCCGTCAGTTGCCCGCGCGCCTGCTCGGGCGACATGTACGACACCGTGCCCATCGCCGTGCCCGGCGTCGTCAGATCCCGGCCGGCAGTGGTTTCGGCGGCACCGCTCGCGTCGGCGCCACGGCCCCTGAGGCTGTCAATCTTCGCGAGGCCGAAGTCAAGGATCTTCACCTGCCCGCGCGTGTTGACGAAGATGTTCGCCGGCTTGATGTCGCGATGGACGATGCCCTTGGCGTGCGCGGACTCCAGGGCGTCCGCGATCTGAATGCCCGTGTCGAGCAGGGGGAGGAGCGCCAGCGGCTGGCGTCCAATCATCTGCGACAGCGTCTCGCCTTGCAGCAACTCCATCACGATGAAGTGTTGTCCCTCGTGCTGCTCGATCGCGTAGACGGTGCAGATGTTGGGATGGTTCAGGGCGGACGCCGCGCGGGCCTCGCGCTGAAATCACTCGAGCGATTCCGCATCGTGCTCGAGCGCCTGCGGCAGGAACTTCAGCGCGACCCGGCGACCGAGGCGCGTGTCTTCGGCTTCGTACACCACGCCCATGCCGCCGCTACCGAGTTTGCGGTCGATGGTGTAATGGGATACGGACTTGCCGGGCATCACGAGGCTGTGTTTCCTACTGTCGCACCGGCGCGCTGACGTTGATCGTCAGCACGGGCGACGCGGTGACGTGAATTATAGAGCGATCTACTGGAACCTGCCGGTGTTGCAGGCAATGCGCACCGGCCCGATTCGGGTCGCCCGACTCGCCCACTCCGATCACGCTGCTCCTGCACTGAGCGCGCCGTTCACGATGAGTCTCCAACGCGCCTAAACGCCGACAGCGCGTTGGTATCGAGGATCACCGGCGGTCTTCGGGTTCGAGGACGTCGAATTCCCGATCGATGGCACGCTGAATTCTGACGGTCGCGCGGCGCAGCGATCTCAGACGCCCGAAGCCCCGCATCCACGGCGGCGTGTCCGCGCCGGTCCGCATGTTCCGGCCCGATACCTTCTCCTGGATGGCTTCAGTCACGAACTCTCTCAGGGCTTGCCCGCGGTGAGCCGCGTTCGCCTTCGCCCGCCGGAACACGGCATCCGGGATCTCAAGGGTGGTCTTCATGCGGCGATTGTCCCATATTTACGGGTCACCGCCCACACGTGATCCCGTTCACCACGCGCGCGGAGACGGTGTCATGTGGCTTGGCGGCGAGATCGAAGAGCGCTACGATCGGTGCCTACTGACGCAGCCGCGCCAGTTCCTCGGTCACATAAACGGCCAGGTCGTTCTGACGTGGCGGCGGCAACTTGGCCAACAAGGCTCGGTACGTGCGTTCGGCGGCGGCGCGATCGTTCGTTTCGAGCGCAATGCGCGCAACCAGCAGGTAGGTGTCCGCGCGCTCCGGGCTGAAGCCGTCTGGATCCAGGCGCAGGGCTTCTTCACCCAGTTGGCGGGCCCGCGCGCGATTGCCTTGCCGCGCCTCGAAGTACGCCAGGCGCTCCAGGTGCTCGGCCTGCTCGGCGGTGTTTGCCGGCGCCCTGACGACGTACCTGATGGTGGGTGCGGCAAGCTCACCGTTGGCATCCAGCAGCGCTTTGTCAACAAACGCGTCTCCGCGCCACCTCACGTCGACCGTGTAGTCACCGGGTGTCATGGCAGACGTCAGCGCCGGCGG
>JBCKZS010000127.1:0-3271 GCA_038918905.1 Vicinamibacterales bacterium
CGCGCGTATCCACCTGCGGCGGCGGCCTGGCGTTTGTGCTAGAATCCCCGCCGTGTCAGTGGATGACGGTGATCCGCGACGGTACGACGAGCCGGTGGCGACGCGCGGCTTCGCGGGCTACTAATAGTTGTTTGTTAGGCAGAACTGGAACGGAATCGATCTCGATCGTTTGAAACGCCACGGTCACTGATCAGGGAGGAGGCATAGTGATGACTAGCGACATACGAAGTCAAATTGGATCGGGGAACTCGCAGTTCGTGGGTGCGTTCAAGCGCGGTGACGCGACGGCCATGGCGAACCTGTACACGGCGGAGGCCCAACTGCTTCCAGCGAACACCGACTTCGTCCGTGGCACGGCGGCCATTCGTGCGTTCTGGCAAGGCGTGATAGACATGGGCCTCAAGGAGGCCAGCTTGGAAACGATTGAGGTGGAAGCTCACGGCGATACGGCCATCGAGGTTGGGCGCTACCGGCTACTGGCTGCTGGTGGCGTCGTTGCTGACAATGGCAAGTACATCGTCGTGTGGAAGAACGACAGCGGCACCTGGAAGCTCCATCGTGACATCTGGACGACAAGCCAGCCGACTGCCGCAACGGTGTGAGTCTGCCTAACATGGGCTGGAGCCGTCGGCGCGCACACGCGGATCGCGCCGCGGCTCAGCCCTGGCCGTTATGCGTCGCGAACTTGAGGGTGCCAAGGAGGAAGGAGGGCTGAGAATGGTAAACACAACGCCGATTGAGCTTAGTTCAGTCGTGTCACTCTGGCGTTATCCCGTCAAATCCATGATGGGAGAGGAGCTGAACTCAACTGAGGTCACCGACCGCGGGCTGCTCGGCGATCGAGCGTATGCCCTGCGCGATCCTTCCAACGGCAAGATCGTGAGCGCCAAGAATCCCCGCAAATGGGGCAGACTCTTCGATTTCCGCGCCGCGTTCGTCGGGTCTCCACGCGCTGGTGAAAAGATTCCACCGGTTCGGATCACGCTCCAGAACGGCGGTATCGTTACCACCGAGCAAGCCGACCTCGACAAGGTTCTGGCGAACGCTCTCGGCCGTGAGGTCACACTTGCGACCGCGGCGCCCGAGACGCCCAGCCTCGAAGAATACTGGCCGGATATGGAGGGTCTCGCCCACCGAGAAACGGTCACCGATGAGGCAATGCCAGCGCGCACGTTCTTTGACCTTGCCGTCGTCCATGTACTGACCACTGCCACGATCGACCGGCTGCGGGAGCTGTACCCGCAAGGGCGGTTCGAGGTCCGTCGGTTTCGTCCGAACATCGTGGTGCAGCCTGCCTCTGCCGAGAAGGGGTTTGTTGAGAATGCGTGGGTCGGCCGCACGCTCGTCATCGGCGACGAAGTTCGCCTGAACGTCACGGGGCCCTGCCCCAGATGCGTGATGACGACCCTGCCTCAGGGTGATCTACCGAAGGATCCAGGCATTCTGCGTACGGCGGCCCAGCACAACCAGGTCAACGTCGGCGTTTACGCCGCCGTCCTGCGCGGCGGTACGATCCGCCGCGGTGATCCGGTCAGGCTCGAGTAGCCTGACCAAGTCGACGTTGATGATCCGACGCCTAACACGGACTGGACCCGACGGCGCTCTGGCTGAGGAACGCGCCGCGGGTCAGTCCTGGCCGTTATGCCGCGGAGTCGATTCTCTTGTTGGAGATGACAAAATGTTGATAAAAGCCATGCAGAGGGCGGCGCTTACTTCCCTGGTGATTCTCATTGCCTCGGTCGCCGGGTTGGGCCAGTCCAAAGAGACGCGCCAGCACCGCATCATCCCGATCGCGCCAATGTCCCAAGACGTCGAGGTCCTCTACGGCGACCCGAACGCGGTGGGCGAGCCCTTCGTGATGAGGATACGGGAACTCCCTGGAGGCATTATCCCCCCTCATAAGCATCCCGTCGACGAGCACATCACCGTACTGCAAGGGACGCTGTATTTCGGCGTGGGCGAGAAGTTCGACCGCGCGGCGATGAAGGAACTGAAAGCCGGAGGGTATGCGTTCATCCCCAAAGGGAGCACGATGTTCGGTTACACATCCGAGGCGGCGATAGTTCAAGTCCACGGCGTCGGACCGTTCCACATCCACTGGCGTGCCGGGAACACTTGGCGGGACAGTCTGAAGACGTTGGACGATCCTGACGCCGGTTCCGTCTTCAAGTTCAAGAAGGGTGAACGGGTCGTCGCCAAACGGGGCAAGGGACGCATCCGCCAGGGGTATGATTCCGGTGAGTTCATCGGTTACGAGATCGAACGCGCAAACGGAAGTTTATTCATGGCCGAGGAGGGAGAGTTGCAGCGTATTAGGAACAAGCAATGATTACGCTCTTGTGCGGCCGCGGTAGTATCTGGGCAATTCGAAACCGCGCCGCGCGGCCGCCGCAAGTGAGCCGCGGGCGTTAGACCGCAGCAGAAGCCAATGCTTGTATTCGACTGGTTCAGCACGTTGGCCGCAGGGAGCGACTTCCCGCTGGACCCCGCCTCCGAGCTGCAGGAGCGAGGCTTTGTCGTCATTCCCGGCCCGGCGCCCTCGGCGCGGATGGAACTGCTGGCCGATGCATACAACGTCGCTGTGTCGTCGGCGACCGGCGACGACACGAAGATCGGCAGCACTACGACGAGGGTGAGCGATTTCGTGAATCGTGGCACCGCCTTCGACGACCTCTACGTATTTCCGCCTCTGCTGGAGGCGTGCTGTCGCGTCATCGGCCGGCCATTCAAGCTCAGCTCGCTGCACGCACGGACGCTCAGGCCGCACACCCCCGCTCAGGAACTCCACGTTGACGTTCCACGCGACTCCGCCGATTGGCCTCTCCTCGGTTTCATCCTGATGATCGACGAGTTTCGTCCCGACAACGGCGCGACGCGGTTCGTGCCGGGCTCGCACCGGTGGTTGCGTCCCCCCGAGGACACCATTTCAGATCTGCGCGCCGAACACGATGACCAGGTGTTGGCGTGCGGCAGTGCGGGCTCACTCCTCATCTTCAACGGATCCGCATGGCATGGCCACACCGAAAACACATCGAGTGGGCCGCGCCGCTCGCTCCAAGGTGCGTTTATTCCTCGCGACGGGCGTGCTGGGACCGACTTCGCGGCCCGTATGCTACCCGAGACGCGCGCGCGATTCGGCCCACTCGCGCGGTATGTGCTCGCGCTCTGACTGGCCGTCTTGCCGCTATCGCTGGGATAGCGGACATCGGCGTCTCGTCGGCGGTCTAACACGGCTTGCAGCCGACGGCGGCCGGTGCCATCATGGGCCGCC
>JBCKZS010000128.1:0-3194 GCA_038918905.1 Vicinamibacterales bacterium
TCCACACCGACAGCGAGGGCAACTTGTACACGGCCGATGTGCATGTGGGACGTCCGCAGAAGTTCCGGCCGAAGAAGGGCGCCAACCCGGCGCACCTGATCGGCCGCTACTTCCCGCATTCATCGACGAACTGACCGGCCGGGGGCTGGGAGGACAATCGGCATGCGTCACATTGTCCTCCTGGCCCTCCCGCTCGTTGTCTTCGGAGGCGGGGCGGCGGCCGGCGGCCAGGACCTCGACGCCATCCGCGGCGCCAAGCGCGCGGAGGCGATCCGCATCGATCGGACGATCCAGGTCGACGGCCTGCTCGACGAGCCCGAGTGGGCGCTTGCGACGCCGGCCATCGACTTCTATCAACAACAGCCTGCCGAGTTCGCGCTGGCCACGCGCCGGACCGAGGTCCGGTTTCTCTACAACGACGACACGCTGTATGTCGGGGCGATCCTCTACGATCCCGAACCCGGCCGCCTGATCACCAACGAGCTGAAGCGCGACTTCGGTGGCAGCAGCGGAGATGGTTTCGGGCTCATCCTGGACACGTTTCAGGATCGACGCAACGCTTTCGGATTCGTCACCAATCCGGGCGGGGCGCAGCGCGAGTCGCTCGCGTACGAGAACGGCCGCCGCAACGACGCCAACTGGCACGGTGTCTGGTTCGTCAAAACGTCGATCCGCGCGGATGGTTGGAGTCTCGAGTACGCCATCCCGTTCAAGACACTGCGGTTTCCAGAAACGGGCACGCAGGAGTGGGGCTTGAACATGGTGCGCTGGGCGCGCCGGGCCAATGAGACCTCGACGTGGGCGCCCGTGCCCCGCCAGTTCTCGCACTACAACGTGGCGTACGCGGGCACGCTCACCGGCATCACCCAGGCGCAGCCCGGCCGCAATCTGCAGGTCAAACCGTTTGCAACCGCCCAAGTCCGGCGGGACAGACGCGGGCCGTTCCGACGGGACGGCGACGGCGGCGTGGACGTCAAGTGGGGCATCACCTCATCGCTGCTGCTGGACGCGTCGTGGCGCACCGACTTTTCACAGGTGGAAGCCGACGAGCAGCAGATCAACCTCACGCGGTTCAGCCAGTTTTTTCCAGAAAAGCGCGAGTTCTTTCTCGAGAACCCGGCGGCCTTTCAGATCGGCGTGCTCGAGAACGAGAACGAAAGGCCCCGCCGGGATCTCGTGCCGTTCTTCAGCCGGCGGATCGGTCTGTCGGGTGACGGCCGCCCCGTACCCGTTCTCGGCGGTCTACGTCTGACCGGAAGGCATGGGCGGCAGGGTTTCGGCGTCTTGACGATGCAGACCGAGGACTTTGAGGGACGTCCGGGCGACAACTTCACGGCTGCGCGGGTCTCGCACGAGGTTTCGAGCACGGCGACGGTGGCGGGTTTCTATTTCGGACGTGAGGCGGCCGGCTCGGCGAGCTTCAATCGGGTGGGGGGCTTCGACGCGCGGTGGCGGCCGCGCTCGACGATCGAAGTCGAGGGCTTCGCGATGCGGAGCGCCAGCGCGGGCGTGTCGGGCGATTGGGCGGGTCGGGCGGGATTCCGGATCGACACGCGGACGCACCGGGCGCGTGCCGGGTTCCTCCACGTGGGCAATGCGTTCCGGCACGACCTCGGGTTCGTTCGCCGGCGCGGCATCGGCACGGTGTTCGGTCGATACGCGCGCGTCTTGAGGCCCCGGAACCCTGACGGCCGCGTGCGCGAGTACCGCGTGGGCGCCGAGTTGGAGACGACGACCGACGCCGGATATTCCACGCTCCTCACGCGCGCCGGCGTCGTCAACTACGAGATGCTCTTCGCCGGCGGCGGCGAGCTGAGGACCTGGGGCCGCAGCACGTTCGAACGCACCGCCGCGCCGTTTGCGATCGGGTCGCTGACGGTAGGGCCGGGCGACTACACGTTCGAGAATGTGGGCGTGGAGTTCCGGTCCAACAGGAGCGCAGCGATCTCGGGGAGTGTCGAAGTCAGCGCGGGCGAGTTCTGGACCGGGCGTCAGCGGCAGGCCGGCGGCGGGCTGCGGTGGCGCCTGAACGCCCATCTCGCGGTGAGCACGACGTTGTCCCGGAGCGCCATCACGTTACCGGGAGGCAGTTTTACGGGCGACCTCGTCGGGCTGCGGGCCGACTGGTCGCTGACGCCGCGCATGTTCCTGAACGCGTTCGTCCAGTACAACGGCGAGACGGACACGTGGCTGTCGAACGTGCGATTCAACCTGATTCACCGGCCGCTCAGCGACCTCTACGTCGTGTGGAACGAAACGCGCGCGCCCGGCGCGGCGCAGCGCACGTTGCTGCTGAAGTACACACGCATGCTCGCGTTCTAGGAGCCGCGGCTCAGCAGGCGTTTCAATCTCCGCAGCGACGAGCGTGCGATGGTTATTCTACCCGATGACCGGACAGCCGGGTAAGGCGCTGCCGGCGGGCGGGGACGAGATTCCCGGCGCGCGCGGGTGTCCGCTCGAAACCTGCGGATTCCGCGATCTGCACGCAGAACTCGCGAAGCTCAACGCCGATGTCTACGGCGTGAGCGTGCAATCGGCGTGCTGCGGTGCGGTAAGCTTCGATGCGGTCAGCGCCTTCCGGCAGCATGTACCATCGTGGAATCAAACCGTTCAGTCCGCGAGAACTTCTTGGCGAGGATGTGATCCAAACTGTACTTGCCAGGTCCGATGAAAATAAGACCGGCGAAGAGCCAGATATTCTTGAAGGGATGGGAAGTTTGTCCTCCCGACAGACTGTTGTCTGTAAAGGCGGCGATCATGATCCACGTCAGCACCGCCGCGGCCGGCCGGAAGAAGAGACCCAGCGCGATCAGCAGCCCGCAGAACGTTTCCGCGACCCCCGCGGCAGCTCCCCAGTAGTAATAACCGAATGTGATTCCGAAATGCTGCATCGCCGAGCCGGTTGCGATCCACTCTTCGGTAGACTCAAACAGCTTTGGGCCGCCATGGTAATAAATGAACCCCAGACCGAAACCCAAACGGGTAATAAGCAGACCCACGTCGGCATGGCGACCTAACCGATTCCATAGCATAAATTCCTCATGTGTTGTGTCGACAATGGCATGCAGTATACGCCATCGGTTTTGAAACGTAGAGGCTGTTTGTCGATTATTTCAGGAGGGTCAGCATTTCGCGGACGGCGCGATCCAAGCGTCCTAACGCAGAACGCGCAAGGATGTTGCGACCGAGGTTCT
>JBCKZS010000129.1:0-3184 GCA_038918905.1 Vicinamibacterales bacterium
GGCACCCCTTACTCGGAAGGCCGAAACTCCCAAGTCCGGCCACGCGAGCGCTCCGGTGAGCGCGGGTTGTGGGGCGACGAGCCACGGAGATCTGAGCCCGCCACGGGGGGGGGCGTCAACACGGGCGCGCCGCCAGCTTGTCGCAATACCGAACGGCCGCGAGCAGTTCGTCCCGATGCTCGCGGATGAAGTGGTCGTCGTCGGAAGTCAGAGCAGACGTCGGACCAATCGACAACCGACCATTGGGCAGCGCCTCGAACGTCAGGCGCCATGAGGCACTGACGAACCACGTGTACACAGAAGCCCGGATGGCGAACCCGTGCGCAAGGGGGATGAGCGCGTCAGTAGGTGCGGCGAGCATCATCGACCTCCTCATTGGCGTCGAGTGTCCCGTCGTCGTTCTTCGATTCACTGAGCTTTTCGAGTGTTTCAGTGTTCCGCGCTATATAAGCGCGGGAACACTCACATGGTACTGTCCCGGAACACTCGTGAAACACTCCGGAACACTGAAACACTCGGTAGAGTTTTGCCCCACGCGGGCCATCCGTCACACTCAAGGCGCCCATGCGAACGCCGTACCTCAAAGCCTCATCGATGGTGCGCTTGGGGATCTCGCTGTCGCTGAGTGCGGCCTTCACTGCCCGGCCGCTCTTCGGGGCGGAGGTCGTCAACAACACGTCCCGGATCGCGTCAAGGGCCGTCTCACTTGCCGCGTCACGGCGCGACCCTCCGGCCACCGTCAGGTGTCGCGTTACCGGGTCGAACTCCAGCCGCGCCTCGGACATGTCCACGTCGCGCCCGTAGGCCGTCAAGAACCTGGTACTGGCCGGGTTATCGTCCTGCCGCATAAGCCGCCACTCCACATCCGGCCAGTCCCTCAGCCGGGAATCCCCGCGCGACCGCTCGCCGGTGTGGCCCATGTGATGCACCACGAGCGCCTCGGTGATGCCCGCCTCGGCCATCAACGCGTCGAGCGCCGTGAGCACCTGGCCCGCGTCTCGGTGTTCGTCGAGGCCCAGGGCATCGAGCAAAGGCCGCACACAATCAAGGATGAGGTACGCGCCAGCGCGCGCCCGGAATCGTGCCACCCATTCCGCTCGAACGTCCGGCTGCCGAATATCGAACGACGCCACACGACCACGGAGCGGAATCACGACGACATGATCGTCGCGAACGATGGCCTGATCGCGCAGCCAACTATCGACCAACCGCTCGCTCATCTCGAAGTCGATCAAGATCACGGAGCCATTGACGGGTGTGACCGCCGCGCGGCCAAGGAAGGGGGCACCGTCTACTAGCGACCGGATGACGTTCCCGGTGAGGGTCGTTTTGCCGGCCTTGAATTGCGCCGCCGTCAGAACACGCGTGTCGGCCGGCTGATATCCCTCAATGCGCCATTGCGCAGCCGTCTGGGGACGCGCCAGCCGGTCGCGCAAGGTCAGTATCTCGGGGACGGCACAGGTGCCGCGCGCTTCCACCGCTAGGCGGGTTCGTGCGTCACGTCGCGCTCGCTCGCGATCCATCTCGTCGCGCACTCGCCACTCGTGCCCCGCACGTGACCGCTCAGCGTCCTGCTCGGGATCAGCGGGCGCCTCCCGCGCCTCGTTGGCCCACTGCGTCGGTGGCGGTGCCGTGCCGTCGAAGTTCACCGGCGGCATCGCCGCCAGTTTCGCCACGAGGTAGTCATGCTTAGCGCCCATGGTGTGCCTCCCCCTTGGCAGCGGCGCGTCGGTGCTGCAAGTGCAGCAGCCGGCTGGCCTCAGCGAGGATCTCTCGCGTCGTCTGCCCCTGCTCGGACTGAGTGACGACATGATCAAGCAGTCGAACAAGCACTTCAGCCACTAAGGGATCGGCCGCTTCTTCGAGGGCCGCGAGTCCAAGGTCTACCAGGTCCCTGGTCGCTGGGTCGCCTGCCGCACGTGGCAGAGGCGACACCGCCGATCGCCTGCCGGAATCAACGGTGAAGGCCAGCACCGCCACCAGGTCAGAGGCCGTCGGGTCGGCGACGTCAGGCAGGGCCGCGATCGCCCTGTCGATCACTGGCCGCGAATCCGGCCAGGGCGACGGCGCGAGGCTCATCGGCCGGTCTCGACGCGCTGCGCGACCCAATTTTCGACGTCACGCCCGCGCCACGCAATTCGGTGCGCAGTCAGCACCAAAGGCCGCGCCAGGTGGCCGTCGCGGACCAAACGCCAAATGGTTGTCCTGGAGAGTGTCAGACGCGCGGCCACCTGCCGCGCTGTCATGAGCCGATCGCAGGGTAAGGTTGCCGGTGCCGCGGGCGTGGTGCAGTGTGTTTTTCTTCGTTCCATGAGCAAAGTGTGCGCCCAGGAACGGACCGCGTCGACTCGTTCTGTGCTCAAAAGGTTGCTGACTTTTTGGATCTGCCGGGCATGAAGTCGTTCTTGTACTTCTGCCAGGCGCGCCGGACGGTGGACACACTCACCGGCCAGTGCCCGCAGTCCTCGCGTAACAGTTCAGGGGGTCTGACTCGGGATCGCCGGTTTTCCTAGCGAGATCGCCAGATCCGAGGGTCACTCGCCACGAGTTAAGAAACGGCAAGGACCGATTTTTCAGGAAAAAAGGCCCCGGCCTTGACCGTGGCACCCCCCTGAACTGTTACTGATGCGTCCCCGCCACGTCGGCATAAATAAAGTGCCAAACCGTGGCGTCGGCATAAATGGCCTTCCATTGATCCTTCCGACGCGATCGCGTCCCAGGCATCAACCGGGTTGCCAGACCGGGCATACGCGGCCGCCCAATACGCGATGAGCCCCTGAGCCGCAGCACGCAAGCACGCCTCGCCTTCGCGCAAGACCTCACGGGCCCTGGCCTCAAGCGCGCGCGCCGCGAGCGGCTCTGACTGTCCACCGGACTTGATGCGACGGGCCATGTCAGGCCCGCCCCTTCGGCTGGTGCCGGAGCACCTTCCTGGCGGCGCGCGTTTCGTTCGCCACGATCGCGGCCAGTTCCCGATCCCACGCGTCGAGCGCGCGCTGCTTTTCGTCGAGGTACGCGTGCTGGTTGTAGTGCTTGCTCGTCACCGTGACCCGCGCGTGATTCAGCACGCGGCCGATCGTGGTCTCATCGAACCCGAGGGCGGCGAGTCTCGTGGCGACGGTGCGCCGGAGGTCTTTCCAGGTGTAGGCGCCGCCGTGGAGGACGGCCAGGGCACGATGATCGT
>JBCKZS010000130.1:0-3076 GCA_038918905.1 Vicinamibacterales bacterium
CTTCGACCAGCCCGGCGACCGCCGCGACCGTCGAGGGTTTGAACCGGCCGTAGTAGATTTCGCGGACCAGATCCTGGGGACGGGAGACCTCATAGTGCGCGAGGACCCGTGGGGTGAGCCCCGTCTGTGGTCCACGTCCGTCCGAGGCCCGCACGACGGCCCGCAGCGCCTGGCGACCCAGCCAATACCCGCTGCCTTCGTCGCCGAGCACGAACCCCCAGCCCCCGGCGCGCGCGGACCGCCCGTCGCGATCCCGGCCGTAGGCGATCGACCCGGTGCCCGCGATGAGCACCACGCCGGGCGCCCCCGGCACGCCGGCTTCGAGGGCAATGAGCGCATCGTTCACCACGACGATCTGACTGCGAGGGATCAGCCGCGACAGGATGCCACGCACCGTGGCCGCGTCGTCGGGGCGATCGACCCCGGCCATGCCGAGGCAGACGGCCGCCGGCCATCCGGCGGCGCCGCTCGTGGCAGCGTGCAGCACGTCAAACAGGACTTTCTCGACGTGGAGTTCGCCCGAGTTCTGCAGATTGGCCCCGGGGCCGCGCGCTTCGGCCAGCAGGCCCCCATCCGCGTCCGCCAACTGGCAGACCGTCCTGGTGCCGCCTGCGTCGATGCCCACAACCACCATCCGGCCCAGCGTATCCCATTGACACCCTGCGAACCACGCTGGTAGCGTCAACTGTTCGTATGGGTCGCCTGTGGTCGTCGGTGGTGCCGGGGGTCGTGTCGGGTGTGGCAGCGGTGTCGTTGCTGGCCGGCGCAGGGGTCCGCGTGCAGTCGGCCGATGTCCCCGGCGCCACCGACGATGAAGTGCGGGGCCTGTGGGTGTTGCGGACCTCGCTTACCTCCCCCCAACGCATCAGTGAGCTCGTCAAGATAGCGTCCAGCGGCGGCTACAACACGCTGCTCGTGCAGGTGCGCGGTAGTGGCGATGCGTATTATCAGAGTGCGATCGATCCCCGCGCGACGGAGTTGGACGGACAACCCGCGACGTTCGATCCGTTGCGCGTAACGTTAGAGCAGGCGCATGCCGCAGGGTTGAAGGTGCACGCGTGGTTCAACGTCAACCTCGTCTCGAGCGCCGTGTTCCTGCCCCGCTCGCGCGACCACATCGTCGCGCGCCAGCCTGGCTGGCTGATGGTGCCGCGACCGCTGGCCGCGAGTCTCGCGCGCCTGGATCCCCGCACGCCGGGGTATCTCGGCCAGCTCGCCCGGTGGGCGCGCACCGAGAGCAACGCGGTTGAAGGGTTGTATCTGTCGCCAGTGCCGGAAGCGTCCCAGGCCTACACGGTGGCGGTCGTCAACGACCTGCTGCGGTCGTATGCGCTTGACGGTCTGCACCTCGACTACGTGCGGTATCCGACCGCTGATTTCGACTATGGCCAGGTGACGGTACTGGCGTTTCGCCACGCCATGTTGCCGGCGGTCGCGCTGCCGGAGCGCGAGCGGCTCGATCGCCAGGCGCGTACCGATCCGGAAGCCTGGCCGAAAGCCTTTGCCGGGCCGTGGGCGGCCTTCCGGCGCGACCGCTTGTCCACGTTGGTGCATCGGATCCGCGCGACCGCGCAGGAGGCGCGTCCGGGGGTGGTGCTCTCGGCCGCGGTGGTGCCGTTGGCCGGCGAAGCGCGTGACCACCGATTGCAGGATTGGACCGCCTGGACCCGCGAGGGCGTGTTGGACGTCGTGTGCCCGATGGCGTACACCACTGACGTGACCGAATTTGCCCGGCAGATTGCCGGCGCGCGGGCGGCGGCGCATGGGGTACCCGTCTGGGCCGGCATCGGGGCCTGGCGGCTGCCGGTCGGCCGTGCCGCCGATCACGTGCGCGCCGCGCGGCGGGCCGATGCCGCGGGCGTCCTGCTGTTTTCGTACGACAGCCTGCTGACGTCGGTCACTCCACGCGGCAGTTATTTCACGCAACTCCGCCCTGCGCTGCTGGCGCCACCTTCCGGCGACCGTCAGTAGTCCACCGTGGTGTTGCCGCGTGTCCGCGCGATCCTGGCTGACGGGGTCGCCACACGCGCGTACCCGGCTGCCGTGTGTGAAGTCGGCCGCCGCCGCGGCCCCCTCTGGCGTGACGCGGTCGGCCGGCTCACCTACGCGGCCGATGCCCCGCCGACGACACCAGAGTCCCTCTTTGATCTCGCCTCGCTCACCAAGGTCATCACCACCACGACACTCGCGATGCGTCAGGTGGAGGCTGGCGTGATCGATGTGGAGACGCCGGTGACCGCGTGCCTGTCGGAGTGGCGCGGCGGCGATCGCGACGCGGTGACAATCGGCCACCTGCTCGATCATTCGTCGGGCCTGCCCGCGCACGTCAAACTGTGGCCACAGGGACGGGGTCGCGAAGTGTTCCTGGCCGCGATTTCAGACCTGCCGCTGGAGCGACCGCCCGGCGTACAGTCCGTCTACTCCGACGTGGGCTTCATGCTGCTGGGGTTTGCGTTGGAGGCCGTGGCCGGCGCGTCGCTCGATCACCAATGGGAACAACTCTGGCCCCGGAGCGGTCCGCCGATCATGTACCGCCCGGCGCGCGAGCGCTGGCCCCAGGTGGCGCCCACGGAAGACGATCCGTGGCGGGGCCATGTGCTGCAGGGCGAGGTCCACGACGAGAACGCCGCCGCGCTTGGGGGCGTCGCGGCTCACGCGGGTCTGTTCGGCACGGCGGCAGCCGTGGGCGTGTTCGCCGCCACGGTGCTCGACACGTTCACGCGCCCGACCTGGTTGGGATCCCCGGCGCGGATGCGTCAGTTCGCGGCCAGAACCCGCGTCCCCGGCAGTTCACGGGCGCTCGGGTGGGACACGATGAGGCCCACCTCGTCGTGCGGCCCCCGCCTGTCTCCGACCGCGATTGGACACACCGGATTCACGGGCACATCGGTGTGGATCGACTGGGAGCGCGATTTGTATGTGGTGCTCCTGACCAATCGCGTCCACCCGACGCGGGCCAACGAACGGTTTCGTCCGATGCGGGCGCTCGTGCACACGGCCGTCATCGACGACCTGGAATAGCTACCCGCCACCCCGGCCCCGACCGTCAGGAGGAATGGGCGTCCCCACCGGAGTC
>JBCKZS010000131.1:0-3066 GCA_038918905.1 Vicinamibacterales bacterium
TGTCGAAGGCGCCGCGCAGGAAGATCTCGTAGGTGGCCAGGCCCGACAGGTCGAGCGTGCCGGCGGGCATCATCAGGACGCGTTCGGCGGCTGACGCGAGGTAGTACTCCCCGGCGCCGCCGTATTCGAGGTACACGACCAGCGACTTGCCTGAGGCGCGGAAGTCGGCGAGCGCATCGTGCAGTTCCTGCAACTGAGCCCACATCGCGCCGGAGGTCTGGGGCATCACGACGAGGCCCCGGATGCGGCCGTCGGTCTTGGCGCGGTGGATGGTCGCGATGACCGTCCGCAGGGTGGGCGGCGTCTTCACGAACTGCGTGAACACGCTGTTGGACTCGATCTCCATGAACGGCGCCTGGATCTTCAGGTACAGCGTCGAGTTCGACTCGACGGTGGGCGTGGCGCGCCCCGGCCCGGCCAGCACGGCGACGAGCAGCAGCGCGGCCGCTGAGGCCATCACCGCGAGAAAAATCAGAAAAACAACAAGGGCAACACCACGGCGAGCACTCACGGCAGGGGAATCTCCTGAAGGCAGTATAGCTGGTGAGGTGGCTGAGGTGGCGAGGTGGCTGAGCTGGTGAGGTGGCTGAGGTGGCGCCTCAGCTCCGCCCGATCACCACCTCGGCCATCTCGCCATCCTCTGAGGTATAATGCGCGCTTCCGGCCTTCGAGACCGGGCCTGCCTGCAAGACTCCTTCGTGCGGAAGTGGCGGAATTGGCAGACGCGCTAGCCTCAGGAGCTAGTCCTAGCAATAGGGTGGAGGTTCGAGTCCTCTCTTCCGCACCATTTTTCCATTCAGACCGGCGCGCCGTCTCAGGCCGCGCCGACCACCGACATCTGGCCGTGTTCCTTGCGGGCCTTCTTCAGCCGGATTTCGTCGTCGAGGCCGAGGACCATCAGAAACTCCATACCAACCGTCTGGGCGCAGTACTATCCCGCGCTTCTGACGACCCTGCGGACGATGCCGGGAGTCGCGGCGGCTGGCGCGGTCAACAGTCTGCCGCTGGCACATGCGGCCATGGAAGTTGGCATGTTGTCGCGCCGTACCGCATTGTTCAGCCTGCTGGGCGCACTCGAACTGCTGCTGACACTCATCGGCACCGGCGGCGTCACCGCGTACGCCGTCGCGCGGCGCACGCAGGAAATCGGTGTCCGTATGGCGTTCGGCGCGGACCCGCGCTCGGTGGTGTGGACCATGATGCGTGATGCGACGTGGCCAGTGGCCGCAGGCCTCGCGGTGGGACTCGGCGGGGCCTGCTTTGCGAGCCGGCTCGTCGCGAGTTTCCTGTTCGAGACCACTCCCAACGTCCACTGACGTTTGCGACCGTGTCGGTCATCCTCGCGGCCGCCGCCACCATGGCCGCGTGGCTGCCGGCACGGCGCGCGGCGCGCATCGATCCGGTGCAGGCGCTGCGCGCTGAGTGAGTTCCTGCACCTCGAGTCAATCCTCAATCCTCAATCCCAATGTCCCGGTGTTCCACGGACCGTCCCAGATCCACCAGAGGTCGCCGTAGCCGAACGGGCCCTGGGGCAGGTTCGCGGGACCTCGTCCCGCGGCCCGTACTCCAGAAGCACGTTGCCGCCGACGACGGCCAGGGCCGTGGCGCCGATGGTCTTCAAGTGCATCGAGATGGCGTCGAGCTGGTCCTGGCAATACCCGGCCGCCTTCGCGTCGGCGACGCGCGCCCAGGTCGTTCCAGCAACAATCGCGCCGGGATAGACGGCTGTGGTCTGTGTGGACGGCGGCGTACCCTGGGCCGCGACGCCGACGGTCGCCGCGATGAACGCACCAGGTCCGACACGCAGCAGTCGTCGCGTCATGGCCTGATCACCCTCCAGTGACGTGGATGAAACCCCGATCCGATCGCCCAGACCGCGCCCAGGCCATGAACGTTCGCCGACGTGCCCTCCGGATCCGCATCGGGACGAACGTTGCCTGGCGGCCGCTGGAAGGCGATGAGCGTCGCCTGACGGTCGAAGGTGTTGGGCTCTGTGGTGGCGTCTGCATTCATCACGGAGACGCGTACGCTCCTCGTGACGTGTGTGTAGCCCAGTGCGTGCCCGACTTCATGCGCGCGCAGCGATCGGCGGGACGGGCTGCCCGATCGTTCGAAGTCGCGATCGAGCATGATCGTGCCGCCAATCACCGTGCCATCGGCCTGGAACTGCCAGCGCGCGTAGCCCCAGAAACCGGTGGCCCGGGTCAGCCCCTCATATCGCGCGACGGTGATCATCCCGGTGTTGAGGATCGACATGCGGCCGCCGACCGGCACCTCGTCGTGCGTCACACTCGCGAACGCCGGAAAAGTATTCCCCGTCAGTTGCGGCAGCGCCCACGTCACATCCGCTTCGAGCGCCACCCGCTCGGCCTCCGACAGCACGTCGTCAATCGCGACCGCATCACCGGCTGTCACGGACGTGAACTGGAGGGTCCGGCTCTGCACGCGGAGCGGCGGCGCGCTTGTCCATCGCTGCAGCCGTGACACCCGCAACATCTCGTCGAAGGGCACGAGATCGAAGCTGGACGGAATCATGGAGATCGTCACATCCGCGCCGGGGATCTTCATCGGCACCGCCCGCGTCACGTACCCCGCCATCGTGAACGTGACCAGTCGAGCATCTCCTGATGCACTCTCGGCGCTCATGGAGAGCGCGCCGGATACGGCTGAAGGCCCGCCCTCGATGCCCGTCCCACTCGCCGTCACCCCTCTGATCGCCCCGCCTGTCAACACATCCACCACTCGTCCGGCCGTCACGACCGGTGGCGTCGGCGGAGGCGGCGGTGGAGGCGGTGGCGGTGTTGGGGTCGGCGTCGGTGTTGGCGTCGGCGTCGGTGTCGGCTCCGGTGGCGGGCTCGGCGTGGTGGGCACGGTCGGCGGCGCGGTGGGCGGCGTCGAATTGGGGCTGCAGGTCAGCGCCAGCGCACACCCGAGGGCGGCAAGAACCACGCGCCAATGGATCGACATCTACACCTGTCGTGCCAGCCAGAAACCGAGCAGGGTCCCCACGGGAAACCCGCCCGGCACGGCGCGACGCACGAGGCCGGTCGCAAGGGACCGCCCCGC
>JBCKZS010000132.1:0-2781 GCA_038918905.1 Vicinamibacterales bacterium
ACGTTAACCCGGTAATTATATCGATCGGCCGATCTCTCAGTTCTGCTCTCCGTCTTCCTGATCTGAACCCCTGATTGCCGGTGCCTCACGGCCAACCGTGCGCCCGTGATGGAGCTGTTCCAACGCCTCACAGGAAATGGTCTCGCCATCTTCATGGTCACGCATCTCGTCGCCAACACGAAAGGAAGTGTCCTCATGTCACGGATCGTAAGGTTCCTCTCTCTCCCCCTTCTCATCCAGTGGGTCTTGCTGCTGCCAGCGTCCGCACAGACCGGAGCCCCGTCTCCGCCGCGGGCGTCGGTCGGCGTCAACGGCGGGCTGGCGGCCGCGTCTCAGGGAAACGGCGCGGCGATGGGCGCCCAAGTCGCATTTGATGTGACGGACGGCTTCGTCCTTGAAGTCGATGGCTCGTACCTCGGTCGTCGTGCCGGGTCGCACGGGATGAGCGCCACCGCCTCGATCCTCGTGAACCTCGTGCCGGCTGACCGGAAGACCGTCCCGTACCTGGCCGTCGGCGGCGGGGTCTATCGGGCGTCGTTCGGCCTCGGCCATGACCAATTCTTCTGGCAGATGATCCCCATTTCCGGCATGCACGGATTCGGGATGATGCAGGGGCCGTACGATCACATGCCCGGCTTCTACGTCGATCAGCTGGGGCAGATGATGGTGCCCGCCAATGGCCGGTGGGGCATGCGCTCGTTCGCCGATCCTGCGCTCAGTGTCGGCGGAGGGATCAAGCTGGACATCTCGTCGCGTCTGTACGTCCGCCCAGACGCCCGCGCACTGATCGTCATCGCGAATCGCGACACGTACACGGTTGGCGTCATGTCGATCGGTCTCGGGTTCAAATTCTGAGGTTGGTGCCGAATAACACAAGTTCGCCTTCCGCGGTCAACCCGACCCGCCACGAACCGGCGACAACACGTTCGAAGTCACCGTGAAAGATGCGCAGGGCCGGCCCGTGACCGACGCGGCCGTGACCGTCGGTTTGTTCATGCCACCGATGCCGTCGATGGGCATGCCCGCGATGCGCAGCGCGGCGACGCTCTCGCACGCCGGGGGCGGTGTGTACCGAGGGGCCGGCCAAGTGTTGATGGCCGGTCGGTGGGAGGTCACCATCTCAGCCACGCGCGACGGGAAGGACATCGGCAGCAAGAAGGTCACGGTGACGGCCCGGGAACGAGCCGGGCGATGCACCTCGTGATCGGCCCGCGCCGGCGAGGCCGATCACGAGGTACGCACGGGAGAAGCCCCCCATGGGCCTTCGATTCAAGGTCAACGCCGCGATCGAACCGACGAGCGAGGATGAATTAGGCCGGTTCGTCCGGAGCTTCCAGGCGTTGGGTCTGGAGATCGACGCCCTCGTCGGCCGGGCTCTGCACGCCGACCGCCTGGCGATACTCGCGTTGATTTGTCAGCAACTGTCTCATCAGCTCGAGCCCGAGCTGCAGCGGGTCGCCCAGATCGCGGCGAGCCTCAACAGGCGGGACGCGGCGGCCGCGGAGGACGCGGGCGTACAGCTCGCACGAAGCGCCGCCTCGATGTTCGCCACCGTTCGCGGCTTGGACCGCGCGTTTCCGAAAGGCCCGAGGTGAGCGATATCAGGGCGTAGGGGCGAGGCATGCCTCGCCCCTACGGCCATAGGCTCGGCGCCACGGGCGGGTGCGGCGGGCGGCTGAGGTCGGCCCGAGTATGCCCGTTGCGGAGGGCGACGACGCTTGGTATGCTACCTGTGCCAAAGGAGGCCCCATGAGAACCGTGAGACGACGTGTCGCTCTCGCCCGCACGCTGACTGCGATCGCGTGGCTGTTCGCCGCCGCCCTGCCGTCCGTTGCGTTCGCCCAGACCGTTGCCGCGCCACGTGTGCCGCCCCAGTCCTCGGCAGCCTCATCGGCATCGACCGGCCGCCTTGGCGTGGCCGTGAAGGTCTCAACGCTTGGCGTCGGGTTCGACGCCGCCGCGAAGCTCGGCTCCAAAGTGAATCTGCGCGCCGGTGTGAATCTGTTCAGCTACTCGCGCGACTTCGACGACTCGGACAACAACATCACCTACGTGGGCAAACTCACGCTGCGATCCGTGCATGCCTATATCGACCTGTTCCCGTTCGGCGGCGGCTTCCACATCAGCCCAGGCCTGATCGTGCACAACGGCAATGCCGTGTCGCTTACGGCGTCGATCGTCCCCGGCCAGCGCATCACGATCGACGACACGGATTACGTGAGCAGCTCGGCCAACCCCATCAACGTGAGCGGCAACATCGCGTTTGCCAGGACGCGGCCGGCCGTTCTCCTCGGCTGGGGCAACATCGTCCCGCGAAACCGCCGGTTCAGTGTGCCGTTCGAGCTTGGCGTCGTGTTTCAAGGCGCGCCGATCGCCACGCTGTCGTTCACGGGAACGGCCTGTGGGGCCAACGGACTCAACTGCAGGGACATGGGATCTGACGCGTCGATCCAGAGCGATATGCGAGCGGAGGAAGCCAACCTCAACAAGGAGATCAAGGTGTTCCGGTTCTATCCCGTCCTGTCGATCGGATTCGCACTTCGATTCTGAGGACGTAGGGGCGAGTCCTGGTCTGCATCCCCCGGCGACGACACGCGGGCACCTCAGACCGAGCCCCGCGGTCCGCGGTCCTTTGACGGACTGTTGGTGGTGCTGCACACCAAGCGTAGAATAGCGTCGTGGGCACCTCATCGCGGTCGCCACTACAGAGCATTGGCAACTTGGATTCTGGCGTTGTGGAGTCCCTCCGTGATGCGGTGCTGCGCCAGTTGGATCCGCTGC
>JBCKZS010000133.1:0-2704 GCA_038918905.1 Vicinamibacterales bacterium
CCTATAAGACAAGACAGATTCGTTTCACAACTATTGCGTTTGAAAACAAAATTGTTGTAAAGTGTCGAGCGAACTTGGAGGGTCTGCATGCATCACTACGCTGGAAAAAGCTACGGCCGCAACGCAGAAGTCGCCGCCATTTACCAAATGTTTGTGGCCGGCCGGGATGTTTCCATGCATGGACCAAGGCGTCTTGGCAAGACCTTCGTGCTGGATCGATTGGTCGACTCGGCGGCAGATTAGGGTTTTCACGCAGTCAAGGTGGAGGTCGCCGGCTGCGGCGATACGCGTGCATTCTTCCGCGAGCTTTGCAGCAAGATCGGAAGCCGGCGCTCAGGCGGCCAAGGGGCGATCACTTGGTTCTTGCAGCGCCTTGGACAGGTGGTCGAACCCCGGTCCGACCACGCCGGCCCTTGGTATCAGCCCTTCATCACCCTCGATCACGAAGCGCACTTCGAGCGCCTGATCAAGGCCATGCACGACGACCGGAAGCGCCGATGGGCCGTGCTGATCGACGAGTTGCCCATCTTTCTGAAAGCGTTGCACGACAAGGGTCAGGATGGTGTGGTGGCCGCACGCAATTTCATGAACCTGTCCAGCCGCCTTCGCGCGGACTATCCGTGCGTGCGCTGGATGATCACAGGGTCAATTGGAATCGAGCCGCTGGCCCGCGCCGGCGAGTACATGGGCGTCCTGGCCAAATACCAGGCCTACGAGCTGCAGCCACTGACCCACGCGCAGGCCATGGAATTCGTCCAGGACTTGGCGCGGCAGGGGCAACTGACACACCGGCAGTCGATCACCGACGCCGAGGCGCAGGCCTTGGTCGCCGCCGCAGGCTGGCGTGTTGCCTACTACCTGGACGCGTTGGCGCAAAAACTCTCGGGTGATCCCAGCGACGACCCGGCGCAAGCGGAACGACTCGTCGAGCAGGCTGCTTCCCGGCTGCTGGAACCGGCCGAGGCGGCCGTCTTCGGCACCTGGGAGGAGCACCTGCGCAAGCACTACAAGGATCCCGAGCGCGCGGTCGCATTTGCCGCGCTCGCGGCACTGGCCCCGCACTCCACAGGCCTGACCGTCGACACGTTGCTCGCCACCATCAACCGAGCCGACCTCACGCGAGATGGGCTGTTCTCGGTGCTGAAGCGGCTGCACGTGGAGGGATTCATCACCGTCGCGGACTGGGATGGCGACAACCCGACCATCGCTTTCCGCAACCCGCTCCTTCGGCGCTGGTGGCACCGCTACCGGCCAACCAGCAACGCTTGATCGGGCGACCGTTATTGCTGCGCGCGATGGACCTCACATTCTTCAATCCGCACTCCCAGAGCGAGGCCGACTTCCTTGCGAACTTCGTCGCCCGTCAACACACGCTCGACTACTTTTTTAGGCAACTGCGGCCCGCCCAACACGGGCAGCCGACGCGTCACTACCTCATCGTCGCGCCACGCGGTTACGGCAAGACCTCGCTGTTGCGGCGCATTGCGATCGCCGTCCGCACTGAGCCCGATTTGCGCGAACGCTTCATCGCGCTCACCTTCCGGGAAGAGCAACACAACGTAATCAGCCTGGACGTGTTGTGGCGAAACTGCCTGCAGTCGTTGCTGGAGGCGCGGGAGGACGAACATGCCCCTGACGCCGAGATCGAACAGCTCGACGCGGCGTGGGCCGAGCTGGCGCCGCGCCAGACCCTGAAGCGCCAGGACCAGGATGGTGAGCCCGCGTGGCACAAATTCCACACGCGCTGCCAGCGGTTGGAACGGCGCCCGCTGCTGTTGATCGACAATCTCGACACCCTGCTCGCGGGACTCGAAACGAATCACCAGTGGGCGCTGCGCAGAATCCTGCAGCGCGACGACGGACCGCTGCTGATCGCCGCCGCGCCGCGGTACCCCGAATCGACGCACGACCCGGAGGCCGCGTTCTACGAGTTCTTCCGCGTCCAGACGCTGGACAAGCTCGATGACCAGGAGGTGATGCAATGCCTGCGCACCTTGGCCTTGCACCGCGGGGACGCCGGGCGCGCGGTGCTCACGCTGCTGGACAAGGACCCTGGGCGCGTCGCGGCCCTCAACACGCTGGCAGGTGGCAACCCGCGCACGCTCAATGTCCTGTACGGCGTGCTCGAATCGCATATGAGTGCGGACGTATTGTCACAGCTCAGCGCCATGCTTGACACCTTCACGGGTTGGTATCAGGCCCGCACCGAAGAGTTGCCGATGCAGGCGCGGGCGGTCTTCGACGCACTGGCGCTGAACTGGGACCCCATAACCGCTGCCGAACTGGGTGAAGCCACCGGCCTCGACACCCCCGCGGTGAGCAGCCAGCTCTCGCGCCTGGAAAAGGCGGGTTACGCCGAGACCGTTGCATTGAGCAGCCGGGGCAAGGGCCGCAACGGCTACCAGGTCAGTGAGCGCTTCTTCAACATCTGGTACCTGATGCGCAACGGTCCGCGCCGGGCGCGGCAAAGTATCAAGTTCCTGACCGTGTTCCTGCAATCGTGCTTCAGCGACTCGGAGCGCAAGACAATGGCGCGCAAGGCGCTGGGTGACGGCGCGACGGACCCCGGCTATTCGGTGGCGCTAGCCAGCAGTCTGCGCGACGGGCGCTTGCGCGACCAGTTGCTGGATCACGCGCAGGTAGGGTCGAGTCGCCTCGGACAAGCAGACGAGTACAGCGCGGTCATTCAGGAACTGCGTAAGGA
>JBCKZS010000134.1:0-2606 GCA_038918905.1 Vicinamibacterales bacterium
GAGTGCCGCAGCACGTGCGGACTCAGGTGGGCGTGGATGCCGGCCTTGACGCCGTAGTCCTTCAGGATCTGCCAGAAGCTGCCGCGCGAGAGCCGCCGGGCCCCACGCGCGCTCACGAACAGCCAGGGTGCGTCACGCGTCAGCGTGAAACGCGGCCGGGCCTCCGTGAGATAGCGGCGCACCCAGCCGGCGGCGATGTCCCCCAGCGGCACCAGCCGCTGTTTGTGCCCTTTCCCCAGACACTGCAGGTAGCCCTGGTCCACCTGCACGTCCGGCAGACGCAGGCCGACGAGTTCGGACACCCGCAGGCCCGTGGCGTACAGCACTTCGATCAGCGCGCGGTCGCGCAGCCCGGCGGGGGTCGCGACATCGGGGGCATCGAGCAAGGCGTCGACGTCGGTCATCGACAGAAAGCGCGGCAACGAGGCAAACGCGCGCGGCGCGTGCAGATCCTCCGCCGGGTTCTCGGCGACGTCACCACGCAGGCAGAGGTAGCGATAGAGTCCGCGAACCGTCGCGACCAGACGCGCGCTGGACGTCGGAGACAGCCCGTCCGCCATGGCGGCACGGACCAGGCGCTCCAGCGCGGCGCGATCGAGCGCACCAATCGGCTGCGCCTCGCGCGCCGCATACGCCTGCAGCCGCGTCAAGTCGCGGCGATACGCGGCGAGGGTGTTCGCGGCGACGCGGCGTTCGATCTCGAGATGCCGCAGATACACGGCGATGACGTCCATACGCGGGTTGCCTTCCCTGCCCTCCGGGTTTACGCTACGTTCAGGTCGCGTTCTTGCGGCGCTGTGGTGTTCACGTCATGCCCCATCCCTCGAAGTGGCAATATCTTCCCACTGAAGCCATCAACGCCGCGTCGCTGGCGATTGACACAATGCCGATCCTGGACATCGTGGACCTGGTGCTCGCCGAAGACAAGAAGGTTGTCGCGGCCGTTCAGAAGGAACGCGAACGTATCGCGCACGGTGTCGAGATCATCGCGGGCGCGCTCAGGAAAGGCGGCCGGCTGATCCTGGTTGGCGCCGGCACCAGCGGCCGGCTGGGCATCCTGGAAGCCGCCGAGATGCCTCCCACCTTCAGCACCAGACCCGAACTGGTCCAGGCCATCATGGCCGGGGGCCAGGCCGCGGTGTTCCGCGCCCGGGAAGGGGTCGAGGACAACTTCGAGGAAGGCGGCCGCAGCGTCGCGCGGCTCCGCATCGGTCGTCGTGACGTCCTCATCGGCGTCTCGGCCAGCGGCATCACCCAGTTTGTGCGGGGCGCGCTCACGGTCGCCCGTACGAAAGGCGCGCGGATCATCTTCGTCACCTGTTGGCCCGGCACCGAGTTGCAGAACTACGTCGATCTCATCATCGCGCCCGCGGTCGGGCCGGAGGTCATCGCCGGCTCGACGCGCCTCAAGGCCGGCACCGCCACCAAGCTGGTGCTCAACATGCTCACGACTGTGTCGATGGTCAAAATCGGCAAAACGTACGGCAACCTCATGGTGGACGTGAAGACCTCCTCCGAAAAGCTCAAGGACCGCGCGCAACGCATCGTGTCCATGGTGACCGGCGCCGATCCCGATGAAGCCAAGGCCCTGCTCCTGCGCGCCAGGTGGAACGTCAAGGCGGCGATCGTGATGAAAAAAGCCGGCCTCACGCTCACGCAGGCCCTGCGCCGCCTGAAACAGTCCGGCGATTCGATTCGCGAAGCCCTCGGTGAGGATATCGAACCGCGACTCCGCACGTTACTTGACACGTCCTGATTTCGAGCGCAGCCCCGCCGCGGCCTCGCGATCGAGCACCACGGTTACATCGGGATGCGCCTGCAGCAACGAGGCCGGCAGCCAGGTGGTCACCGGACCTGACAGCGCCCGCGCCACCATGCGGGCCTTGGCCGCGCCAGTCGCCAGCAACACCACCCGGCGCGCGCCGAGGATCGTGCCGATGCCCATCGACAGCGCGTGGGTGGGCACGTCCTGCCATCGGCCCCCGAACAGCGCCGCGTTGGCGCGCCGCGTTGCGGACCGCAGCGCCACCCGATGGGTTCGCGCCTCAAGCTGATCCGCTGGTTCGTTGAACCCCAGGTGCCCGTTGCGGCCGAGGCCGACGATGACCAGGTCCAGTCCGCCGGCACGCTGGAGACGCGCGTCGTACCGCCGGACTTCGGCGCGCCAGTCTGGCGCGCGACCGTCCAGGACGTGCGCGCGGCGAGGCGGCAGGTTCACGTGACGAAAAAAATGCGCCTCCATGAACGTCCGGTAGCTCCCGGCATCGCCGCGCCCGACGCCGAGAAACTCGTCGAGATTGAAGGTGGTGGCACGCGAGAAATCAGCCCGCCCGGCCCGGTAGTGACGCGCGAGCGCGCGATAGAGCGGAATCGGCGTATGCCCGGTGGGCAGACCGAGCACGAGGGCCGGAGTGGCCGCGAGGTGATCGAGGACCCGCGTGGCCGCCGCGTGGGCGGCACGCGTGGCCGAGGCATAGGTCAGGACACGCATCAGTCGTCTCAGTCGCTGTCGAGATAATGCGGCAACACGAGCGTGCCGGTGGCCGACGCCAGGGCGAGGTGCACCGCGCCCATCGCGGGCTCGCCCTCCAAGGGTGTCACAAGCA
>JBCKZS010000135.1:0-2603 GCA_038918905.1 Vicinamibacterales bacterium
AGATCGTCTCGGTGATGATGGTGCCCGTCAGCACCGCGCCAAACTGCAGGCCCAGGATCGTCACCACGGGAATGAGACTGTTGCGCAGCGCGTGTTTGACCACCGCGCGCGCCTGCGACAATCCGCGGGCCCGCGCCGCCACGACGTACAACTCCCGCAGTTCCTCGATGAGGCTGGCGCGCGTCATGCGCGCCAGAATCGCGGCCAGGGCCGCGCCCAGGGTGATCGACGGCAACACGAGGTGCTGCCATGTCCCGGTGCCCGACACCGGCAGCCATCCCAGTGAGACGGCGAAGACGATCGCCAGCAGGGGCCCGAGCCAGAAGTTCGGCATCGAAATTCCGACCAGCGACACCGTCATCGCGGCCTGATCGATCGCGCGGCCGCGATACAACGCGCCGACCACGCCGAGCGGAATCGCCAGGACAATCGCCACGGCCATGGCGGCGACGGCCAGTTCCAGCGTGCGCGGCAGACGCTGGCCGATCTCGCGCGCGACCGGCGTGTTGTACCGGAACGACGTGCCGAGATCGCCCTGCGCCACGCCGCCGATGAATCGCACGTACTGCCGGGCCAGCGGTTCGTTGAGCCCGAGGCGCGCGCGCAGGTCGCCGACGTCGCTGGCGGCCGCCGACTCCCCCAGCATCGCCTGCGCCGGGTCGCCAGGCACGAGGTGCAGCAGCGCAAACACCAGCGTGGCCACCCCGAACAACACCGGCAGCGTCAGGACGAGACGACGGATCGTGAACGACAACACGCGAACGGATGATCACCGCAAGGCGGCCTGCGAGGCAACCCCGCGCGCCGCGGCCGCGGCCGGCACCTGCAGGCGCGCCATCAGTTTGGCGAGGCCCTGGCGTGACACGCCGAGTTCCCGCGCGGCCGCCGATCGGCACCCGCCGTGGCGCGCCAGGGACGCGGCGACCAGCCGGCGGTCCAGCGCGCGACGCGCCTCCTCCAGGGACGCGATCGGCGGCCCGCCATCGGCCGTGCCCGCCTCGCCCAGCACCTCGTGCACGTGCCGGGCTGTGACCCGCCCGCAGGTGGGCGCGCCGACGACGAGTGCCGCGATCACGTTCTGCAGCTCGCGCACGTTGCCCGGCCAGCGGTGGCGGCACAACGCAGCCACGGCGTCGGGTGCCAGCCACGCGCGTGTGTCGCGGTGCACCGCCGCGCCCGCCCAGAACGTCTGCGCCAGCATCGGCACGTCCTCCAGCCGCTCGCGCAACGGCGGCACCACGAGTCGCACGACGGCCAGCCGAAACACCAGGTCTTGGCGGAAGGCCCCCGCCTGCACCGCCGCCATCAGCGATCGATTGGTGGCCGCCACCACACGCACATCCACCGGGCGGGAGTGGTTCTCGCCCACGCGACGGATCTCGCCTTCCTGCAACACACGCAGCAACTTCGCCTGCGCGCGCGGGGACAACTCCCCCACCTCGTCGAGGAACAACGTCCCGGTGTGCGCCTCCTCGAAGAGACCCGCGCGCGCGCCGATCGCGCCCGTAAATGCGCCGCGCGTGTGCCCGAACACTTCGGCTTCGAACAATTCGTCGGTCAGCGCGGCACAGTTGATCGCGGCCAGCCGCCGGTCGCGCCGGGGGCTGAGCCGATGGACCGCGCGCGCGACCAGTTCCTTCCCGACGCCGCTCTCCCCTTCGATCAACACGGGAAACGTCGTGGGCGCCGCGCGCGCCACGGACGCGCGCAGCGCCCGCATCGACGGACTCCCGCCCAGCAGCTCGCCCGACAGGCTCTCGCCCGACTGCGTCAGGCGCGCCGCATCGAGACGCGCGCGCAGGGCCGGCGCGCACACCGAGGCCAGGGTCTTCACACAGCCCGCCAGGTCCTCCGCGTCACGCGCCAGGCGTCCCGCCGCGACCCATCCAATCGTGACGCCGCCGTAGCGCACCGGCGCGCGCACGTCGTCCGGCCCTGGCGTCGCCGACTCGGGTTCGCTCACCACCACGAGGCCGGTGTCGGCCGCCACGACGGCGACCGACGCGGTGCCCGTCTGCGCGCGCACCCATCGGCACCCGCGGGTGAGCGCGGCCCACTCGTCTTCGGCGTCATTCACCTGTTCCAGCAGCGCCGACACACCTCCCCACATCGTCATGTGATCCCTCCTGTCACGCCAGACACGCATCCCCTCCGCGCCCAGGCGTTGCACATCCCGGTGCGCCCCCGGCTCGCCGGCGAGCCACCCCAGCAGCACCTGTTCGACCGGCGGTCGGTCGCGACGCACACGGGCCCGCGACACCCACGCGCGCGCGGCCGCCTCCGCCCCCACCGTTCGCAGCGCGGCGAACGCCACGGCGTGGCTCCAGCGCGGGGCCCACTCGGCCTCTCGCCAGCCCGTCGTCAGGCGCGTGACGAGTTCGGAGTCCCCTTGAACCGCGGCCTGAAGAATGTCCGTGGCCCTCCGCCACCCGTCGAGCCCCTCGCGCCCGTCAGGATGGACCACCCGCGCCAGCGCCTCGGCATCGTGTCGCGCCCACGCCACGATCGACGCCCACCCCCCGGCGACTGACGAGGACACAGGCAGGGTGTTGAGCCACCGTCGCGCGTCATCCCATCGCCCCTGCCAACAGGCCACCTCGATT
>JBCKZS010000136.1:0-2533 GCA_038918905.1 Vicinamibacterales bacterium
AGACCGCGCCCTGTCACGACGGGTCGCTTGTACTGACTGACGATCTGCGGTACGGTCGCGCGGGATGCAGGTCATCGCCTCGGTCCGGTCGCTGATCGCGCGGGTACGTATCGCGCCGTCGGTGGAGGGACGGGCCGCGCGGGTGGCGGCGCCGGCCCCGTCGCCGCAGCCGGTGCGACCCCGCCTCGCCGATCAGGCCCCTCGCTTCGTCGAGATCGAACGAGCTGTGTGGGCGCGCTGGCGCCCGCAGGTACGGGCCGCGGTGCAAGCCGAGATCGAGGCGCTGGCGACCGGCGTGGCGCCGCCCGTGTGTTGTGGCCAGCCGATGCGGCGCCACGACCGGCGCTCGGTGCAGTGGCTCACGTGGGTCGGCGCGGTGCGGGCACCGGTCGTGCGCTATCGCTGCGCCCAGTGCCGCGCGGAGCGGCGGCCCCTGTTGGAGACGCTGGAGGTCGAGCCGGGGCAACCGAGCGGGTGGCTCGCGCGGCAACTCGGCGTGTTGGGGTGCGTCGCCTCCTACTCGTTGGCGGCGCAGTTGGCCGGACCGCTGTTGGGCGTCACGGCCAACGCGATGACGATCTGGCGTGCCGTACAACGCCTGGGCGCGGCCGCGGGGCAGCACACTGACGATCTCGCCACGTTTCATGCCGATCCCCAGAGCGTGGTCCCCGCCCCCGTGGGCGCGCCCGCGACGGTGGTCGTCGCCGTCGATGGCTGCACCCTGGGGATGCAGGTGCGGGCGACGCGCCGACGGGGCCCCGCGGACGGGGCGCCCCTCGCGCCGCTACCGCCGGTCCGCGAGGGCCACTTCCGCGAAGTGAAAACCGGCGTGCTGCTTTGCCCGGCGGACCGCGTCGAAACCGCGCCGGGGCGCCACACACTGGTGCAGCGCGTCGTGGTGACCTGCCTGGGCGATGCCGACGCGCTCTTCGCGCGCGTCTGGGCCCACCTGCGCGAGGCAGGCTGGCTCGGAGCGACGACGACCATCGTCGTCATCGGCGATGGGGCGGAATGGATCTGGCACCGCGCCACGCTGTTTCCCCGCCGCTGCGAGATCCTCGACTTTTGGCCCGCCATGGAATATGCCTGGGCCTATGCGCGGTTGCAGTTTGGCGAGGGCACCCGGCGCGCCGAGCACTGGACGCGCCGCGTGGCGCAGGACCTCAAGGCCGGGGAGGTACACGCCGTGATTGCGCGGCTCCACACGCTGCAGCCGCATGCGCCGGAGAGCCGCGAGGCGTTGGCGACGCTCATCCGCTACTACACGACGCATGCCGCGCGGATGCAGTACGACGCGTACCTCCGCTTGGGTTACGGCATCGGGAGCGGAGCGGTCGAGAGCGCCCACAAGCAAGTCGTCCACGCGCGCTTGCGGCAAGCGGGGATGCGCTGGTCGGTCGTCGGGGCGCGGCGGCTCTTGGCCCTGCGCGTGCTGCTGCTCAACGGCGAGTGGGCGCAGGCCGATCAGTTGCGGCTCGTGCGGGGCGCCGCGTGACCCGACCCACCCGGGGCCGTCCCGACGCACCGGTGCCCGCCGACCTGCGCGCGCGGCTGACGCAGGCCCGCCTCGACACGCTCGCGTTGCTGCGCGCACTGGATCAGGCGCGGCTCTCGCCGCGCGATCGTCCGCACGCCGCCCTCGCGCCGCTGGCGCAGCTCGATGCCGATTGCGCCGAAGCGCTCTGGGCGGTGGATCACCCGCACACCGCGCGCGATGTCGACGCGATGGTGCGCGACACCCTCGCCTCGCTGGACGCGCTCCCCGATGCGCGCGCCCAGGTCCGCCTCGGCGTGCCGGCCGCCCACCAGCCGCGCCTGCAGTCGCTCGAACCTCTGATCCGCGCCACGCTCGATCCCGGCGAGGCCTACAACGACGTGCCCGGTCGAGATCCCCAAAACCGTTAAGCACCACGGGCAGAAGGACTTGCCCCCGGATCGAATGGCGGCTATAATGCCCGCGAGTCGTGGGTGGTTCCCAACCGCGAGCGGCGGCGGACCGAGCGGCTGACCAGCAATTGGCGCCATCCACCCATATGAAGTTAGGGGCTGGATTCAAGAGCGTATAAGAAGCGATCGAAAGGAGAAGAGCCATGGAGTACAAGGATCCAACCACGGTATCACCGAACAACTACCGCCTGCTCCTGGAGGACGGGAACTACCGGATGGTGGAAATGTGGCTACCCGCCGGTACCAGCGACATCGAGCATTCGCACCCTAACGAGATGGTGTATTTCATCACCGGCGGTAGGGTGCGGATTCATCTTCCCGACGCGGAAGCCGTCGAGCTGGAGATACCAGACGGGTACACCATGAAGCACGAGCCTTGGACTCACCGTGTAGAGAACATTGGAACCACGGACATCAAGGCAATCCTGTTCGAGCGTAAGTGAGGACAGGGACGGAGCTGGGGATATTCAGACTCGGGCACGCGCCGAGTGGGGTGTCATCCGGGCGTGGAGCCGGTGCGAGGCGTCTCGTGATCCTCTTCGGCGGGTGTGGAGGTGCGGCGGGCCTCCGCGGAGGCTGGAGCGCG
>JBCKZS010000137.1:0-2483 GCA_038918905.1 Vicinamibacterales bacterium
GCCAGAGCAAGGTATCCACCGCGGGCGGAGAGGAGCCGGTCTGGTCGCCCAACGGCCGTGAAATCTTCTACCTGGCGGACAACAAGCTGATGGCGGTGCCGGTGACGACGTCGCGCGGACTCGAGCTGGGCAGGCCGGTCGCGCTCTTCGACACGACGCCGTACTTCTTCGGCGGCGCAGGCCGGAACTATGACGTCGCGCCCGACGGCAAGCGGTTCGTCATGGTCAGGAACCCCGCCGGCGAGCAGGGCCGGTCGCTTCCGATCACGATCGTGCTGAACTGGGTCGAGGAGCTGCGGGCGCGCGTGAAATGAGCGCGTCACCCGTGACGCGGCCCCCGCTCAAGTGGGCGGGTGGCAAGCGATGGCAGGTGCCGTACCTGCGGCCCCTCTGGCAACCACATGCGCGGCGTCGTCTGGTGGAGCCGTTCTGCGGGGGACTGGCGGTCGCGCTCGGCCTGAGACCCGAACGGGCGCTGCTGAATGACACCAACCCCCATGTGATCGACTTCTATGGCTGGCTGCAGCGGGGGCTGCGCGTCACGGTCCGCATGGAGAACCTGGTGAACCAGGCGACCGAACGGGTGGAGCGCCTGTACAGAAAACTGGGTTTTGCCGTGACGTTCCTGGACGCCCCGCGGCGCATCAGTTGCAACGGCGACCGCGGACCGGCCCGGGAGATTCTCGGCACCCGGAATGTGTGACACGCGGCCGGCGGCAACCCGACGGGCCCCTGAACGCAGGTGGCTGGGAGGAAATCTGGCCTGACGGTCACGGCTACAGCTTCAGGTACAGCCAGGACTTCTCGAACAGCACCTTGCCAGCGTGCCAGCGCCAGCTCGGAGGGTGGACCGTCACCACCGGTGTGGGCTCCGCGTAGAAGTCGCCGCCGCCGAACCCCGCCTTGCCGTCGCCGATCTCGATGAAGCACTCGCCATGGCCGGTGAAGCGGGCCGATCCCGCCCGGCCCTCAATGGCGGCGGCGATGTTCTTCGCGACGACCTCGGCCTCGCCGTGCGCGAAGACACCGGCCTTGGGCAGCGGCTTGCCGAGCTTGAGTGGAATCGAGACGACGTCGCCGATGGCGTAGACGCCGGGGAAGCCTGTCTCCAGGGTGTGCCGATCCACCGTGACCCAGCCCGTGTCGCCGGCGAGCGCGCTTTCGCGGATGACGCGCGGAGCGCGATGCGGCGGCACGTACGCGAGCACGTCGAAGCCGGCGTTGGCGCCGTTCGCAAAGACGAGCCTCTTCGCGTTCGCGTCGACGGACGTGACCTGGTGCGCGGGGTGGTACGGAATGTCCTTGTCCGCGAGCAACTGCGTCACGGCACCCGACATCGCCGGCCCGGCGACGCCCATCGGCTCGGGCTCGGCCGCGTACACGTCGACGCTGACCGTCTCGCGAACGCCGCGGCGGCGGAAGTACGCGTCGATGAGCAGGGCGGCTTCGTACGGCGCCGCCGGGCACTTGTACGCCGGAGCGGCCGTCATCACGACCACGCGCCCGCTCTCGATCGAGGCGAGAGACGCGCGCAGCGTCCCGGCGCCCGCCAGCGTGTAGAAGTTGTGCCCGGCCTCCGGGAGCCCAGGCACGGCCTCCGGCGCGAGTTCGGCGCCGAGCGCCACGATGATGTAGTCCGCCACAAGGTCCTCGCCCGCGACCGTGACGGCCCGGCGGCTGGGATCGATCGTCCCGATCTCGCCGTGCCGCACCTCGATTCCTTTGCGCTGGAGCCGTGCGAGCGGCCGCGTGATGGCATCGGCTTCGCGCAGCCCCACCATGAGCCACAGGAGCGACGGCGCGAACAGATGCTCGCGCTCGCGGTCGATGAGGACCACGCGATGCCGTCGCGCGAGGCGCTTGCGCAGCGCCCGCGCGGCCACGAGGCCTCCGACGCCGCCTCCGAGAACGAGAACCGTCTGTGCGTCGCGCATCAGAACACCAGCGTCTTGCCGGCCCACTGAGTCCAGCGGGTGAGGGCCTCGAGCGTTCCGCGCTTCGTCCCTTCGGCAAGCTCGGTGTCCGCGATGCCGCGCGCGTCCATGCACGTCCCGCAGACGCCGATCTCGGCGCCGCGTCGCGCCGTGCCCTTCAGCATGACCTCGAGGTTGTAGTAGCCCGGCGGGACTTTCTGGCGGGCCTTCGCGCACGCCGCTGCGTCGCCGATGAGGAAGGTCTTCACGTCCTCGCCTTCGTGCCTGGCGAGGGCGCCTGCAAGCCGGAGGGCGTGGTAGCTGCGTTCGGTGCCGTACGGGGCGTCGTTCAAAATGAAGAGGGTCCGTGCCATAGTCATGTGCCTCGCGCGGCCAGTGGCATCCAGGCGTGGGTCCCGCCGCGGAGAGACCGAGCCGAACCGAAGCCGGGCGCACGCCGCTCCGCCGCCGCACGCTCGGAGCGGCCGCCTCGCCGGCCACGGACGGTCACGATCGGGCTGCCCTTCGGCAGCGCGGAAGCCTGGTCTCCGGCGATCATGAACGTGGTCC
>JBCKZS010000138.1:0-2446 GCA_038918905.1 Vicinamibacterales bacterium
TAATGGAGATCGCGCAGATCGAGATAGTGGAAAAGTACGCGCACATTCTGCAGGTCGGTGCGCGGAACATGCAGAACTATTCGTTGCTGCGCGAACTCGGGAAGGTGCGAACGCCGGTGCTGCTCAAACGCGGCATGTCGGCCACGATTGAGGAGTGGCTGATGTCGGCCGAGTACATCCTCGCGGGCGGCAACAAGGACGTGATGGTGTGCGAACGGGGCATCCGGACGTTTGAAAGCTACACCCGCAACACGCTCGACATTTCCGCGATTCCCGTGGTGCAGGCGCTCAGTCATCTGCCCGTGATTGCCGATCCGAGCCACGGCACCGGCCGGCGCGACAAGGTGGCGGCGATGGCGCGCGCGGCGGTCGCCGCGGGCGTTGACGGGCTGCTGATCGAGGTGCACTGCGATCCCGACCACGCGCAGTCGGACGGCGCGCAGTCGCTCTTTCCGCAGCAGTTCGAACAGCTCATGGCCGAGCTGCGCATCATCGCGCCCGCGATCGGGCGCAGTATCTGCGTGGAGTCCGTGGTCCGCCGCGGGTGGAGCCGCTGACAGTGACCGCCGCCCCGCCTCCGTTCGAGCGGATCTCGATCGTTGGTCTCGGGCTGATCGGCGGCTCGATCGCGCTGGCGGCGAGGCGCCGATGGCCCTCGGTGGTGATCACCGCGTGCGACCCGGCCGGGGTCACGCGCGAGGCGGTGCGCCAGGGCGCGATTACGGCGGCGGTCGAACGGATTGCCGACCTGCCTCCCGCCGACCTCATCATCATCGCGACCCCGGTGCAGCACGTGCCAGCCGTGCTCGAGACGCTGGCACGTGTGGGCACACGCGCGCTGGTGACGGATGTGTCGAGCACCAAGCGCACCGTGATGGCGGCCGCGACGGCGCGCGGACTCGCGTTCGTCGGCGGACACCCGGTGGCCGGCGCCGAGACCTCAGGTCTGGCGTCGGCGCGCGCGGACTTGTTCGACAATCGGCCCTGGTTGCTGGTGTCGGCGATGGCCGAGGGCGATGAGGACGCGCCGCCGTCCACGCCACTCGCCACGCGTGAAGCGATGCTGGCGACCTTTGTGGTGGGGCTGGGCGGCCAGCCGTCGTGGACCGATGCCGTCACGCACGATCGGGTGATGGCGCACGTCAGTCACGCGCCGCAGGTGGTTTCAACCGTGCTGATGGCCGCATCGGGCGCCGCGGTGGGCGCCGGCGGCATGGCCTGGTCGGGGCGGGGGTTTGCTGACATGACGCGGCTGGCCGCGAGTTCGTCCGACGTCTGGCAGGGCGTTCTCGACACCAACGCCGACTTCATCGCCGATGCCCTGAAGGCGATCGCCGGCCAGTTGCCGGCGTCGGCCACGGCCCTGATGGATGCTCCCGCGGTGCGCGCGTTGTTCGACCGCGCCCGCGCGTGGAAGGAACGGCTTGGTGGCGATGTGCCGCCAGCCGTGTGACGGACCGTGATGTCAGCGAGCTGGACGCCCTCGGCCTCCCGAATCGCCGCCGCGAACCTGACCGCGTTCACGGCGTTTCTGGCTGACCGCGCCGGCCGGCCGTTCGCCGACTACGGCTCGCTGCACGACTATTCGGTGACCGAGCGCGGCGACTTCTGGTCGGCTGTCTGGGACTTCTGCGGCGTCGTCGGCGAGAAGGGGCGTGTGCTGGTCGCGGACGGCGATCGCATGCCCGGCGCGCGGTTCTTTCCAGAGGCGCGGCTCAATTTTGCTGAGACCCTGCTGACACACCGCGACGAGGCGCCGGCCATCCTGGCCGTGAGCGAACCGGGGACCGAGCGCCGCCTGACCCGCCGCGAACTGCACGATGAGGTCTCGCGCTGTGCGCTGGCGCTCCGCGCGACGGGCGTTGGCGAAGGCGACCGCGTCGCCGCCTTTGTCGCCAACGTGCCCGAGGCGGTGATTGCCGCGCTCGCCACCGTGTCGCTCGGCGCCGTGTGGTCGTCGTGTTCCCCTGACTTCGGTGTGCGGGGCGTGCTCGACCGCTTCGGCCAGATCGCACCCACGGTCCTCTTTGGCGTCGCGGGGTATCACTACGGCGGCCAGTACCACGACTGCCTCCCGCGCCTGCGCGAGATCGTCGGACAGTTGCCGACCCTCAGGAAGGTGGTCCTGATTCCGGGACCCCTGGACCTCTGGACTCCTGGACCGTTGGACCTCTGGACTCCTGGACCGTTGGACCTCTGGACCGACTTTGTCTCCCCGTTCAGTCCGGCCCCCATGGAGTTCACGCGCGTGGGATTCAACGCCCCGCTTTACATCCTCTATTCGTCAGGCACGACCGGCGTGCCCAAGTGCATCGTGCACGGCCACGGCGGCACGCTGCTGCAGCACCTGAAGGAACACCAACTGCACGCGGACGTGAAACCGGGCGATCGCGTGTTCTATTTCACGACGTGCGGGTGGATGATGTGGCACTGGCTCGTGTCGGCG
>JBCKZS010000139.1:0-2414 GCA_038918905.1 Vicinamibacterales bacterium
CATGGGCCTGAGTTTCGGCAGCCTGCAGCGCGCGGCGCAGACCGATCTCCAGGGACTCGGACGCCGCGTGGGATGGTTGCAGGCCGCCAACATCACGGGCGCTGTGGTGGGCGCGGTGCTCACCGGCTACGTCCTGCTCGACTATCTGGGGACGCCGGGAACCGTGCGCGTCCTCATCCTGCTCGCGTGTGTCTTCGTGTGTTCGGACGCCGGCCGTGTGGCGGTCGCGCCACGGTTCCCCTGGCGCCGGGCGCTGGGTGTGACGACGATTGTGCTGGCGGCCTGGATCGTGCCCGGCGCCCACACGCTGTGGCCTCGTCTGCACGGTGCCCGCGACGCCGGCGCGGTGGTTCACGCCGAAGACAGCACCGGTCTGGCGCTGATCCTGCGACAGCCGGGCGCCCGGACGGTGGTGTTCGCGAACGGCCTCGGCCAGAGTCACCTGCCGTACGGCGGCATCCACACGGCCCTGGGCGCCTTGCCCGCCCTCGTGCACCCGCACCCGAGGCGTATTGCCGTGATCGGCCTCGGCTCCGGGGACACGACGTTTGCCGCGGGCGGACGCGAGGAGACCGAACGGATCGACAGCATCGAAATCGTCGCGCCGGCGCTCGATGTCCTGCGACACATCGACCAGGAAGGCCCGTATCCCGCGCTCACGGCCATGCTTCGCGACCCGAGGATCCACCACCAGTTCACGGACGGCCGCGCGTACCTGCTCAAGCGTACGGACCGCTACGACATCATCGAAGCGGACGCGCTCCGGTCGAACAGCGCCTACGCCGGCAACCTGTATTCCGTGGAGTATTTTGAACTGCTGCGGTCGCGGCTGAACCCCGGGGGGTACGCGGTCACGTGGTTGCCGACGCCGCGGGCGCTCGACACGCTGCTGGCGGTGTTCCCGCATGTGACCACCGCCGGCGGCATCGCGATCGGGTCGGATGCGCCGATCGCGCTCGACGCGGCCTCGGTCCTGGCTCGGGCCGCCACGCCCTTCACCGCCCGCTACTATCAGCAGGGCGGTATCGACATCGTGCGTGAGCTCCAGCCCTACCTCACCACGACGCTGCGCATCTTCGCGCCTGGCAGTCCGCGGCCGGCCACACAGGACGTCAACCGTGACCTGTTTCCACGCGACGAGTTCGGCGTGGCGCGGCGGTATTGACGAGACCGCCCGCCTCCGGGGATACTCTGGCGGTTCCGGCGACGCGGCGCTCGTCGACGCGCGGCTGAAGGCGGCCTGGGCCCGCGCCGACGTCCAGCTCGGTCCTCGCGCGCGGCGCGGTGAAGGACGGCAGCGCTGGCGTGCCGCCAGCCGCGGCCCCATCGCCAGGGCGAGGCCATACAGCGCCAGCGCGATGAACAGCGTCGACGCCTGCGAATGACGGAAGTCATCGGCGACCAGCCGAAGGCCGCCGATCAGGAGCACGGGATACACCAGCCGCGCGAAGATCGCCGTGTGCGGCCATCGGGCCGCGGCGCCCAGCGCGATCACGATGAGGGCGAGCAGGGCCGTCCGCAGTGACGCGGGCACGCCGGCATCCGGTGGCGTGCCGGCGGCCACCGGGCCCAGCACCATCACGGCCGCGCCGCCGCCGACAAACACGAACGCGAAGGCGACCAGGAGCCGTCCGCTCTGCGCGATCAACGCCCCGGCGTCGCCACCGTGATCGCCACCAGGCGTGGGACGCATGGTCGCGCACAGCGCGGTCGTCGCGAGCGTGATCCACGCGATCGCAGACATGGCCGGCCACGGCGACGCCGTCACGGTCCAGACCTTCACTGAGGCCGTGAGGACGCCGGAGGCCGCGAGAGCGGTCATGACATAGACCGCGCCGTGCAGCGGGGCCGAACCGGCCAGGTGCCGCGGCCCGATCGTGATCGTGATGATCGCCAGGGTGAGCGACACCAGCGCCAGCGCCGCGCCGCTGAACAGCAGGACGATCGCCGTCACCAGGGCGACGAGTCCGAACGTCGTGAACGTGTGATAACTCGCCACCAGGTGCGGGCGATCGGCCAGTCGAAGGAATGCCGCCAGATACGCGCCAGACGCGAGCAGGGCGCTGATCGCGCCGATGAGTCCGAGACCCTCGGTCGACCCGCGCATCAGGAGCACTGCGCCGCCGACACCAATCAGCAGACCGCTGGCCGCCTGCATGATGTCGAAGAACCGCACGTTCCGCCCTTGCACCACGACCCGCACGGCCAGCGACCCCTGCATCGTCGCCAGCAGGGCTCCCTGGACCAGCAGCGTCATCCCCATCGGCTCAATGGGCGGCGTCGCCACGGCGCGCATTGTGACCCTCGTGTCAGGCCTGGCGTTCGTGCTGGTGCTCATGGGGATCGCGATCTACGCGGACGTGGCGCGACTCCTGCACTAAACGGGAGTTTCGTGACCTTGAGCGGTGACGAGG
>JBCKZS010000140.1:0-2380 GCA_038918905.1 Vicinamibacterales bacterium
GCGAGCGCTGAACGCAGGCGCTCTGCCAGCAGTTCGGTTGCGGACTTGCCCGCGGCCGCCGGCATCTTCTCCGCCTCGATCAGGGCCTCGACTTTGGCGACCAGTTTGTCCATCCGCTGACGGAGCGCCTCGGGGTCGAGGTTTGTGCCCTTGAACGCCTCGGGCCACCGCTCGGCCAGCGTGGCCAGTGTCACTTTCCAACGCTCGTGCAGCGCTTTGAGTTCGTGGCCCGGCACCGGCGTGCTCTTCGCGATGTTCGCGCGCAGCGTCTGCACCCGATCGGCGAGGTCTGCCGGGGCTTCTTCAAGCGCCGCCAGTCCTTCGAGCGAGACCACGATGACCTCGTGTTCGGCGATCCTGCCGGCGAGCGCGATCTGATGCCGGTTGTGGTACCGCTCGAAGAACAGGTCGGCGGCCGCGCGGAAGCGATTCCACACCACTTCCGACTTGTTCCGCCGCACCGGGCCCACGGTCTTCCACTCGGCCTGCAGCCGCTTCAGGTCGGAGGCGGCGGAATCCCACTCGGTGGATTCGGCGAGCGCTTCCGCCCGGGCGCACAGCGCCTCTTTGTGCGCCAGATTGTCGGTCCACACCTTCTTACGCGTGGTCAGGTCTTCGCGACGCCTGGTGAAGAACGTGTTGCTGGCGGTGCGGAACCGCTGCGCGAGATCGCGCGCGGCGTCACGCGGCACCGGACCGATTTCCTGCCATTCGGTCTGGAGCTCCTGGAGCCGCGCGGCCGTCTTCGCCCAGTCGGTGGACATGGCCAGGCCTTCGACTTCCGCCACGATGGCCTGCTTGCGCTCGAGGTTCGACCCGCGTTCCGCGCGCAGTTTCGAGAAGTACACTTCGCACCCGCTGCGGATGAAGTCGGTGGCGGTCTTGAAGCGATCCCAGAGCCGTTGCGCCGAATGGCGCGGCGCGTCCGCCACTGCCTGCCAGCGGAGGTGAAATTCGTGCAGGGCCCTGGCCGTGGCCGTCAGCTCGGTCGTGTTGCCCGCTTCTTCGTCGGCCTTCAGTGAAGCGACGATCGCCTCGGCCATGGCGATGAGTTGTTCCTGCTGCTGCGCGTTGGCGAACCGTCGCCACTCGTCCATGTCGCGCAGTTCCTTCACGCGCGGCGCCAGGGCTTCCTGCTGCGCGCGCAACGCGGCGGCCGCGTCGCTGATTTCCCGTGGTGTGTCACGGCCGCCCGCCTTGTCTTCTTCTTTTTTTCTTTCTTCAAGCGCGGCCGTGATGTCGCGCATCAGCCGTTCGCCCTCGCGGAGAGTGATCGATTCCGATTCCGTCGTGCGCCTGACGCGTTCGACCAGGCGCTGCAGGCGGGTGGCCAGAGCGAGCCGGGCCCTGGCCGCCGCATCGCGCGAGGCCGCCTCACGCGCCTCGAAGGCCTGTGAGACGACGGCCAGGCGATCCGCGAGATCGGAGGCGGGGCGTGAGGCATCCGCGAGTGATGTCGCCAGGGCGCGCGCCTCGCACGCCAGAATCGGCCACCGCGTGGCCGCCGCCGCGTCTTCCATCGCCGGCAGGGCTTCAGCTTCCACAACAAGGGTTTCCAGCGTGTGCCGGTGTTCGGCCAGGGCCGCGCCAAGCGCGTGCCGCTTCCGGCAGGCCACGACCGCCAGGCCGAAACGGGTGGCCAGTTGATCGGTTTCCGGTCCACTGCCCACGAGCGGCGTCAGCGAGGCCCACTCTTCTTCGATGGGTGTCAGTTGCTCGAGAATGTCGTCGCCTTCGATGGTTTCGATACGCTGGCACAGCGCCTCGCGGGAGGCGAGGGCCTCGCCGCGCCGGCAGGCCAGTTCCGCGGCTTCGTCCAGCTCAGCGCGGCGCTGGCTGATACGCTGGCGCGCGGCCTCGGCACCCGCCGCGAACCGCTGGGCCGCTGTGGCGCCAGCCCCTGCGAGTGTCTGCCAGGACCCCTCGAGGCGGGCCAGTTCCACGGCCGCACGGTCCGGATTCGACACGTCGGTCAGGCTTTCGACCGCCTCGCAGAGCAGGGATTCCTGCCGGCGCAAGTCCTCTTCGGCCGCGCGTCGCGCCGCTTCGGCATCTTCAAGGGCCTGCAGCAAGGCGCGTGCGCGCTTGGCGACCGATTTCTGCTGGCTTCGCGCCTCGATCATCCTGAGTTGCGTCACGTCGGGCGACGCGGGATCGACCACACGGTCGAACGCCGCCAGCGCCACATCTTTGTGCTCGCTGTTAAGCGCCGTGTCGATCAATTCGTCCTGGGCCGTCAGTCGCATCAAGGCAGCCAGGGCGATGGCTTCCACCTTCGCGTGCCTCGCGACGCCCCCCAGGGCTCGTTCGTCGGTCAGCCGCGCCAGCGCGGACTCGCGGACGGCGTCCGACGTATCCCCACTGGGGGTCTTGGCGAGAC
>JBCKZS010000141.1:0-2375 GCA_038918905.1 Vicinamibacterales bacterium
CCATTTGATGGTTAGCCGGCCCTTGTTCACGCCCAGGTGCACTCCCAAGAAGGGCGGTCATGAGAGCTGGCCACATCCGAGGCGAGCGGGGCGCATCTGGCCCTCCGCTCCAAGATGCGAACGGTCTGGTGCACGACCTCGAGGCTTCAGGAGTATTTCCGTAGGCCCCGAGGTTGCGCCGTCCGCCGTTGGGTGAAGGTTCGAGGTTGAAAGCGTCGGTTGCGGGGGCCTTGTCGATGGCGACGCTGCAATTGGCATCGATCGTCCAAGTCGAGGTGTTGTTCCTCCGCGAACCGCCTGGAGACTGCACGTGGAGGTCCGGAGGCGTCGCGCTCGTATCCACGAAATGCGGGTCGTCGGTGTAGTAGGTGTTCAGCGTCCAGCCGCTGTCGAGGCTCGTGTTCCTGGTATTCCCAAACATGACCGAGTTGTAGACGATTCCCGATGACTGACCACTGGGCGAGTGGCCGACGGCATATCCTCGGGCGTCCCCGGTAATCGCGCTGAAGATGTTGTTGCGGATGGTAACCGTGGATGTGTTCGTATTGAGGATCCCGAACGTGCGGCCCCCGTTGTTCCAGAAGGTGTTGTTCTCAACGATCGAGTCGTTGCCCGCATAGGTCTTGATGGCGCCGCCGAAGTTGATCGCGCCGCTGTTGCCCCAGTGCACCGGCGGCTCGCCGAACCGGGAAAACACATTGTTCCGGATGACCTGCGCACCCGGGGAACCCTCGCCGCATGAGGCGGTGATGTACAACTGGGCCTTCCCGCCGCTGAAGTCGAACCGGTTCCCGGAAATGATGTTGTTCGCCGCCGTCTTGCAGATCGCGAAGAACACGTCATAGGCCGTCGGGCTTCGGCCATTGCCATCGAAGAAAGACCCCTCCACGACCGCGTGGGAGCCCTCCAGGCGCAGCATCACTTCCATCGGCTCAGGGCGGTAGTTGGGCAGACCATTCGCCATGGAACGCACCGTGGTGTCGGTGTTGGTGTTTCTGAAGTGCAGTCCGGTAACCACAACGTGGTCCGCGAGAATACGCAACGTCAAGTTGTCGACCACGTCACCGCGGCTGCCATCTGCGGCGGAATCCGCGTCCATTGTCGGCGTCGCGCCAGGCGCGGCGCGAAGGATGATTCGGTGTGTAGCGTTCGTGATTCTCGGGGTCATGGTGAGCTGGCCGTAGGTGGAGCTGTCCATGAACTGGATGATGTGGTCACCTCTCCCCTGAGTAATGTCCGCAGGCACGTCCGCATACGCCTCCCGAGGACTTCGATACGGCTTGGTCGAGTCGCCGGGCGTTCCCATGGCGTCGTTCCCAACAGCCGACACGTAGTAGATCGTGTCAGCAGGAGGGGCCGCCGTCTGGGCTTCCAGCTCGCTGGAGTCTACGAAGCGCAGACCACTGAGATGAGACGAGCTCATCGTGACGAGCGCAATTGTGAAGACTTTCAGTTCGACCGACCGTAGGTAGCCACTGAGCTTCATGATGATCCTCACTCACACGTTCAAATCCGGCTAACGGACCGGCGCTCAGCCGCGAGCCGCGCGAGATCGTTGCTTCGAACTCCCCCGAGCGTTTCGTGCGCGGCTCGTCGGCTGCAGCGCCTGGTTAGCCGGTCGCCTGCGAGCAGCCCGCCATCTGTCAAGGGACGCGGGGTTTTCCCCGGACGGCAGACCTTGAAGAAGCCCGTCGACCGAAATGTCTTCGTCGAGGTCTGGCCAATGAATGCCAATGCCGGGGCCAAGCAGCTCCCACCGTCGTCGCTCGCTCGGCGAGCCCTCAGCCAATCGTGGATACCACGTCAGCGGTACCGACACCACGCGACCGTCCCGCAACTCCACAACGAGTGTGCGATCAGTGACCCGAACGTTCTTGGCTGCTGCCGTTTCCGTTGCGACGCTTGAAGTACTCATGCCACGCCTTTGAGAGAGCAGCCTCGTGTTCTCGAACGAGGGCCGCGATGCGGTTCAATTCCGTCTGGCCGAAGCCGTAGTTGTATGCCATTCGAACGGGCGCGAGCCAAAACTTGGCGAGTTTGCGGTCTCGCTTCACGTGCACGTGCTTCGGCTCGTTTCGGTCGCTCGAGAAGAAGAAAAACCGATACGGGCCGCTCTGTAGGACGGTCGGACTCACCGAAACGATTCTACTAGCTTTTCGGACTGGCTGCCATTTTCATTTCGAGATCCGGCTAACTATTAGTAGCCCGCCAAGCCGCGCGTAGCCACCGGCTTGTCATACCGTCGCGGATCATCGTCATCCACTGACACGGCGGGGATTCTAGCACAGACGCCAGGCCGCCGCCGCAGGTGGATACGCGCGAAGGCGATCGTGAAAACTCCCGCCAAACGGCCGATCGGCGTGGAGACGCGCCGG
>JBCKZS010000142.1:0-2343 GCA_038918905.1 Vicinamibacterales bacterium
CGGTGTTGTAGCCGCCCGACGGAATGATCACGTCGGCGTAGCGTTTGCTGGGTTCGGCAAACTCCAGGTGCATCGGCTTCACCGTGCCGAGGTACTGATCGATCACGGACTGGACCGTGCGTCCACGTTCGCTGATGTCGCGCTGCAGCCGCCGGATAAACCGCGTGTCGTCGTCGGTATCGACAAACACCTTGATGTCCATCAGGCGCCGCAGCGACGCGTCCGTGAAGATCAGGATGCCCTCGACGATGATCGCGGTGCGCGGGGTGATCGTGTGGGTGGCGGGCTGGCGCACATGGCACGCGAAGTCGTAGACCGGCACCTCGACCGGGTGCCCGGCCCGCAGGGCCTCCACGTGCCGCACCAGCAGGTCGGTTTCCAGCGCGTCAGGGTGGTCGTAGTTGAGGGTCGCGCGTTCCTCCAGCCGTAACGACGGGTGATCGCGATAGTACCGATCGTGTTCGAGCACCGACACGTGCGCGTCGCCCAGGGCGTCCATGATGTTGTTGACGACCGTCGTCTTGCCCGAGCCCGACCCGCCGGCGACGCCGATCACGATGGGAGGATGGCGCAGGGAATCGGCGCGTGGGTTCATGGCGGGCCGCCTCCGTGCGGCGCGTCTATTCTATGGTGTGCGTGCGACGACGGCCTCGCGGTTTGATACCCTACGAGATGGAGGCCGGGCCTTCAGGCCCGGCGTTGAAAAAAATGACACTTGGCGGTGTCTATTCCGTGTTGCCGACGCCGTTTACGGCCGACGGTGATCTCGATCTGGAGAGCCTGAAACGTGTGGTCGACCTCATCGTCGGCGCCGGTGTGGATGGGGTGACCGCGCTTGGCGTGACCGGGGAGGTGACGCGGCTGACCGAGCGCGAACGCGCGGAGATCGTCGAGACGGTGGTGGCGCAGGTCAACGGCCGCGCCAGGGTCATCGTCGGCGCGTCGGCCGATGGCGTGCGAACGTGTGTGGCCTACAGCCGGGAAGCGCAGGCGCTGGGGGCCACGGCCGTGATGGTCAGTCCGCCGCGGGCGCTCAAACTCAATACCGAGTCGGTCGTGAATCACTACAAGGCGCTCGCGTCCGCCGTGGACCTGCCGATCGTCGTGCAGGACTATCCGCCGATTTCCGGGTTTGCGATGGAAGCGGGCTTGCTGGCGCGCATCGCGCGCGAGGTGCCGTCGGCGCGCACGGTGAAGCTGGAGGATCCGCCCACGCCGTTCAAGACGGCGCGCATTCTCGCGGCCGCCGGCGACGTGCAGGTGGACATCCTGGGCGGGCTGGGTGGCGTGTTTCTGATTGAAGAGCTGATGGCCGGCGCCGCGGGCGTGATGACGGGGTTCGCGTTTCCCGAGGTGCTCGTCAAGGTGGTCGCGTTGTATCGGGCGGGGAAGATCGATGAAGCCGCCGACGTGTTCTACCGGTTCGTGCCGCTGATGCGGTTCGAGTTTCAGGAAGGTATCGGCATGGCGATTCGCAAGGAAGTGTTGCGTCGCCGGGGCGCCCTGGCGCACGGCGCCACGCGCCAGCCAGGGCCGGTGCTGGACGAGTCGACGCGGGCGGCGCTGGATCGCGTCATGGGATGGACGGCAAAACAGGAAGGGGCCTCATGGATCTTGGGTTGAAGGGCAAGGTGGCGATGGTGGCCGGCGCGAGCCGCGGCCTCGGGTACGCCGTGGCGCGTGGGCTGGCGGCGGAAGGCGCGATCGTCTCCGTCAGTTCGCGCAACGCCGATGCGATTGACGCGGCGGCCGCGCGCATCACGCACGAGACCGGCGCGCAGGCATGGGGGACGGCCGTGGACGTGCGGTCGGCTGAGTCGATTCAGGCGTGGTTCGACGCGACGACCGCGAAGTTCGGCGGGGTGGACCTGCTCTTCGTCAACGCCGGCGGTCCGCCGGCTGGCAGCGCGTTGTCGTTTGATGATGCCGCCTGGCAGGGCGCGTTTGAGTTGCTCGTGCTGAGCGCGGTCCGCATGGTCCGCCTCGCGGTCCCGTCGATGAAGCAGCGCGGCGGCGGGGCCATCGTGGTGTCGACGTCGTCGGCCGTGAAGGAGCCCATTCAGAATCTGGCGCTGTCCAACGTCGTGCGGTCGTCAGTGGCGGCGCTGTCGAAGACGCTGGCGAACGAACTCGCGGCCGACCGCATTCGGGTGAACCACCTGCTGCCGGGCCGCATCGACACCGACCGCGTGCGCGAACTCGACACGCTGCGCGGCAAGGCCGCCGGCACGTCGGCTGACGATGTGAAGGCCGCGTACTCGAAGATCATCCCGCTCGGCCGCTACGGCGCGCCGGACGAGTTCGGCAGCGCGGCGGTGTTCCTGTTCTCTGACGCGGCCCGGT
>JBCKZS010000143.1:0-2249 GCA_038918905.1 Vicinamibacterales bacterium
CCAGCGCGTTGCAGATACACGCGCGGCCAGCGGTGTTGGCCGCGTCGCCGCCCTTCGACACGTAGAGCGACACCGGTTCGGCGGGACAGCGGAAGCCGATCGTGCCGTCGGCGGCGTGATAGGCCTCACGAAGAAACCCGAGGTCGCAGATGCGGGGCCGCGCGTCGAGCACCGTCGCGTCAGAGAGTGTCCCGGGCACCTGGGCCACCTTGAAGGGAAAGCCGGTGGGCGAGGCCGTCGGCTCGGTCTTGACGTCCGTCGTGCCGGCGCGGACCTGCCGCAGCAACGCGCGTTTGTAGTCGTCACGCAGACCCGACTCCGCGCACATGGCAAACGCCGTGCCCACCTGCACGCCCGTGGCGCCTCGCGCGAGTGCCTCCTGAAGTTTGCCGGGCCCCCCCGCGCCGCCAGCCAGCCAGAACGGCAGACCGAGCGCGCGCAGCTTGTCGAGATCCACGACGTCGCGCGCGCCGTACACGGGTTCGCCGCGCTCGTTGAGCAGCAGCGCGCCGCGCGGCGGCGCGTTGTGCCCCCCCGCGGTCGGCCCCTCGACGATGAAACCGTCGACGCGGCCGTTGGCGCGCCGCTTCAGCGTGAGGGCGAGCACATCCGAGGCGATGATGGCGAGGAAGCGTGGCCGTTTCAGATGGGCTCCGGTGAGGCCCATCACCGATTGCGGATCGAACGAGAGCGTGACGGCGTCGCTGCCGCTGGCGCCGGTGACCGTGAGCGGATACGTGGCGGCGTCGTGGGTGACGAAGGCATCGAGCACGCCGGGAATTTTCAGCGGGATGCCGGCCCCCATCAGCACGTAGTCCACACCCGCGAGCATCGCGCCGTAGATCGAGGGCAGGTGCGGCATCTGGATCTTTTCCAGGTAGTTGACGCCCACCGGATTCGAGTGTCCCTCCCGCGCCAGAAACACTTCGACAAAGTTGGCGACGACACACAGCGCCTGCCACTCGGGAGACGGCGTGGGCGCCGGCATGGCTGGCGTGCGGTACGATGCCCGATCGGCCTTGCCGCCCTGGATGTAGAACGTGTCCCACACGGCGGTGGCGAGGGCGGGCACCGGAAAGTGATCGAGCGCGCGGCGCATGTGGCCGCCGGGGTCGCCCGACTGCAGTCGTCGCGCCAGCAGTTGATCGAGGGCCGTGCCGCTGACCACGCCCAGATGCCCGAGTTGAGACACGGTGCGCGCCAGGCGCCAGTCGGAAATCCCGACGCCCATCCCGCCCTGAATGATCGCTGGATGTGTGTGCACGTCTGACCTGAAACACTCCTCGCCTCAGCCTATCGGAGTGCGCCGGCGCCGTACGTAATCGTTGTGTAAGAGTTGCGCAGGTCGATACGAGGACGCCGACTGACAGCCTCTCGATCCTGCTCGAAGATCGCCAGCGCCGGTGACGGTTGACATCGACACGTCGGCGCTGATGCGCCTCGTGCTCCGCGAGGGGAAGGCCCTGGCCGGGTTGCACCGTGCGGATGTGCTGGTCTCGAGTGAACGGCTCGCGGTGGAAAGCCGCCGGACCATCGATCGCCTCCGGACTCAAGGCGTGCTGTCGGCTGAGGACGCCGTGCAGCGACTCGACATCGTCACGGACTGGCTTGCAACCATCGATCTGGTGCGGCTCAGGGCTCCGGTCCTTGCGCGCGCAAGTGAGCCGATGCCGTCGCCCCTGGTCTGGCCGCGCGCGCCTTCGGGCTTGAGGTGATCGGTCTCTGACGGCTACGCCCCGCCCACGTATTTTCCGTCGTCCACTTCACGCGCCCGCCCGAGGGCGGTCAGCATGTCGAGCAGTTGCGGCAGGCGTTTGCGCCACGCGCCCTTGCCGGTGAAACACGCGGCGATGTCGGCTTCGCTCCGCGGAGTCGTCGCGCCTGCGAGCACGGCGGCGACGGCGCGCACCTGCCCGGTCATGTCTTTCGGCCACGGCTGTTTCTTTGCCGGGGCGACGACGTCCGTGATGTCGTCGGCGTCGCCGGTATCGAGACCCGCCTGCGTGGGCGCCTGGGTGCCGGCGGGGTTCTGGAACTCCGGCCGCAGCCAGCGGATGAGGCCGCGCTTTTCCTCGGCGGCGCGTTCGGCGTTGAGCGCCACCAGCCGTTCCAACAGCGCTTCATCCAGCGCCCGCATCGCCTCCTCACGCGTCGTCGCCGCCACGCTGCCCGGCGCCACGGCGTGGCCATTCACCATCTGCATCAGCGGCGCAAGATCGTTCCACCCGTAGGCGTCGAGCACGGCCAGA
>JBCKZS010000144.1:0-2244 GCA_038918905.1 Vicinamibacterales bacterium
CCGCGTCACTGAGGCTCCAGTCGAAGTGCCGAAGGGTCCAACTGGTAAACGAGGTGCCGAAGTCGCCATAACCTTGACCCGCAAAAGGCTGCCCGATCGCATACAACCCTTCGTTGCGCATCCAGTCGCGGAACTCGGCGACGGCAAACGGCGAGTAGTCGGCCACCTCCAGCGTGGCCGCCGTATGCGCCGCACTGAACGGCGGCGACCGATCGTAGGATAGCTCCACCTCGCCGTCGCCGCTCGCGGCCACGAACGTCGACGGGAACCGCGCCATACGGTTCGCGATCACGGCGCCCAGTTCCCGGACGTAGGCCTCGAGAACACCGCGGAACTTCCGCGCGTACCGCGAGTGGGTGACCCACCCTGGCGCCATGTCGCCGTTGGCGTACCACGATGTGTTCCGGCGGTCTTCGCGTTCGGCGTCAAGCTGAACGGGGTCATAGCGGTTCCGAATTGCCGTCAGGATCGACAGCGAAATCGGAATGCCGTGGGTGCGCGCGCGGTCGACCGATGCATCGATTTGTGCGACGGTTGAAGCCAGGTTGGTGCGTATGATTGCCCGGTCAGCCGGATTCACGTCCCAGCGATCCATCGACGTGAAAATGTAGCGATTAAACCCCACGCGCACGAAGGGGCCCTCGCCCAGACGCCCTCGCAAATCCGCGACGTCGGCGGCAAACTGCGCGTCGGTCCCGCTGGAGTACTGAGGGTAGTACGGGAGCACATACAGAATCGTCGAGGCGGGTTTGGGCCCCTGGCCCGCGATCGGGGCCAGGAGCACGAGGAGAACGCCGGCCAGCGAGAGATGCAATCGCATGGCGTCGCTTCCCAGGGATTGCCTACCTGACTACGACAGGAACCTTCTCGGGGATCTTGCCTTTGAGAGGGACGACAATGGTGCTGCCGGGTACGATCTCGGGACCGCGCAGGAACCGCTTGGGCGCGTACCGCCCGCTGGGCAGAATGACCCGCACGGCATTCGGGTCGCCATCCACCTTCAGCCCTCCGGCGGCTTGCAGGTAGTAGTCCACGCTTTTGCCCGGCGCGAAGGCGATCGTGATGGGCCGCTGCACTTCATCCACGACCGTGATCGTGTTCGACCGTCGCGGCACGTTCAACGTGTCGCCATGCTCGAGCAGCAGATTGTCGGTCGATGAGGCTTTGTCGAGCGCGCGTTCCAGATCGAACACGATCCGCGTGCCTTCCGCGCCGCCGCGGCGCAGCGCTGCGCCGTCCAGGAATGCCCCGTCGATCAATCCGCCTGACATCCGCACGAGATCGGCCACGCGGCCACCCACGCCGAGCGTGTACGGGCCCGGATACTGCACCTGGCCGCCGATGTCCACGACGCGTGACGGCTGATAGCCGGCCCGCATCCGCACCAGGAGCCGGTCTTTGTTGCGAAGCGGCAGGGTCGTTTCGCTCAGGGACACCGTGACCGCCTCAAGGGCGACTTCGGTCGCACCATTGAGCGCGACGCGAAACAGTGCGGCACTCTGCGTGTCGGCCAGATCCTTGAGGCCACCGGCCTTGATAATCAAATCCCCCAGCGTCATGTTCGACGCCAGTTCGAACTGCCCGGGCTTGTTGACGGCACCCGCGATTTCGACCGTGCGCGGTTCACGGAAGTCCCTTGCCGCAAAGAGGACCACCTCGTCACCGCTCTCCAGCGTCAGATTCTGTGCCAGGTCGCCGTTGAGCACGGCGCCAAGATCGAACCGCAGGAGTTCCCGATCGATGTGATCGCCCATCCCCTTGCGGCGCCAGAGTTCGCCGCGCGGCAGATAGGCTTCGCGCTTGAAATCCGGGTCCTCGAAACCGCCGGCGATTCGCAAGAGGTCGAATAGTCGCATGCCTTGCAGCAACGGATGGCTCCCCGTCTTCTTGGCATAGCCCGACAGCGTCACGGTGCGCTCGGCGCCGAGCACCGCCGTCCGGTCGTACACCACCACTTCATCGTCGGCCCGGAGCTCCAGATTCTGGATGGGGTCGCCCGCCAGGAGTTTCCCAAGATCGAACGTCACCAATTCGGTCCGGTTCGAGCCGGGCACCACGCGGATCAGGTCCGCGCGGGGCAGGTACGTATCGCGCATGAAGTTGGCGTCCAGGACGCCCGCGCGGGCAAAGAGCAAGTCGAACAACCGCATCCCGCGCGATAGCGGCACAACGCCGGCGGACCTCACGTGCCCGCTGAGCGTGACCTCCCCATCGAGGCCTTTGATGTCAGAGACACGGTACACG
>JBCKZS010000145.1:0-2221 GCA_038918905.1 Vicinamibacterales bacterium
CACCACCCTGAAAGAACAGTTGACGCCCCCGAATGTTGACTGCAAAGAGAGTCAGGGCGACCGAGCCCCCGAGAAGCAACATCCATAGGCCGAAGAGAACGACGGCCGTCTCCATCTTGCGACCCGGAGCGATTCGCGCTCCGGGCCAAACGATCGTAGCCCCGATCACCATTGGGGTCAGAACGCGCTCAGGGAATTCAGGAACCGGGTCAATGAAGTTCGACAATGTGTTGTACAGCATCAGATGAAGCGGGACGGTCATAAGCAGGCCCGCAAGCACGGATCCTGGGAGGACAGCGACCCATCTTGCCCAGTACTTGAGTTTGCCCATATTCGTTTCCGCCTTGTCCGCCAACGGCCCGGTTCAGCGGCGGCGCGCAGCGCCGTCCGCTGCAACCGGTTAGCATTACTTTGTCAGGTTGACGATGCAGCCTTTGGCATAAATGACCGAATTTGGCAGTGTTTTTGGGGGTTTTTACGAAGTCGGTCCGTTGCAGGAACAAACGCGCGGCGCACGGGGAGATCCCGGCGATCTGACAAAGTAATGTTAGGCGCTCCTGCGGATCCATGCCACCGCCTCAGTTGGGGATTCTGTTGAGGAACTCGTCCACGGAGGAGAATCTCCTCTCAAGGATCTCCAGCAACGTCGTGCCGACCTGCGTGGTGAGCCTCTTGAGATCAAAGCACTCCAAGACCGCACGCAGATGCTCGTTACTGCCGGATGCGAAACCGTCCCGTTGCGCCAAGTAATTTGCTACAACTTGCAGCTCGCTCGGTGGAATTTCCTCGAATGATCGTGGCCCCCTGCTTCGCAATCTAATCGGTGGGCTACCGTTCACTCTGACGACGGAGAAGAGCTGGCCTCTTTCATTCGCTTCATTCTCGGACACAAGACGCCCCTGTCGAATGGCGTGCGCGAGCGCCTTGTTCATGGCGCTCCTCAGCTCAGGGCCCATCCGTCGAATGCCGCAACCTCGCAGGTAGATGTCGTAGGCCCGCTTGGCAACTACCGGACCTTCGACTTCGACGATTCGAACGATACCTTCGGAAACCACGATCATGTTGACGTTGCGAGGATCATTTCCGGGCGATCCGGAATACTCGGAGTATTCGCTGAATGACAGATTGCCATCGCGCGATCTGACGAAGGAACAAGCACTTGCTCTCGGCCAAGGAGATTGCCGTCGTCTGCCGACGGATTGGGCGGAGCTTCTGCTGGAGGCACGTCTTCTCTCACTGAACTGGATGGCGCCGGCCGTACAGCAGGGGGCGACGCCTGGGCGTTCTCAGCGACTTCAACGGGCTTCAAGTCGCCTTGGTTCACCGGCTCCGTGACAATGGACACGAGGCGGCGCTCGGTATGCACGCTCCTCGGCGCGCCTTCGGCACCAATTGGTTCGATGCCGCGCTCGGCCAACGTCTTCAAGAGGTCTCCGAGCACTTCCTTCCGCCGGCGGATGACGGCGGAGGCGAAACACCGCCAGAACATCCAGCCCGCGCGCTCCAGTACGCGTTGCCGCTGCATGTCGTCGGCCCATTTGTCCGCACCGTGGTACTTGTCGCCGTCGCACTCGACCGCAAGCCGAGCGTCGTCGTGTCCCTCTACTACCATGTCGATCCGGTACTGCCCAACCCGCACTTGTGGCGTCACCCAGTAGCCACGCTGCGTGAGCTCGTCGTACATATCGCGTTCGAAAGGGGGCGCACTTGCACCTTTCTTCGGGATTCCTCATACTCCAGTCACTGTTCAGGAGATTGGTGGCGCCTGACTCAGTCGGCACAACCGAACAAGGTACGAGGGTCTGCGCGCCTGCTCGCTCCTCGCGTCGTTTTCGGGAGGGTTATGAAGTTTCTCTCTGGATCAGTCCTGCTGCTCTTCGCCTTGGCCGCGCTCGCGCCGGACGCTTCGGCTCAGGTGAAGTTCGTCCCCACAGTCCATGGTTCGGTGGGAGCTGGTGCCTATTCGGGTGGCATCGCGGATCTCAGTGGGGAAGGCAAGGCGGACTTGTCCGCGCCGGCCGGATTGGGGGCGACGCCGAGCGGGCCAGACTCTGTTGTGGCGCAGGCCGGGAGCATCTCCGGCACCGTGACGTCGTCGGCCACGGGCCTGCCGATCGCCAGCGTGTCGGTGTCGGTGTTCAACAGCACGGGCTACTGGGTGACCAGCGCCAGCACCAACGCCTCGGGCGTTTGGGCGACGGCCGGGAGCGCGCTGCAGACG
>JBCKZS010000146.1:0-2202 GCA_038918905.1 Vicinamibacterales bacterium
GAGCCATTGACCCATCAGAGAGGCGTCTGGTACCCTTGGCAATTCCCGGACCGCCCGTTGGTGTAGACAACGCGGTCCTCACGCTGAGGAGTGTCTGCATGGGGCGTACCGGCCGCCATCTGTTTACGTCTGAATCGGTGACCGAAGGTCATCCCGACAAAATCGCCGATCAGGTCTCTGACGGCATCCTGGATGCGATTCTGGCGCAGGACCCCATCGCCCGCGTCGCCGTGGAAACACTCGTCACGACCGGCCTGGCCGTCGTGGCCGGAGAGGTCACGACGTCGTGCACCATCGACACGCAGCGTGTCGTGCGCGAGGTCATCACGGAGGTGGGCTACACCCGCGCGAAGTACGGCTTCGACGCCGAGACCTGCGCGGTGTTGTCATCGATTCACGAGCAGTCGCGCGATATCGGCCAGGGCGTGGACACGGGCGGGGCCGGCGACCAGGGCATGATGTTCGGGTACGCCTGCACGGAAACCCCCGAGTTGATGCCGCTGCCCATCATGCTGGCGCACAAGCTGACGCGCGGGCTGTCCGAGCTGCGGCGCTCGGGCACGCTGACGTACCTGCGCCCCGACGGCAAGTCGCAGGTCACGGTGGACTACGACGGCGACACGCCGCTGCGCGTGGACGCGGTGGTCGTCTCCACGCAGCACAGCGCGGAGATCGACACCGGGACACTCCGGAAGGATCTGACGGAGACGCTGATCCACAAACTGATTCCGTCGAACCTCATCGACGCCGGCACCAAGATTTTCATCAACCCGACCGGCCGCTTCGTCATTGGCGGACCACACGGCGACGCCGGTGTGACGGGTCGCAAGATCATCGTCGATACCTACGGCGGCGCGGCGCCACACGGCGGCGGCGCGTTCTCGGGCAAGGATCCGACGAAGGTCGACCGCTCGGCCACGTACATGGCCCGTTACGTCGCGAAGAACATCGTCGCGGCCGGCCTGGCCTCGAAGGCGCTCGTGCAACTGGCGTACGCGATTGGGGTGGCCGAACCGGTGTCGGTGCTCGTGGACACGGCCGGCACGGGCACGATTTCTGACGACGCGATCACGGCGCTGATCCGGAAGCACTTTGACCTGACGCCGAAGGGCATCATCGAGGGACTCACCCTGCGCCGGCCGATCTACCGGAAGACCGCGGCGTTTGGCCACTTCGGGCGCACCGAGCCCGAGTTCACCTGGGAAAAGACCGATAAAGCCGCCGCGCTCAAGGCCGACGCGGGGCTGTAGCGTCCTTCCTTCACCGTCCGAGGCGCGTGAGACGAATCCTCTTGATGACAACGGCGACCGGGGTGGCCGCCGTTGTGGTGTACGCCGGCGTCACGTTGCCGCCGGTCACGCGTGTGCTCGACGTCCGCGCGCCTGACACGTTCGTCCGCGGCGCGTACCACATTCACACCGTGCGCTCGGATGGCAGCGGCACCGTCGATGACGTGGCGGTGGCCGCCGCGGCGGCGGGGTTGCAGTTTGTCATCCTGACGGATCACGGCGACGCGACGCGGCCACCAGACGCGCCGGCGTATCGACACGGCGTGTTGTGTATCGACGCAGTGGAGGTCAGCACGGCCCAGGGGCACATGGTGGCCCTGGGGCTCGAGGCGCCGGCGCCATATCCGCTTGGCGGGGACGCCCGGGACGCCATCGAAGATGTGCACCGGTTGGGCGGCTGGACGATCGCGGCCCACCCCGACTCGCCCAAACCCGACTTGCGATGGCGGGGCCTGGCGACGGTCGACGGCATCGAGTGGCTCAACGCCGACTCGGAATGGCGCGACGACCGGTCGTGGCGTCTGCTCCTGGCCGCCGCGCACTCGCTGGTGCGGTCGTCCGAAGCCATCGCGAGTGTCTTCAGCCGTCCTGACGCGACGTTTCGCCGGTGGGACACGTGGCTGCGCCAGCGCCCGGTGACCGCGTTGGCCGCCGTCGACGCGCATGCGCGGATCGGCATCAACGAACAGGCGGAGCCACGGATGGCGCGCACGATCCTGGCGCGCCCGTCGTACGCCGACATGTTCCGGACCGCAGTGCAGGTCGTGAGGCTTGAACAGCCGTTGACCGGCGACGGACCAGCGGATGCGGCGGCCCTCCTGCAGGCGCTGCGGCAGGGACGGACGTACTCGGTGATTGCCGCACTCGCGACACCCGCCGTGCTCGCGTTTGAGGTGACGGACGGCACCACCGT
>JBCKZS010000147.1:0-2014 GCA_038918905.1 Vicinamibacterales bacterium
CGGCGGCATCGTCGCCACGACGCTTGTGGTCGGGGTGATTGGCCTGATATCCAGCATCGACGTGCTGGTGCGCAAGCCGCTGGGGACGCTGCGCGGTCAGTAGCCGCGCCGGGCCAATCAGCTATAATCGGGGATTCCTGTTCGGCCTCGGAGGGCCGTGTGAGGGGACCATGGCTGACATCACGATCGACGACACCCGACTCGCCACGCTGAAAGAAGTGCTGCTGAGGCGCCGCGCGGACATTCTGGCGACGTCCACCGGGACCCGTCCGCTGCCGGCCTCGGCCGACGTCAACAGCCGGCAGGGCGACCTGGCCGACCAGGCCGCCGGCACCAACGAAGTGCACATCGCGCTGAAGCTGAAACAGACCGACGCCAAGATCCTGCAGGCCACCGAAGAGGCGCTGCTGCGCATGGAGAGGGGCACCTACGGCATCTGCCGCGATTGCGGCGAGCCAGTTGCGCCGGCGCGCCTGGAAGCGATTCCCTGGACCCGGGTCTGCATCGAGTGCAAACAGAAGCAGAGCGCGTGATGGCTGAGCCGTCCACTGCACTGCTGTCGATCCTCAACGAACTGCACCGCGACAAACTCACGCTGCGCGAGCGGCATGTGGCGGTCGCCCGGCACATCGACCACTACGACTTCAACAATACGTACCAGTTCGTGATTGCCCGTGAAGATGAGCACCTCGCCTGGCTTGAGACCGCGATTCGCGAAGGGGGTGGCACGCCAGCCGAAGTGACACCACCGTCGATTCCCTCCCCAGGCAGGAAGGGTCGCTTCACCTCGCTCGTCGAGCAGGACGCGCGTGACGCCGAGGCGTGTGTCGCCACATGGCGGCCGCGCGTGGGCACCATCACCAACACCCGGCACGCCAACATGGTGAACGTCATCGTGGGCGAGACGCTGGAACACCAGCGGTTCTTCGCGCAAATCGCGCAGGGCAACGAACAGGTCCTGGGCCTCCGGATGGCCGGCGCGGGCACCGGCCACGGTGTGCTGACTGACCGCTGGGTCGAGTAACCCTCCCGTGGACCACGCCGGGACGCCAACCCGGGTCGCCATCGCCCTTGGCAGCAACCTTGGCGATCGCGAGGCGCACCTCCACTTTGCGATCGACCGGCTGCGGTCGGTCCTCTCCGGCCTGCGCGTCTCGTCGTTTCACAACACCGCGGCGGAAGGCGTCGCCGAACCTCAACCCGACTATCTGAACGCCGTGGTGGCCGGCACCACGACGCTGTTGCCGCACGCCCTGCTGCACGCGCTGCTGGCGATCGAGCGCGAACGCGGCCGCACCCGCACGTCCTTCAGAGCCTCACGGACGCTGGATCTCGACTTGATTTTTTATGGGGATCTGACGCTGGACACGCCGGACCTGACGCTGCCGCACCCGCGCTACCAGGAGCGGGCGTTTGTGACCGTGCCGTTGGCCGAAGTCTGGAAGTAACGGGTGCACCAGAGCACTTGAGCACCAGAGCACCAGAGCACTGGTGCATCAGTGCTCTGGTGCACCTGATTAGGCCGCTTTCTTGAAATAAGTCGACGTGGTGGTTGCCGGGCCGCCTTCGCGGCCGGGGTTCGTCGTGGCCCGCACGAGCCACGCACCGTCGAGCGAGTACACGATGGTCTGCTCGCCGATGGCCGTGGTCGTCGTGATGACGAGCTTGGCGCCGTCCCACTTCGCCTTTGAGACCTGCTCCATGCCCGCGCCGCCCTGGCGGCCCATCGTCATGTTCTTGCTCTCCGACCCGTCGAGGTTGTAGGTCGTCTTGATCTCGTTCTCCTGCACCATCCGGCTGATGATCAACTGCTTCGCGTCCTGGGTGATCGTCATGTCACCACCCATGCCGCCGCCACGGCCACCACCACGGCCGCCGCCCTGAGCCGCGGGATTGGCGGCCGCCGTCTTCTCCGCATCCACCGTCCATTTGCCCGCGAAGTTCGGGGCCTGTGCGTACACGCTGGTCGCCAACAGGACGACCGCTGCTGTTCCGAGGATTGCTGCTACACGTT
>JBCKZS010000148.1:0-2002 GCA_038918905.1 Vicinamibacterales bacterium
ACGCCAGATTCTGAAGTCGGGCCGCCTTCGCGGCTGGACCACACATCCATCGCCAATGGCATGGGACTTCTTCTTCGGCCGGTGCGAGCCTTGCTGGATTCTGTGCCGCTTGAAGAATGGAAAGTCGATCGGTGGCTACTTCGGACCGCGGTCCTTCGCGAGCTCCTTCCCGAACGGGCGCGATATCTACGTCGAACAGGCATGGGTCGTCGACACGGCCGGCCGATTCACGGGTGTCGTGCCCAGTACGGCAGGGGCCCTTATCTCGTTCGACGACTGCGAACTGGTAGAATTCTTTCAGGCTGTATCGGAGAATCCGGAGGCAAACCAACATGGCTAATAACGGAACCAAGCCCGCTTCACGGGGCTACACGCCGTCAGCACCGCCCGCCCCACCGCAACCACCCCAAGGCGGCACGGCCGTCGTGAACTCGCCGACGGCAAACCCGGTGACGATCGCAAAGAAGTCAGCGCCGGCTACGTGAGCCGAGTCACAACTTGACGTCGCTGAAGAGCCCGCTCAGCCAGGCATTGAGCAGCCCTTCATCCGAGACCTTGAGCACGAACTCCTGCCCTTTTGACACGGACGACAGGCGGCCGGAACCCTCCATATCGATCGTGTCGACCCGGTGGCCGTCAGAACGCGACCATCGGCTTCGCCCTTCACAAGTTCACGTCAGCCGACGGTGACGGTGGCGACCCGCGTCCGTGGTGCGGGAACGGTCACGCCCTGCGACTCCAGCAGGGCGATATGTTCGGCGATGGCTTCCTCGATGAGCCGTTCGACGTCGGCGCGCGATCGCCCGACCGCGAAGCAGCCTGGAAGATCCGGTACGCTGGCGCCGAAGCTCGTCGGCCCTTCTTCAATGACGACGGCGTATTGCGTTCTCTTCACCGCAGCCTCCAATCCAAGCCCGCTTGACGGAAGATAGCACGCAACGTCCCGAGGGGCACGTCGTCACCGTCGTGCCCAGCCAGTGTGACCGTCCCGATCTTGTGTTCGTGCTGGAAATGCCGATGACTGCCTGCGGTCCGAACGTGGTACCACCCGTCAGCTTTCAAGCGATCGAACACCTCTCTGACCTTCACCCAAGCCGCGAGTGCAATTGGCAGTCCAGCAACCACGGCGGCAGTTCCTGAGGCTGGCTCGGAAAAGCCACTTGAAATCTGCCGCACCAGTTGGGTCTGTACTACCCGCACCTGCCCCGCGTGGGTCGCCAGAACCCACCGTGGCCGACAGCGACTCGCAGCGAACGCGCCTCTCACTGACGCCGTCGCCCCCGAGCATTCGCCGATCGCACGCCGTCATGTGGGTAACGTATGTGTTACCCCACCCGCGCCACGAATGTGCTCGCTTCCAACCGGCACACGTCGTCGAGTGCGCCGTTGAGTTGATACAGGCGCGGCGCACGTGCGAAATCGAAGACGCGGTAGAGGTGGTAGCGAGGCGCGTGGTCTCTTGAGACGCGGACTTCGTTCGCGGTGACGTAGAACGGGAAGTGTTTACCCGACCCGGTCGTTTTGACCTCGATCAGGCGCGGGCTGCCGTCGCCGTTGAACGACTCGATGTCATAGCCCAGACCATCTCCCCGAGACTGAGCCACCTAGTCCACGCGCTTTGCCAAGTCTGGCCGCTTGTCGATATCGTGCAGCCGACGCCGCTCGAACTCGTTCGCCCACTCCTCGCCGTTGCGACCAAGCGTCCTGTTGCTGGCGTCCCGTTGTACGAAGTCGATACGGCGCGCTGACGCCGAACGCCGCGAGCCATGGTCGTCCTTCGGCACGAACGGATCCGGCGGCGCTTCTACCAGGCGCATCACGTCGTCAAACGTCGTCGCCGGCACGACGTCTGGACTCAGCAGCGGACTCTTCATCATCGCTTCAGCCAGTTGCCGATCTGATTCGAGGAACTCCAACACGACCTGCTCCAGCAGGCCCTGATAGTTCTGTCGCGGCTTGTAACCGAACATATACGGTTGATCGAAGTTGATCAGAACGGCGC